>NZ_JBVILA010000002.1:571503-715092 GCF_055580625.1 Amycolatopsis sp. NPDC031561 | reverse complement strand
GCTTCCTCGGGGGTGTGGGTCAGCGCCATGGACATGATCAGCGTCCGGAGCATGGTCGACTTGCCCGACTGCGGGCCGCCGACGATCACACCGTGTCCGGCGGCACCGGAGAAATCGGCCCAGAGCAGGTCACGACGCTGCTCGTACGGACGGTCGACGATGCCCATCGGCACCTGCAGCCGTCCGTTGCCGAAGAAGCCGACCGGAGAAAGACCGCGGTCGTCGGTGGGGTTCAGGTTCGGCAGCAGGGTGTCGAGCGAGTTCGGCTCCTTCAGCGGCGGCAGCCACACCTCGTGCGCAGGCGGGCCCTGGCCGATCAGCCGGGACACGATCACGTCGAGCTCGCTGGGTTCGACGGCCTCCTCGGGCTTGGCCTGCTCGACCGGCGCGGCCTCGATCTGCTGCGGCTCCGGCTCCTTCGGCAGTTCGACGAAGTCCGGGACGAACAGCTGCGGGCGCTTGTCCGCGCGGACCACGGTCGCGACCGGGCCCGCCGCCTTGATCCCGGCGGGCCGGTACGGGCCCGAGACGTACGAGGCCTTGAAGCGGACCAGCGTCGAGGTGTCGTACTTGAGGTAACCGCCACCGGGCACGGACGGCAGCTCGAACGCGTCGGGCACGCCGATCGCGGCACGGGATTCCGCGGCGGAGAAGGTCTTCAGGCCGATGCGGTAGGAAAGGTGCGAGTCGAGACCGCGCAGCTTGCCCTCTTCCAGCCGCTGCGACGCGAGGAGCATGTGCATCTGCAGCGACCGGCCCAGCCGTCCGATGGCGACGAACAGGTCGATGAAGTCCGGCTTCGCGGCCAGCAGCTCGGAGAACTCGTCACAGACGATGAAGAGCGCGGGCAGCGGGTCGAGGTCGGCACCGTTCTCGCGGGCCTTCTCGTACTCCCAGACGTTCTTGAAGTTACCGCCGTTCTTCAGCGCCTCCTGGCGCCGGTTCATCTCACCGGCCAGCGCGTCCTTCATGCGGTCGACCAGCGTGACTTCGTCCGCGAGGTTGGTGATGACCGCGGAGACGTGCGGCGCGGCGTCCAGACCCATGAACGTCGCACCACCCTTGAAGTCGACGAGGACGAAGTTCAACGTGCTCGACGAGTGCGTGGCGAGCATGCCCAGCACCAGGGTGCGGAGGAACTCGGACTTACCGGAACCGGTCGCCCCGATGCACAGGCCGTGCGGGCCCATGCCCTCCATCGCGGCTTCCTTGATGTCCAGCTCGACCGGCTGGCCGTACTCGCCGACGCCGAACGGGACGCGATAGCGGTCTCGCACCGGGCGCGGGCGCCAGGCCTGCTGGACGTCGAAGGTCATCGGGTCGCCGGGGATGCCCAGCAGTTCGAGCAGGCCGGGGTTGGACAGCAGCGGCTCTTCCTCGGCGGCGTCCTGCGCGGCGGTGCCGACGCGGTACGGGGCGAGAAGTCGTGCCAGCGCTTCGGATTCGACCACGCTGAGGGTGTCCGGACGGCCGAACCACTCGACACCGCCGGCGCTGCGCGCGCCGAGGCGGTCTTCCTCGACGACCAGCCGCAGGCCACGACGGGCCGCGAGGTTGCCGATGGAGTCGGAAAGGTCGATCAGGGTGACGCCGACCAGACCCTCTTCGAGGATGATCTGCTCCTCACGGGTGACCTCGGCGTCGTCGACGATGATGACGACGTGCGGCTGGTCCGGTGCGGGCGTCGCGTTGCGGGAGAACCGCTGGCGGTCACGGAGTTCTTCGTCGAGCCACTGTTCGATCTGCGCGAGGGAGCCCGCCATCATCCGCAGCTGGCCGATGCCGTCGGCGAGCGCCGGGTGCTGGGCGTGCGGCAGCCACTTCGCCCACTCCCACTCCTCCTTGGCGCGGCCCGCCGTCGCGACCGCGATGAGGACGTCGTCGGGGCTGTGGAAGGTGACCAGCTGGGCCAGCATCGCCCGGGTGAGGCCACGGGTGAGGCCACGGTCGCCCTGCATGCTGACCGCGGCGAACCCGCGGAGGGTGATCTGGGTCGGCAGGTCCGGGACGATCGAGTGCGCGCGGACGAACCGGCGCAGCGCCAGCGTGGCGATCGGCTCGAGTTCGTCGACGGGGCCGGTCTGCGGCGGCACGAGCCGCGTCGCGAGCCGGTGTGAGCTGCGGCCGACGCGGAGGTGGAGGAAGTCCTGGTCGTTCTGGCGGCGTTCCCACATGCGGCGGCTCGCGGCCAGCGACCACAGCGTCTGCGGGTCGGGGTGGACCCACTCGAGCGCGGCGCGCTGGTCGACCATGGCCTCGCGGGCCCTGTCACGCATCTGGCCGAGGTAGCGCAGGTAGTCCTTGCGGTCCTCGTCCATCTCGGCCTTTTTGGCGCCGCCACCCTTGCCCGCGCCGCCTGCCATCATGCCGACGGTGCTGAGCACCATCATGCCGCCCATCATCATCATCATGGGATTGCGTCCACCCGTGGTGAACATGAAGACCATCATCCCGAGGGACGCGACGATCATCACCGCGGGAAGCAGCTTCATGACGATGTTGCCCGGGATGGTGCGCGGCACCTCTGGCGGCGGTTCGAGATGCACCTCGCCGCCCGGCGGGCGCGGTGCCGCCAGGCGCGGTGACTTCTTGAACTGCAGCGTGCTCATCGAAGGACCCCTCTTCAAACTCGACGATGGCGGCCACCGTTGGTGCGCGTACTGGTGCGCGAGACAACCTATCGAACGTGGCCGGTGAAATCCGGACAACGCCGAGAACGCCCCCGGCCGGGGGCCGTACGCATGTCGGGAGTGTAGGGCTCCGTACCGACAGTCCCCAACGAACCCGCAGGCCTCCGGCCAGGGCGCGGCGACTTTAGCGGGCAAAGTGCGATCCGGCGGCCGTCGACTTTCGCGGGCTAAGTGCGATCCGGCGGCCGTGAGACCTCCGGGATGCTTAGGGTCGCTAAGCGTCGCAGTTTGCCCGCTAAAGTCGCCGCGCCCGGCCGCTGGTGGGAGGGCCGAGGAGGGCACCTGCCTACATTTGCCGGTCTTTTTCCGACAGTCGATGATGTGGGCACCCGGGTTCGGTATAGGTTCCCCGGGGACCAGACTTTCAGGGCAGGGGGAAGGCAGTGGCAACGGGCACGACGGTATTCAGCAGGGTGACGGTGGTCGCGCCACGCACCCGGATCGACGTGGCTTTGCCGGCTGACGTCGCGGTGGCGGACCTGCTGCCCATGCTGTTGGAGATGGCGAAGGAGGCGACGCCGGACGGCGGCGCCCGCCACGGCGGCTGGGCGCTGGCGAAGCTGGGCGACGCGCCGCTCGACCCGAGCCGGACCCTCGCGTCCCTCGGTGTCGTCGACGGCGAACTCTTGCAGCTGCGCAAACGCAACGAGAACCCGCCGCCTCCGCTGTACGACGACGTCGTCGACGCGATCGCCGAGTCCTCCCCGGACAGCTTCCGTCCGTGGACCAAGGAGACGGCGCGCCGCTTCGGACACATCGCGGGCGGCCTGGCGCTGTTCTTCGCGGCCCTCGCTCTCTTCACCAGCGGGTCCTTCTACGGCGGCAACGCCCTCGCCGCCGCGATCGCGGGCGGCGTCGGCGCGATCGCGTGCGTCGCCGTCGGCGCGACACTGGCCAAGGCCTACAAGGCCGAGGCGACCGGCGTGCTGATCGCCGCGGCGGGCGGTCTGCCGTTGTCCTTCGTCAGCGGGTTCTACATCGTGCCGGGGCTGTCCCTGTGGGCGAACCTGCTGCTCGCGAGCGCTCTCGTGATCATCGTGGCGGCGGTCTGCATCCTCGTCATCGGGCACGGGATCACCACCTTCATCGCGGCCGCGACGACGGCGACGATCTCGGCGCTGACGTTCCTGGCCGCGACGCTCATCGACACCCCGATCGCCGGTGTCGCCGCCGGCGCGGTCGCGTTCTCGCTGGCCTGCATCTCGATCCTGCCGCGCGCGACGATCAAGCTCGCGGCCCTCCCGACGCCGCACGTTCCCGGCAGCGCCGAAGAACTCAAGGAAGACTCGGGCTTCCCCGACTACCGCGCCATCGAGCGCCGCACCGCGGTCGCCCACGAGTACATGACCGGTCTGCTGACCGGCTGCGGCGCGGCCACGGCGCTGTTCGCGATCATCGCCTCGACGTCTCCGTCGATCTTCGGCCCGATCCTCGGCGTGATCGCCACGCTGGTCCTGCTCCTCCGGGCGCGGGCGTACGCGAACGGCGCGCAGGCCATCGCGCTGCTGACCACCGGAATGGTGTCGGGCGCGGGCATCCTGCTCGGCTGGATGTGGTCGGCGAGCCCGCTGAACCGCGTCCTGTTCGTGTTCGGCGCGCTGCTGCTGATCGGCGCCGGCGCACTCGTGGTCGGCGTGATCTTCCCGAACCAGCGCTTCTCGCCGCCGCTGCGGCGGACCGTGGAGATCTTCGAGGCCGTCTTCATCGCGACGGTGCTCCCGCTGGCGCTCGGCGTCATGGATCTCTACACCACGCTGCGCCACCTCAACTTCAAGTGACGACCCGATCGGATGATGCTCTGATGGCCGCAGCGCGGAAGTCCAGGGGGACGCGCGTCCGCCACCTCGGCCTCGCCGGACGTACCGGAACGGTGCTGCTGGCGGCCGGTATCGGTGTTCTTTCACCGGCGTCGGTGGCGCTTCCCGCGTGGGCGCAGCAAAGCAGCGTCGCGCCGGACTCCGGTGGCTACTACGCGACCCCGCCTCCGGTTGAACCGAACAAGAAGCCGAGCGACTCGGGCAAGCCGGACAAGACCTACGAACAGAAGACGCAGTGCGTGCAGCGCAGCAAGCTCGGCGGCGACCAGGTCGACATCAAGAACCGGCCTTGGGGCCAGGAGTACCTGCAGATCGAAAAGGTGCACCAGCTGATGCGCGGCGCCACCAAGTCGGTCGGCGGGGGCGTCAAGGTCGCCGTGATCGACACCGGCGTCACCGCGCACCCGTACTTCAACGGCCGTGTCGAATCGGGGGGCGACTACGTCGCGACCCCCAACGGCGGCAAGGCCCCGGGACTCGAAGACTGCGACGGCCACGGCACCGAAGTGGCGGGGATCATCGCGGCGAACCCACCCGACGCGAGTATCGGGTTCCGGGGCGTCGCGCCGGATGCCACGATCCTGTCGATCCGTCAGTCGAGCCAGAACTACGAAGAGGCGGAGAAGAAGGCGGAACCGCCGCCCAACACGGCATCCAACTCCGCTCCGCCTCCTTCGTCGAACAATCCGGGTTCGCAGCTTCCGCCTTCCTCACAGGGGAACGGCGCAGTCGGCGGCGCGGCGGACGGAACCGCACCAGGTCAGGACAAGGGCGGGCGACAGCAAGAGCAGGGCAAGACCGCGGGCACGCTGACAACGCTCGCGCAGGCCGTGGTCCGGGCCGTCGACAAGGGCGCCAATGTCATCAACATGTCGGTCGACAACTGCCGCGCGGCCAACGGCAGCATCAGCAAGGGCGAGCAGGAGCTCCAAGCGGCGGTGAACCATGCCGTTCAGAACAACGTGGTCGTCGTCGCGGCGGCGGGCAACGTCGGCGACAAATGCCCGCAGAACGATCAGCCGGACCCCAAGTCCCCCAAAACGATCGTCACGCCGCCTTGGTTCTCCGAAGACGTGCTTTCGGTCGCGGCGATCGACGACACCGGCGGCGTCGCGGAATTCAGCGTCAACGGACCGTGGGTCAGCGTCGCCGCTCCGGGCACCAAGATCATCTCCCTTGACCCGGCAGAGGGCTCGAGCAGCCTGGCCAACCTGACCATCGAGGGCAACGGGGAACCCGGCGCCATCCAGGGGACCAGCTTCGCCGCGCCGTACGTCGCCGGCGTGGCCGCACTCGTACGCGCGAAGTTCACAGGTCTGAGCGCGCGTGAGGTGATGAACCGGATCAAGGCGACGGCGCAGCACCCGGCGGCGCCGGGCGGGCGTGACAACTTCGTCGGCTTCGGCGTCATCGACCCGATCGCGGCGCTGACGGCGGTCGTGCCGTCGGAAGCGGACAAGGCCAAGCCGGTTCAGCTGCCCACGGATCTGCCGCCCCCGCACGACCGCGACTCCGCCCCGATGATCGTCGCCCTCGCCGGAACCGGTGGAGGCCTGGTGGCGCTGCTCGTCACGCTGTTCGTGGTGCACTCGGTCCGCCGCAACCGGCCGACCACCTCGCCCGGCCGTAAAACCCCGTAGGACTTGCGTTTCGCGGGCTAATCGCGATCTGTCCGGGACTCGCCTCCGAGCCGCCCAGATCGCGATTAGCCCGCGAAAGTCGCTCTGCCCTCGGGGCACCTACTTGGCGGGCTTGGGCTTCTGAGCGGGTTTCACGGGGGTGTCGTCCTCGCCGATCACGGGCGGGACGACCTGGCCCGGCTCGCCGACCACGTCGGACGGCTTCGACGCAGGCCGCGTTTTCGACTGGTGAGCCGTCTGGCCTCCCCCGCCTCCGCCCATCCCCATCATGGGCGCCATCCCCATCGGCATCATGGCCGAACCGGTCCCGGTGGCCTGCCCCTGAACCGGAGCGGCCTGCACGGGCGCGACCTCGGGGACCAGCGCCTGCCCTTGCTCGATCAGCGGTTCCTGCGACCCGGTCTTGCGGCCGTCGGCGGGATCGGCGGCGGACGGCGACGTCGACTGTTCGTCGGACGCGGCACCGGAATCCGCTTCGACGGCTGCGGTCTTTCCCTGCTGCACCGGCGCATCCGCCGCAGCGGACTCGTCGTGGAGCTTGAACTCGTCCTGCGGGAACCGATGAGCGATCTCGATGCTCCGGGAAGCGGCGTCAGGATCGTCGACACCGTCACAAAGCCGCACAAAGCCCTCGAGGACGTTGCGAGCGGCTTCGAAAAGCGCTTTGGCCGACTCCTGCGCCTCCTCCAACTGAGTCCGCGCTCGCCGGACGCCGCCGACCGGCAGCATGGCGGTCTCGGAAGTCAGTTCGGCCGTATCGACCAGGACCTCTACGAGATCGGTCAGGATGCGACGGACCGACAGCACCAGCTCGTCGAGCGAGCCCGCCAGCGCGGTGAGGGCGTCTTCGACGTCGTTGCCCGCGACGTTGATGTCCGCGATGTACGCGACGAACGCATCGGCGTCTTTGCCGGACCACCCGGCGTCGAGACGGCCGAGGTCCTCCGACAGTTCCTTCGAAACCGTGCCCGCGGTCGCCGCGGCTTTCCGGAGCCTGTCCGCCTCGTCCTTCAAGTCCTCCCAGCGCCCCACCAGCGGGGTCAGGTAGGCCTCGACCGGATCGATCAGCCCCAGATGGCCGGACAGCTCCGAAACGAAGTCGAGATGCGGCCTTGCCGCCTCGACCAGGTCCTCACCGCCCGCGCCGGTCGCGTTTAGCGGGCTAAACGCGACCGGGGGCGCTTCGGGAGCGGCAGGGCGTGCGGCCGCCATCGGGTGCGGGATGGAATCCGTCGGGTTCTCCGACTCGGCGATCATGCGGTTCAGAGCTCCACGGCGCGTTTGATGATCTGGGCGGCCTCGTCGTCGTGCCCGGCGTGCCGCGCGGTCACCGTGTGCAGGGCCTCCGACGCCGACCGCAGCGCGGCCGCGCCTTCCACCAGCTGACGCCGGATGGCCTCGGCCGCACGTCCGTAAGACGCGCCGAGGCCCAGTTCCTCCCCCAGCGCGCCGTGGGATTCGACGGTGACGCCGTCCCCGGTCACGTCGGCGGCCGCCAGCTCGAGCTCTCCGGCGGCCGCGTCCACCCGCTTCGCGTAATCACCGACGACGACGCCGTCGATCTTCAGGCCGGCCACTGCACCCTCCACTCACCCGATACTGCTTGGGCGTTGAGACGCTCGCGCCGACCTGGGGGTTCCCGCGATCAGTTGCCCGCCGGAGCCTGCTGCGACTGCGGCGTGACCGAACCGGCCCGGTCGTCGATCGGCACCGTGTCGAACGCGCGAAGCACGTCCTGCGTGTTGAGTGAAGCACCGGTCGGCAGGATCCGGACGATCGACTCGGGTGCGGGCACCCGCTTGTTGAGCCCGATCGAGTCGGCCGTGACCGCGTCGGGGACGCCGTACCGGATCCCGCGATCGGAGATCAGCTGGATCGGTCCCTTGTCGAAGGTCTCCTTGCCCGTCGCCGACTGGACGACGGCCGCGAAACCGGGCTCCATGAAGAAGCTGTTGATCGGCGCGCCGACCGGGCCGGGGGTGCCGATCTTGACACCGGGCGCCGAACCGTCGGCGTTCCTGCCCTTCGGCAGCTTGTCGTCGACGAACACCGCGGTGTGCCCGTCCCTGCTGGCGCCTTCGCCGGTGATGGACCAGCTCAGGCAGGAAACCCGCGAACCCTGGGTCGCGTTGAGCACCGTCGGCACGGCCTGGGGGTACGCGTCGAGCTCGACGAAGCCCTGCTGCCCCGCGGTCACCCGCGTGATGTTGCGGATCTTGCCCTGCGCCACGGACATCACCGAGGTGCTGCCGTCGTTCTTCCCGGTCTGGACGATGTCCGCGACCGCCGGGGAAACGGGCTGGATCCCTTCCTTCAGGATGATGTGGAAGTCCTTCCGCCCCTCGGCCTGCTCGGTGGAGAAGACATCGCCGACCTTCAGGCCTTCGATCTGGAAGTTCGGGTTCTCCCCCTTGCCCGGGACGTCCGGCAGCTTCAGCTCCGGCACTTCGGGAATCGCGTCCAACAGGCCCTGCGAAATCCCGCGAGGCTGGTCGGGCAGCTTCAACGCGGAAAGGACCGCGCTCGCGTCAGGCTTGATCTCCGCCTTGACGGCGTTCGCGTTCGGGAGGTTGGGATTCGCCGCCAGCCGGTAGATCAGATAGGTCCTGCCGTTGGCCCCCTTGGCCAGCAGGGCCTCGTTCTGACCGAGCTCACGGTTTCCGAGTTGCTTCACACCGGCGTAGACGGTCGTTTCCGTCTTCGTCAGATCGGGCTTCGGCACCGACGGGTCGTACATGACCTCGTCGCACACGCCCCAGTCCGCGCTGACGCGCTGGCCTTCCGTCGGCATCAACTGCGGGCCGTTGGGAATGCCCATGAGCTGGCCGCGCGGAATGTTCTTCAGCTGTTCGTCCGAAACGACTGTGGGGTTCTTCACTTCGGAAGCCTGAGTGGGCCCGGAAGGCTTGGTTCCCGCCTGCTGCGCCCCCTGCTTCGACTGCGCGATGATCAGCAGCCGCGCGGAGGCGAGGTTGAAGGTCGGGATCAGTTTCTTCGGATTCCCGGCCACGACGTAGACCGTCCCGGACTGTTCGCCGATGACGATGTTGCCCGCTTCCGGAACGGAGGGCTTCGGGCTCAACAGTCCCCAGATCACGAAGACCAGGACGCCCAGCGCGGCCAGCACGACGCCCACGATGGTGGCCCGCGTGTGCGTGCGCATCGGGTCGTGGAGCATGACTGCGTCGCGACGGACCAGCGCGGATTGCATCCGGCGCAGAACGAACTGATAAGCCTGAACTTGAGACTTAGTAGTCGGTGTTGATGGCATTCTCGACCTACAGTCCTCCCCGTCGCGGTACGGTTCCGCAGGATAGCCGTACGGGGACCGTCTGGTGTGGGGTTTCTACCAACTCCAGCTAGTGTCAAGTTCCTCGGGACCGGCTTTCCGGGTACGTAGCACGCACGAGGGGAAGAGAAAGCGCGGATGTCCGTCACCACTCCTCCACGTCCGCCCGGCCCTCCGGGGTCGCAACCTCCGGGCCGTCCTCCGGGACCGCCGCCAAGGCCAGGCAGACCAGGTGGTCCGGGTGGCCCGGCCGGAGGCCCGGGAGGCCCCGGTGTTCCTCGTGGACCCGGTGGCCCTGGCGGACCGCAGGGTCCTGGTGGCCCGGGAGGGCCTGGGGGTCCCGGCGGACCTGGTGGCCCGGGAGGCCCCGGTGGGCCAGGCGGCCCTGGCGGTCCTCCGTCCGGTGGCCCCAGCCCGCAGCCCGGTCCTCCGCCCGCTCCGGTGACCCGGATCGCGGCGCCCTCGCGGCGCCGGACCGGTGGGATCAACCTCGGTCCGCTGCCCGTGGCGAATCTGGTCGTGCTCGAACTCGGGCTCGCGATCGGCCTCGTCCTGCTCGCGATCGAAATGAAGCTGAAGTACGTCGCGATCGGCGTACTCGGGGTCGCGATCATCATCGCGTTCCTGCGCTGGGGCGGCCGCTGGTTCACCCAATGGGCTGGACTCACCCTGCGGTACATGTTCCGTTCGCACGATCGGGTGGCGAACCCGCTTCCGCCGAGCAGCATCGAGACGCTCGCCGCCGAAGAGGACGCCGTCACCGGCCCCGACGACGCCCGGGTGAACCTGCTGCGCCTCGCCGTCCCCGACCTCGTCGTCGCGCACGGTGTGGACCACGAACGCCAGCAGGTCGGTCTCGCTTGGAACGACGGAACGTGGACCGCGGTCCTGCTCGTCGAACCCGCGCCCGCGCTGATCACCCAGGCAGGTGGCGCGCCGAGCCTGCCGCTGTCCGCGCTCGCGCCGTGTCTCGAAGACCGCGGTGTGGTCCTCGACTCGATCCAGATGATCTGGCACTGCTACCCGGGTAGCGCGGCGCTTCCGTCGGACTCGCCGGCGCTCAGCTCCTACATGGAGGTGCTCGGCCCGCTGCCCGCGGCGGCGCGGCGCACGACGTGGGTCGCCATCCGGCTCGACCCGCGCCGGTGCCCGGCCGCCATCCGCGAACGCGGCGGCGGCGTCGTCGGTGCGCATCGCGCGCTGATCGGCGCGCTGTCCCGGGTGCGCAACGCCCTGGAGTCGCAGGGTGTGCCGACCCGGCCGCTCGATCCGGACGAGCTGCTGCGCTCCAGCATTTCGGCCGCGGAACTGACCGCGGTCGCCGGTTCGCCCACGAAGGTCGGCCTGCAGGAACGCTGGACCGGCGTCACCGCGGCGGGCATCGGGCACGCGAGCTACGCGATCACCAGCTGGCCGAAGGGCAAGATCAGCGGCAGCCTGAACGCGCTGACCAGTGTCCGCGCGCTGTCGGCGACCGTGGCGATGTCGATCTCGCCGTCCGCGGACGAAGGCAAGATCGGCCTGCGGGGCATCGTGCGCCTGAGCGCGCGGAACCCGCGTGAACTGGACGCGGCCGACCAGCGGCTGCAGGGCGTCTCGGAGCGGCTGGGTGTGGCGCTGACTCCGTTGCGCGGCCTGCAGATCTCCGGGTTCTCCGCGACTTTGCCGATCGGAGGCACGGCATGAGCACCCGTATGCGTGACGCCGGGCAGAACGCCGGTGTCGCCCCGGAATTCACCGTCGACCCGGCGATGCTCGACGCGATCAGCCCGTCCGGCGACCGGGGCGGGATCGTCCTCGGCTCCGGGCTCAAGGGCGAGCCGCTGACGATCTCCGCGCTGCGCTCGACGCCGACCCGGATCGTGCTCGTCGGCGGCCTGTACCTGGCCCGCCAGGTGGCGCTGCGGGCGATGGCGGTCGGGGCGTGGGTCGTCGTGGCGACCGGTCGTCCGGCCGCGTGGCAGGTTCTTCCGCAGGCGGCGGGAAATCAGCCCAACGGCAGGCCTTCGCCGCTGGTGCAGATCCGGCGGCTGTCGCCGGTGGATCTCCCGCGCCCGTCCGAGGACGCGCCGCTGCTGGTGGTGACCGATGGCGGCCCGACGCCGCAGGACCTGTTCCCGCCGCGGTCTCCGTGGCAGACGACGGTCTACGTGCTGCCGTACCTGCACCCGCAGGCCGGGGCGACCGCGAACGCGGCCGACCTGGTGCTGATGCAGCGGCTCCCGCCGGGTCAGGCCGAACTGGCCGCGCGGATCTGGCGGCTCCCGCCGCAGATGATGAAGCAGCTCACGACGTTGAAGGACGACCAGGTCGTCGCACTGGGCCGCAACCTCTGGCGTCCCCTTCGCCTGGTCACCACCGCGAAAGAACAGCAACTCCTGGGCCCAGTCCGGCGCGGCGACTAACCCCGACGCAGCGACTTTCGCGGGCTAATCGCGCTCCGCGGGGGCATTGTCCACATCGGACAGTGCCCCCGTTTTGCGTTCCGGCCGCGTCACGATTAGCCCGCGAAAGTCGACCTGGGGCGCGAGATTGGCTGTCAAGGGGCAATCGCGCTGGCTGTGGATAAGCGGGGGCTTGTGGATAGACAGCCCTCGTAGACCGGCGATGGGCATGCGTTGTCGGTCTTGCAGATCATCGTGTTCGCATGACCAAGCCGTTCGATTCATCTCATCTCCCCGACATCTTCCGCGGCTCCGAGGCGCGCAAAGCGGGGCTCATCACCGCGAGCCGGCTGCGCGGTCCCAGCGTCCGGAGGCTGTTCCAGGACGTCTACACGCGCGCAGACGTCGAGGTCACACACGAACTGCGTTGCCGGGGCGCCGCGTTGCTGGCGCCTCCGGAAGCCGTGCTGACCGGACGATCGGCCGCGACCGTTCATGGTGTCGCGCTGGCCAACCCCGGCGATCCGGTCGAGATGGTGGTACCCGAAAAACACCGCTTCGGCCCGATAGACGGCATCAAGATTCGGCGTACCGAGGTCAAACCCGAAGAATCGAAGCCGTGGAACGGTATTCGTATCGCGCGTAGGAGCCGGATCGCACTGGATCTACTGCTCCGGCTTTCTCCGCGCAAATCCGGGTGGGTCCGGCGGCTCCGCATCGGTGTCCCGGATCTGGACCAGTTCATGAGGGCCACGAAACTGACCGATCTGCATCTCAACGGGGAGTTCTACGGGCGCCGCAATCGGGGAATCCGCTTGGCCAGACATGCTTTGCGGCTGTCCGACCCTCGTGCGGAGTCACCCCCGGAATCGGAGGTCCGCATCGTGCTGGCCGCCGGGGGCATCACGGCGACCCCTCAACTCGAGGTCTTCTCCCGAACCGGCCATTTCATCGCTCGCCTCGACCTCGGGGACGAGAAGTTCCGAGTCGCCATCGAGTACGACGGCCGATGGCACAACACACCGAAACAACAGGCGTACGACCGCAAACGCCGAAGACGGGCAGAAGCCGAAGGCTGGCGCTTCGTCATCGTCACCGCGGAAGACCTCGCGAACGACCTCAGAGACGTCGTCGAGGCCGTCTGGCGCGCCCGACGTGGCGCGTTTAGCCCGCTAACTGTGCCGCGGCCGGGTCAGGAGGAAGTGCGCATGGCGCGCGTTTGATCGGCGCGGGAGGCGAGTTCGCTGTCCGCCGGGTAGTCGACGGCCATCAGCGTCAGACCGTGTGCGGGAGCGACTGCGCTGTCGCGCGTGCGGCTCTCCAAGACGTCGCCGGGCCAATCCAGCGGACGACGACCGTCGCCGACCAGGAGCAGAGCCCCGACCAGGCTGCGCACCATCGAATGGCAGAACGCGTCGGCGGAGACGTCGACCTCGACCGTGTGCGGTCCGGTTCGCCGCCAGACAAGCCGCTGCAGCTCTCGAATAGTCGTCCCACCTTCGCGCTGCTTACAGAAAGCCGCGAAGTCCTGGAGCCCCATCAGAGACGCCGAAGCCTCGTTCATCGCGTCGATCGAGAGCGGCCGTCCCCAGGCGAGCGTGTCGTGACGCCGCAAGGGATCCACGCCCCAAGGCGCATCCGAGACGCGGTAGAGATAGTGCCGCCGCACAGCGGAAAACCGTGCGTCGAACCCGGGCGCGGCGACCCGGGCACCCAGCACCCGCACGTCACCCGGCAGGTACCGGTTCCAGCGGTGCCGCATCCGCCCCAGGTCAGGAATGCCCTGCTCGTCCAGTTCCAGACGACCGGATCGCGTTTTGCCCGCTAAAGGCGACACGTCGACGTGGACCACCTGGCCGGCCGCGTGCACACCGGCATCGGTGCGGCCGGCGACGACGACGGACTTCGGGACCGAGGCTCCTGGAGGCTGTTTCGCGAGCGCCTCTTCGAGGACTCCCTGGACCGTGCGCCGCCCGGGCTGCCGGGCCCAGCCGGAGAAGTCGGTGCCGTCGTAGGAAACATCCAGACGCAGACGAACGAGCCCGCCCTCCGCAGTGGGAGTGGCGGGCTCGTCCGGGGTGTTCGGTGCCGTCAGGACGTCAGTCCTTCTTGCTGTCCGCGTCCGCGGCGGGGGCCTCAGCGGCCTCGTCGGCGGCGGGAGCCTCGGTGGCCTCCGGAGCCTCGGTGGCGGCCGTGTCGGCAGCCTCAGGGGCGTCGGTGGTCTCCTCGGCGGCCGGGGCGGCAGCCTTCGGCTCGTCCTTGGCGAACTTCGTCTTGCGCGCGGCCTCGGCCTCGGCGGTGACGGTCTTCTCGGCCACCAGCTCGATGACCGCCATGGGGGCGTTGTCGCCCTTGCGCGCCATCGTCTTGGTGATCCGGGTGTAGCCACCCGGACGCTCCGCGAAGAACGGGCCGATCTCGGCGATCAGCTTGTGCACGACATCCTTGTCGCGCACGATGCGCTGGATCTGACGACGGTTGTGCAGGTCGCCCCGCTTCGCCTTCGTGATCAGCTTCTCGGCCAGCGGGCGCACCCGCCGGGCCTTCGCCTCGGTCGTCGTGATCTTGCCGTGCTCGAACAGCTGGGTGGCCAGGTTGGCCAGGATCAGCCGTTCGTGCGCGGGCGACCCGCCGAGACGGGGTCCCTTTGTGGGGGTGGGCATCGGTTCTCCTCGTTCAGCTCACAGCTGGAGGCCGGGGCTCCCCCACCCCTACCGGTGAGGGAGCCGAAGCTGGCCTTACAGCTGCTCCGTCTCTGCGTAGTCCTGGCCATCGTCGTGGCCGTTGTCCGAAATTCCGTCCGTGATGCTGTCGACGCCCTCGGACCAGCCTTCACCGTCGTAGCTGGCCGCGGCCGCGGTCGGGTCGAACCCGGGCGGGCTGTCCTTCAGCGCGAGGCCGAGACCGACGAGCTTGAGCTTGACCTCGTCGATCGACTTCGCGCCGAAGTTGCGGATGTCCAGCAGGTCGGCCTCGCTGCGCGAGACCAGTTCGCCGACGGTGTGGATGCCCTCGCGCTTGAGGCAGTTGTACGACCGGACGGTGAGGTCCAGGTCCTCGATCGGCATCGCGTAGGCGGCGATGGTGTCCGCCTCCTGCGGCGACGGGCCGATCTCGATGCCTTCGGCGTCGACGTTCAGCTCGCGCGCGAGACCGAACAGTTCCACCAGCGTCTTACCGGCCGACGCGACAGCGTCCCGCGGCGTGATCGACGGCTTCGTCTCCACGTCCAGGATCAGCTTGTCGAAGTCGGTGCGCTGCTCGACACGGGTGGCCTCGACCTTGTAGGTCACCTTCAGCACCGGGGAGTAGATGGAGTCGACCGGGATCCGGCCGATCTCCGCGCCCGCCTGCTTGTTCTGCAGGGCCGGAACGTAACCGCGGCCGCGCTCGACGACGAGCTCGATCTCGAGCTTGCCCTTGCCGTTCAGCGACGCGATGTGCAGATCCGGGTTGTGCACGGTGACACCGGCCGGGGGCACGATGTCGGCAGCGGTGACCTCACCGGGGCCCTGCTTGCGCAGGTACATGGTGACCGGCTCGTCCTCTTCCGAGGAGACCACGAGCTCCTTGAGGTTCAGGATGATGTCGGTGACGTCTTCCTTCACCCCGGGAACGGTGGTGAACTCGTGCAGCACGCCGTCGATGCGGATGCTCGTCACGGCCGCGCCCGGAATGGACGACAGCAGCGTACGACGCAGCGAGTTGCCGAGCGTGTAGCCGAAGCCGGGCTCCAGCGGTTCGATGGTGAACCGGGAGCGGGTCTCGTTGACCGTCTCTTCGCCGAGAGCCGGTCGCTGGGAAATCAGCATCTTTCCTATTTCCTTTCCAAACGGCGCCCGCCATATGACACCGAAAGGGATGGCGACGCGGCGGCGCATTCCGAGCGCCGCCGCGCGAACCCATACCGGGCCGGAGGATCTCCGGCCCGGTGATGGATCACTTCGAGTAGAGCTCGACGATCAGCTGTTCCTGAACCGGAACGTCGATCTGAGCGCGCTCCGGGAGCTGGTGGACCAGCACACGGAGGTTGGACGGAACAACCTGGAGCCACGCGGGAACGGGACGTTCGCCGAACGACTCCTTGGCAGCGACGAAGGGCAGCATCGCGAACGACTTCGGCCGCACGTCGATGATGTCCCACTTGCTGACCTGGAACGAGGGCACGTTGACCTTGACGCCGTTGACCACGAAGTGACCGTGGCTCACCAGCTGACGCGCCTGACGGCGGGTGCGGGCGATACCGGCGCGGTAGATCACGTTGTCCAGACGGGACTCGAGGATCTGCAGCAGGTTCTCACCGGTCTTACCCGGACGCCGGACGGCTTCCTTGTAGTACCGGACGAACTGACGCTCGAGAACGCCGTAGGTGTAGCGAGCCTTCTGCTTCTCCTGCGACTGCAGGAGGTACTCGGACTCCTTGATGCGCCCGCGGCCGTGCTGGCCCGGCGGGTAGGGGCGACGCTCGAAAGCCTGGTCGCCGCCGATGAGGTCAACCTTGAGGCGACGCGAAATACGCGTCGCGGGGCCGGTGTAACGAGCCATTTCTTCTTACTCCTCCCCGTTCCTCAGACCCGGCGCCGCTTGGGCGGGCGGCAGCCGTTGTGAGGCTGCGGGGTCACGTCCTGGATGGTGCCGACCTCGAGGCCGGCCGCCTGCAGCGAGCGGATCGCCGTCTCGCGGCCCGAACCCGGGCCCTTCACGAAAACGTCGACCTTCTTCATGCCGTGTTCGGCAGCCTTGCGGGCGGCGTTCTCGGCGGCCATCTGCGCGGCGAACGGGGTGGACTTACGCGAGCCCTTGAAGCCCACGTGACCACTCGACGCCCACGCGATCACGGCACCGGTGGGGTCCGTGATCGAGACGATGGTGTTGTTGAAGGTGCTCTTGATGTGCGCGTGGCCATGCGCGACATTCTTCTTTTCCTTGCGGCGGACCTTCTTGGCCCCCGCCGCAGTACGAGACTTCGGTGGCATGTTCTGAGGGTTCTCCTGTTAGCGCGCGTTCTCTTGGTGAGCGGCGACCGCTTCGGCCTGGCCGCGACGGATGATCGATCCGGCGTCGGTGTACAGGTTGCGGAGCGCCATCGGGCGGGCGTAGAGCGCCTTGGGCGAGACACAAGCCGAGCCACGACGGCGGACGCCGCCCATCTGCACGACCTTCTTGCCCTGGACGCTCACTTCTTGCCAGCCTTCTTCTTGCCGGCGACCGTCTTCTTCGGACCCTTGCGGGTGCGGGCGTTGGTCTTGGTGCGCTGACCACGGACGGGCAGTCCGCGACGCCAGCGAAGGCCCTCGTAGCACCCGATCTCGATCTTCCGACGGATGTCGGCGTTCACCTCACGGCGAAGGTCACCCTCGACCTTGAAGTTCTCTTCGATGTAGACCCGCAGCTTGGCGAGGTCGTCATCGCTCAGATCCTTGACGCGAGTGTCCGCGTTGAGCTCGGCAGCCGCGACGAGCTGCTTCGAGCGGGTACGGCCGATGCCGTAGATGTAAGTCAGCGCGATCTCCAACCGCTTTTCGCGGGGGAGGTCTACGCCAGCGAGTCGTGCCATTGGCGTTGATGCTCCTTCATAGAATTCGTCTTCAGGTCTGCTCCCCGTCCGGTCCCGGGACCGACTCGCCTGTCGTGCCCTTGGCTCGCGCTTCGGGTGTCCCGGCCCCGGCCTGAAGTCCGGGGGTGAACCGGGCCGTTCACACGGCCCGGCAGGTGCGGGGAGATTGTGTAGCCGTCAATCCACTCTGAACGAGTGCGAGTGATCAGCCCTGCCGCTGCTTGTGCCGCAGGTTTTCGCAGATCACCATGATCCGGCCGTGACGGCGGATCACCTTGCACTTGTCGCAGATCTTCTTGACGCTCGGCTGGACCTTCACGTCTCCTGCTCTCCTGCTTGTGCTAACTCGTCGTGATCACTTGTAGCGGTAGACGATGCGACCACGAGACAAGTCGTAGGGCGAGAGCTCCACGACAACCCTGTCCTCGGGCAGGATGCGGATGTAGTGCTGCCGCATCTTGCCGCTGATGTGTGCAAGGACCTTGTGGCCGTTCTCCAACTCGACGCGGAACATCGCGTTGGGGAGCGGCTCGACTACGCGGCCTTCGACCTCGATGGCCCCGTCTTTCTTGCCCATGTCCTCCGCATTTCCTGTCGCTACGCTGTGTTATCAGTCAGAGCTTGAGTGCTTGGCTGGGTGGTGCTTCGGCACACTCCACCTCGGGTCCAATGTCCGTTCGCGAGAATTCACGAGCGCGCAGGATCCGGGCGCGATGAGTACACCGACTTGACAGTGTACGCAACCCGTGTCGTGAGCCCCAAACGGGGGGTAACCGTGTTAGGTGACCCGTGAGCCCACCGGTGGCGACCTCAACCATCGTACGCCTTCGCCGACGTGCGTTTAGCGGGCAAATCGCGCTCCGGCAGGCCTGTGACCTGGCGCGCTCGGCGGGCGAGGTGCACCCGATGAGGCCAACACCCGGGCGCCTCATCGGCGGGGCTCGGCACTGCGCCGGCCAGCGGGCGGACTCGCGTTCAGCGGGCAAATCGCGATCCGGGGGCCACTTGCGTTTAGCGGGCTAAACGCGATCCGGTGCCGCGGGGATCAGGCGTCTTCGGGGGCTGTCAGCACCCACGGGCCGTCATCGGTGATGGCGACGGTGTGTTCCCAGTGCGAGGCCCGCGAGCCGTCCGCGGTCACGACGGTCCAGCCGTCCTCGAGTTCGACGGTCTCACCGCCGCCACCGGTCAGCATGGGCTCGATCGCGAGCGCCATCCCGGTCTTGAGCCGCGGGCCCTTGCCCGGCTTGCCCAGGTTCGGCAGGAAGGGGTCCATGTGCATCTGGCGCCCGATCCCGTGACCGCCGTATTCGACGATCATCCCGTACTCGACGCCGTCGTCCCGGCCTGCCTTCTCGGCCGCGGTCTGCACGGCGTACGAGATGTCCGTGAGCCGGCCACCGGCAGCCACCGCGGCGATCCCCGCCCACATCGCGGCCTCGGTGGCCGCCGAAAGCGCCAGATCCGCCTTCGACACCTCACCGATCGCGAGGGTGACCGCGGAGTCGCCGTGCCAGCCGTCGAGGATCGCGCCACAGTCGACGGAGATGATGTCGCCGTCGTTCAGGACCTGCGTCTTCGAGGGGATGCCGTGGACGATCTGCTCGTTCACCGAAGCGCAGATCGACGCCGGGAAGCCGTGGTAGCCCTTGAACGAGGGCACCGCGCCGGCGTCGCGGATCGTCTGCTCGGCGAGCTCGTCGAGGTCGGCCGTGGTCGCCCCCGGCTTGGCGATCTCGCGCACCGCGGTGAGGGTGCGCCAGACGACCAGGCCGGCGGCCCGCATCGCCTGGATCTCACCCGGGGTCTTGATTTCGATCATGCGCCCACGGCGAAGCCGTTGCAGTACACGCAGTCCTCCGAGGTTCACGTGCGGTCGCGCAGCGCTTCCAGCACGCGGGCGGAGATCTCGTCGACCGAGCCGACGCCGTCGACCGTGACGAGGATTTCCGCGTAGTACTCGAGCAGCGGAGCCGTCTCGGACACGTAGATCTGCTGACGGCGGCGAATGACCTCTTCGGTGTCGTCCGAGCGGCCGCGGGACAGCAGCCGCTCGACGACGACGTCTTCGGAGACCTGGAGCTGGATGACCGCGTTCAGCTCGGTGTCGACCTCGCCGAGGATCTCGCCGAGGACGTCCGCCTGCTTCGTGTTCCGGGGGAACCCGTCCAGCAGGAAGCCGACCTTGGCGTCGGGCTCGGCGAGGCGCTCCCGGACCATCTCGTTCGTGACCGAGTCGGGCACGAGTTCGCCGGAATCCAGGTAGCGCTTGGCCTCCTGGCCCAGCGGCGTCTGCTCGCCCACGTGGGCGCGGAACAGATCGCCGGTCGAGATGTGCGGGATCCGGAGCTTCTCCGACAGTGCTACCGCCTGAGTACCTTTGCCCGCGCCAGGAGGGCCAACGAGAACCAGGCGCGTCACTTCAAGAACCCTTCGTAGTTACGTTGCATCAGCTGGCTTTCGATCTGCTTCACGGTGTCGAGACCGACACCGACCATGATCAGCACAGCCGTGCCACCGAACGGGAAGTTCTGGTTGTTCCCGCTACCGGTGACGGACAAGAAGAAGTTCGGAAGGATCGCGATGATGCCCAGGTACAGCGAGCCCGGCAGGGTGATCCGGCCGAGGACGTAGCTGAGGTATTCCGCGGTGGGACGCCCCGGGCGGATACCCGGGATGAAACCACCGAACTTCTTCATCTCTTCCGCACGCTCGTCCACGTTGAACGTGATCGTGATGTAGAAGTACGTGAAGAAGATGATCAACGCGAAGTACAGCAGGACGTGCGCCCAACTGGACTGGTTGACGATGTAGTTCTGGATGAAGACCTGCCAGCCGGAGTTGCTGTTGGCGTCGCCGACGAGGCGGGCGATCAGGTCCGGCAGGTAGAGCAGCGACGAGGCGAAGATGACCGGGATGACACCGGCCTGGTTCACCTTGATCGGCAGGTAAGTCGAGGTTCCGCCGTACATGCGGCGGCCGATCATGCGCTTGGCGTACTGCACCGGGATCCGGCGCTGGCCCTGCTCGACGAAGATGACGCTGGCGATGATCACCAGGCCGAACACGCAGATCAAGGTGAAGACCACCGGGCCGGCGCTGCTGAGGATGTTGCCACCCTCGATCGGGATCCGGGCCGCGATGTTCAGGAAGATCAGGACGGACATGCCGTTGCCGACGCCGCGCTCGGTGATCAGCTCACCCAGCCACATCATGACGGCGGTACCGGCGGTCATCGTGACGACGATGATGGCCAGCGTGTAGACGCTGTTGTCCGGGATGATCGCGGTTTCGCACTGCGGGAAGAGCTGCTTGCGGTCGGCGAGCGCCACCACACCCGTGGCCTGCAGGATCGCGAGCGCGATCGTCAGGTACCGGGTGTACTGGGTCAGCTTGCCCTGACCGGCCTGGCCTTCCTTCTTCAGTTCCTCGAACCGCGGGATGACCACGGTGAGAAGCTGGACGATGATGCTCGCCGTGATGTACGGCATGATGCCGGTCGAGAACAGCGAGAGCTGCAGCAGCGCACCGCCGCTGAACAGGTTCAGCAGCTGATAGACGCCCTCCTGCGACCCGGTCTCCGTACATTGCTGGACGGCGGAGTACGAGATGCCCGGGGCCGGAATGGTGGCACCGATTCGGTAGACCGCGACGATGGCTAGCGTGAACAGGATCTTCTTACGTAGATCCGGCGTCGCGAGAGCCGAGCGGAAGGCGCTGAGCACGCGGGGGACCTCCTCGGCGTCGTCGGCTGTCTTACCGACGATCGGCTTGGCCGACCTGGGGCCGGCGGGAACACACAGCTTTCTGGCACAAGCCAGGAACGCTTCGGGGCACACTCGTCCCGAAGCGTGTCGCCGACTCTAACAGCTTCACAGGGCGTGTCCGCAGTGCGTGTGGGTTTTCCGAACGAAGGTTGGTCCGCAGGGTTGATCGACTTCCGCATCTTGCTCCGGAACCTTGACAGAACGCCCTGTCGTACCTTGCTTTCCGGGCCCCACCAGATCGCGATTAGGGGGCTAAACGCACCGTGATCAGGGAGTGGGTTCAGGAGCTCGAAGCGGCGAGGGCGCCCGCCATACCGAGGAGCACGGCTCCGGTACCGCGGTCGACGTTGCGGGTGGCCCGGCGGGACAGCCGAAGCGACTTCACGAGCGTGCCGGCGCCGATGTAGGTCGCGCCCGCGACGAATTCGGCGAGCAGGTAGACGGCGCCGAGGATCGCGATCTGGCCGGAAAAGGAGCCGTGAACTGCGTCGATGAACTGGGGCACGAACGCGGTGAAGATGAGGATCGCCTTCGGGTTCGTGATCGCGACGACGAATTCCTTCCTCGCGATCCGCAGAGCCGGTACGGATTCGGTGCCCCGGGCTTCCTGGACCAGCGCGGTCCGGTCGCCGCGGAACGTCGACCACAACAGCCGTCCGCCGATCCAAAGCAGATAGGCGACACCTGCCCATTTGATCACCGTGAGTGCAAGTTCAGAGGCGGCGAGGAGCTGTCCGAGCCCTGCGGCGACGGCCGCGATCAACACGGTGAACGCGGCCAATCGGCCTAACAGCCCGGCGAGCCCTTTCCACGCCCCTTGGGTCATGCCGTGGTGCAGGCCGAGCAGATTGTTCGCCCCTGGCGTAAAAGCCACGAGCACCGCCGCCCCGAAAAAGACCATCACCCAAGTCATCGGCTACCTCCTCCCCCACCGTATCGGCCGAGGCGAGCGCGTTTAGCGGGCTAATCGCGCTCTTTCGGGCCGGGATCCGGCGGAGGAGCGAAGGCCGAGTAGTCCGGCGGCGGCTCGGGCCGCGGCTCCGGCGGGAGCACCGTGATGGAGATGCCGTCCTTGGGTGTGGGCATGTCCGCGAGACTCGGGTCGTCGCTCAGCGGGACTTGGGCCTCCTCGACGCGGTGACTCATGGCCGCGGCGCATGCTGAGGCAGCGACAGCGGCGAAGAGGGCCCACATCCCCGCTTCGAGCGTCGTCGTCGACTCGATTCTCGGCCCGATTCCTATCCCGATGCCCAGCATTCCTATGGTCACCACTACGCCGGCGAGGAACAGCGCCGCGGCGGTGGTCAGCCATCGGTCGAGTGCTCTCACTGGACACATATAGGCCGCCCGCGCGCTGACGATGACGGCGGCCAGGAGTAAGAGTGCGGAGACCAGCAAAGGGAAACCGACAGGCGTCGACGAGAGCCTGAAGGTCTCTCCCATCTGGATGACATCCGACCCCCACGCGCTCTGCACCGTCACCAACTCGAAGCTCTGGCCTGGATCGAAGTCGGTTCGGTGTTGCGACCGGAAGAGCGGGAAGAGACAGCCGAGAAGGGTCAAGACCAGCGCCAGGGCGGCGAGGCCTGCCGCGACCAGCCGGCGCGGCTCGGGCCGGTCGTACCGCGCGGGGGTGCCCACGACGTCCTCGGGACCGGGCACCGACACGACCGTCGGCGGGACGTCCGGCTGCTGCTGGAAGGGCTGCCGTTCCTGCCCGGAAGGTGTGTCCACCTTGCGATCCTCCCAGGTCAGGCCCGCAGCCGCCACGACCGGCGCTTGCGCCTTTAGCGGGCTAAACGCGATCTGAGCCTTGGGCACCTGGGCGACCACCGGATCGCGGTTAGCCCGCGAAAGTCGCGCCGACGGTCTGGGCCCGCGGATCGCGATTAGCCCGCGAAACGCAAGTCCACGGGAGGGCCAGGGAGAACGGACCGGATGACGATCAGCCCGCGAAAGTCGCGCCGGTGGAGCCCAGCCGAGCGGAGCGAAGGCGTGTGACCGAGCGAGCGCAAGCGAAAGGCCCGCCGGGCGGAGCCGGGCGGGCCTTTCGGTGAAGCGAGCGAAGAAAGCTCAGAGCGTGGTGGCGGAGCCACCGGCGGCGGAGAGCTTCTCCTTGGCGGAGCCGGAGAAAGCATCGGCGGTGACGTCCAGCTTGACGCCGTTCACGTCACCGTTGCCGAGCACCTTCACGAGCTTGTTCTTGCGAACAAGACCCTTCGCGACGAGCTCCTCATTGCCGACCTTGCCACCGTCCGGGAAAACGCGGGCGATGTCGCCCAGGTTCACCGGCTGGTACTCGGTGCGGAAGCGGTTCTTGAAGCCGCGAAGCTTCGGGAGCCGCATGTGGATGGGCATCTGCCCACCCTCGAAACCGGCGGGCACGTTCTTCCGGGCCTTGGTGCCCTTGGTACCGCGACCGGCGGTCTTGCCCTTCGAGCCCTCACCACGGCCGACGCGCATCTTCTCGCGCTTCGCGCCCGGAGCCGGACGAAGGTGGTGGATCTTGATGGCAGTCATGCCTTGACCTCCTCGACCTCCACCAGGTGGCGGACCGTGTGGATGAGGCCGCGAACCTGGGGGGTGTCTTCACGCACGACACTCTGCCGGATCTTGCGCAGCCCGAGGGTGCGCAGCGATTCACGGTGGTTGTGCTTCGTGCCGATCTTGCTCTTGACCTGGGTCACCTTGAGCTGAGTCATGTCAGACCCCCTGGCCCGCACGCTGACGCAGCATCCGAGCGGGAGCGACGTCCTCGAGCGGGAGACCGCGGCGGGCCGCGACCTCTTCGGGACGCTGCAGACCCTTCAGGGCCGCCACGGTCGCGTGCACGATGTTGATCGCGTTGTCGGAGCCGAGAGACTTCGACAGCACGTCGTGGACACCCGCGCACTCCAGCACCGCGCGGACCGGACCACCGGCGATGACACCGGTACCGGCGGAAGCCGGACGCAGCAGCACGACACCGGCGGCTTCCTCACCCTGGATGGGGTGGGGAATGGTGCCACCGACGCGGGGAACGCGGAAGAAGTTCTTCTTCGCTTCCTCGACGCCCTTGGCGATGGCCGCGGGAACTTCCTTGGCCTTGCCGTAGCCGACGCCGACCTGACCGTCGCCGTCACCGACGACCACCAGGGCGGTGAAGCTGAAGCGACGACCACCCTTGACGACCTTGGCGACGCGGTTGATCGTCACGACCTTCTCGAGGTGCGGGGTCTTGTCCTGGCCGGCCCCGCCACGACCGCTGTCGCGACGATCCCGGCCGCCACCGCGGCGTTCATTGCGGTCGTTGCCGCCCTGCCCGCCGGGTCCGCCCTGGCCGCCGCCGAATTGCCGTGTACGTCCCGGCATCAGGCTTTCCTTCCATTCACGAGCATCTGCATCAGAATTCCAACCCCGCTTCACGCGCGGCGTCGGCGAGCGCGGCGATGCGGCCGTGGTAGGCGTTGCCACCACGGTCGAACACCACGGTCGAGACACCGGCGTTCTTGGCGCGGGCGGCGACGAGTTCCCCGACCTTGGCGGCCTTGGCCTTCTTGTCGCCGTCCAGGGCACGGACGTCCGCCTCGAGGGTGGACGCCGACGCCAGGGTCTTGCCGGCGAGGTCGTCGATCAGCTGCACGGCGATGTGCCGCGACGAACGCTTGACGACCAGGCGCGGACGCTGGTCCGTGCCGTTGATCTTCTTGCGAAGGCGGAAGTGCCGACGGGCCTTCGCGACGCGGCGGCGGGTCGAAATGTCCTTGCCGACCGGCTTGCGCTTCGTAGTCGTGTCGCTCATGATCACTTACCCGTCTTTCCGACCTTGCGGCGGATTTTCTCACCCTCGTAGCGCAGGCCCTTGCCCTTGTACGGGTCCGGGCGGCGCAGCTTGCGGATGACCGCGGAGATCTGGCCGACCTTCTGCTTGTCGATGCCCGAGACCGAGAACCGGGTGGGGGTCTCGACCTTGAAGGTGATGCCTTCCGGGGCTTCGATCTTCACCGGGTGGCTGTAGCCGAGGGCGAACTCGAGGTCCGAACCCTTGGCCTGCACGCGGTAACCGACACCGTGGATCTCAAGCTTCTTCTCGTAGCCCGCGGTCACACCGACGACGAGGTTGTTGACCAGCGTCCGGGTGAGACCGTGCAGGGCACGGCTGGTGCGCTCCTCGTCGGGACGCTTCACCTGCAGCGTGCCGTCTTCGGCGCGCTCCACGGTGATCGGCTCGGCGATGGTGTGTTCAAGGGTGCCCTTGGGCCCCTTGACCTTGATCTGCTGACCTTCGATGGTCACCTCGACCCCGGAGGGGACGGCGACCGGCAGCTTTCCGATGCGTGACATGTCTGTGCCCCCTTCCTTACCAGACGTAGGCGAGGACTTCGCCGCCCACGCTGTTGCGCTTGGCCTGACGGTCGGTCTGGAGCCCGGAGGACGTCGAGATGATCGCGACGCCGAGGCCACCGAGAACGTTCGGCAGTTCGGTCGATTTTGCGTAGACCCGCAGGCCGGGCTTGGACACGCGGCGGAGGCCGGCGATGCTGCGCTCACGGTTGGGGCCGTACTTCAGCTCCACGATGAGGTTCTTGTGCTTCTCGCCCGGCTCGTCGCGGTAGCTCGCGATGTAGCCCTCGCGCTTGAGGATCTCGGCGATGTTCGCCTTGATCTTCGAGTGGGGAAGCACGACCTCGTCGTGGTAGGCCGAGTTCGCGTTACGCAGACGGGTCAAGAAGTCTGCGATGGGGTCGGTCATCGTCATGGTGACCTGTCAACCTTTCTCGTCTGGTTCCCCGAAGCCCTGCCCGGATGAGCAGAGCGTGCGGGGCCTGTGGCGAAGTGGGAGTTAAAAGACTCTTACCAGCTGGACTTGCGGACGCCGGGCAGCT
The DNA here is from genome assembly GCF_055580625.1 of Amycolatopsis sp. NPDC031561. Classification (NCBI taxonomy): domain Bacteria; kingdom Bacillati; phylum Actinomycetota; class Actinomycetes; order Pseudonocardiales; family Pseudonocardiaceae; genus Amycolatopsis; species Amycolatopsis sp. NPDC031561. The sequence goes on along the minus strand of NZ_JBVILA010000002.1, from coordinate 689,083 downwards.
CGCCCGCGTGTGCCATCTCGCGAAGGCAGATCCGGCAGAGCCCGAACTTGCGGAACACCGAGTGCGGGCGACCGCACCGCTGGCAGCGCGTGTAACCGCGCACCTTGAACTTCGGCGTCTTCGCGGCCTTGTGGACCAGTGCTTTCTTGGCCATCGACTCAGTTCTCCTTGAACGGGAAGCCGAGCTTGCGAAGCAGCGCGCGACCCTCGTCGTCGGTGTTGGCGGTGGTGACGACAGTGACGTCCATACCGCGCGGGCGGTCGATGGCGTCCGGATCGATCTCGTGGAACATCGACTGCTCGTTGAGACCGAACGTGTAGTTGCCGTTGCCGTCGAACTGCTTCGGCGAAAGCCCGCGGAAGTCACGGATACGCGGCAGCGCGATGGTCAGCAGCCGGTCGAGGAACTCCCACATCCGGTCGTTGCGCAGCGTGACGCGCGCACCGATCGGCTGGCCCTCACGCAGCTTGAACTGCGCGATGGACTTGCGGGCCTTGCGAACCTCGGGCTTCTGCCCGGTGATCGCGGCCAGGTCCTTGATGGCGCCTTCGATCAGCTTGCTGTCACGGGCGGCGTCACCGACACCCATGTTCACGACGACCTTGACGACGCCCGGGATCTGGTGGACGTTCTCGAAGGAGAACTCCTCCTGGAGCTGTCCCTTGATCTCCTCGCGGTACCGCACCTTGAGGCGCGGGGCGATCTTCTCTGCGGTGGTCATGATCAGATGTCCTTACCGTTACGGCGCGAGACCCGGACCTTCTTGCCGTCCTCGCCGATGCGGTAGCCCACCCGGGTCGGCTTGCCGTCGGAGTCGACGACCATCACGTTCGACACGTGGATGGGCGCCTCCTGGGTGACGATGCCACCGGACTGCGCGCCACGCTGGGTCTGGGAGATCCGGGTGTGCTTCTTGATCCGGTTCACGCCCTCGACCAGCACACGCTCGCGCTCGGGGTAGGCCTGAATGACCTTGCCCTTGGCGCCCTTGTCCTTGCCGGCGACGACGACGACCGTGTCGCCCTTCTTCACCTTCATGCTCTACAACACCTCCGGCGCGAGCGAAATGATCTTCATGAACTTTCGGTCGCGCAGCTCGCGGCCCACCGGGCCGAAGATGCGGGTGCCACGGGGCTCATTGTCGTTCTTGATGAGCACAGCAGCGTTCTCGTCGAAGCGGATGTAAGAACCGTCCGGACGACGGCGCTCCTTGCGCGTGCGAACGATGACCGCCTTGACGACGTCACCCTTCTTCACGCCGGCAGCCGGCATGGCGTCCTTCACGGTGGCGACGATGATGTCGCCGATACCCGCGTAGCGCCGCCCCGAACCGCCGAGAACGCGGATGCAAAGGATTTCCTTCGCGCCCGTGTTGTCGGCAACCCGAAGCCGCGACTCCTGCTGGATCACGTCAACTCCTGTATGTCGCGCTGGTTCTCGCGTCCATCTTTCGATGTTTCAGCGCGAGCCTTGCGGAACTAAGGGACTCAAAAAGAGCCCTACTTACTTGGCCTTCTCCACGATCTGCACCAGACGCCAGCGCTTGGTCGCCGACAGCGGGCGGGTCTCCATCAAGGTGACCTTGTCGCCCGTGCCCGCCTCGTTGTTCTCGTCGTGCACCTTGACCTTCTTGGTGCTGCGGAGAACCTTGGCGTAACGGCGGTGCTTCTTGCGGTCCTCGAGCTCGACCACGATCGTCTTGTTCATCTTGTCCGAGACGACATAGCCCTCACGGACCTTGCGGTCGTTGCGGCCGGCCGCCTCGGTGGGCTGCTCGCTCATGCGGCACCTTCACTCTCGGCGTCAGGGGAAACGGACAGGCCGAGTTCACGCTCGCGCATGACCGTGTAGATCCGCGCGATGTCCGTACGGACGGTACGCAGACGGCGGTTGTTGTCGAGCTGTCCGGTCGCCATCTGGAAGCGGAGGTTGAAAAGCTCCTCCTTGTATTCCTTCAGACGCAGGACAAGCTCTTCCGCGGTGAGCTCACGAAGCTCCGACGTCTGGGCGATACCAGCCTTCGCCATCAGAACTCACCACCTTCACGGGTAACGATGCGGCACTTCATGGGCAGCTTGTGGATCGCGCGACGGAGCGCCTCACGGGCGGTCTCCTCGTTCGGGAACGAGATCTCGAACATGACGCGGCCCGGCTTCACGTTGGCGATCCACCACTCGGGCGAACCCTTACCGGAACCCATGCGGGTTTCCGCCGGCTTCTTGGTCAGCGGGCGGTCCGGGTAGATGGTCGTCCACACCTTGCCGCCACGCTTGATGTGACGCGTCATGGCGATACGAGCGGACTCGATCTGCCTGTTGGTCACGTAGCTGTGCTCAAGCGCCTGGATGCCGTACTCGCCGAAGCTGACCTTCGTACCGCCCTTGGCGGCACCGTGGCGCTTCGGGGAGTGCTGCTTCCGGTGCTTGACCCTGCGCGGGATGAGCACGTGTCAGCCCTCCGTCTTTTCTGCAGTCTCAGCAGCCGGGGCCTCGGTGGCCGCGGGGGCGGTGTCGTCGCTCTTGGCGGCGGCAGCGGCCCGACCGGCTTCGGTCGAGGTCGGCGTCGTACCCGACGCACCGGAACGGCGCGGGCGGGTCGGGCGGTCACCACGGTCACGGCGCGGGGCACGCTCGGCGGCCGCGGCGGCGTCGCGCGCCTCACGAGCCTTGAGTCCACCCACGAGCTCGCCCTTGTAGATCCACACCTTCACGCCGATGCGACCGAACGTCGTCTTGGCCTCGAAGAAGCCGTAGTCGATGTCGGCACGCAGCGTGTGCAGCGGGACGCGGCCATCGCGGTAGTGCTCGGAGCGGGACATCTCGGCACCGCCGAGACGACCGCCGCACTGCACGCGGATGCCCTTGACCTGCGGCGAACGCATGGAGGTCTGGATCGCCTTGCGCATCGCGCGGCGGAACGCCACACGGTTGCTCAGCTGCTCCGCGACACCCTGAGCGACGAGCTGGGCGTCGGCCTCGGGGTTCTTGACCTCGAGGATGTTCAGCTGGACCTGCTTGGCGGTCAGCTTCTCCAGCGCGCCGCGGATCCGGTCGGCTTCCGCACCACGACGGCCGATGACGATGCCCGGCCGTGCGGTGTGGATGTCGACGCGGACACGGTCACGGGTGCGCTCGATCTCGACCTTGGAGATCCCGGCGCGCTCCATGCCCGTGGACAGCAGCTTCCGGATCTTGACGTCCTCGGCCACGTACTCCGCGTACTGCTTGTCGGCGTACCAACGCGACTTCCAGTCCGTGGTGATACCCAGGCGGAAGCCGTGCGGGTTGATCTTCTGGCCCACTACCGGCCACCTGCCTTCTTCTTGCCCTGTGCCTTCTTGGCCTCGGCCTTGGGACGCGACTCCACCTCGACGGTGATGTGGCTGGTCCGCTTGCGGATCCGGTACGCGCGGCCCTGGGCCCGCGGACGGATGCGCTTGAGGGTCGGGCCCTCGTCGGCGTAGGCGTTCTTGACCCAGAGGGTGTCCGGGTCGAGATCGAGGTTGTTTTCGGCGTTGGCCACGGCGCTGGCGAGCACCTTCGCGACCGGCTCGCTTGCCGCCTGCGGGGCGAACTGGAGCACGGCCAAGGCGTCGGCGGCGCTACGTCCCTTGATCAGCTCGATCACCCGGCGCACCTTGGTAGGTGAGTCCCGGACGAAGCGAGCCCGCGCGTAAGCCGTCGGCAATGCCTCGGCCACGTCGTTCTGGGCGTTCATCGCTAGCTTCCTTGTTCTCTCGTGCCCGCTCAGCGGCGGCGCGACTTGCGGTCGTCCTTGATGTGGCCCTTGAAGGTCCGAGTCGGGGCGAATTCGCCCAACTTGTGACCCACCATCGCCTCGGTGACGAACACCGGGACGTGCTTGCGACCGTCGTGCACCGCGATCGTGTGACCCAGGAAGTCCGGGATGATCGTGGAGCGTCGCGACCAGGTCTTGATGACGGTCTTCTTGCCCGACTCGTTGAGAACGTCCACCTTCTTGAGCAGGTGGTCGTCCACGAAGGGGCCCTTTTTGAGGCTACGTGGCATGTTCTTCTACCTCCCTGCTCAGCGCTTCTTGCCGGTACGCCGGCGGCGGACGATCATGGCGTCGGAGGCCTTGCGGCGGCGGGTGCGGCCTTCGGGCTTTCCGTTCGGGTTCACCGGGTGGCGACCACCGGAGGTCTTACCCTCACCACCACCGTGCGGGTGGTCGACCGGGTTCATGACGACACCACGGACGGTGGGGCGCTTGCCGCGCCAGCGGTTACGACCCGCCTTGCCCCAGTTGATGTTGGAGTGGTCGGAGTTACCGACCTCGCCGATGGTGGCGCGGTTGCGCACGTCGACGTTCCGGATCTCGCCCGACGGGAGACGAAGCTGGGCGTAAGGCCCGTCCTTCGCCACCAGCTGCACCTTGGCACCGGCGGACCGCGCCATCTTCGCGCCGCCACCGGGGCGGAGCTCGATCGCGTGGATCACGGTGCCGACCGGGATGTTGCGCAGCGGCAGGTTGTTACCCGGCTTGATGTCGGCGCGGGGGCCGTTCTCAACCGTGTCACCCTGCTTGAGCTTCTCCGGGGCGATGATGTAGCGCTTCTCGCCGTCGGCGTAGTGCAGGAGCGCGATACGAGCGGACCGGTTGGGGTCGTACTCGATGTGCGCGACCTTGGCGGGAACGCCGTCCTTGTCGTTCCGGCGGAAGTCGATCAGCCGGTACGCGCGCTTGTGGCCACCGCCCTTGTGACGGGTGGTGATCTTGCCGCTGGAGTTACGGCCGCCGGTCTTGCTCAGCGGACGCAGCAGCGACTTCTCCGGGGTGGACCGAGTGATCTCGGCGAAGTCGGAGACGCTGGAACCGCGACGACCCGGGGTCGTCGGCTTGTACTTGCGGATGCCCATGTGTCAGCTCAGTCCTTTACGCGGTGGGTCCGCCGAAGATCTCGATCGGCTTGCTCTCAGCCGAAAGAGTCACGATGGCGCGCTTGGTGTCCTTGCGCTTGCCGAAGCCGGCGCGAGTCCGCTTACGCTTGCCCTGGCGGTTGAGGGTGTTGACACTGACCACCTTGACGCCGAACACCTTCTCGACCGCGATCTTGATCTGGGTCTTGTTGGCGTCCGGGCGAACCACGAACGTGTACTTGTGGTCTTCAAGCAGCCCGTAGGACTTCTCGGAGATCACCGGCGCGAGCAAGATGTCGCGGGGATCGGGGATGGCGATCGCACTCACTGCTCGTCACTCCCTTCAACCTCGCTCGACCGTGCCGAAGCCTTCGCGCCCTTGCCCCTGACGGGACCGGCGACGAAAACGTCGTAAGCGGCCTTGGTGAACACCACGTCGTCGTTGACCAACACGTCGTAGGTGTTGAGCTGGTCGGGCGTGATGATGTGGACCTCGGCCAGGTTGCGCAGCGAGTTCCAGCTCAGCTCGTCGTCGCGGTGCAGGACCACGAGAACGCGCTTGGCCTGGGTCACCGCGGCGATGACGGCCTTGGCGGACTTGGTGGACGGCCGCTCGCCGGTCACCAGTTCGGTGACGACGTGCAGCTGTCCGGCACGGGCCCGGTCGGAGAGGGCGCCACGGAGAGCGGCGGCCTTCATCTTCTTCGGGGTCCGCTGGGTGTAGTCACGCGGCGTGGGGCCGTGGACGACGCCACCACCGGTGAACTGCGGTGCACGGGTCGAACCCTGGCGGGCGCGGCCGGTGCCCTTCTGACGGTACGGCTTCTTGCCACCACCGCGGACTTCACCACGGGTCTTGGTGTCATGCGTGCCCTGGCGCGCGGCGGCCAGCTGGCCCACCACGACCTGGTGCATGAGGGGCACGTTGGCCTGCACGTCGAAGATCTCCGAGGGGAGGTCGACCGTGCCGTCGGCTTTACCGGCCGGGGTCTTCAGCTCGACGCTGCTCATCTTCAGTTACCACCCTTCGCGGCGCTGCGAACGAACAGCAGGCCGCCCTTGGGACCGGGCACGGCGCCCTTGATCAGCAGCAGGCCGTCTTCGGCACGCACCGCGTGCACGGTCAGGTTCTGCGTGGTGACCCGGTCGTTGCCCATCCGGCCCGCCATGCGCAGGCCCTTGAAGACACGGCCCGGGGTGGCACAGCCACCGATCGAGCCGGGCTTGCGGTGCACGGCCTGGGCACCGTGGCTGGCGCCCTGGCCCTTGAAGCCGTGACGCTTCATGACACCGGCGTAGCCCTTGCCCTTGCTGGTACCGGTCACGTCGACCTCGATACCGGCCTCGAACACCTCAGCGGTGATCTCCTGGCCGACCTCGTAGGTATCGGCGTCGGTGGTACGCAGCTCCGCAAGGAAACGACGCGGGGTCACGCTCGCCTTGTCGAAGTGGCCGGTGCGCGGCTTGTTCACCCGGCGCGGATCGACCGCGCCGAAAGCCAGCTGCACGGCCTTGTAGCCGTCGGTTTCCTGGGTCCGAACCTGGGTGACCACGTTCGGACCGGCCTGGACGACGGTCACCGGGACGACCCGGTTGTTCTCGTCGAAGACCTGGGTCATGCCGAGCTTGGTGCCCAGGATGCCCTTCATTTGCCTGTCAGACATGAGTCTCTTACTCTCCGCCGCTCGCCAGCCGCTACTGGATGTTGACGTCGACGCTCGCCGGCAGGTCGATGCGCATGAGCGCGTCGACCGTCTTCGGCGTCGGGTCGAGGATGTCGATCAGACGCTTGTGCGTGCGCATCTCGAAGTGCTCGCGCGAGTCCTTGTACTTGTGCGGCGAGCGGATGACGCAGTAAACGTTCTTCTCGGTGGGCAGCGGCACCGGCCCGACAACACGGGCGCCGGTGCGCGTGACCGTCTCGACGATCTTGCGCGCCGAGGTGTCGATCGCCTCGTGGTCGTAGGCCTTGAGCCGGATGCGGATCTTCTGTCCCGCCATGGTGGCTGCGTTCCTTGTCGTCTCGTGCCGCTTTGTCTCTTCAAACCTCGGTCGTGCCTGAGGTTTTCCCAGTTCAACGGCCCTGTCTCCGGTCCACGCGGTCGGGCGTGTCGTGCCCGACGCACAGACGGATCCCGTGGGATCTTCGTCTTCCTGGTCTTCCTCATGTGAGGAGGCAGTGATCCGGCCGTGCCGTCTCAACCGCCACGCCCGCTGGCCTCACCCGAAGGAAGAGCTCCACGGACCATGGCTGCTCATACCAGGGCGGCCGGAACCCCGAAGGATTCGGCCGCCCCAGGACGAGCAACCTGAATAGTGTCGCACACGTGATTTGACGCCCCTTACCCGGGGGTGTAAGCCCCCGGGCGGGGCGTCTAAATCACTTGGTGATCTTGGTGACCTGGCCGGCGCCGACGGTCCGTCCACCCTCACGGATGGCGAAACGCAGGCCCTCGTCCATGGCGATCGGCTGGATCAGCACGACGCTGATGTCCGTGTTGTCGCCCGGCATGACCATCTCGGTGCCCTCCTTGAGGGTCACCACGCCGGTCACGTCCGTCGTGCGGAAGTAGAACTGCGGGCGGTAGTTGTTGAAGAACGGGGTGTGACGGCCACCCTCGTCCTTCGACAGGATGTAGACCGAGCCCTCGAACTCCGTGTGCGGGGTGGTGGTGCCCGGCTTCACGACGACCTGGCCGCGCTCGACGTCCTCGCGCTTGATGCCGCGGACCAGCAGACCGACGTTGTCGCCGGCCTCACCCTGGTCGAGCAGCTTGCGGAACATCTCGACACCGGTGACGGTGGTCTTGGTCGACTTTTCCTTGATGCCGACGATCTCGACCTCTTCGTTCACGTTGACGCGGCCACGCTCGATACGGCCGGTCACGACCGTGCCACGGCCGGTGATCGTGAAGACGTCTTCGATCGGCATCAGGAACGGCTTGTCGAGCTCACGCACCGGGTCCGGCACGTTCTCGTCGACGGCCGCCATGAGCTCGAGAACACTCTCGCCCCACTTGGCGTCGCCCTCGAGGGCCTTCAGGCCGGAGACCTTGACGACCGGAGCGTCGTCACCCGGGAAGTCCTGGGAGGACAGCAGCTCGCGGACCTCGAGCTCGACGAGCTCCAGGATCTCTTCGTCGTCGACCATGTCGGCCTTGTTCAGCGCGACCACGATGTAGGGCACGCCGACCTGCTTCGCGAGCAGCACGTGCTCACGGGTCTGCGGCATCGGGCCGTCGGTCGCCGCGACCACGAGGATCGCGCCGTCCATCTGCGCCGCACCGGTGATCATGTTCTTGATGTAGTCCGCGTGACCGGGGGCGTCCACGTGGGCGTAGTGACGCTTCTCGGTCTGGTACTCGACGTGCGAGATGTTGATCGTGATGCCGCGCTGCTTCTCTTCCGGCGCGTTGTCGATCTGGTCGAACGCCGACGCCGTGTTCAGCTCGGGGTACTTGTCGTGCAGAACCTTGGTGATCGCCGCGGTCAGAGTGGTCTTACCGTGGTCGACGTGACCGATGGTCCCGATGTTGACGTGCGGCTTGGTCCGCTCGAATTTCGCCTTCGCCACTGGAATGTCCTCCTGGACTGTTTTGCTTACTCACCGGCCGACGTGGCTGTCGTCGGACGGAGATTCGTTTCTCGGTGGGTGGTGCGGACGTTCAGGAGTTTTCCTTATGCCCGCGAGCGAGAGGGAACTACTCCCCTGTCGCCTTCGCGATGATTTCCTTCGCGACGTTCGCGGGAACCTCGGCGTAGGAGTCGAACACCATGGAGTAGTTGGCCCGCCCCTGGGTACGCGACCGCAGGTCACCGACGTAACCGAACATCTCCGACAGCGGGACCAGTGCCTTGACGACACGGGTACCGGCGCGCTCCTCCATGGCCTGGATCTGGCCACGGCGGGAGTTGAGGTCACCGATCACATCGCCCATGTAGTCCTCGGGCGTGGTGACCTCGACGGCCATCAACGGCTCGAGGATGACCGGGTTGGCCTTCCTCGCGGCTTCCTTCATCGCGATGGAACCGGCGATCTTGAAGGCCATTTCCGAAGAGTCGACCTCGTGGTACGCGCCGTCCAACAAGGTGAACTTCAACCCGACGAGCGGGTAGCCGGCCAGCACGCCGTACTGCATGGCGTCCTGCGCGCCCGCGTCGACCGACGGGATGTACTCCCGCGGCACGCGGCCACCGGTGACCTTGTTGGAGAACTCGTAGAGGGCACCGTCGGTGGACTCGAGCGGCTCGAGCTTGACGATGACCTTCGCGAACTGACCGGAACCACCGGTCTGCTTCTTGTGCACGTAGTCGAGCTTCTCGACCGTCTTGCGCACCGTCTCACGGTAGGCGACCTGCGGCTTACCGATGTTCGCCTCGACCTTGTAGTCGGACTTCATCCGGTTCACCAGCACCTCGAGGTGCAGCTCGCCCATACCCGCGATGATCGTCTGGCCGGTGTCCTCGTCCAGGTTGACCTGGAACGTCGGGTCCTCTTCGGCCAGCTTCTGGATCGCCAGGGAGAGCTTCTCCTGGTCGGCCTTCGTCTTCGGCTCGATCGCGACGCGGATAACCGGCGCCGGGAACGTCATCGACTCGAGGACGACCGGGTTCTGCGGGTCGGCGAGGGTGTCACCGGTGGTGGTGTCCTTCAGGCCGATGACCGCGTAGATGTGGCCGGCCTGAGCCTCTTCGACCGGGTTCTCCTTGTTGGAGTGCATCTGGAAGAGCTTCCCGATGCGCTCCTTGCGCTCCTTGGTCGCGTTGATCAGCTGCGCGCCGGAGGAGACCTTGCCCGAGTACACCCGGATGTAGGTCAGCTTGCCGAAGAACGGGTGCGCGGCGATCTTGAACGCCAGAGCGGCGAAGGGTTCGTCGACGGACGGCTTCCGCAGCACCGGGGTCTCACCGTCGGGCAGCGTGCCCTCGACGGCGGGGACGTCCAGCGGCGACGGCAGGTAGTCGATGACCGCGTCGAGCATGGGCTGAACGCCCTTGTTCTTGAAGGCGGAACCGGTGAGCACCGGGTACGCCTCGCGGTTCACGGTGAGCTTGCGGATACCGGCCTTCAGCTCGGCCTCCGTCAGCTCCTCGCCCTCGAGGAACTTCTCCATCAGGGAGTCTTCGGTCTCGGCGATGGCCTCGACCAGCTTCTCCCGGTACTCGGCCGCCTTGTCGGCGAGCTCGGCCGGGATCTCCTCGACGGCGTAGTCCTCGCCCTTCTGGACCTCGCCGCGCCAGGTCAGCGCCTTCATGCGGACCAGGTCGATGACGCCTTCGAACTCGTTCTCGGCGCCGATCGGCAGCTGGATGACCAGCGGGCGGGCGCCGAGGCGCTCCTCGATGGTGCGGACGGTGAAGTAGAAGTCCGCGCCGAGCTTGTCCATCTTGTTGACGAAGCAGATACGAGGAACCTCGTACTTGTCCGCCTGACGCCAGACCTGCTCGGACTGCGGCTCGACACCTTCCTTGCCGTCGAACACGGCGACGGCACCATCGAGCACGCGGAGCGAACGCTCCACCTCGACGGTGAAGTCGACGTGACCCGGGGTGTCGATGATGTTGATCTGGTGATCGGCCCAGAAGGTGGTGGTGGCAGCCGAGGTGATGGTGATACCCCGCTTCTGCTCCTCCTCCATCCAGTCCATGGTGGCGGCGCCATCGTGGACTTCACCGATCTTGTAGTTGACCCCGGTGTAGAACAGGATCCGCTCGGTGGTGGTGGTCTTACCGGCGTCGATGTGGGCCATGATGCCGATGTTGCGGACCTGGTTCAGGTCGGTCAGCACTTCACGTGCCACGAGAGTGTTCCCCTGTCTCAAAATTGGGGCCCGGCAAGGCTTTGATCGGCAGCCGGGCGGTCATCACCAGCGGTAGTGCGCGAAGGCCTTGTTGGACTCGGCCATCTTGTGCGTGTCCTCGCGCCGCTTCACGCTGGCGCCGAGGCCGTTGCTCGCGTCGAGGAGCTCGTTCTGCAGGCGCTCGATCATGGTCTTCTCGCGGCGGGCCGCGGAGAAGGAGACCAGCCAACGCAGGGCGAGGGTGGTCGAACGGCCCGGCTTGACCTCGATCGGCACCTGGTAGGTGGCACCACCGACGCGGCGGCTCTTCACCTCGATGGTGGGCTTCACGTTGTCGAGGGCGCGCTTCAGCGTGACGACCGGGTCGGTGCCGGTCTTCTCGCGAGCACCTTCGAGGGCGCCGTAGACGATGCGCTCGGCCAGGGACCGCTTGCCGTCCTTCAGCACCTTGTTCACCAGCTGGGTGACCAGCGGGGATGCGTAGACGGGGTCAGAGATCAGCGGCCGCTTCGGGGCCGGACCCTTGCGGGGCATTAGCTCTTCTCCTTCTTCGCGCCGTACCGGCTGCGCGCCTGCTTACGGTTCTTGACACCCTGGGTGTCGAGCGAACCGCGGATGATCTTGTAACGGACACCCGGAAGGTCCTTCACACGACCACCACGCACGAGCACCATCGAGTGCTCCTGCAGGTTGTGGCCCTCACCGGGAATGTAGGCGGTGACCTCGATGCCGCTGGTCAACTTCACACGAGCGACCTTGCGAAGCGCCGAGTTCGGCTTCTTGGGGGTTGTGGTGTACACGCGAGTGCACACGCCACGCCGCTGCGGGCTCCCCTTGAGGGCCGCGGTCTTCTGCTTGGCAGCCTTGTCCTGGCGGCCCTTACGGACCAGCTGCTGGATCGTGGGCAATGGACCAGCTTTCTGTTCGCGATCTTGCTACTACGTGTCTGTCTCCGGCCCCCGCGGTCGGGCGTGTCGGCCCGCGTCACGGTCTTTCGACCGGTAACTTCCCGTAGGGATTTTCCGTCGGATCCCGTGTTGGCGAAGCCTTGGAACCGGATGCCTGAGCATCCCGTTCATGCCGCACGGCACACGGGACGGCCCGACGCCTGCCGGGCACGGTCTCCAAAGATACCCGCCCACTGAGAGGGCGACCAAATCGGGGGGTCGATAACTATATCGTGCCGGGCGTCACGCCGCGGCCACCCTGATGGAACGGCGTTTCGGGTGCTTTCATTCCTCGTCGGGCTTGGCGTGGTCCGCCCTGCCCGGGTGCGGATCCCGGTTGAGGTCGATCAACGGATGCACGGGAGCCCCCTCCGGCGCCGCATGACTCCCCCTCCGAGGTTCCTCGGTGCTTTCCTGCTGCTCGGCGTCCACGACGCCCTCCCCTCGCTGTACTGATACCGCCTTACTCGGCGAACAACGCTACCTATTCCTCCAACGGGTGAGCCGGATGGATCCGGAAAGCACACCATCGCGTCCAAGCGGCGAATGGGTCACGATGACACCGGTCACAGTGATGGCCGGTTGACGCAGCGCAAGCACGGGAGGGTCGATGTCGGCCGAGTTCGAACAGTTGGTCGCGGAATTCGAGAAGTTCCAGTCCAAGATCAAGAAGGCCGAAACGCAGTTCGCGAAGGTCGGCGAGATGCAGGCGGAACTGGCGGAACTGGAGTCGGTCGCGGCGTCACCGGACCGTTCGGTCACCGTCGTCGCGGGACCCGGCGGGTCCGTGAAGGACATCCGCCTGTCCCCGGAAGCCCTTAGGCAGCAACCACAACAGCTCGCCGCGGCCATTCTGTCCACTTTGCACACCGCGGTGGCCGACGCGGCGCGGAAGCAGGCGGGGATCGTCGACGAGCAGTTCGGCGGGACCTTCCATCTGAACGTCGAAGAGCAGGTACTCGAAGCCCAAGCGGAAGCGTTGGGAACCACAGCCGACGATCTGCGGTCTCAGATGTCGGAGGAGCCACCACCGGAGGCCGCCCGCCCCGCCCGCCGCCCTCGGAACGAGGACGACTTCAGCGAGGAGACGGTGCTCCGGCGGTCGGACGAAGCGACTCCCGGCCAGCCGCCGGCGGGCGGGAACTCGGCGGGTGACCAGTTCCTCAAGAACCTGTTCGACGAGGAGGACCACTGATGACCGGACCAGGCGCCGGCGGGCACGCGGTCAAGACGCAGGCCTTGACCGACTACGCGAACAACCTCGGTTACTACAAGGACGAGGCGGGCAAGTTCGGCGGTCTAGTCGACCAGGCCGACGTCACGGACAAGTCGTGGGGCCTGATCGGGCTCGCGGTGAAGCAGACCTACACGGGCAAGCTCTCCGACCTGCGTGAACTGCTCGAACTGATGAAGACCGGGGTCGACGCCTTCTCCGGGAAGCTCAACCAGGCGGCGTCGATCTACAACGGCTTCGAAAACGACGCGACGATCACCCTGGGGAAGTACGAAGCCAAGATCGACGGACCGAAGTGAGCTGGGGGACGGCATGACCGACGAGAAGGCGAGCATCGCCGGCGGCGTCAAGATCACGGGTGACGACAGTTTCGGCAAGAACGCGCTCGACGCGGTGAAGAAGGTGCCGGTCGCGGGCAAGGGCGTCACCACCGTGGCCAACGCCTACGAGAAGTTCAGCACCGCGCAGGGCCCCGGCGACCTCGCGGCCGCGGGCGGGCAGCTGGTGCAGGACGGCGCCGGGTTCATCGCGGGCGCGGGCGCGGACCTCGCGAGTTTCGTGCTCGACCCGGTGGGCTGGCTCGTCAGCAACGGCCTGAACATTCTGATCGAGCTGATCCAGCCGCTGCAGGACGCGCTGCACTTCGTCACCGGGGACGGTCCGGCGCTCAAGACCGCGGCGGGCAACTTCGGCAACATCGCCAAGGGTTTCGTCACACTGGCCGACGACTTCGTCAAGACCGGCGACGAGTCGCTGAAGGACTGGGTGGGCGACGCGGGCGACGCCGCTCGCAACGCGCTCGGCGACTTCGCCGTCGGCATCAAGGGCATCGGCAACAGCGCCGGGACGGTGGCCGAGACGCTGCAGATGTGGTCGATGGTGATGACCGTCATCGAAGAGGTCGTCAAATCGATCATCTCCGAGCTGGTCACCTGGGCGATCTACATCTGGCTGCCCGCGCTGGCCGCGTCCATCGTCAGCCTCGGCTCCTCGGTGGCCGCCGCGATGACCGCGACGATCGCCAAGGCCGCGAGCGCGATGGGCAAGATCACCAAGCACCTCGGGAAGCTCGGCAAGCTGCTCGACAAGTTCATGGGCTTCATGCTCAAGTGGACCGATGACCTGGTCAAACAGGGTTCGAAGCTGACGAAGGCCGGCAAGATCGGGATGACGCCCGGTCAGGAGAAGTCGATCGTCGGCGCGATCGCCAAGGGCTCCAAGACGCAGCTGGGCACGTTCGGCGATGCCGCGGTGGACGTCCTCAAGGGCGTGCCGAACCAGGCGATCAAGCAGGTGGTCGGGGTCAATCCGGCCGACATCTCGAAGGGGTCGGCGTACGCGGGCAAGGCCGGCTTCGACTTCGTGAACAAGACCATCGACAACTCGAGGACCACCATCGCCGGGCAGGAGTACGGCCGCACCGGCGGGCATCACAGCGAAGAGGAGACCCGCGAGAACCTCGACATGGACCAGTAGGGTCGCCCGATGGACGATCAGGCCGGGCCGTGGCTCGTCGCCGGTGGGTACGCCCTGGCTCTGGCGCTGCTGTTGCTCGGCGGGCGGTTCGACGGACGGCGGCCGACCGCCGCGGCCGTCAGCTACGCGTTCTGCGGGATTCTCGTCTCCGAGACGTCGCTGTACTGGCTCTCGGCGGGGTCCGGCAGCGCGGTGCCCGGCTGGCTGTGGTTCGCGTTCCCGCTCGTCATCGCGGCTCTGGCGGCGTGGCGGGGCTACCGGCAGAAGACGTGGATCCGCAGGCTCGACGGGTCCGGCGAGCCGAGTTTCGGCGTCCTCCCCCAGCGCGGCATCGCCGTCACCCACGCGTCCTCCGAGTCCGTGGTGACGGCGGTCGAGTTCGTGCACAACGGGCATCGGCTGCTGGGCGTCGAGTACCGGCTCGGTGGGTCGGAAGGCTTTCCGGAGCTGGCCAGGACAGCTGACCTGATGGACGGGACGTACGCCCTGATCCAGCTGCGGACGCCCGTCGTGCCGTCGGTCGTCATCACTCCCGTCACCGGTGCTTTCGAGCCGGAGCGGTTCACGCCGCTGGAGGACGCCCGCATCACGCGGAACACCGTCGGGGCGCCGAAGCCGGATGCGCTGCTGCAACGGTTCGAGACCGGCACGGAGTTCGACCGCCGGTTCACCGTGACGACGTCCGATCCGGAGTTCGCGCGCACTCTGCTCACCTCGGCTGTCCGTGAACTGCTGGACGGCGATCCGTGGTTCCGGGTCCGCGAAGTGGCTTTCCACGGCGGCTCGCTGTGGGTCTCCGAAGCCGGGACGCTGACCGAAGAAATGATGTTCGCCGACTCCCGCCGTCTCGCCGTCCTGGCGTCCACAGTGGAGTGGCAGGATGCGGATTTCCGCGCTGTCGCAGCGGCTTCCGACACGAGCGATGCCGGATGGCTCGGCGGACGACGGGGTCCGCTCACCGGGCTCCGCGGTCCGCTCAACCGGCGACGGGAAGCGGCCGGCCGTCAGCCGCTGTCCTCACTGTCGCTGGTGGCGCGCTCTGTCGTCGCGCTCGCCCTGGTGCTGCCGGGGCTGGCGCTCGCGGTGAACTCGCTGACCGCGTTGACCGGGCTCGCTCCCGAGGCGCGGCTCACCGTGACCGCGACCCTGCGGGCGGAGGCGGGCACGTCGAGCTGCACCAGCTGCGGCAACAGCAACCTGGTGGACGGCACCTACGAACTCGACGGCGAGACGCACGAGGTCAAGGACCTGTGGTGGATGTCGTTCGGGACGTTCCCGGAGCGGGGTGACGTCGTCGACATCGCCGTGACGCCGCTGTGGTGGCATCCGCTGATCGAGGGCAAGGACACGGGCGTCTTCCTGCTGCTGATCGGCCTGACCCCCGTCCTCGCCGGCTCGCTCCTCGCGAAGGCGACCTATGCCCCGCGCCCGCGTCGGTCCGCGTCGCGTTTAGCGGGCTAAACGCGATCCGACAGAGCCTGGGCCAGGGGCTTCGCGAAGTAGTAGTGGGCGTAGGGGTCGTCGTTGAAGGGCTCGACCTCGTCGTAGCCGAGGCGCGCGTACAGGGCCCTCGCCTCGACGAGGTCGCTGCGGGTGTCCAGGCGGATGGTCGTGGCCCCCAGGCCACGGGCGACGTCCTCGGCGGCGGCCACGAGCAGCGCCGCGCCGCCCTTGCCGCGCTCGGACCGTCGGAGGAAGACTCGCTTGAGTTCGGTGATCTCGGGCGTCATGACCCGGAGCCCGGCACAGCCGGCGAGCACCCCGTCGCGCCACGCGAGGAGGAAGGCGCCCTCCGGCGGAACCAGGTACCTGCTGTGGTTCTTCTCGAGCAGGTCGTCGAGCTCGTCCTCGTCGACCTGGCGCTCGTAGTAGCGGGACGCGATCTCGTCCAGGTACTCGCGCAGCAGCTGGGCGGCGTCCGGGTGATCGACGGGGGTGACTTCGAAGGTCCAGCTCATGCCCCCATTCTGCCCAACCCGGCCACCGATTTTCCCCGCCCGCCGGATCGCGATTAGGGGGCTGAAGTCGCCGCGCGGGGCCGGGCCCCGGATCGCACTTTGCCCGCTAAAGTCGCCGCGCGGCGCTGGTCAGGAGGGGGCCAGGCGGCCGGCGCAGGTGGCGACCTCACCGGGGGTGGACTTCTCCGACGTGACGACGGCACCGCCCACGGCCACCCGGCATTCGACGGCCCCTTCGCCCTGCCCCATCAGCTGGACGGTCGGCGGCGTGCCGGTGTTCTTCCACGTGAGCTCCTTGCGCCACGGCAGCGTCACCTGCAACTCCTGATGCACCAGCCCCAGCCCGTTCGAGTCGTAGACCACGGTCGCGGTCCCCGTCCCGACGAGCTCGTAGGCGATCTGCCAGTCGTTCGACACCGGCTGCGGCTGCGCCTGGCTCAGCGTCCGGGTGATCGTGCGGTCCGGCTCCCGCGACGGCGCGGCCCCGGTCGGCTCCCCGACCACGGCCACACCCTCGGCCTGCGGTTCCTCACCGCCGTTGAGCAGCACCACACACGTCGCGAGCGCGGCCACCACGATGCCCGCGATGGCGATGCGCCCGATCAGTTGTCTGTCGGCCATCGGTTCTCCTCACCGAAAGCGGCGGCGCGGCCCGAGAGCCGCGCCGCCACGGAAGTCAGGACGGGAGCAGCCGGCCGGGGACGCCGTTGAGGGACTGGATGAGGCCCAGCACCGGGACGCCGAGCGGCGCGAACGTCCAGATGTTGTTGAGGTCGCTCGTGTCGGGTTCGTCGACGACCACGACATCGCTCGGGGCAGCCTGCACGGCGAGTGCCGGAGCGGCCGAGCCGAGGACGACGAGACCGGCGAGCGCCGCGCCGGTGACCGCGCGGACGAAGGTCTTCTTCATGAGATTCTCCTTTACTGGTAACGGTTTTACGAAATCGGCGTGATGATCCCGTAGATCGGGGCGAGCAGGTCGGTGGGCACGGGGACGGTCGGGCCGAGCAGGCCACCGAGGTCGAGGCCGGGGATCAGCCACACCGCGGGGTTGCCGCCACCGGTCGGCAGACCCGGCAGCGGGTCGGCCGAGGCGACCCCGCCGGCGAGTCCGGACAGCGCGCCCGCGACGGCGAGCGGCAGCAGCACACGGGCCGCGATTCGCTTCATCTCTTCTCCCTTTTTCCTTACCGCTGCTGGAATCGAGCGGAATCCTTCATCGGAGTACCGAGCTGATCGGCACGATCGTGCCGTCGGGGATCCATTGCCCCGCGTAGTTCCGGTCGGCGATCATCCCGACGGCGTGCGGTTCGCCCGGGTACATCGGCATGGCGTTGACCTGTGCCGCCGCGAAGATCTGGACGTCGCCGTTCAGCGACTTCCACTGGTCGCCCAGCCAGTTCCGGAATCCGCCGAGCGTGGGGCTTTCGCCGCCGAAGGCGTTGCCCGCGGCGACGGCGAAGCTCACGGCGACCTGCTCGCGCGGGTCGAACCTCAGCGGGAGCGAGGAACTCGCGACGGAGTTGACGATCGGCCCGTTGAGCAGCCAGGGCGCCAGGTACAGGCCGTACTGGTGGGTCGGCTTGAGCCGCTGGGACTCGGCCGCGCGCGTCATCGCCGTGTAGCCGCCCGCCCAGCCGGACACCACGACCAGCGCGGTGTTCGGGCCCGCCTCGGCCTGCACCGGGAGCCCGGAGCGCGCGGCGGTCTCACGGACCAGCTTCCCGGCCGCCACACTGCGCGGCGAAGTGTCCTCGACGAGGGTGAGCGCGGATGGCTTGCGTGCGGCGAGGAATTCGACGAGTTTGACGAGCGAACCGCTGTCCTCTCCCGAAAGCGCGTCCGCAGGACACGAGGTGAGGGCTTCGCGGCGGTCGGCGATCAGGCCGCCCAGCGCGGCCGAAGCGCACTCGGGCGCGTCGACGTCTTCGATCGCGTGGCCCTGCTCTTCACCCGCGTCGACCTCGATCGTCGTCTTCTCCCCGCCGCGGCTGATGATCAGGTCACTGCGGCCCTTCGGCAGGTCGACCTCGGCCCAGGTCCCTTCGGCCCCGGGACGCACGATGGCCTTGCCGATCAGGCCGCCTTCGATTCCGGCGGACAGCTCGTCACCCGCGCTCGCGGGGAAATGGACGAGGTTCTTGCCTGGCCGCTGCGGGCTCACCAGCACCGGGAACTGACGCTCGCCGACGGACGCCTCGGCGAGCAGGGCGACGCCGGGAATCGGCAGGGCGGCCGGTTTCGGGATGGCCGCGAGGGCGCTCCACGCGACGAAACCGATGGCCACGGCGGCCGCGCCGAAGCGGTAGGCACGCGTGGATTCCTTACCGGAGAAGGAAAATCCGGCGACAATGGTGGCGACGACCGGCAGTACGGCGATCACCAGCAGCGTGACGCCGAAGAGCGTTTCGTAGATCCGGCGGTCCAAACCGAGTCCCGAGGAGAACAGCTGGACCGCACCCGCGACGACGAGAAGTCCGCCCAGTGTCAGGGAAAGCGGGGCGAGCCGGAAGTTCGTCTGTCGCCACTGATCGGCGGGTACCCACCCGGAAAGAACGGTGACGCCGAACCACAAGGCCGCCGCGGCGACGTAAACGGTGTCGATGGCGAATTCGACGCCTGTCCGCCCCAACGAGGTTTCGAGCACCACCAGCGCGGCCAGCGCGAGGGAGGCCCAGCGGCCTGCGGACGGCCACCGGACGAGGACCGGGATGGCCAGCGCGAGCACGAGATGCACGATCAGCGCGATGACGTTGACGTCGGTCGCGAAGGCGGAAACCGCCGCGAGGACCGCGGAAACCCCGCCGAGCACGGCGATGGTGAGGTTCAGGCGCTTCGGCAGTTCGCCCACGAGCGGGCGCAGAATCCCGGTACCGGCGAGGAAAGCGGTCGCCAGCAGGAGGCCGAGCCGAAGCAGGACGAGGGCGATGTCGGCTCCGGCGGAACCCGAACTCGCCGGTATGACGTGGTGATCCATGGGGGCCTTCTCCGAACATGTCGGCGGGGTCGTGGGTGGCGGAGCGTGCCCACCACCCACGACCTTCCGCGCCGAGCAGGGTTACTTGAGATCCGCGTCAGCCACGACGAAGAGTTCCGAGTGCGGCTTGGCGTTGCCGAAGGACCCGTGCGGCCAGGTCTTCCGGTTGAAGTTGATCCCGACCTGTCCGGTGAACTCGTCCCGGAAGTTCTGGTCGACAGCGAGCTTCCCGTCCTGGGCGAGGTTCAGCAGGTTGACCTTGTGGTCACCGTCCAAACCGGACCGTGCGACGAAGTAGTTCGACACCGCGAGGTGCTGCGGCTTGTCGGTCTCGTGGTAGAAGCCGTCGTCACCGAGCACGAAGTTGTCGTACGCGCCCCAGTGCGGTCCGCCACCCGAGGTACCCGGGTTGATCGCGGCCGCGCCGACGACGGTCGGCAGATCTCCGCCACCGCCCTGCTGGGACTTTTCCTTCGTGTCGATCCGGCCGTTGATGTTCTCGACCTTGTCACCCGCGGCGAGCAGCTTCTGGATGTCGAGGATGTACACGCCACCGGTGGTGCCGGGGTCATCCGGGCCGAGCGCGCCCTTGGACCGTCCGGTGATCGCGCGGTAGAGGTACTTGTCGTCGGGGCTGGTCTGGATCCAGCCGCCGTTCGACCCGCCGCCGTTGGAATCGTTGTTCGGGTGGATCGCCTTGTTCGCGGCACCGTCGTCGAACACCTGGATCCAGTGCGGCTCCTTGGCGGTGATGTCCGGCGTGTAGAACACCGCGCCACCCTGCATGGTCTGGGCGAACGCGCCCTTGTGACCGGGCAGGTTGGTCACCGTGGTCTCCATGACCGCGCGGCTTTCGGCGTGCAGCGGGTCCGCGGGATCGGCCCGCGGACCGTCCGGCAGGTACGAGACCGCCTTGAGCTTCGGCTTGTTGCGGTCGGAGATGTCCCACGTGCGGACGGTCGGCCGCCGCAGGTAGGGCGACGGCTGCTTCACCGGGTCGAGAATGATGTTGCGCGGCTCGGCGTAGTCACTGGTGACCAGGGTGTTGAGGTCCTCGCGCGCCTGGATGCCGTGCGGGTTGGCGCAGGTCGGCTTGTCCAGCTGCGGGAGGTTGTCGCACAGCTTCTTGTTGTCGCCCTGCGGCGTGGCCGCCGGGGACTCGGAAAGCACCTGTGCGTTCTGGTCGAAGCGGACGACCTCGCCAGGGCTGCCGGCGAAACCGTTGCCCACCACGGTGGAACCGTTGGCGTAGGTGTGCGGGCCGGGCACGACCGGGCCGCCCATGTACGTGCCGTACGCGGTGCCGTCCTTGAGCACCCAGTACGCGTCCGGCACGGAACCGCCGAGGGTCTGGGTCGGGAGGCTGACGCCCTTGAGCTTCAGTTTCGGCAACGCGGAGACGTCGAAGGCGTACGTCGCGGCGGCGAACAGCGCGCCGGCGTAGATCGTGTCGCCCTTGTGCCACACGTATTGCATGTGGTGCGGCTCGTTCTCGACGAGCGGCCCGACGGTGGCGGTGTTGACGACCTTGCCGTAGGTCGGCGAGCCCTGCGTCGCGTCGATCACGGCGAGGAAGTCCGGGCCGGGCAACGCGTTCTTGATCTTATTCAGGCCGCCGCCGAGTGAACCCGGCAGGTTCTTGATGTCCTTGACCAGGGTGTCGGCGATGTTCTCGTCACCGGCCCAGACCAGCAGCCACTTCTTGCGCTGGCCGTCGGCGCTCCGGGACGCCGCGACATCCTTGGACACCAGGTGGTTCTGGACCCAGTACTCCTTGCCGTCGGCCGCCTTCTTCGCGTCCTTGACGACCTGGACGTCGGCGTACGCGCTCGTCGCGGAACCGGTATAGGTCACCGTGCCCACGGCGAGCGCCGCCGCCATGGCGCCAATCACCACTTTTCGCCACTTGGGCGAGTTGGATAGCATTCTTTCTCCCTGTTTTCGCTACCGAAGCGCCAGACAATCGGCACACCTCTCCCCTCTTTCGCGCAGGCGTCACCGGCACGGATCAGGGGAAAGCAATCAACCGCCGGTTCGAGCAGGGAACCGTTGCGGCACAGCGGAAAGCGTCAGCGCACGAAGAACGGGCGCATCCGTTTCGGATACGCGAATTCATTGACGACGCGACGAGCCGGAATAGGTCAGGAATCCATACACAGCGCGCTTGCTTGCTGCCGCAAGTCAACGTGCCGGCGCCACACCAAGGCGACTGGGGATTGCATGGGCGAAATACTCGTGTGAAGCCGCCCGAGTGTCAATCTCGTGATCAAAGAATGGGACATGCCACGGTCGAGTGAATTTCCCACGATGCGGATACGTCATTAGGCCGGATGGGTGGCGATATTCCGAGCACTGGGAATTAGGCCACCTGGCGGCACTACTACAGGTCACAACGGCCCAGTAACCTGCGTCCGGCGAACACTGGGCCGTTATGAGGTCGTTACGCAATCCGGGGAACTCTGGTGGATCCGCAGGTCCACGAGGCCCTTGGAGGCTCGCCGGTGTCGCGCCGACGATCCTGCACGAGATCCGGTACCGCGGGCAGCGCAACTTCGTCGGCCGGAAGATCGACGGGTACGTACGGCCGTTGTGTCTCCTGACCCGGCAGGCCGCGGAGGGGCTGCGCACGGCGCAACGGCGGCTGCTGCTGCAGGGCTACACGCTCAAGGTGTACGACTGCTACCGGCCGCAGCGCGCCGTCGACCATTTCGTCCGGTGGGCCAAGGACCTGTCCGACGAGAGAATGAAGGCGGAGTTCTATCCGAACGTGGCGAAGGGCCGTCTGTTCGCCGACGGGTACATCGCGGAGAAGTCCGGGCACAGCCGCGGGAGCACGGTGGACCTGACGATCGTGAGGCTGCCGCCTCTGCCGCAGCGCCCCTTTCGGCCGGGCGAGGTGCTGAAGCCCTGCTTCGCGCCGGTCCGGTTCCCCGACAACATGGTCGACATGGGGACCGGGTACGACTGCTTCGACACGCTCTCGCACACCGACGACCCGCGGATCACCGGCGAGGCCCGGACGAACCGGCGGCTGCTCAAGGGCACGCTCGCGGCGGCCGGGTTACGGAACCTCGCCGAGGAGTGGTGGCACTACACGTTCAACGGGGAGCCCTTCCCGGACACCTACTTCGACTTCCCCGCCTCCCGGCACTCCCTGACCTGCGCTTCTCCCACCCCGGATCGCGATTAGCCCGCGAAACGCAAGTCGCGCCTCCCCACCGGCCGGATCGCGATTAGGGGGCTAAACGCAAGTCGGCGGTGGGGTCAGGCGGGCCCCACAGGGCTTGCAGCTTGAGAGCGGCCAGGGCGTCGTCGATGGGGTGCGGCGTTCCCTCGGCGTCCGGCTTGGCCCACCTCACCAGGTTCATCGCGGCGGAGAACTGCCGTCCGCCGTCGGGGCGGGTCCAGGCCATCGTCAAGGCTCCCCAGACCGTGCCGTCGTGGCCCCAGAAGGTGCCGTGACCGGGGATCTCGGTCTTGTACAGGCCGAGGCCGTAGTCGAGCAGCCGCCCGTCCTGCGCGATGACCGGGACCGTGCACTGCATCTGCGCCAGCGATGACGGGCTGACGATCTCACCGCCGAGCAGCTTGCCGTAGAAGCGGTTGAGATCCTCGACGGTCGAGATCAGGCCCGCGCCGGTCATCACCCAGGACATCTCGTAGACGCTGTAGTCGCGCGGCGGATCGATCGCCCCGAACAGCGCCTCGTATATCCGCGAATGTGGCTCCTCGATCCTCGGACCGACGGGAAACCCGGTGTGCGCGAGCCCCGCCGGCTCGATGACGGAGCCAGCGATGTGCTTCTCGACCGGGGTGCCGGTCACGTGCTCCAGGAGCTCACCCAGGAGCAGGTAGTTCGTGTTGGAGTACACCCCGGGAGTGCTTCCCGGCTCGCCGGTGGCGGGTGCGCCGACACCCAGCTCGATCAGCTCGGCCGGGCGGAACTGCCGGAACCGGTTGTCGTCGAGGCTCCCGGGAGCGAGTTCCTTGAGCGACGGGAACGCGTACGGCAGGTATTCGGCGAGGCCACTGGTGTGGTTGAGCAGCATGCGGACCGTGATCCGGCGGCCGCGCTCACCGGGGACCAGCCGTGGCAGGTAGTCACCGATCGGGGCGTCGAGGCCGATCCGCCCGCTCTCGACTTCCAGCAGAACCGCGGCCGAGACGAAGGTCTTGGTGATGCTGCCGACGCGCTGCCGCATACCGGTCTCGACAGGGCGGCCGGTTTCGAGGTCGGCGACTCCGGAGGCGCCGCGCCAGACCTGCTCGCCCCCGCGTACTTCGGCGAACACACCCGGCACGCCCGCGCGGTGGACACCGTCCAAAGCGGACCGCAGCTCCGCCGGATCGAGGCCCGTGTTCTTGTCTGTCACTAGAGGTTCCATGTCGACCATCCTGTCGATCGACACTCCCGGGATCGCCCGCCATCCGTCGCGCATCCAGGCGGATACCGCACCGATCGTCGCCCCTGCCTCCGGATCGCGATTTGCCCGCGAAACGCAGGTCGCGCTCCCCCACCACCGGATCGCGATTAGGGGTCTAAACGCACGTCATGCCTCCCACGGCCGGATCGCGATTTGCCCGCGAAACGCAAGTGACGCTCCCCCGCCGCCAGATCGCGATTAGGGGGCTAAACGCAAGTCGTGCGGGAGGGAGGAGCGGAGCGTGGGGAAAGCAAAGCGCCCCCGGCCGGAGGCCAGGGGCGCTTTGGTGGAGCGTGGGTGGATCAGCGGAAGTCGCGGCCGAAGTCGTAATCGTCCAGCGGAACCGCGGCACCCGGGGTGGAGCCGAAGACATCCGGGGTGTAGTAGCCGTCGTCGTAGGACGGGATCGCGTAAGCGGCGACCCGCGCCTCCTCGGTCGGCTGCACCTGGATGTTGCGGTACTTGTTGATCCCGGTACCGGCCGGGATCAGCTTACCGATGATCACGTTCTCCTTGAGGCCCACGAGCCTGTCCGAACGGCCGTTGATGGCCGCGTCGGTCAGGACACGCGTGGTCTCCTGGAACGAGGCCGCCGACAGCCACGAGTCCGTGGTCAGCGAGGCCTTCGTGATCCCCATCAGCACCGGGCGACCCGAAGCCGGCTCGCCGCCCTCGGCGACCGACGCACGGTTCTTCGCCTCGAACTTGGTCCGCTCGGGCAGCTCGCCCGGCAGGAAGTCCGTGGCACCGGAGTCGATGATCGTCACGCGGCGCAGCATCTGCCGCACGATGACCTCGATGTGCTTGTCGTGGATCGACACACCCTGCGCCCGGTACACCTTCTGGACCTCGTCCACCAGGTGCATCTGCGCCTCGCGCGGCCCCATGACCCGCAGGACCTCGTGCGGGTCCGGCGTGCCTTCGAGCAGCTGCTGACCGACGTTGACGCGGTCACCGTCGCCCAGCGGGCCGTTCGGGGTGTTCGCGAGCCGCTGACGCTTGGACAGCTTGTCGAAGACGATCTCTTCGCTGCCGTCGTCCGGGATCAGCGTGATCTTCCAGAACCGCTCGCTCTCCTCGATGCGCACACGGCCATCGACGTCGGCGATCGGCGCCTTGCCCTTCGGGACCCGGGCCTCGAACAGCTCCTGGACACGGGGCAGACCGGTCGTGATGTCGTCACCGGCGACACCACCCTGGTGGAACGTACGCATCGTCAGCTGCGTACCCGGCTCACCGATCGACTGGGCCGCGACGATACCCACGGCCTCGCCGACGTCGACGAGCTGACCGGTCGCCATGGACCGGCCGTAGCAGGTGGCGCAGATACCGACGGCCGACTCGCAGGTCAGCACCGAACGCACCTTGACCTTGGAGATCCCGCTCGAGATGAGCTTGTCCAGGGCCGGGTCGCCGATGTCGTCACCGGCGTTGAGCACGACGTTGCCCTTGGCGTCGACCGCGTCGGTCGCCAGGTTCCGCGCGTACACGCTGGTCTCGACGTGCTGGTCACGCAGGACCTTGCCGTCGCCGATGTCCTCACCGATCGGCATGTTGATGCCGCGGGTGGTGCCACAGTCGACCTCGCGGACGATGACGTCCTGCGACACGTCCACCAGACGACGGGTCAGGTAACCCGAGTCGGCGGTACGGAGCGCCGTGTCCGCCAGACCCTTACGGGCACCGTGCGTCGCGATGAAGTACTCCGCCACCGACAGGCCTTCACGGAAGTTGGCCTTGATCGGACGCGGGATGTACTCACCCTTCGGGTTCGACACCAGACCACGCATACCGGCCAGCGACCGGACCTGCGTCATGTTGCCCGCCGCGCCCGACTTCACGATCATCGCGATCGGGTTGTCGTCCGGCAGCGCCGTCTCCATGATCTTGTGGACCTCTTCGGTGGCCTGCGTCCACACCTTGACGAGCTCGTTGTTGCGCTCGGTGTGCGACAGCTGACCACGCTGGTACCGCTTCTCGACCTGGTCGGCCTTGCCTTCGTACTCGTCCAGAATGGCTTTCTTGCCCGTCGGGACCAGCACGTCGGAGATCGCGACCGTGACACCCGAACGGGTCGCCCAGTAGAAACCGGCGTCCTTCAGGCGGTCCAGGGTCTGCGCGACCTGCGTCATCGAGTACCGCTCGGCGAGGTCGTTCACGATCAGGGCCTGACGCTTCTTCGGCATCGGCTCGTTGATGAACGGGTAGTCCGCCGGCAGCAGCTCGTTGAACAGCACACGACCCAGGGTGGTCTCGGCCAGCCAAGCCTTGCCCGGCTCCCAGCCCTTCTCCGCGAGCGCCGCTTCGTCGGCCTTGGCGGGCTGACGGTCGATGATGCGGATCTTGACCGGGGCGTGCAGGCTCAGCGCCTTGAGGTCGTACGCCATGATCGCTTCGGCGGGCGAGGAGTACGCGTTGCCGGCACCCTCGGCCTTCTCGGTGAGACGGGTCAGGTGGAACAGACCGGTCACCATGTCCAGACGCGGCATGGCGAGCGGGCGGCCCGACGCCGGCGAAAGGATGTTGTTCGCCGACAGCATCAGGATGCGGGCCTCGGCCTGCGCCTCCGCGGAAAGCGGGAGGTGCACGGCCATCTGGTCACCGTCGAAGTCCGCGTTGAACGCTTCACAGACCAGCGGGTGCAACTGGATGGCCTTGCCTTCGACCAGCTGCGGCTCGAAGGCCTGGATGCCGAGGCGGTGCAGGGTCGGCGCACGGTTCAGCATCACCGGGTGACCGGTGATGACCTCTTCGAGCACGTCCCACACCTGCGGGCGCGAACGCTCCACCATCCGCTTGGCGGACTTGATGTTCTGCGCGTGGTTCAGGTCGACCAGCCGCTTCATGACGAACGGCTTGAACAGCTCGAGCGCCATGTCCTTCGGCAGACCGCACTGGTGGAGCTTCAGCTGCGGGCCGACGATGATGACGGAACGGCCGGAGTAGTCGACACGCTTGCCGAGCAGGTTCTGACGGAACCGGCCCTGCTTGCCCTTGAGCAGATCGGACAGCGACTTCAGCGGGCGGTTACCGGGACCGGTGACCGGGCGGCCGCGGCGGCCGTTGTCGAACAGCGCGTCGACGGCCTCCTGCAGCATCCGCTTCTCGTTGTTGACGATGATCTCGGGCGCGCCGAGGTCGATCAGCCGCTTCAACCGGTTGTTCCGGTTGATGACCCGGCGGTAGAGGTCGTTCAGGTCGGAGGTGGCGAACCGGCCACCGTCGAGCTGGACCATCGGGCGCAGGTCCGGCGGGATCACCGGGACGGCGTCGAGCACCATGCCGCGCGGGTCGTTTCCGGTCATCTGGAAGGCCGCGACGACCTTGAGCCGCTTCAGCGCGCGGAGCTTCTTCTGCCCCTTGCCGTTGCGGATGGTGTCGCGCAGGTTGTCGGCCTCCGCCGAGACGTCGAACTCGGCGGCCAGCTTCTGGATGGCCTCCGCGCCCATGCCGCCGGTGAAGTACTCGCCGTAGCGGTCGATGAGCTCGCGGTAGAGCAGCTCGTCGGCGATCAGCTGACGGACGTCGAGCTTGGTGAAGGTCGTCCAGACCTCCTCGAGACGGTCCAGCTCGCGACCGGCGCGGTCACGCAGCTGACGCATCTCGCGCTCGCCGCCTTCCTTGACCTTGCGGCGGACGTCGGACTTGGCGCCCTCCGCCTCCAGCTCGGCCAGGTCGGCTTCCAGCTTCTGCGCCCGTGCCTCGATGTCCGCGTCACGCTTGGTCTCGAGGTTCTTGCGCTCGACGCCGATCTCGTTCTCGAGGGTCGGCAGGTCGTTGTGCCGCAGCTCGGTGTTCACACCGGTGATCACGTAGGCCGCGAAGTAGATGATCTTCTCGAGATCCTTCGGCGCCAGGTCCAGCAGGTAGCCGAGGCGGGAAGGAACACCCTTGAAGTACCAGATGTGGGTGACGGGGGCGGCCAGCTCGATGTGGCCCATCCGCTCACGGCGCACCTTGGCGCGGGTGACCTCGACGCCACAGCGCTCGCAGATGATGCCCTTGAAGCGGACCCGCTTGTACTTACCGCAGTAGCACTCCCAGTCCCGGGTCGGGCCGAAGATCTTCTCGCAGAAGAGGCCGTCCTTCTCGGGCTTGAGCGTCCGGTAGTTGATGGTCTCCGGCTTCTTGACCTCACCGAAGGACCACTGACGAATGTCGTCGGCGGTGGCGAGACCGATGCGGAGCTCATCGAAGAAGTTGACGTCCAGCACGTCTTTGCATCCCCTTGGGGTTGAGTCGACTAGAGGGGTTGGCGGTCGAGGCGGGACCCACGGGAGGCAGGCCCCGCCTCGGACAGCCGTCAGTGCACGACGTCGTCCACCGAGGGCGACTCGTTGCGGGACAGGTTGATGCCGAGGTTGGCGGCAGCGCGCTCGAGGTCCTCGTCGTCGGAGTCGCGCATCTCGATCGCGGCGCCGTCGCTGGACAGCACCTCGACGTTGAGGCAGAGCGACTGGAGCTCCTTCAGGAGCACCTTGAACGACTCGGGGATACCCGGCTCGGGGATGTTCTCCCCCTTGACGATCGCCTCGTACACCTTCACGCGGCCGACCACGTCGTCCGACTTGATGGTGAGGAGCTCCTGCAGGGTGTATGCGGCGCCGTACGCCTGCATCGCCCAGCACTCCATCTCACCGAAGCGCTGGCCACCGAACTGCGCCTTACCACCCAGCGGCTGCTGCGTGATCATCGAGTACGGACCGGTGGACCGGGCGTGGATCTTGTCGTCGACGAGGTGGTGCAGCTTCAGGATGTACATGTAGCCGACCGCGACCGGGTACGGGTACGGCTCGCCGGAGCGGCCGTCCAGCAGCGTGGCCTTGCCGTTCTGCTTCACCATGCGCTCACCGTCGCGGTTCGGCTTGGTGGCACCGAGCAGGCCGGTCAGCTCGTCTTCCTTGGCACCGTCGAACACCGGGGTGGCGGTGTTCGTGCCGGGGTCGACGTCGTACAGCTCCTCGTTGAGGTTCTTCGCCCAGTCGGGGTTGCCCTCGATCTTCCAGCCCTGCGACGCCAGCCAGCCCAGGTGGAGTTCCAGGACCTGGCCGATGTTCATACGACGCGGGACACCGTGGGTGTTCAGGATGATGTCGACGGGCGTGCCGTCTTCCATGAACGGCATGTCCTCGGCGGGGAGGATCTTGCCGATGACGCCCTTGTTCCCGTGGCGGCCGGCGAGCTTGTCGCCCGGCTGGATCTTCCGCTTCTGGGCCACGTAGACGCGGACCAGTTCGTTGACGCCCGGGGGCAGCTCGTCGTCGTCCTCGCGCGAGAACACGCGGATGCCGATGACCTTGCCGGTCTCGCCGTGCGGCACCTTCAGCGAGGTGTCGCGGACTTCACGGGCCTTCTCACCGAAGATCGCGCGGAGCAGGCGCTCTTCCGGGGTCAGCTCGGTCTCACCCTTGGGCGTGACCTTTCCGACCAGGATGTCGCCGTCGCGGACCTCGGCACCGATGCGGATGATGCCGCGCTCGTCGAGGTCGGCGAGGACCTCCTCGGAGACGTTCGGGATGTCCCGGGTGATCTCCTCGGCGCCCAGCTTGGTGTCGCGGGCGTCGATCTCGTGCTCCTCGATGTGGATCGACGTGAGCACGTCGTCCTGCACCAGGCGCTCCGAGAGGATGATCGCGTCCTCGTAGTTGTGGCCCTCCCACGGCATGACCGCGACGAGCAGGTTCTTGCCGAGCGCCATCTCACCGTTCTCGGTGGACGGGCCGTCGGCGATGACCTGACCCTGCTCGACCCGGTCGCCCTCGTTGACGATCGGGCGGTGGTTGAAGCAGGTGCCGTGGTTGGAGCGACGGAACTTGTACAGTCCGTAGCTCTTCCGCGTGCCGTCGTCGTGCATGATCGTGATCAGGTCGGCCGAAAGCTCCTCGACGACACCGGACTGCTCGGCGACGAGCACGTCACCGGCGTCGACCGCGGCGCGCAGCTCCACACCGGTGCCGACGTACGGCGCCTGGTTGCGGAGCAGCGGCACGGCCTGACGCTGCATGTTCGCGCCCATCAGCGCGCGGTTCGCGTCGTCGTGCTCGAGGAACGGGATCATCGCCGTCGCGACCGAGACCATCTGTCGCGGCGAGACGTCCATGTAGTCCACGTCGAGCGGGTCGATCAGCTCGACCTCGCCGCCCTTCTTACGGACCAGGACGCGGTCTTCGACGAAGGTGCCGTCGTCCGAGATCGGCGCGTTGGCCTGCGCCTTCACGAACCGGTCTTCCTCGTCCGCGGTGAGGTAGTCGACCTGGTCGGTGACACGGCCCTCGACGACCTTGCGGTACGGGGTCTCGATGAAACCGAACGGGTTGACCCGCGCGTACGAGCAGAGCGAACCGATCAGGCCGATGTTCGGACCTTCCGGCGTCTCGATCGGGCACATGCGGCCGTAGTGCGACGGGTGGACGTCACGGACCTCCATGCCGGCGCGCTCACGCGACAGACCACCGGGGCCGAGGGCGGACAGACGACGCTTGTGCGTCAGCCCCGACAGCGGGTTGTTCTGGTCCATGAACTGCGACAGCTGCGAAGTACCGAAGAACTCCTTGATCGCCGCCACGACGGGACGGATGTTGATCAGGGTCTGCGGCGTGATCGCCTCGACGTCCTGCGTGGTCATCCGCTCACGGACGACGCGCTCCATCCGGGACAGACCCACGCGGATCTGGTTCTGGATGAGCTCGCCGACGGTGCGGAGACGACGGTTGCCGAAGTGGTCGATGTCGTCGGTCTCGACCGGGATGGTCTGGTCGCCGATGGTGACCTTGTCCTCGCCGGCGTGCAGCCGGACCAGGTACTCGATCGTCGAGACGATGTCCTCTTCGGTCAGCGTCCCGGTGTCGTACGGCGTGGTGAGGGCGAGCTTCTTGTTGACCTTGTACCGGCCGACCTTGGCGAGGTCGTAGCGCTTCGGCTTGAAGAACAGGTTCTCCAGCAGCGTCTGCGCGCTTTCCTTGGTGGGGGGTTCGCCCGGGCGCAGCTTGCGGTAGATGTCGAGCAGCGCCTCGTCGGTGCCGGCGGTGTGGTCCTTCTCGAGGGTGGCGAGCAGCGTCTCCGAGAAGGAGAAACGCTCGCGGATCGCCTCGGTGGTCCAGCCCAGCGCCTTCAGCAACACGGTCACCGGCTGGCGGCGCTTGCGGTCGATGCGGACACCGACGGTGTCGCGCTTGTCGACGTCGAACTCGAGCCAGGCACCCCGGCTCGGGATCACGCGGACGTTGAAGACGTCCTTGTCGGTGGTCTTGTCGACACTGCTGTCGAAGTACACACCGGGCGAACGGACCAGCTGGGACACGACGACACGCTCGGTGCCGTTGATGACGAAGGTGCCCTTGTCGGTCATCACCGGGAAGTCACCCATGAAGACCGTCTGGCTCTTGATCTCGCCGGTGTTGTTGTTCACGAACTCGGCGGTCACGAACAGCGGGGCCGCGTACGTCATGTCCTTGTCCTTGCACTCCTCGACGGAGGCCTTGACCTCGTCGAAGCGCGGGTCGGAGAAGGACAGCGACATGGATCCGGAGAAGTCTTCGATCGGCGAGATCTCGTTGAGGACCTCTTCCAGGCCGCCGACCGGGTTTTCTTCACCTTCTTCGACGCGGCGTTCGAACCACGCCTCGTCGCCGGTGAACCATTCGAAAGACCTGATCTGCACGTCGAGCAGGTTCGGGGTGCTGAGCGGCTCGCGAATCTTTGCGAAGGAGACCCGTTTGGGGGCTCCCGGGATTCCCGTGGACTCCGAGCGAGATACAGCCGAGGTGGTCGCAGCAGTGGCCTGGTTCGCGGGAGAGACTGCCAAGATGCGTCCTTCCGGGGACAATGAGCGGTGAGCAGCCGCGTCAGCAACAGCTGATGCGGACTGTCAAGGGTGCCGTGTGCCCACTATCCTAACTACCGGCTCCGGGCAGCCTGAAAGAGGGCAGCGCAAAGAAGCAGTCTAGCCCGAACGTCACGGTATGTCCAGGGGGCGCTCCTGACGGGGCCCAGCCTGCGTCGCAACGTCTTCAGGTATGCCTCTCCTCGGTCTCCCCGTGGCCGTCCCTCCCGCAAGGGCGCCGCCGGTTCTCACCGTTGGCAGTAAGCGTGACCCCACAGGGGCTCTGAGTCAAGATGCCGCGCGGTGGTCCCGCCGGTTGGCGCAGCGTGGAAGAGGTTCCGCGCGGGGGCCTTCACAGGACGATCATCCTGGTTACCGACCGGTACCCGCAGGTGACGGCGTTGGGGCGCCGACCTGCGTTTAGCGGGCAAATCGCGACCTGTCCGGCGGGGTGTACCGGAGAGTCACCGGGTCGGGCGGGGGCGCTCTGGGGCCCGCAGGGGCCTGTGGCGGCTGTGGCCGGTGGGTTCGTTGGTGCGGCACACAGGGAGGGGCTCAGATCGCGATTAGGGGGCTAAACGCGACGCGTCCTGAGGGCCGCAGGTGGGTGGGCGGGCTGTGTGGAAACAGAGACGTTGAGCGTCCCTATTTCCACACAGCCGTCCTCACAGCTCGCCTTGGCTCCACCCTGCTCTTCGGAACGCGTTTAGCAGGCTAATCGCGCTCCGCCCCCGTCGCTGCCAGACTGTCCGCGTGTGCGAGATGTGCGAACTGGAGTCCGAGAGCGACCTGATGCCGGTGATGACCCCGGTCCACCTGCGGCCGGAAGCCGAGCTGTGGGCCGCTGCGGAACGTAGTCTCCTCCTCGACGAGCTCCGTGGATATGTCGCCGGGTTGGACGAGAGCAGCAAGCCGAGCGACAGGCTGATCCCCCGCTTGGCGGAGGCTGCCGGACTGGTCCGGGTGTTCAAGGGCAAGCACGTACCCGTCAAGAAGAACGCGAAGCTCCTCGAGAATCCTCTAGCGCTCTGGGAGCGGGTGTACACGGCGATCGGCGAGGCCGGGTCCGGCATCGCTTCCGAAGACGACGCCGTGCCGCTGGTCTTCGGAATGTTGTTTCCCGAGCTGATCGCGTCGATCTCCCTCACGCTCTACCAATCGGCCCCGGTCCCGATACCCGTCGAGCTCCTGTCAGAGGTTTCGGCTTCGGTACTCGACCTCGGGCAAACGCCGAGTGAGTCGACGCGGTACGCGACGCGCGTCACGTTGGACCTTCTGGAACGGCTGGGCGCGATCGAGCTGGGCACCGCGGATCCGGCCGAACTCGCGAGGATCGCCGAGATCGCCGACCTACCCGATCCTTCCCCGGTCATCGTCAGCCTCACACCGATCGCCGTCTGGGCGATCAATCGGGAACTCCGCGACTCCGGAGTCTCCGCGCCGGTCATCGGTGAAGCCGCGGAAATGCGCCTCGACGAGCTGAGTCCACACCTCCTCGACGCCGCTCCGGAGATCATCGACGCCGAGCTGAACGCCTGGGTACAGCACCGGTCACCGTCCGACGCGGCGGCCGAGGCCGGCGAATTCCTCCTTGCGGCGACCTATCCCGAAGAGCGGCTATTCGCCTTGATCGCGCTCGGGGAAACCAGCGAGATCGGTCTTCGGACCGCTGCGAAGATCCGCACCGAAGGCGGACTGATCGGCGCGGTCGCGGCGATGTGGCTGTCCGAACGTGGGGCGATCGAGCCGGAAACGGTCACCCGCGACGAAGTCGTTCTCGGGATGACCGACCATTTCGCGGCGATGCACGCGCTCGGCGCGTTCGTCCATCAACTCGTCGACATGGACGACGGCTTCGACGTCGTCGACCTGCTGACGTCGTCCGATCACCCGGACAGGCTCGAACTCCTGGAGGTCGTCGGCGCGAACCACCCGGACCAAAAGATGGCCAAGAAGGCGCGAAAGGCGATCTTCAAGCTCCGGTCGAGCGCGCGGGCGCGTCACGTTTAGCCCGCTAAACGCAGGTCGGCGCGACGGGACGGCCGGAAAGCCGTGAAGGCCTCCTTGAGGGACTCAGGGTCCCTCAAGGAGGCCTTCACGGACCGGACCGAGCGGGGGTGACCGGATCGCGATTAGGGGGCTAAACGCAGGTCGCTACTTGGAGGGGGCCGGGGAGGCGGGAGGGGCCGAGGAGGCGGCCGGGTTGGGCGGAGCGGCGTAGGTGTTCATCGCCGTGATCTTCCACTTGTCGCCCTGCAGCTCCGCGTTCAAATGCAGCTGCGCGCTCCCGGCGGTGGTCTTGTTCGTGTCGGCCCGCGTCGAGCTCTGGTCGACGAACACCATCACGTCGGCCCGTTCGCCCTCCAGCCGGATGACGGCACTGCGGGTGACCTTGCAGGTCACGACCATCTTCTGCTGCGGAGCCAGCCGCTTGACCTCGCCCATCAGCAGGTTGTACTTCGCCCGCACGTCTTCGTTGACCAGCAGATCGGCCGCCGCGGTCTCGGTCTTCGCGATGTTGTTGTAGTCGTACGAGAACAGCGCCTCGGTCGCCTTCGCGACCTGGTCCTTGACCTGCGCGGTCTTCGCGACGTCCAGCAGCGCCGTGTTGTCCGTCGAGCTGGACACCTCGTCGGCCTGGATCTTGAAGAGCACCGCGGTCGCGGCCAGCAGCAGCCCGACGACGACCAGCGCGCCCGCCAGGATCAGCTGGCGAGAGCCCGGCTTCTTCTCGGACTCGGAGGACTCAGAAGACTCGGACTCCTCGGAAGCGACCTCGGCTTCGGCCTCTTCGATGTCGTCCGGCTTCGCCTCGGCGGCCGCGCGGGTCTTCGCCCGCGGGCTCGGCTTCGCGACGACCTCGTCCTCAGGAGCCTCTTCAGGCGCCTCTTCGGGAGCCTCGACAGCCGCCACCTCAGGCTCAGCCCCGGGCTCAACAGCGACCTCAGCGTCAACAGCGTCCTCAGCAACCTCGACAGGCTCAGGCGCAGGACGCGGAGCAGGCCGCGGCGACGGACGGCGAACCGGTGCCGGCTTCGTCACCGGCGTTTCGTCGACCTCGACCTCCACCTCGGCGGCGGAAGCGGGAGCCTCGTCGGCGGGAGACGCGCCGGGCCGGCGCAGACCGGCCACCCGGGGGCGGCGCACCGGCGGGGTGCTGCGAGGGGGCTGGCGGCGGGAGGGTGGCACTACGAGGCTCCGTTCTAGGTGACGCTCTTACTGACCGGCCGCGACGAGGGGCACGTTGTCGATCCCGGACAACTTCCACTCATCGCCGACCCGGGTCATCGAGACCTCCAGGCGCAGCGCCTTCGAGCTCGCCTTGTCGCCCTGGGTGACCTGGGTGGTGATGGCGGCGAGGAAGCTCGCCTTGCCCTCGTGGTCGTCGAGTTCCTCGACGGCGATGTCCTGGATCGTGGTCGCGACCTTGGTCTTCGCGTCGCCGAGCGCCTTGCGGTAAGTCGGCTCCAGCTGGGCCAACTGCTGGCCCATCTTGTCGTCGGAGACAGCCTTCTGCCGGTTGAAGAACTCGTCGAGCTTCTCGAAGTCGACCTCGGTGTACGCCTTGATCGCGGTGCCGCCCGCCTTGACGACGTCGTCCCGCGAGCGCGCCAGGTCGGCGTTGTCGTCCGAAGCGGCTACCGCCCACTGGACACCGAAGATCGCCGCGGCGACGAAGGCGGCCAGCGCGAAGGCCGCCGCGCCCAGGACCAGGGTCCGCGATCGAGAAGAACTCATGACACTCCAGGATAGGTATTCGGTCTCGGGCTCAGCCGGGCAGGCCCAGCAGCGAACCGAGGCTGGCCAGGCTGACGCCCGGGCTCTGCAGGACGCTGGGCATGCCCTGCGCCGCCCGCAGCGCGGCCAGTTCCTCGGCCGACCGGCCCGCGTTCGCGGCGACTTCGCCCTGCGACGGGATCTGCGGGACCCCGTTGTACGGCACGTTCTGCGAACCGCGCACGTTGATCGGGCTGCCCTTCGGCTCGGCGCAGTACGCGTCGTCCTTCGGCGGCCGAACCGACGTGTCGGTGCCTTCGCGGTACTTGTCGAGGCCGATGTAGCCCTTGGTGCACGAAGGCGGGTTGAACAGGTTGAGCGCGAGGCCCAGGTGCGCGGTGCCGTCCTTGGCGACGCTGTTCGCGCCGGCGGCCAGCAGCGGATAGGTCACCAGGCCCTGCTCCAACCCGTCGAGCCGGGTCACCAGCAGGTTGGACGTGGTGAGCAGGTTCGCGGTCAGCGCGCCCAGCCCCGGCCCCGCTTCCGCCAGCACCTCGCTGATCTGGGTCGCCACCTGCGGGGTGATCCCGATCAGCTTCCGGATGTCGGCGTCGGAGTTCTTCAGCGTGCCGGACAGCTTGTTCAGATCGGCGCTGAACGACTTCATCGAACTCGCCATGTCGTTCTGCGTGTCGAGGACCTGCCCGCCCTTTTCCAGCAGCTGGATGGTCTGCGGCAGGTACTCCTGCGCGGTCGCGGTGAAGCTGCGCGCGGTGTCGAGCAGCGTCTGCAGGTCCGGACCGGTGCCGTTGAAGGCGTTGTACGACTCGTCGACGACCTTGCGCAGCGAGTCCGTCGGCACCGAAGCCGCGAGGCTGTCGAGGTCACCGATGAGCTGCTCGGTGGGCACCGGCGTCTTGACCTTGTCCGCGGGGATGACCGAACCCGGCTTCAGGAACGGCCCCTTCTCGCTCTTGGGCCGCAGGTCGACGAACTGCTCGCCGACCGCGGACCGGTTCGCGACCACGGCGTCCAGATCGGCGGGCACCTGCGGGGCGTCCGGCGCGAGGTTGAGGTCGGCTTCCAGCCCGGCCTTGGTGAGGCGCAGTTCGCCGACGCGGCCGATGTTGAAGCCGCGGTAGGTGACCTCGGCGTTCTGGAAGATGCCGCCCGACTGCTTGAGTTCGAGCTTCACCGTGTAGCCCTCGTTGCCGAAGACCTGGCCGAGCCCGGCGAACCGGATCAGCGCGTACACGATGGCGACCACGGAGATGATCGCGAAGGCGACCAACTGGAGTTTCGTCCTACGGACCAGCATCAGCCCGCACCTCCCGAGAGCAGGCCGAAGATCCCGGCGGGTCCGGTCTGTTGCGGCCGTCCGCCGCCCTGCGTCGTACCCGCCTGGCCGCTCACGGGCGAGGAGCCGACGCTGTCGGGGATCGGCAGCGGCGGGTTCACGCCCGGCCCCTCGGTCCCGCCGGTCAGCCCCGGCACCGGGATGACGTCCTGGAGCGGGTTCTGCCGACTGCGTCCGAGGTTCGCGAGGATCTCCTTGAGGTTCAGATCGACCTTCGCGAACAGGTTGAAGTAGTCGCCCTTGACGCCCTCGTAGGACGCGTCGCTGAACGGGAAAGTCAGCAGGATCTCGAGCGCCTTGGGGAGATCCGCCCCGGTTTCGCCGAGCTTCTGCAGCGTCGGCTGCAGTGCCTTGAGGTCCGCGACGAGGTCTTCCTTGCTCTTGTTCACCGTGTCGATGGCGACGCCGGAGAGGCTGTTGAGCGCGTTGAGCATGGTCACCAGCTGACCCCGCTGCTGCTCCAGCACGCCGAGGCCGGGACCGAGGTTGTCGACCGCGCCGACCAGCTTGTCCTTCTGGCCGTTCAAGGTCGAGGAGAGCCGGTTCAGCCCGTCGAGCGCCCGCGTGATGTTCGCGGACTGCTTGTCCAGGTTCGTCACCAGCTGGTTCGTGTTGTTCAGCAGCGCCTTGAGTTCCGGCGACCGGCCGCTCGTGGCGTTGTTGAGTTCCTTGGTGATGGTGTTGAGCTGTTCCACGCCACCGCCGTTGAGCAGCAGCGAAAGAGCACCGAGGAGCTCCTCGACCTCGACGCTGCGGTTCGTGCGGGCCAGCGGGATCACCGCGTTGTCGGCGAGCTTGCCCTGGCCGTCGGCGGGAGCGGCCAGTTCGACGTACTTCTCACCGAGAAGGCTCGATTGCCGCACGTTGGCCAGCGCGTTCGCCGGCAGCTTCACGTCCCCGTTGACCCGCAGGGTGACCTCGGCGTTCCAGCCGTCCTGCGTCAGCCCGATCGCCTCGACGCGGCCGATGGACACCTCGTTGACCTTGACCCCGGCCTGCGGGGTCAAGTCCAGGACGTCCCGGAACTGCACCTTGACCGTGTACGGGTGGTCGCCGAGTTCCGCGCCACCGGGCAGCGGGATGTCGTAGATGCCGCTGAACCCGCAGCCGCTCAACGTCAGCGCGGCGACGGTTCCACAGGCCACCAGAGCAAGTTTCCGCATCACTTCGCCGCCGATCCGTAGAGCTGACCCGCGATGGGAAGCGGAAGCGGCGGCAGCTGGCCCGCCTGTGCGGACTGGATCACCTGCGCGATCGACGGCAGCGGCACCAGCCCGTCGACGAGCCCGGCGATCCCCTTGCACGCGTCGCCCAGCGCGTCGAGCGCCTCCGGGGTCTGCTTGAGCAGGTTGCACACCATCACCAGCGGCGGCTGGGTGAGCTCGTTCAGGTTCGCCCGCGCGTCGAGCGTGCCCGACGAGGCGTTGTAGGTGTTGACCAGGTTCCCGAGGCCGACCGGGGCGACGTCGAGGATCTCGGCGAGCGCGCCGCGCTGGTCCACGAGCACCTTGGTCACACTGGCCAGCTTGTCCACATTGGACTTGAGCCGGTCGCGGTTCTTCTCGATGAACCCCTGCACCGCGGTGAGCGTGTCGGACAGCTGCTTCACCGTGGCCGCGAGGTTCTCCCGCTCCCCCGCGAGGAACCCGCTGACGTCGGCGAGCTGCCGCTCGAAGTCGCGGACCTGCGAGTCGCTGTTCACCAGCGTCTGGGAGAAGGAGCCGAGGTTCTCGACGGTCTTGAACAGGTCGTCCTTGTTACCGGACAACGTGCCCGCGGCCTGGCCGAGTTTGGTGATCGTGTCGTGCAGTGCCTGCCCGTTGCCGTCGAAGTTCTTCGCGGCGGTGTCGAGCAGGTTCGACAGCGAACCGTTCTTGTTGGCGCCGTTGGGGCCGAGCGATTTGCTGACCCGCGAAAGGCTGGCGGCGAGTTCGTCGACTTCGAGGGGGACCTCGGTGCGGTCGAGGCCGATGACGGCGCCGTCCTCGATCCGCGGACCGCCCTTGTAGGCCGGGGCGAGCTGGACGTAGCGGTCGCTGACCAGCGACGGCGACACGATGATCGCCTTCGCGTCCGCGGGCACCGCCACCGAACGGTCGTATTCGAGATCGACGCGGACCTGGTTGCCCTGCGGCTGGATCTTGGTGATGGTGCCCATGTCGACACCGAGCATGCGGACGCTGTTGCCCTCGTAAAGGCCGACGGCACCGGCGAAGTAAGCGGTCAGGTGGTTGCGGCCGGCGTCCTTGAGCGTCCACCACAGCGCGCCGGCGACGACCAGCGCGAGCACGATCGCGATGGTGAAGCCGCGGGCGAGGCCTTCTCCGAGACGGGTACTCATTTGTCGTAGCACCCCTTCTCGTTGATCGGCCCGAACGACGGGAGGACCAGGCCGCAGATGTAGTTGTCGAACCAGCGGCCGTTGCCGATCGTGTTGGTGAACACCCGGATGAACGGCGCGAACCGCGCGACGCCCTGGCCGAGTGCGTCCTGGTTGCGCTGCAGCATCGAGGTCAGCTGGTCGAGCTGGGTGAGCACCGGGTCGAGCTGCGCGTCGTTGTCGTCGACCAGGCCCTTGAGCTGGGTGGCCAGATTGCGCGAACCGTCCAGCAGCGCGGAGATCGCGTCCTTGCGGCGCGACACCTCCCCGAGCAGCTTGTTGCCGTCGGCGAGCAGCTTCTGGAATTCGGCATCCCGGTCGACCAGCGTCTGCGAGACCTGCCGAGTGTTCGCGAGCAGGGTCGACAGCTGCGAGTCGCGCGAAGCGATCGTGTCCGAGAGGCGTGAAAGGCCGCTCAGTGCGCCCTTCACGTCGGCCGGGGTGTCGGCGAAGGTCTCCGAGATGACGTCGAAGCTCTTCGCCAGCTGCGTGGTGTCGATGTCGTCGACGGTCCGAGACAGTCCGCGGAACGCGTCGATGACGTCGAACGGCGACATCGTCCGATCACGAGGGATGGTCACGCCCGGGTCCAGCGTGCGTTGCCCCTGCGGGTCCAGCGCCAGGTACTTCTGGCCGAGCACGGTCTTGATCTTGATCGCCGCGCTGGTCTTGTCGCCCAGCCAGGCGTCCTTGACCTTGAAGGAGATCCGGACCTTGTCTCCGTCGAGCTTGATCTCGGAGACCTTGCCGACCTTCACCCCGGCGACGCGGACGTCGTTGTCCTCCTGCAGGCCCGAAGTCTCGGAGAAGTCCGCGCTGTAGGTCGTCCCGCCGCCGATCACGGGCAGGTCCTCGGAGTTGAGCGCGGCGAGGAAACCGAGCAGCAGTACCGAAATGCCGACCAGCGCGATCGGGATCGGATTGCGTTTCTGGAACGACTTCATGCCGTGCACCTCGCCCGGTTGACCGGCAGCAGCGGCAGGTTGATCGGCTCGTTGATCAGCGGAGGCAGGGCGACGGCTCCTGTCAGTTCACAGGCGAAGAAGTTGAACCAGGAGCCGTAGTCGGCGGTGCGGGTCAGCGCGGTCACCTTCTGCGGCAGGAACTGGATGAAGTGCTCGATGATCGGCTGGCTGTCGTTGAGGTTCTTCGTCAGCGTGCCGAGCGCCGCGATGTCCTGCTTGAGTGGCTCGCGGGCTTCGCCGAGCAGCCCGGACGTCGTCTGCGCCAGATTCCCGAGCGAGTCGATGGCGTCGCCGATCGGCTCGCGGTCCGCGGCCAGCCCGGAAACCAGCTGCTGCAGCTTGACGATCAGGTCGTTCAGCTGGGGCGTGTGCGCGTTGACCGTGTCGAGCACCGAGTTCAGGTTGTCGATGACCTCACCGATCACCTGGTCCTTGTCGGAGATCGTGGTCGCCAGCGACGCGGTGTGCTGCAGCAGGCTTTCGATCGTGCCGCCTTCACCCTGCAGGACCTGGATGACCTCGTAGGACAGCTTGTTGATGTCGTCCGGGTTGAGCGCGGTGAACAGCGGCTTGAACCCGTTGAACAGCTGCGTCAGGTCGAGCGCCGGCGTGGTCCGCTCCAGCGGGATGTTCCCGCCCGGTGCCAGCGTCTTGCCGGAGGAGTCGGTGCCCTGCCCGAGCGAGAGATAGCGCTGGCCGACCAGGTTCCGGAACTTGATCTGCGCGGTCACCCCGGCGGGCAGTTTGCGGCCGGCGTCCACCTCGAACTCGATCTCGGCCTGGCGCCGGTCGACGATGCGGACCTCCTTGACCTGCCCGACCCGGACGCCGGCGATGCGGACGTCGTCGTTGGGCAGCACCAGGGTCGCGTCGCTGAAGCGCGCCTTGTAGGCGGTGGTGCTGGTGGTGTTGATGTTGGCGATGCTGATCCCGAGGATCGTCGTGAACAGCACGGTGACCACGACGAAGACGCAGAGCTTGATCAGCGGTGCGAGCAAACCCCTCATTTGACGTGCACCTCCGCCCCGCGATAGAGCGGACCGACGAGCAGCGAGCCCCAGCCGGGCACGTCCGAGGCGGACATGCCGACCTGCGGGGCGACCAGCTGCGCGAGGAAATCCGATTCCGACGTGCTGTAGGTCGGGTTACCGGCGGGCGCGCCACCGCCGTTGCCGTTGTAACCGCCGTAGTTCGCGAAGTTGTTGGACGGCGAGAGACCGTCGTTGGTCGACCGGGCGGGCGCCTTGTGCGTGGTGCCGTCCTGGATCGGGCCGTCCGGCGGGTCCTGCGGGAACGGGTCCGGGAACTGCTTGAGGTCGTAGCAGCGCGGGCCGCGTTTGTCCTCGAACTTCGGCTCGTCCTTGCCGGGCAGGTACGGGCCACGGTTGACGGTGATCTCGATGGTCGCGTGCAGGCCTGGCCGGTTGGTGCCCTTG
Source organism: Amycolatopsis sp. NPDC031561 (assembly GCF_055580625.1). Classification (NCBI taxonomy): domain Bacteria; kingdom Bacillati; phylum Actinomycetota; class Actinomycetes; order Pseudonocardiales; family Pseudonocardiaceae; genus Amycolatopsis; species Amycolatopsis sp. NPDC031561. Next base: position 647,708 of record NZ_JBVILA010000002.1, on the reverse strand, counting down.
CCCAGCGCCTGGTCGATCTTCGGCAGGACGTCGGCCATCTGCCCGATCACGCACGGGTACTCCGGCGCGTACTTCGCCAGCAGTTCCGCCGTCGGGCGGGCGCTGTCGGCGAGGCGGATGAGGTTGTCGCCGTTGTTCTGCAGGAAGGTCTGCAGGTCGACCGAAGCCTGGGTGACGCTGCCGTAGAGGTTCTGCAGGTTCAGCTTCTGGTCCACCACGGTGCGCGTGGTGGTGCTCAGGTTGTCCAAGGTCTGCACCAGATCCGGGGCGACGGCGTTGAGGTTGTCCGAGAACTCCGCCAGCTCCTTGAGGTTCCGCTGGAGCTGGGGCTCGTGCGGGTTCAGGTCGCCGACGTACGTGCCGAGCTGAGCGAGGGTGTCGCCGAGCTGGTCACCGCGGCCGTTGAGCGCGGCGGAGATCGCCGAGAGCGTGCTCGAAAGCTTCTGCGGCTGGACGGCCTGGAGCACCGGCATCAGATGGGCGAAGGCCTGCTCCAGTTCGACCGCGCTGGAAGTGCGGTCCTGGGTGATCACGTCGCCCTCGGCGATCGTCTTCACCGAAGGGGCGTCCGGGATTTCGAGGGAAACGAAGCGCTCACCGAACAACGTCTTCGGCAGGAATCGCGCGGAAACGTTCTGGGGGATCAGTTTCGCCGACTCCGGATTCAGCGCGAGCGTGAGTTCGGCGCCGTCCGGCGTCGCGGCGATTTCCTTCACCGAACCGACGATGAGACCGCGGACCTTCACGTCGGACTGCTTCAGCAACTGGTTCCCGATGCTGCTCGACTGGAGCTTCACACTCACCACGGGGGTGAACGCCTTTTCGTACAGCGCGATGCTCAGCGCCACTCCGCCGATGAGCACGGCGACAAGCAGCAGGCCCAGCAGCCTGCGCCGGACTGTCGCGATCATCCTGCGATCCTCACCGTGACGTCGGTTCCCCAGATCGCGAAACCGATGAAGAAGTTCATGACGGACACCGTGACGATGCTCAGCCGGACCGCCTTGCCGACGGCCACCCCGACACCGGCGGGGCCACCGGAGGCCCGGTAACCGAAATAGCAATGGGACAGGATGATCAAGACGCTGAACAACAGCACCTTGATGAACGAATAGAGCACATCCTGTGGAGGTAAGAAGAGGTCGAAGTAATGGTCGTAGGTTCCCGCTGACTGGTTGTAGATGTAGATAACGACCAACCGGGACGCCAGATACGAACTCAGCAGGCCGATGACGTACAGCGGGATGACCGCGACGAAACCGGCGATGATCCGCGTGGTCACCAGGTACGGCAGGCTCGGCACGCCCATCACCTCGAGCGCGTCGATCTCCTCGGAGATCCGCATCGCGCCCAGCTGGGCGGTGAACCCGGCACCGACCGTCGCCGACAGCGCGAGGCCCGCGACCAGCGGCGCGATCTCACGGGTGTTGAAGAACGCGGTCAGGAAGCCGGTGAAGGCCGAGGTGCCGATCGAGTTCAGCGCCGAGTAGCCCTGAAGGCCGACGAGGACACCGGTGAACAGCGTCAGGCCGACCATCACGCCGACCGTGCCGCCGATGACCGCGAGCGAGCCGGAACCGAAGCTCACCTCGGCCAGCAGCCGCAGGACCTCTTTCATGTAGCGGCGCAACGTCCGCGGCGTCCACAGCAAAGCGCGGCCGTAGAAGGACATCTGGTCGCCGAGGTTGTCCAGTGTCTGCAAAGGACGGTTGGCGATCCGCTTGGCGCCCTGGAGGAAGGTCATGCGTCAGTCCAGCTTTCCGGGCACGATCTGCAGGTAGATCAGCGTGATCACGAAGTTCACCACGAACAGCATGAGGAACGTGATGACCACAGCCTGGTTCACCGCGTCCCCGACGCCCTTCGGGCCGCCGGACGGATTCAGTCCCCGGTAGGAGGCGACGACCGCGGCGATGAAGCCGAAGATCAGCGCCTTCAGCTCGCCGACCCAGAGGTCGGGAAGCTGGGCCAGTGCGGAGAAGCTCGCCAGGTACGCGCCCGGCGTCCCGCCCTGGAGGACGACGTTGAAGAAGTAGCCGCCGAGCACGCCGATGACGCTGACCATGCCGTTCAGCAGGAGCGCCACCAGCATCATCGCGAGTACGCGCGGCACGATCAGCCGCTGCACCGCGGAGACGCCGAGCACCTCCATGGCGTCGATCTCTTCACGGATCGTCCGCGCGCCGATGTCGGCGCAGACGGCGCTACCGCCGGCGCCCGCGACCAGCAGCGCGGTGACCAGCGGACTAGCCTGCTGCACGGTGGCGAGCACCGACCCGGCGCCCGTGTAGGACTGGGCGCCGAGCTGGCGGGCGAGCGAACCGAACTGCAGCGAGATGACCGCGCCGAACGGGATCGCGACGAGCGCCGTCGGCAGGATCGTGACGCTCGCGATGAACCAGGCCTGCTGGATGAACTCCCGCAGCTGGAACGGGCGCTGGAAGATGCCACGAACGATGTCGAGGCCGAGAGCGAACAGGTTCCCGGTCTCGCGCAACATGCCGATGCCGGGAATCTTCGCCGATGAAGCGGGAGAGCTCACGCGCCACCTGACCCCGGATCATGTGGCCGCATGCGGTGGTTGCCCGGTCTCCCCGGATGCGGGATGGAGGCGACCTGGTCGTCGGGCAGCTGCCCCTGGTGGTGGTTCGGCATGGAGCCGTCGCTCTGCTGCGAACGGTGCCCCGCGGCGGCGAGGCGCTGCGGGCGGACGCCGTAGCGCTGCTGCTCCTCCGGGGAAAGCGACTCGATGATGCTCTGCTGGGCTTCGTGCGGGAGACCGCTGAGGATCTCCATGACGCGGTCCTTGCGGCGGACCGCACCCATCCGCGTCGGCACGCCGGGCGTGGGCTGCATCTGCGGCGGCACCCCGCTGACGTCCTCGACACCGCCCGAGTGGTGACCGGCCTCGAACATGGCGCGCTCGGCGGCGAGCTGGGCCGAGTCCTTCTCCTCGCTCATGCCGATGGGGCCGTCCATCTTGCCGTTGAGGAACTGCTTGACGACCGGCTCCTCGCTGGTCAGCAGCACCTCGCGCGGACCGAACATGACCAGTTCCTTGCGGAAGAGCATGCCCAGGTTGTCCGGGACGGTGCGGGCGAGGTTGATGTTGTGCGTGACGATCAGGAACGTCGCGTCGATCTGCGCGTTGACGTCCAGGAAGAGCTGGGAGATGTAGGTGGTGCGGACCGGGTCGAGGCCGGAGTCCGGCTCGTCGACCAGGATGATCTGCGGGTCCAGCACCAGGGCGCGGGCGAGGCCGGCGCGCTTGCGCATACCGCCGGAGATCTCGCCGGGGAGCTTCTTGTCGGCACCGTTGAGACCGGTCATCTCGAGCTTCTCGAGCACGATCCGGCGGACCTCGGTCTCCGACTTCTTCGTGTGCTCCCGCAAGGGGAACGCCACGTTGTCGTAGAGGTTCATCGAGCCGAAGAGGGCGCCGTCCTGGAAAAGGACACCGAAGAGCTTGCGCACCTCGTAGAGCTGGTGTTCGGAGCACGTCACGATGTCGACGCCGTTGATCATGCACCGGCCCTTGTCGGGCTTGAGCAGACCGATCATCGACTTCAAGAAGACGGACTTACCGGTTCCGGACGGACCGAGCATCGCCGAAACCTCGCCCGGAGGCAGGGTCAGCGTGACGTCCCGCCAGATGGCCTGCTTACCGAAGGACTTGCTCAGACCTTCGATGACCACCTCGGCACCCATCGCACCTCCAGGAGCTGTTCCGCGTCGTCGCGCACTGCCTTCCCGTCCCACTGGCTCGGGAGGGCGCATGCGTCCGCGCAGCGATACCCGCGTCAACCAGGTGCAACGAGCTGAGTGCGAACAGGTTACTCACCAGTTTTCTTTTCTGGCCAGACCCGCGGGTAACTTTTCGCGCAGCCCGCTCCGGCCCGTGCACCGCTAGCGGCACCGTAGTGCACGTCACCCCTCGGCGCAGATCCACAACTCGGCTCCGTTCCCAGGTCGGGGCGGTTTCGCGTCGCGATTAGGGGGCTAAACGCAGGTCAACCCCCTCGCGTCCGCACACCCCCGGCCCCCTCTGCCCCGGCCTCCCGAAGCGCCTTTAGCGGGCTAAACGCGATCCGGCGCCCTTAGGGCGCTCAGGTGCTTAGCGTGGCTACGCGTCGCGATTAGGGGGCTAAACGCACTCCGGCCGGCTGGGGTACGGACAGCGAAGGGGCGGGCATCCGTGGTGGATGCCCGCCCCTTCGACGGTGCTGCGGTAGGCGCTGACGCGCCCGAGATCACTTGATGGCGATCTTGGCGCCCGCGGCCTCGAGCTTCTCCTTGGCGGCCTCGGCGGCCTCCTTGTCGACCTTCTCCAGGAGGGCCTTGGGAGCGGCCTCGACCAGCTCCTTGGCCTCCTTCAGGCCCAGGCCCGAGACGACCTCACGGACGACCTTGATGACCTGGATCTTCTTCTCACCAGCGGACTCGAGGACGACGTCGAACTCGTCCTGCTCCTCGACCGGCGCGGCAGCGGCGGCACCCGGGCCAGCGGCGACGACGGCAGCCGGGGCGGCCGCGGTCACGTCGAAGGTGGTCTCGAATTCCTTCACGAACTCGGACAGCTCAAGAAGGGTGAGCTCCTTGAAGGCGTCGATCAGCTCGGTGGTGCTCAGCTTCGCCATGGTGGCTTTCCTCTCTGAAACGAACTAAAAGTTCGGGGTGGGGGGTGTTCAGCTCTCGGCGGGTGCTTCGGCTGCTTCGGTACCGGCGTTGCGCTGCTTGTCCTCCAGCGCGGCAGCCAGGCGAGCGACCTGGGACGCCGGCGCCTGGAACAGCGCGGCGGCCTGGGACAGCTTCGCCTTGAACGCGCCCGCCGCCTTGGCGAGCAGGACCTCACGGCTGTCGAGATCGGCGATCTTGTTGATCTCGTCCACGGACAGCGTCTTGCCGTCCATGAAGCCGCCCTTGATCACAAGCGCGTTGTTGTCCTTCGCGAAGTCGCGAAGCGCCTTCGCGGCGTCAACAGCTTCACCTTCGACGAAGGCGATGGCGGTCGGGCCGACGAACAGGTCTTCAAGGCCCTCGATGCCCGCGTCCGTGGCGGCACGCTTGACGAGGGTGTTCTTCGCGACCCGGTACTTGGCACTGGTGCCGAGAGCGCGGCGCAGCTGGGACAGCTGGGACACGGAGAGGCCGGTGTACTGGGTAACGACTGTGGCCGAGCTGCTGCGGAAGCTCTCCGCGATCTCGGCGACGGCCGCCTCCTTGTCGGGCTTCGCCATGGTCGCCTCCTCTCTTGGCTAGTGGTCCACTGGCCTTGAGAGCCCTGAAACGACGAAACGCCCCAGCGCAGACAGGCGCGGGGCGTCAGGGCACGCGACGGGATACGTCGCGGGCGAGCCTCGTTCCTCCTGCGCGGGTCGCCCGCCCTAGCGGGGCCTTCGTTCTCCAGGCCAGATGACCAGGAGAAGACCAGCGGTCTTCGGTAGAACCTTGACAAGAGTACGCGACCCCTTTTCACCTCCGGCGGCACCCCCTCCCAACTCGCGTTTAGCGGGCTAAACGCGATCGACGGGGGCATGGATGGAGAGCTAAACGCGACCGGCGGAGTGCATCGGGGGGTTCGCGGGGCATCATGGTGACGTGGCGGAGCAGCGTGATGACGGAAAGCCGGGCAGCGAGCCCGGCACGGACATCGAGCCCAAGGCGGGAGGTCAGCCCGCGCCTCAGCTGAACGACGAGCAACTGCGCCAGTTCCAGCAGTTTCAGCAGTTCCAGGACTATCTGAAGTTCACCGAGGCGCAGCAGCAGGGCCTCGTGCCGTCACAGCCCACTCAGCCCGTGACCCAGCACTACGCCGCACAGCCGCCGGCGCCTCCGGGACCGCCTCCCGGTGAGCTAGTCCCGGCTCCTCGACCGCGAGTGCCGCGCTGGCTGCGACGCATGGGCGGGAAGCTCCTGGCCTGGGTGATCGTGATCGTGCTGATCTGTGTCGGAGCCACCATCGTCTACCGGCAGTTCTTTCCCAGCGACGCCGGGCAGACCACCGCGGAGTTCGTTCAGGGCGGCGGCGGCAAACACCACACCAACCAGGTGCTTTCGACCAATCCCTGGGAAGCCGTGCGGGCCATCTACGACACGATCGGCAAGCCGTACCCGCCCGCCACCCGGGTCGAGAAGGTCTGCCTGTCGATGAGCGAACAGGCGCAGGCCCAGTTCGCCAGGGATCTCGGCTATCCGGATTGCGCCACCGCCGTCCCGGCCTTGAACGCCAAGGTCACCGACATCACGCCGTACATCTACGCCGTGCGCCCGATGTCGAGCGTGGTCCCGCGGCAGAACCTGACGATCCACTCGTGCTGGTACAGCATCCGCGGAGGTCCCCTGCTGGGCAGCTTCACCCTGCAGGAAGTCGAGATGGGCCAGTGGCTGATCACCGGGCACGCGAACTCCCCCGAGCCCTGCCCGGCCCCGCCCACCGGCAACTGACCTGGGCCTTCCTACCGCCGGATCGCGATTAGGGGGCGAAACGCACGTGCCCACCAGATCGCGATTAGGGGGCTAAAGTCGACTCGGGTCAGAGGTCGTGCGCGGTGAGGAAGGCCGCCAGCGTGGAGCCGAAGGCGGGGTGCGTGACGGCCGTCAGGTGATCGCCGGGGACGCGGACGAGGCGTGCGCCGGCGATGGCGGCGGCCAGGCGTTCGGGTTCGGCGGCCAGCGGATCGGTGTCCCCGGCCAGGATCAGGGTCGGCACGGAGATCGCCGTCAGGTCCAGTTTCGGGTTCGCGGTCCCGCGCGCGACGGCGGCCAGCGCGACCCGGTCGGCGCGCAGGGCGTCCGCCAGAACCCGGAAAGGCGCCGAAGACGGCGGAAGCGTCGCCGGATCCTCCGAAAGCAGCGCTTCGCTGATCGCGTCCGGCGTGACCACTCGCGTGTCCACGCCCCCGAAGTCGACGATCCCCGAGCCGACCCCGCCGATCGCGAGGCACCGGATCCGCGGGTCGGCGGCCACCGCGCCGAGCGCGATCATCGCGCCCATCGAGTAACCGACCATCGACACCTCGTCGAGGCCCAGCTCGTCCAGCAGCGCCGACACGTCGCGGACCATCGCGTCGTCGGCATAGCTCGCCTCGTCGTGCGGCTTCGCCGACCGACCGTGCCCGCGCGCGTCGAGGCTGATCACGGGCAGTCCCGCGTCCTGGAGGGTGTCGACGACGCCGGGTGCGATCCAGTTGGCGTTCGTGTCCGCGGCGAAGCCGTGCTGCAGCAGCACGGGGCGCCCTTCGCCTTCCCAAGCGGTGTACCTCAACTGGAGCCCGTCGAACGACGCGAAGGTAGGCATCCCTCCAGCAAACACGAAGAAGGGGCGGCCCCGCCGTAGCGGGACCGCCCCTTTCTCAGTGATGTCTAACTCAGACTCACGCGTCCTCGGAAAGGAGGTTGCGGGTCCGGGCGGGGTCGACCGGGATACCCGGGCCCATCGTCGTGGAGACGACGACCTTGCGCAGGTAGCGCCCCTTCGCCGACGACGGCTTGGCACGCAGGATCTCGTCCAGCGCGGCCGCGTAGTTCTCCACCAGCTTCTCGGTGTCGAACGAGGCCTTGCCGATCACGAAGTGCAGGTTGGCCTGCTTGTCGACGCGGAAGTTGATCTTACCGCCCTTGATGTCCGCCACGGCCTTCGCGACCGCGGGGGTCACGGTGCCGGTCTTCGGGTTCGGCATCAGGCCACGCGGGCCGAGGATGCGGGCGATGCGGCCGACCTTGGCCATCTGGTCCGGCGTCGCGATCGCGGCGTCGAAGTCGAGCCAGCCACCCTGGATGCGCTCGATCAGTTCGTCCGTGCCGACCACGTCCGCGCCGGCGGCCTCGGCCTCGGCGGCCTTGTCACCAACGGCGAAGACGATGACGCGGGCGGTCTTACCGGTGCCGTGCGGCAGGTTCACGGTGCCGCGGACCATCTGGTCGGCCTTACGAGGGTCGACACCGAGGCGCATGGCGACCTCGACGGTGGCGTCCATCTTCGACTTGGAGGTCTCCTTGGCCAGCTTCGCGGCCTCGAGCGGGGCGTACAGCCGCTCGCGGTCCACCAGCTCGAGGGCCTGACGGTAGGCCTTGCTGTGCTTGGTCATGCTTCTGTCCTCAACTCTTCAAAACGGATCAGTGTGGTGTTGGAGCCGGCACTGGCTCTCCCACGTGGTGCTGGAAAAACAGCGTCAGTCGACGACCGTGATGCCCATCGAGCGGGCGGTGCCCGCGATGATCTTCGCGGCCTGGTCGATGTCGTGCGCGTTCAGGTCGGATTCCTTGGTCTTCGCGATGTCGCGGACCTGGTCCCAAGTGACCTTGGCGACCTTGGTCTTGTGCGGCTCGCCGGAGCCCTTCTCCACGCCCGCGGCCTTCAGCAGCAGCCTCGCGGCCGGCGGCGTCTTGAGCTTGAAGTCGAACGAGCGGTCTTCGTACACGGAGATCTCGACCGGGACGACGTCCCCGCGCTGCGACTCGGTCGCGGCGTTGTAGGCCTTGCAGAACTCCATGATGTTGACGCCGTGCTGACCCAGCGCGGGGCCGACCGGCGGCGCGGGGTTGGCCGCACCCGCCTTGATCTGCAGCTTGATGATCGCCGCAAGCTTCTTCTTCTTGGGTGGCATTTCGTTTGTTCCTTCTTACTGACTTGAGTCCCCCGCACACCTGCCAGTACGCGGGGACTGCCGGCCGTCTGGCGGCCGTCAGATCTTGGAGACCTGGTTGAACGACAGCTCGACCGGGGTCTCCCGGCCGAAGATCGACACCAGGACCTTCAGCTTCTGCCCGTCCACGTTGACCTCGGAGATCGTCGCGGGGAGCGTCGCGAACGGACCGTCCATGACGGTGACCGACTCGCCGATCTCGAAGTCGACCTCGACCGCGGGGCCGCCCAGCTGCGACTCCGACGCGGCGGCCTCGCCCTTGCCGGACTTGGCGGGCGTGGCGGCCTCGACCTTGGGCGCGAGGAACTTCAGTACCTCTTCGACCGTCAGCGGCGAGGGACGCGACGTGGCACCGACGAACCCGGTGACGCCCGGCGTGTTGCGCACCGCGCTCCACGAGGCGTCGTTCAGGTCCATCCGGACCAGGATGTAGCCGGGCAGCACCTTGCGCTGCACCTGCTTGCGCTGGCCGTTCTTGATCTCGGTGACCTCTTCGGTCGGGACCTCGATCTGGAAGATGTAGTCCTCGACGTCCAGTGTCTGAGTACGGGTCTCGAGGTTGGTCTTCACCTTGTTCTCGTAACCCGCGTACGAGTGCACGACGTACCACTCACCGGGAGCGGCGTTGAGTTCCGCGCGCAGCTTCTCGACCGGGTCGAGGTTCTCGTCGACCTCGGGCTCGGCGGCGGCGGTGTCGTCGGCTGCGTTGTCGTCGGTCTCGTCGGACGCCTCTTCGGCCTCCGCGACATCTCCGGCTTCGTCGACCTCGTCGCCTGCGGCGGGCACCTCGACGGAGTCCAGGTGCTCGGACTGCTCGTCGCCGAGTGCCGCGTGCACCTGCTCGTCGGAAAGCTCGGTCAGCTCATGACCGGCTGCTGTGCCGTTGTCGGAGGTCACGTTCCGTCCTCTCAGTTGATCGGTTGCCGTGGCGCAGGCCACCGTGCGGTGCGCTCAAGCACCGCGACCGGCTGCCTCAGCTGCCGAAGACGGCACCGACGACCTCTTTGAAGGCCAGGTCGAGGCCGCTCACCAGCGCCACCATGAACACCACGAAGACCAGCACCACCGCGGTGTAGGTGACCATCTGCTTGCGGTTCGGCCAGATGACCTTGCGCAGCTCGGCCCAGACTTCGCGGATGAAGCGCATCAGCCGGGCGAAGATCGACGCCTGCTTCGGCTTGCGGTCGCGCTTCGGAGTCGCCGTGCCCTTGGCGTCCTTGGACTTCTCGGTCTTGTCCCCGGCCTTCGCCTTGCCGGCGGGGCGGGTCTTGTCGTCCGACTTGGCGTCGGCCTTCCCGGACGGGCGCGCGGACGCACGGCGCTCACGCCGGGCAGCGGCGGTCACCGGGCGGGACTGTTCGTCGGGCTTCTGCCCGGCGTCGTCCTTCGCCTTATCACCGCTGGCGTCGCTGTCGCTCACGACCACTCCTCCGCCTTCACCAGTTCGCTTACGCAGGGGTGACAGGACTTGAACCTGCAACCTGCGGTTTTGGAGACCGCTGCTCTGCCAATTGAGCTACACCCCTTTGGAGCTCCGATGGTCTGGAGCTCCCGAGGACGCATTCCATCGTCCCCACCGCCGTGGCGGGGATGACCGTAGTGCGTTCCGAGACCAGAAGTCTACGGCAACCCCCGAACAGCTTCGCAACCGCGCCCCTCAAAGGCGGCGCGGAGCAGCCTTCCGTGAGGAAACTCCCCCACGGCCGACCCCATGATCGTGCCACGATGTCGCCATGAGCGCTCCCGCACCCTCGCCTTCGCCGGCTTCACGCGTCTCTGCCCGCATCGGCGGCATCACGCCGTCGGCCACGCTGGCCGTCGACGCGAAGGCCCGGGAGCTCAAGGCGCAGGGCCGTCCGGTGATCGGGTTCGGCGCCGGGCAGCCGGACTTCCCGACCCCGGCCAACGTGCTCGAAGCCGCCGAGGCGGCCGTCCGGGACAGGGTGAATCACGGCTACACGGCCGCGGGCGGGCTGCCGGAGCTTCGCGAGGCGATCGCGGCGAAGACCGTCCGCGACTCCGGGTTCGAGGTGGACCCCGGCCGCGTCCTGGTGACCAACGGCGGCAAGCAGGCGGTTTACTCGGCGTTCGCGACGCTGCTCGACCCGGGCGACGAGGTGCTGCTCCCCGCGCCGTACTGGACGACCTACCCCGAGTCGATCGTCCTCGCCGGCGGCGTCCCGGTGCAGGTGACCGCGGACGAGACGACGGGCTACCTGGTCACCGTCGAGCAGCTCGAAGCCGCCAGGACGCCGCGCACGAAGGTGCTGCTGTTCGTCTCGCCGTCGAACCCGACAGGCGCGGTGTACCCACGCGAACAGGTCGAAGCGATCGGGCGCTGGGCGCACGAGAACGGCCTCTGGGTCATCACCGACGAGATCTACGAGCACCTGGTCTACGACGGCGCCGAAGCGCCTTCGATGCCCGTCCTGGTCCCGGAACTCGCCGACCGGACGATCGTCCTCAACGGGGTCGCGAAAACGTACTCGATGACCGGCTGGCGAGTGGGCTGGCTGCTCGGCCCGCAGGACGTGGTCAAGGCGGCGACGGCGTACCAGTCGCACTTGTGCGGCAACGTTTCGAACGTCGCGCAGCGGGCCGCGCTGGCGGCCGTGAGCGGTCCGCTCGACGCCGTTTTCGCGATGCGCGACGCGTTCGATTCACGGCGCAAGGCGGCACTTTCGCTGCTTTCCGGGATCGAGGGAGTGGAAACTCCGGTGCCGCTCGGCGCCTTCTACCTCTACCCGTCGATGAAAGCCTTGCTGGGCAAGGAGATCCGCGGTGAGCGACCGGCCGACACGGTGGCGCTGGCCGATCTGATCCTGCGCGAGGCCGAAGTCGCCGTGGTACCCGGCGAAGCGTTCGGGACACCCGGGTACTTCCGGATTTCCTATGCCCTGGCCGAAAAAGATCTCACCGAGGGAATCACCCGGATGGGCCGTCTGCTCGCGGAAGCACGGTGACCGTGATGCGCCTGGGAATCACCCTTCCGCAGTACGGCCCCCTGGCGTCCATGGACGCCGTCACCGGCTTCGCGACGGCCGCCGAAGAACTCGGGTACGAGTCCTTGTGGGTCGGGGATCGGGTGCTGGCCCCGGTTTCGCCGTCGGACTTCTACCCCGGCGGCACCCCGGAACGGCCGTATCCGCCCGAATTCGTCACCTTCGCCGATCCGCTGATCCTGCTGACGGTGGCCGCGAGCGTCACGAAGAAGGTCCGGCTCGGCACCAGCACGCTCACCGGAACGGTGTATCCGGCCGTGGTGCTCGCCCGGATGCTCACTTCGCTGGATCAGGTGAGCGGCGGACGTCTGGACGTCGGGCTGGGCACCGGCTGGCTACGCGACGAGTACACCGCGACAGGCACCCCGTGGAAGGGCCGCGGCGCGCAGCTGGAGGAGCTTCTCGAAATCCTACGAAAGTTCTGGACCGAGGACCCTTTCGAGCACGAAGGCGAACGCTGGCGGATCCCCGCGTCGAAGGTGGGGCTGCGGCCGGCACAGAGCCCGCATCCGCCGGTGCTGCTGGGCGGAGGGTCGGAGGCGGCGCTGGACCGCGTCGGACGTCGCGCGGACGGCTGGCTGCCCGCCGGTCTGCCCGCGCCCTACCTCGCGAAGCTCTGGGCGACCGTGGTGACTTCGGCCGAGAAAGCGGGCCGAGACCCCGGCGCGCTGCGGCGGGTGCTGCGGATCAATCCGAAGCCGGGCACCGGCCTCAAGGAGGTCGCGGCGAAGCTGGAAGAGGCCGCCGAAACCGGGATCACCGAGGCCTTCGTCGACCCGCATTACCTCGCGCGGGACGTCGGCCACGCCCTCGACCTCGCCGCTGAGCTGCGCGAACTCGTCCCGAAAGACTGAAAGCCCTCCCCCGGAGGGAAGGGCCTTCAGTGATGGCAGCAGGGGTCAGGATTCGCCGTCGGCGAGCTGAACGAGTGCGTGGGCCTTCGCGGCGTACTTCCAGTTGCCGAGGTCCCGGACGGTCTTGATCTTGAGTTCCGCGAGGAGCTCGTCGTGCTTCTTGGTCAAGCCCTCGAGCGCGGACGGCGGGGCGTCCAGCAGCTCGTTGATGCCTTTGTCCTCCCACGCCTTGTCGACCAGCTTGTTCAAGTTCAGGCTCACGTCTTCGCCTTTCCTCGGGTCTGGGTACGTGCCCACCTTGAACGTGATCCACGTCTCAGGCAACCGGCGATCACCCGTTCACGCGTAATTCACCGACGGTCGGACCAATGACAAGAGTGACCCGGGTCGCGTACAACGAACGGGTGACGCAGCGGAGAACTGGCGGCGGCTGTCTGTTCCTGGTGATCGTGTTGTCCGTCCTGGGGATCGCTTACCACCTGTGGGAGCGAGGGACGTCGGTGACACCGACGGGGGTCACCACTTCGGATGGCGCGGGCCGATATGTGGCTCTGGGTGACTCCTACACGGCGTCGCCGGGCACTGGACGGCCTGTGGGCGCGCCGGTGGGCTGCGACCGTTCGGACAACAACTACCCGAGCCTGCTCGCCGCGGCTCTGCGTCCGGCCGAGTTCGCCGACGTCAGCTGTGGCGGCGCCACGACCGAGCACCTCACCGGCGAGCAGAAGACCCGGGACGGCACGAACGCTCCGCAACTCGACGCGATCAATGGCGACACGACGCTGGTGACCGTCGGAATCGGCGGCAACGACGTGGGCTTCGTCGGCTTCGCGAGCCAGTGCGCGACGCAGCACCAGACCGCTTCGCCTTGCAAGACCCAGCTGACCGCGGGCGGACGCGACCAGCTCGCCGAGCGGATCACCGCCGCGGCGGACCGGCTCGGCGGAGTTCTGGACCAGATCCGCTCGAAGGCCCCCGAAGCGCGCGTCGTGGTCGTCGGATACCCGACAGCGCTTCCGGACGACGACGCCGGCTGCTGGCCGGTCCTGCCGGTCGGCGCTGGAGACGTCGCCTACTTCCGCGACTCGCTGGAGCTGCTGAACAGCACGCTGGAGAAGACGGCGAAGAAGCACGACGCGGGCTTCGCCGACATGTCGACCGCGAGCAAAGGTCGTGGCATGTGCAGTGCCGCGAACCGGCGATGGGTCGAGGGCCCCGCGCCCGCGGTCCCCGCGGCGCCGCTGCATCCGAATGCCCGGGGCGAGGAAGGCATGGCGGAGGTCATCGGGAAGCTGCTCAAGCTCGCTTAACAGGTCCGGCCTCGTGAGTGGTAAGGACGGTTAGAACAGTCCTTACCACTCACGAGCGTCAGGCGCGGACGACCGCTTGGGCCTTCCCGAGGACGGCCTTGCCGTCGAACTTGGCGGTGATGTCGATCCGCGCGGTGCCGTCGTCGTTGACCACGGCAACCTTCCCGGTGAACTCGATCGTCGCCGCGCCGTCGTTCGGCACGACCACGGGGCGCGTGAAGCGCGCGAAGTAGTCGATGAGGCGGCCGGGGTCGCCGAGCCAGTCCGTGACGAGCCTCGCCCCGAGCGCCATGGTCAGCATCCCGTGCGCGATGACGTCCGGCAGGCCGACCTCCTTGGCGAAGGCCTCGTTCCAGTGGATGGGGTTGAAGTCCAGCGAAGCGCCCGCGTAGCGCACCAGCTGGTCCCTGGTGACGTCGATGGTCAGCGGCGCCAGTTCTTCTCCGGCGGTGAACGTGCTCACGCGCCCTCCCCTCGGACCACGAGCTGGGCGTACGTGGTGGCGATCGGGCCGCCGTCGGCGCCGGAGATCTCGGCGCGCAGGTTGATGAAGTCGTTCCCGGCGCGGGTCATGATGTTGTCGATGTACGTGGTGAGCGACAGGACGTCGCCCGCGTGCACCGGCCGCGTGTAGGTGAACCGCTGGTCGCCGTGGACCATCCGCGAATAGTCGAGCCCCAGCTCGGGGTCGGAGACGATCGCGTTGATCGAAGCGAGATTGATGATCGTGAGGAACGTCGGCGGTGCGATGACGTCGGGGTGCCCGGCCGCCTTCGCCGCTTCGGTGTCGCGGTAGAGCGGGTTCGCGTCGCCGAGCGCGTCGGCGAACTCCCGGATCTTCTCGCGACTCACTTCATAGGTACTGGTCGGCGGGTATGCCCGCCCGGTGAACGACTGGTCCAAGGCCACCCGAGCAGGCTACCTAACCCGGAAATGCCCGAAGCCGCCCTGGTGACCAGGACGGCTTCGGGTGAGACTTGTAGAACCGCTAGACGCTCAGCGGGTCTCTTTGTGAGTCCGGTGCGTACCGCAGTTCGGGCAGAACTTCTTCATCTCCAGGCGATCCGGGTTGTTGCGCCGGTTCTTCTTGGTGATGTAGTTGCGGTGCTTGCACTCCTCACACGCGAGCGTGATCTTCGGTCGCACGTCAGTGGCAGCCACAGCATTTCCTTCTCTACTAGGCCTGGGATACCCAGGATTACCGCGTAGCGGTGGCCGGACTTGAACCGGCGACACAGCGATTATGAGCCGCTTGCTCTGCCAGCTGAGCTACACCGCCCTTACATAACCCTAACCGCGACACGCTAGCGTGACGCGGTTGAGGTTGCGAGCCCCTTTACGGAATCGAACCGTAGACCTTTTCCTTACCATGGAAACGCTCTACCGACTGAGCTAAAGGGGCCTTGCCCTCTCGCGAGGACTTGGAAAGATTAGCAGGCCGGTCGAGGGGCCTTGACCGGGGGGCAGGTTACCGCAAAACCTCAGGTCAGCAGGGTCAAGACGGTCTCGGAGTGTCGTCCCGGCGAGCGCGCCGTGCGGGCCTGCAGCCACGCCTCCAGGCGGTCCTCCGGCAGTGGCCGCGAGATGAGGTAGCCCTGTGCCACGTCACAGCCCATCGCCTCGAGCTGATCCCGCGCGACGTCCTCCTCGACACCCTCGGCGACGACCGTGAGGCCGAGCGAGTGGCCCAGTTCGACGATGGAGCGCACGACGGCGAGGTCTCCGAGGTCGGTGCCCATGCCGAGGACGAAGCTCTTGTCGATCTTGACCTGGTCGACCGGGAGCTGCCGCAGGTACGCCAGCGACGAGTAGCCGGTGCCGAAGTCGTCGACGGCGAGCACGATGCCCAGCGAGTGCAGTTCCCGCAGGATCGGCAGTGCCTTCTGCGGGTCGGACATCACACCGGACTCGGTCAGCTCGAAGGTGAGCAGCTCGGGCGGGATGCCGAAGCGGTCGAGTTCGCGCGCGACCTTCGTCGGGAAGTCCTCGTCGGCCAGGTTCCGCACCGACAGGTTCACCGCTGCGGAGATGCGCAGTCCTTCGTCGAGCCACTTCCGTACGCGCTTCAACGACTCTTCGAGCACGAAGGACGTCAGGACGCCGATGAGGCCGGCCGCTTCGATCGCCGGGACGAACTCGTCCGGGCCGAGCCTGCCGAACTCCGGATGCACCCAGCGCACCAGCGCCTCGACACCCTGGATCTGCCGGTTCGGCAAGGTGATCTTCGGCTGGTAGTGGACGCTCAGCTGGCCTTCTTCGAGCGACTGCCGGAACTGCGTGACCATCTGGAACCGGCGCATGAAGATCTGGCCCATGCTGGCCATGTAGCCGCGGACCTCTTCGCCGCCCTTGGTCGCGCGGACGGCGACGTCGGCGCGCTGCAGGAGCCCGTCGACGTCGACCTGGTCGTCGTCTTCCGCCGACGAGGTGGCGTAGCCGATCATCGCGTTGGCTTCGACGGAGAGCCGGTCCACCGGGTACGGGGCGACGAGTTCCGCGCGGAGCAGTTCCGCCGCGGCCTGGGCGCGTCCCGGCGCGCAGCCGACGAGGAGCGCCGCGAAGGACGCGCCTTCGAGCCTGGCGAGCGGGACGTCGGGGCCGAGCGCGTCGCGGATCCGGCGGCCCGCGGCGATGACCATCCGATCGGCCCACACGTAACCGAGGGCGTCGCTGACGGTGGAGAAGACGTCGAGATCGACCCTCAGGACGACCGCGTCGACCTGTTCGCGCAACGGTTCCTTGGCGACCTGACGGAAGCCCGGCCGGTTGAGCAGGCCGGTCAGCGGGTCGTGGTAGGCGTCGTGGCGCAGGGTCGCGAGGAGGCGCCGGTTGTCCAGCGACGTCGCGAGGTGGCTGGCCATCGTGCCGAGGAGCTGGATGTCGTACTTGCCGAAACCACGCCAGCGGGACAGCCTGTCGTGCGCTTCGACGACGCCGAGGAGCTGGTTCGCGCTGCGGAGCGGGACGACCAGTGCCTCTTGGGCGCCGCGGTCGAGCAACGCGGAGCGGACGTCGGGATTGGCCTCGGTGATCCGGAAGTGCCGGACGTGCGCGCCGGGAAGGCGCAGCAACGGGTCGTCGGCGGCCGGGTCGACGGGTGGCAGTTCGTCGCCCGCGACGACCATCCGCATGGTGTCCTTGGGTTCCAGCCGCAGCCTGAGCACGACACGGCCGGCGGCCAGCTGGTCCTTGATGCGTTCGGCGATGGTCGCCCACTCGCGGACGTCAACGCCGCCCACGAGTTCGTCGGCCCGCCCGGCGGGACGCGCGGCGGCCTGCTGACCGGATCGGGCGACCATCAGGCTGACGTCGGACAGCGCTTCCATGTCGCGCTGTTCGCGGAGCAGGTCGGAGTACGCCCAGTACAGCGCGGTGAGCCCGAGGAAGACGGCCAGCACGAGCGGCCAGGCCTTCGGCGTCCCGGAAATGACCAAATAGCCGGAAAGACCGACCGAGGCGTTGACGAATCCGACGACGAGGATGCGGCCGGTCAGCCGGATCGCGGTGCTGACCCGCATGCGGCGGCGCAGGACGCGGACGGCGGCGAGCGCGAGCAGCGTGCTGACCAGCGGCGCGGTCAAAGTGCCTGCCAGCGCGGCGATCCAGGTCATGTCCTGGGCGCCGGAGGCCTGTTTCACCAGTCCTGCCACGGCGAACGCGCCGGTGATCTCCAGCAGGAACGCACCGGCGTTGTAAAGCACCCGGCCCGCGACCTTGCGGGCCAGCAGGGTTCCGATGCCCGCCGCGAGATGCGCGGCGAGGACGACTTCGAAGGGTGCGACGAAGAATCCGATGACCAGGGGAATCTCGGTGAACGAGATCGTCCAGGAGATACCGCTGCGGACGTCGACGTTGATGCCGAGCTGTTCGGCGAGCAGGAACGCGAGCGCGAGGATCGGCCCGATCCACAACAGGTCGTCCGAGGCCTCGAAGTCCAGCCAGAGGCTGACCGCGGCCGCGGCGGCGATGCCCATGGTGAGTACCGCGAAGGTGTAGACGCGGAACCTTCGCTCGTCGGTACGAGCCTCCGTAACGGCGCCTCCCTTGCCCGGTGCTGCCTGTGCGGCGCTCACGGGCCTGCCGTTCGTGTCCGGCATCCGACCTTCCTTCCCGGCTGCCCAACCGGTCTTGTCCTACCGCGACCTCGGGGACGAGGGCAATACAGTACCCCGGAGGGCGTACCCAAGTCCCATTCGAGACAGTATGAGATCACCCCAGGGTTAACAATGGGCGCGTCGCGCTGACCTGCGTGGACCAAGGGGTGAAATGGGAGCGTTATTCGCGTTCCTTCCGACTACCGGAAGTCACCTGGCGCCACGGCCGAGCCAATGTCGTGAAGTTCCCTGCGGACCCGTCAGTAGGGGCTTGAATAGTCCTATGAATAGCCACGCCATCGCCGCCGGGCATGCCGAGCGGCTCGCCACCGTGGACGCCCTGCTCCCGGAAATGCCTGCACTGGAGCCTGTCGAGGGCTCCGTGTCACTCTCCGCGACAGAAGGCGACTCGGCCGCCGCCGGATTGTCGGTACGGACTGAGGCGGGCCCGGATTCTGTTGACTCTCCGTGGCGAGCGCTCGTCGAACATCGCCTCGAAGCGCGTCTCACCGGACCCCGCCCGGAAGCGGCCTTTGACGCATTACTCACCCGATGGGATGAACATCTGAAGGCGGTCGTCCCAGCCGGGGATGTCGAAACGGCGGCGACCGTGGTGCGGCCCAGCCGCGATTCGCCCGGCTCGGCCGAATTGCTGCGCCGCGGATTCGCTCCGGTGCTGGTGATCGCGGTCCGCCCGGCCGACCGGCTGGCCGTGACGGGACCGCCCGCCACTCCCGGAGTGCACATCCGGCCCGCCGAAGCCGATGATCTCGAAACCGCCGTCGGACTCGAGCTGGAATTGCAGCGCTATGACGCGCAGTTCGGTTCGGTCACTTTGCGCGAGGGCGCGGAGGAAGCGATCACCGCGGACCTGTCGAAACAGCTGGAGCGGGAGAACCCGACGCTGTGGATCGCGGAGTTGTACGGGCGCGCGCTGGGCATGGTGCGGGTGCAGTTCCCCGACGAGACCTCATGGATCGGGAACCGGGTCGCGGCCGAGCGGGTCGGCTACCTGTCTTCGCTGGCGGTGGCCGAGCCGGCGCGTTCGAGCGGGGTGGGGTCGGCGCTCGCGGCGCACGCGCACCAGATCTTCGACGAATGCGGGACCGAAGCCGTGCTGCTGCACCACGCGCTGGCCAATCCGCGCTCGACGCCGTTCTGGTACGCGCAGGGCTATCGGCCGCTCTGGACGTACTGGCAGCGGCGACCGGCGGTTCCCTGATCCCGATAGGCTGATCTTCGACGATCAGGGGGTTTTCCGTGACCAGGGAAGATGACGCGGCCCCGGTGGCGCCGACCGGGGTCGACACCGAAAAGCCGTCCGCGGCGAGGATCTACGACTGGTATCTCGGCGGGACCCACAACTGGGCCGTCGACCGCGAGTTCGCCCGCGGGCTGGAACGCCAGTGGCGGTGGGTCAAACCGGGCGCGCGGCACAACCGCGAGTTCATGAACCGTGTCGTGCGCGCGGCGCTGAACGCGGGGATCCGGCAGTTCGTCGATCTGGGTTCCGGTGTCCCGACCGCCGGGAACGTGCACGAGATCGTCGAAGAAGAGCTGGAGCCCGGCGATACGGCGAAGGTCGTGTACGTCGACTACGAGCCGGTGGCGGTGGCGCACGCGGAGCTGATCCTCGAGCGGCACGAGGCGACCGACTGGGCCGGGATCGTGCACGCCGACATGCGGCGGCCGAAGGACGTCCTGCGGCATCCGGAGACGTTGCGGCTGATCGATTTCTCGCAGCCGGTGTGCCTGATGATGATGGCCGTGCTGCATTTCGCCGGACCGCACGACGATCCGCCCGCGCTGGTCGCGACCTACCGGAACGCGCTGGCGCCGGGCAGCTGGCTGGGGCTTTCGCACATGAGCTTCGGCGGCCAGACCGGCGAGGACGCGGACGGGCTGCGCTGGATGGTCGAGCAGTACCGGAAGACGAGCAACCCGGTGTGGATGCGGGACCGCGAGGAGATCGAACCACTCTTCGGGGAGTGGCCACTGCTGGAGCCCGGCCTCGTCCACCTGCCCGACTGGCGGCCGGTGCGGGAGCTGCGGCGGGACGAGCTGGGCGCCCGGCCGTTCGCCTGGTGCGGCGTCTCGGTCCACCCCTGACGTCCGACCTTTGCGCCGTGCGCGTCGCGTTTAGCGGGCTAAACGTGACGCTTTGAGGCACAAAGATCTGAGGATTCGGTTCGAGTGGGGGTCGGGTGTTGCGAAAGCCACTTTCGGGACACCGGACGTCCCGAAAGTGGCTTTCGCGACGTCCGGACCCCGCCTAACACATCCGATGTTTACCGCGTCCACGTCGCGTTTCGCGGGCTAACCGTGACGCGTTGGGGCGCGGAGGTCGGAGGGGTGGGGTGATCGCTGACGGCGAACAGCTGGAGGAAACAAACGGGTCGATCGGAGAGTTGAGCTAGGCAGACTCAACTAACCGAGGAGTGCACAGATGACCGACAACCGCCTCCTGCCCGTCCTCCCGCTCGATGACGACGTCGTGCTGCCGGGCATGATCGTCCCGCTCGACCTCGCCGACACGGAGACGCGCGCCGCGGTGGAGTCCGCCCAGGCCAACACGCCTGCCCAGGCTTCCTTCCCGGGGATCCGCTCCGGCACCACCGCCAAGGCCGAGGTGCTGATCGTTCCCCGCGTCCACGGCGAGTACGCCGGACTCGGCACCATCGCGACGGTCGAGCGCATCGGCCGCGTGCCCGGCGGCAAGACCGCGGTGCTGCTGCGCGGCACCCGCCGCGCCGTCGTCGGCCGCATCGCCGACGGTCCCGGCGCCGCCCGCTGGGTCCACGCCGAGCTCGCCACCGAGACCACCGACGACAACTCCGCGAAGCTCGCGACCGAGTACAAGAGCGTCGTCCTCGCGATCCTCCAGCAGCGGGGCGGCTGGCAGATGATCGACGCCGTCCAGGAGGTCGAGGATCCGTCCGCGCTCGCCGACCTCGCGGGCAACTCGTCGTACCTGAACACCGAGCAGAAGCTCGAACTGCTATCCGCGCTCGATGTTTCGGCTCGCCTCGAAAAGGCTCTGGAATGGAGCCGCGAGCAGCTGGCCGAACTCGAGGTCACCGACACCATCCGCAAGGACGTCCAGGAGGGCATGGAGAAGCAGCAGAAGGAATTCCTGCTGCGCCGCCAGCTCGAAGCGATCCGCAAGGAGCTGGGCGAACTCGACGGCACCGCCAACGACGACGACTACCGCGCCCGCGTCGAGGCCGCCGAGCTGCCGGACGCGGTCAAGAAGGCCGCACTATCCGAAGTGGACAAACTGGAGCGGACGTCGGACCAGTCCCCCGAGGGCGGCTGGATCCGCACCTGGCTGGACACCGTCCTCGAACTGCCGTGGAACAACCGCACCACCGACGTCCACGACATCGCCGCCGCGCGCGAAATCCTCGACGCGGATCACGCCGGTCTCGACGACGTGAAGGAACGCATCATCGAGTACTTGGCCGTGCGCAAGCGCCGCGCGGAGTCGGGTCTCGGGCCGGTCGGCGGACGTCGTTCGGGCGCGGTGCTCGCGCTCGCCGGTCCTCCCGGGGTCGGCAAGACCTCGCTCGGTGAGTCCGTGGCGAAGGCGATGGGCCGTGAGTTCGTCCGCGTCGCGCTCGGCGGCATCCGCGACGAGGCCGAGATCCGCGGTCACCGCCGCACCTACGTCGGCGCGCTGCCCGGCCGGATCGTCCGCGCCATCAAGGAAGCGGGCTCGATGAACCCGGTCGTGCTGCTCGACGAGATCGACAAGGTCGGCGCCGACTACCGCGGCGACCCGACGGCGGCGCTGCTGGAGGTGCTGGACCCGGAGCAGAACCACACGTTCCGCGACCACTACCTCGAGGTCGAGCTGGACCTGTCCGACGTCGTGTTCCTCGCGACGGCGAACGCGCTCGAGACCATCCCCGGCCCGCTGCTGGACCGGATGGAGCTGGTCACCCTCGACGGCTACACCGAGCACGAGAAGGTCACCATCGCCCGCGACCACCTGCTCCCCCGCGAGCTGGACCGCGCGGGCCTCGGCAAGGACGACGTCACGCTGACCGACGACGCGTTCAGCCGCATCGCCGCCGAGTACACGCGGGAAGCCGGGGTGCGCAACGCGAACCGGACCATCGCGAAGGTGCTGCGGAAGGTGGCCACCAAGGTCGCGCTGGACGAGGCCGAGTTGCCGCTGACGATCGACGCCGACGGGCTCGAGACCTACCTCGGCCGCCCTCGGCACCTTCCGGAGTCTTCGCTGCCCGCGTCGACGCAACGCACGTCGACCCCCGGCGTGGCGACCGGACTGGCGGTGACCGGCGCCGGCGGTGACGTCCTCTACATCGAGGCGTCGCTGGCGGATCCGGAATCCGGCTCGACCGGGCTGTCGCTGACCGGCCAGCTGGGCGACGTGATGAAGGAGTCGGTGCAGATCGCGCTGTCGTACCTGCGTTCGCACGGCGCGGAGCTGGAACTTCCGGTCGGCGACCTGAAGGACCGCGGCATCCACGTGCACGTCCCCGCGGGCGCGGTGCCCAAGGACGGCCCGAGCGCGGGCATCACGATGACGACCGCGCTGGCGTCCCTGCTTTCGGGCCGGGTCGTGCGGTCGGACGTCGCGATGACCGGTGAGGTGTCGCTGACCGGGCGTGTGCTGCCGATCGGCGGGGTCAAGCAGAAGCTGCTGGCCGCGCACCGGGCGGGGATGAAGACGGTGATCATCCCGCAGCGCAACGAGCCGGACCTCGACGACGTCCCGGCCGAAGTGCTGGCCCAGCTGGACGTCCACGCGGTGGCGAACGTCCGCGAAGTGCTGGACATCGCGCTGGCCCCGGCGACGGCTCCGGTCGCCCAAGCGGCGTAACGGCGCGAGGCCGAAGCCCCGGATCCTGCCCAGGATCCGGGGCTTTCGGCGTCATCACCGCGATGGCGGATGCGCTCCACAAAGCGCGGGAAATAGGGCCGGGTGAAGGGTCCTACGAAAGTTCTCTCTCACCGGTGAATACGCCGCGAATTCACCTGGAAGTCCCGTTCCGCCCGTACTCTCCGATCCGCTCCTTCCCGCACCACCACATCAGCGGATGTCTCGGAGGCACGAGTGAAGCGACGGAATTTCCTGCGCGCGGCCGTGGTCGGCGCCGGCGTCACGGCGTTCGGAAACAGGCTTTCGGGGACGGCACTGGCCGCTCCCGCGCAGAACGGTCCCAGCCCGTACGGCGCGCTCCAGGCCGCCGACGCGAACGGGATCCAGCTGCCGGCGGGATTCACCAGCCGCGTCATCGCGCGCTCCGGCCAGCAGGTCGCGAGCACCGGTTACACCTGGCACAGCGCGCCGGACGGCGGCGCGGTGTTCGCCGACGGCAGTGGCTGGATCTACGTGTCGAACTCGGAGATCACCCCCGGCGGAGGCGCGAGCGCGGTCAAATTCGACGCGAGCGGGAACATCACCGGCGCCCACCGCGTGCTGGCGAACACCCGTCAGAACTGCGCGGGCGGCAAGACCCCTTGGAACACTTGGCTTTCCTGCGAGGAGGTCGACCTCGGGTTCGTCTACGAGTGTCAGCCGAACGGACCGGCCACGGCCGCCGTCCAGCGGCCCGCGATGGGGAAGTTCAAGCACGAGGCCGCCGCGGCCGACCCGGTGCGCAAGGTCGTCTACCTGACCGAGGACACCTCGGACGGCTGCCTCTACCGGTTCGTCCCGACGACCTGGGGCAACCTCTCCGCCGGAACGCTGCAGGTACTGAAGGCGGGCACGGCGACGTCGGGCAGCTTCACCTGGGCGAACGTGCCCGACCCGGACGGCTCGCCGACGGCCACGCGTAACCAAGTGTCCGGCGCGAAGCGGTTCAACGGCGGCGAAGGACTGCACTACGCCAACGACACCGCGTGGTTCACCACCAAGGGCGACAACCGCGTCTGGCAGCTCAACCTGACCACCAGCACCTACGAGCTCGCCTACGACGATTCGCTGGTGAGCCCCGGTTCGGCGCCGCTGACCGGCGTCGACAACGTCACCGGGACCTCGTCGGGCGATCTGTTCGTCGCCGAAGACGGCGGGAACATGGAGATCTGCATCATCACGCCGAACGACATCGTGGCGCCGTTCCTGCGGATCGGCGGCCAGAGCTCGTCGGAGATCTGCGGTCCCGCGTTCACCCCGGCCGGGAACCGGCTGTACTTCTCGTCGCAGCGCGGCACTTCCGGGTCGTCGTCCGGCGGGATCACCTACGAGGTGACCGGTCCGTTCCGCTCCTGATCCCGCGTGAAGGCCCCCTTCCCTCGGCTGAGCCGAGGGAAGGGGGCCTTCACGCGCGTTTCGTCAGGCGTTGGTGCGGTTCTTTTCGCGGACGCGGCTGACGACGAAGAGGATCACCGCGACCGCGACGGCCGCGATCACGAAGTACTGGAAGAACCCGGCGTACTCCTCGACCAGGTGCCAGCTCTCCCCCAGGGCGTAGCCCGCCAGGACGAACACCGTGTTCCAGATCAGGCTGCCCAGCGTCGTCAGGGCCAAGAAGCGCCAGAACGGCATGCGCTCGATCCCGGCGGGCAGGGAGATGAGGCTGCGGAAGATCGGCACCATCCGGCCGAAGAACACCGCCTTGGTGCCGTGTTTCTGGAACCATGCCTCCGTCTTGTCGAAGTCTGCGGCCTTGACCAGCGGGATCTTCGCCATCCAGCGGCGCGTGCGGTCGCGGCCGAGCAACTGGCCGAGGTAGTACACGATGATCGCGCCGGCGACCGACCCGAAGGTCGTCCACACCAGCGCTTCCACCAGGGTGAACGTCCCCTGGCTGGCGGAGAACCCGGCGAGCGGCAGCACCAGTTCGCTGGGGATCGGCGGGAACAGGTTGTCCAGCCCGACGATGATCGCGGCTCCCGGACCTCCCAGTGAGTCCATCAGTGATACCGCCCAGCCGGCGAGGCCGCCCATCGGTTCACTGGCGGCTTGGGCGAGGAGGAGGTTCATGGCGGCCTTTCGTGGTCGTCTTCGGTTTCAACGAACGTACGAATTGCCCGGGTTCCGCACCCTGCGGTGAAGCGGCACAGATCACTGCGGAAAACCTCAGTACCGAGTTCCGGATACCCCGCTAACCTGGCGTTATGCCTGTTCCGGCCGCGACGCGCCGCTACCTGCGCAAGATGCTCCGCGGCACGCTGGGCCTGGCGATCGGCTCCGCGACGGCGTTCGCCGAGTTCTTCTACGTCCTCTTCGGCGGCATCGCGCTCACGGTCCCCGCGCTGCGGCGGCCCGTCTTCGCCGGCGCCCGCGTTCTGTCCGAAGTGGAGCGACGACGGCTGGAGGAGTACCTCGGCGCCGAGAACGCGACGGACTACACCGGCCGCCGCGCGATGACCTATCTCGTTCCGCGCTGTGTCGTCGGCCTGCTCGCCGCCGGGATCTTCGCCCTGATCCTCTGGGGCGTCGTCTCCGGCGTGATCATCGTCGCCCAACTGGTCAGCGGCGAGTCGCCCGGCGGCGGCGCGCCTTCGAGCTGGTACGACTTCATCACCGTCGGCCTCTTCGGCGCTCTGCTTCTCTTCCTTGCCCTGCAAGGGCTCGTCGGGATCGCGACGCTGGAGCGCAAGCTGGCGAGACGTTTTTTCGGGCCCAGCAAGAAAGAACAGTTGCGCCGCCGGGTTTCCGAACTCGCGACGAGCCGCGCCGAAGTGGTCGAAGCGGTCAACGGCGAGCGCCGCCGGATCGAACGGGACCTGCACGACGGCGTCCAGCAGCGGCTCGTCGCGCTCGGGATGCTGCTCGGCCGGGCGCGGCGTGCCGGCGATCCGGAACACTCGTCGGAGCTGCTGCGGCAGGCGCACGAGGAGTCCCAGCGCGCCCTCGAGGACCTGCGCGAGGTCTCGTGGCGGGTGTATCCGATCGCGCTGGACTCCGACGGGCTGCACCCCGCGCTGGAGGCGCTCGCGGAGCGCTCCGGCGTACCGGTCCACCTGCGCGTCGACCTGCCGGAACGGCCACCCGCGGCGATCGAGACCGTCGTCTACTTCGTCGCTTCCGAGGCGGTCACCAATACGATCAAGCACGCCGCGGCGACGCGGATCGACATCGAGGCAGGGCGGGACGGGGACAGGGTGCGGGTGCGGATCACCGATGACGGCGTCGGCGGGGCGCGGGAGTCCGGCGACGGTCTTTCCGGCCTCGCGCGGCGGGTGGCGGCGGCGGACGGGGAGTTCACCGTGACCAGCCCGCCCGGCGGTCCGACCGTGGTGACGGCGGTGCTGCCGTGCGAGTGATCCTCGCCGAGGACTCGACCCTGCTGCGCGAGGGGCTGATCCGGCTGCTGATCGAAGAGGGGCACGACGTCGTGGCGTCGGTCGGCGACGGCGAAGCGCTCCTCTCGACGACCGCCGCCTATCAGCCGGACGTGATCGTCACCGACGTCCGCATGCCGCCGACGCATACCGACGAGGGCCTCCGCGCGGCGCTCGAGATCCGGAAACGCTGGCCCGAGATCGGGGTGCTGGTGCTCTCGCAGTACGTCGAGAAGCGCTACGCCGCCGAGCTGATCACCGGTGACGGTGAACGCGTCGGCTACCTCCTGAAGGACAGGGTCGCCCAGGTGGGCGAATTCCTGGACGCGCTCGACCGGGTCGCCGCGGGCGGGGCGGCGTTCGATCCGGAGGTGGTCCGGCGGCTGCTGGCGAGGACCACGCACACCGATCCGCTCGCGAAGCTGACCCCCCGCGAGCGCGAAGTGCTGGAGAAAATGGCGCAGGGCCACACGAACGCCGGGATAGCCGAGTCGCTGTTCGTGTCGCAGAGCGCCGTCGAGAAACACGTGAACGCCCTCTTCGACAAGCTCGGCTTGGCCAACACCGCGGGCTACAGCCGCCGTGTCCTGGCCATCCTGCGCTACCTGGGTTCCTGACCCCCGGTTTGACAGGCAAGTGACGACTTGCCTATAACGGGGACGTGGACGACGACCTGTTCAAGGCGATCGGCGACTCGACGCGGCGAACCATCCTGGACGAGCTGACCGAAAAAGACGGCCAGACGCTGTTCGAGCTCTGCGGACGGCTGACCATGAAACACGGTCTCTCCTCGTCGAGGCAGGCCATCTCGCAGCATCTCGCGATGCTCGAACAGGCCGGTCTGGTGCACACCCGGCGGCAGGGCCGCTACAAGTTCCACCACCTCGACACGAGCCCGCTGCGCTCGATCGCCGAGCGGTGGCCCATCGACCGAGAGGAACCGAACCCGTGATCCGCATCAACATCACCAGCGTCTTCGTCGACGACCAGGCCAAGGCGCTCGCCTTCTACACCGAGAAGCTGGGGTTCATCAAGAAGCACGACGTGCCCACCGGCGACGCCCGCTGGCTCACCGTGGTCTCCCCCGCGAATCCCGACGGCGTCGAGCTCCTGCTGGAACCGGACGGCCACCCCGCGGCGAAGCCGTTCAAGAACGCTCTAGTGGGCGACGGGATCCCGTTCACCCAGTTCGCCGTCGACGACGTGTTCGCCGAGGTCGAGCGGCTCAAGGGGCTGGGCGTCGAGTTCACCCAGGACGCCGTCGACCTGGGCCCGGTGGTCACCGCCGTCTTCGACGACACCTGCGGCAACCTGATCCAGCTCGCCACGATGAAGTAGTTCCCACACGGGGCTCGGTCCACTGTGGACCGAGCCCCGACGTCGTTTTTCCTTACTGCTGCACCCATTCCACGAGTTCCACGGGCACGCCGTTCGGATCGGTGACCATGAAGAGACGCTCTCCCCACGGCTCTTCCCTCAGCGGCAACGTGATCTCGACACCCTCTTCGCGGAGGCGCTTCTCCTCGGCTTCGAGATTCTCGACCGTGAAGGCCACGATCACCCCGGACGCGCGCTGCTGCCGCAGGTTCTCCGGCAGCACCTCGATCCCTGCCTGGAGCAGGACGATGGCCAGCTTCGCGGTTTCATGCCCGAGGGACACGAAACCCTCCGCGGCCATCTGCTCCGTGAAGCCGAAGTGCTCGGTGAAGAAGCGGCTGGAAGCGGCGACGTCGTCGACGGTCAGCGAGACGGTGGAAGCAAGAACGTTCATGGGCTATCCCCTTCGGTCGGCAGTGCGTTTTCGGATGAGCTGATCGGTCAGTACGACCGGCGGCGCGGGACACCGATCGAGCGGCGCACCGGCGTCAAGCGGCCGGGGAACGGCTGCTGATGGCGGCGGTCGCCCCGGCGGACCTGGGCGCGGTCGATGCCTTCGTTGCCTTGGGGGATTCGAGCGGTCAAGGAGCCTCTTCTCTCTCAGTCGGTAGTACGGACGTAAGTTTACATCCGACCTACCATAAGTCAAGGATATTTTTACGACGGTGGTAAACTTCGCTCATGACCAGCGCGGATGTGGGTTTGCGAGAGCTCAAGAAGCAGGAGACGCGGCAGCTGATCTCCGATCAGGCGACGCAGCTCTTCATCGAGAAGGGCTTTGAGGAGACGACGATCGCCGAGATCGCCGCAGCGGCGAGGGTCGCGAAGAAGACCGTCACCAACTACTTCGCGCGCAAGGAAGACCTCGCGCTGGACCAGCACGAGGAGTTCACGAACGGGCTGGCGAACGCCGTCCGTACCAGGAAGACGGGTGAGTCGGCGCTGGCCGCGCTAAGGCGCACCTTCCTGGACGCGGTGGCGGCGCATTCGCCCGTGATCGGTTTCACCGGGCCCGTCTTCGCGAAAATGGTGCTGGAGAGCCCGACCCTGACCGCACGGCTGCGCGAGCTGCACGAACTCCGGGAAGAGGCGCTCGCCGACCTGCTCGCGACCGAGACCGGAGCCGACGCGGACGACGTCACCCCGATCATGGCCGCCGCCGAACTCAACGCGATCGACCGCGTCCTGTTCCGCGACGTCCTCCGGCGGTCCCGTGCCGGCGAAAGCAACGACGAGATCGCCACGGCACTGACGAAGGCGACCCAGCGAGCCTTTGACCTGCTGGAACCGTCCTTCGGTGACTACGCGATCCGCGAGTAGCTCACCGTTTCCGGCCCGCCATCACCACGGCGACGATGACGGCCCCGGCGAAGACGATCGCCAGCAGCAGGATGAGCAGGTGCCACGGTTGGATCGCGAACACGTTGTCCCCCTTCGGTCTGAGGGGCATCCTAGGGGTCTTGTCGGGGGGACCCGCTAGGTTCGGCCCCATGTCTGAGGGGACTTCGTTCGACGTCATCCACTGCGAGGGCTGGGATCCGGCCGCCCGCGCACTGGTCGGAAGGCTCACCCCCGGCACCGCCCGGGAACGGGACGCCGCCGGCGAGCAGTACGCCGTCGCACTGGTGCGTCCTGGCACCGAGACTCCGCCGGTGCTGCTCGAAATCGCCTGGCAGCACCGCTTCGCCCGCTGCCTGCACATCGACGAGCAGGGCAGGCGCCGCGCTTCGTTCGAGTACCGCCTGCTCGGAGACGGCGCCCTGTTCCTGATGAAAGTCGAGCAGTGGCACTACAAATCCGATGACCAGGAGGAATTCGACAAGAAGACCGCGGGCCGGACGGAGCTGTCCTTCGGGCCCGACGGCGAGGGGTGGGTGCACCGGGCTCCCCACGGCTACGGCGGCGGTTCCAGCAGTGGCCACGTACGGAAGGCGGTGTCCGAGCTGACCATGCCGAAGCCCGCCTTCGGCGACTGGGAGCCGCTCGCGAATTCGGGGCCGCTGATCCTCCAGGCCCCGGCCTCTCCCACGACCGATCCGCCGATGCCTGCCGAAGACCGCCCCTGGCGCCCTTCCGTTCCCCTGCGTCCTTCCGACCTGGACGGGATGTTCACCGCGGGCACACGCTTTTCGTTGAGCGGCAGCCGAAGTCTCGTCGAAATCGAACTTCGGGACGCGGGGAAACTCCGGATGCCCAGCGGCAGGCTGGTCGCCTCGGATCCGGCCTTCCTGGATGCGGAAGCCGGGCATTTCACGGTCACCGTGCCGCCCGGGGAGTACCGGGTCGAGCTCGCCATGATCCGGTTCCTCGACGAACCCGCCCACGAACGGGCCGCCGCCGCGAAACTCGTCGTCGCCGACGTTCCGGTGGTCACCTGGGAGGCCGCGCTCTGGCCGGGGCAGGACGCGCTCTTCCTCGGGGACGGGGAGTTCTACGGCTACGGCGTGGACAGCGGCACAGGCTGTTTCGCCGATGCCACGGCACTTCCCGAAGAGATGGACGACGAACTCCTGGAGAAGTTCACCGAGGTGGATCCCTACTGCGAAGTGACCCCCGCCGGAGCCGACGGGAACATCATCGCGTTCACCACCGGCTGGGGTGACGGGAGCTATCCGACCTGGATCGGCCGGGCGGCCGACGGCACCCCGGTCTGCTTCGTCACCGACATGCTGATCCTCAACGACGCTCGGATATCGGCGGCTTGAGCGAGCATCATGGCTCCATGGCCTTCACAGACGAAGAGATCGCGTACCTGCGTTCACAACCCTTGGCCCGCTTCGCGACCCTGTCGGAAGACGGCGAACAGCCCGACGTCGTCCCGCTGGCGTTCGAGTTCGACGGCACGCACTTCTGGGTCGGAGGCGGGGGCGAGTCGGTCCTCGCGACCCGGAAGTTCCGCAACATCCAAGCGGGACAACGCAAAGTCGCCTTGGTCGTCGACGACCTCGTCTCACTCGACCCGTTCATCGCGCGCGGCATCCGGATCTACGGCGAGGCCGCCGATCCTGTCGACCGCGTGGGAATGGTGGGCCCGGGGATCTACGCACGCGTCACGCCGACGGTGTCGTGGAGCTGGAACCTGGCGGGCGAACCCGTTGGCGAGGCCTGGTACGAATCGAGGCGCGCGGTTCACGGCGACGCGTAGAGGAGCATGTCCCGCGCGGTCCCGCCGATCTCCTGATGGGCGGGCAACAGTGCTTCGCGCCGGTAGCCCGCCTTCTCGACCGCGCGGACCGAACCGCGGTTCCATGGCTCGATGAACAACTCGATCCGCTCGACGCCCGGGACGGTCCGGGCGAAGGCGGTGATCGCCTTGAGGGCGTCCGTCGCGAAGCCGTGGCGCCGGTGCCGGGGCGAGACCGAATAGCCCACGATCCCGATGCCTTCGGCCAGTTTCCGCAGCCACAGCCCGATCGTGCCGACAGCCACTCCGTCGGCGGTGATCACAAAGGGAAAGCCCCGCCCCTCGGCGTGACGGCTCTGCTGCCGTCGCACCCAGTCTTCGGCTTCCTGCCTGGTCGGGTGGGCGGGCAGGCTGCCGATGAGCGGCACGTACGGATCTTCGCCGAGTTCGAGGGCGAGGTGGACGTCAGCGTCGGCGAACTCGCGCAGGACGACGGATCCGTGGGCCGGCGGGGTGTCGGGCCAGGGCGGCGGCTCGGTCATGGGTCCATTTTTGTCGGTGGGCGGCGGTACGGTCGGGCTCATGCGGGAGCTGATCGTCACGGAGAACAGCACGATCGACGGCGTGATCGAACTGGCGGGCGACTGGTTCAGCCCGGGCGACACCGACCTCTCGGACGTCATGGCCGCCCTCCGCGAACAACGTGAACAAGCGGACGCGTTCCTCGTCGGGCGCGTCACCTTCGAAGACATGCGCGGCTACTGGCCGAAGCAGACAGAAGACAAGA
Organism: Amycolatopsis sp. NPDC031561; assembly: GCF_055580625.1. Taxonomy (NCBI): domain Bacteria; kingdom Bacillati; phylum Actinomycetota; class Actinomycetes; order Pseudonocardiales; family Pseudonocardiaceae; genus Amycolatopsis; species Amycolatopsis sp. NPDC031561. The sequence goes on along the minus strand of NZ_JBVILA010000002.1, from coordinate 616,253 downwards.
CAGGGATCTCCGCGTACCTCGACGCGGTGAGCAAGTACGTGGTCTCCAGCACGCTGACGGAGCCGTCGTGGGAGAACACGACCGTCCTCTCCGGCGACCTGCGCACGGAGATCGAGAGGCTGAAGGGGGCCGAGGGCAAGGACATCGTGACCACCGGGAGCATCTCGCTGGTGCGGGCGCTCATCGCCGAGGGCCTCGTCGACGAGTACCGGCTGTTCGTCTATCCCGTCGTGGTCGGGGAAGGCCGTCGGCTGTTCGAGGGCGCCACCGGAGTCCCGAAGCTTCGCCTGGTGGAGGAGCGGACGTTCACCTCAGGGATCGTGCTGCTGCGCTACCGGGCTCGGTAGGGTCGTATTCCGGCGTAGCGGCGGGAAACGACGGAGGTGGCGGTCATGGTCGACGCGTCGAAGTTCACGGCCGAGGTGTTCGGCCGTGCGGCGGCCCGGCCCGACGTCCCGCCGCGCCTGGCTCGGGCGGCCGACTGCGTCCGGGAAGGCAAGTTCAGCTGGGAAGAGGTCGCCTCCGGGAAGTGCGAGCACCCGCTCGCGCAGGCGCTGTTCGCGCCGAGGGCCCAGGAGAAGCTATGGCCGCTGCTGGCCGAGGTCGCCGCGGAACTGGAGTCAGCGCCCGCTCCGGCCGCCCCGCCCCGTCGCGCGCGACGAGCGCCTGCGGCGGACGACGACTTCAGCGAGCACACCTACCTCGAAGACCTGGCCGAACCGAATACGCATCCGGCCTGGCCGCAGAAGCGGGGTCGCGGCCGGTAGCGCCTATGGCACCGGCGAGATCGCTATCCAGAACCGATCCTCCCCGTCGACGCGGCCGTCCGGCTCCCCGCCGTTGGCCAAGATGACCCGCCGGGAAGCCGTGTTGCCGGTGTCACAGGTGAGCAGAACCCGGTTCAGGCCGAGTCGGCGGCATTCGGCGAGCCCCGCGCCGAGCATCCGGGTGCCGTGTCCCTGCCCCCGCCACGGAGTCGCGATGCCGTACCCGAGGTGACCCCCGGTTTCGGCCAGCGCCGGGGTCAGCTCGTGACGGATGACGAGCTCCCCCAGGTAATGCGGGCCGGAGACGTACCAGAGAACGGTGGTGGGAACGCTCCAAAGCTGTCGCACTCCCTGCCGTTCGGCGACGAACCGCTCGAAGTCCGCGGTGGCGCGCTCCAGCAGCTCCGTCGAACCCCCGTCGGCCACGCGATCCGCCAGCTCACCGTCCAGCCACGACCGGCGCACCGCCGTCGTCGGCTGCATGAGCCGAGGCGGTTCGGGCAGTCGCATGTCCCCAGCGTACGAACAAGAGCGGCCCCGTGACGTGGTCACGGGGCCGCTCTGGTGTGGCGAGTGAGGGATTCGAACCCCCGAAGGCGTAGCCGTCTGATTTACAGAGAAGTCCTTACGGCACCCTGACCTGCAGGTATGCACACAGGTCGCGTCACTTTGGGGCGTATTTGGCGCAACCTGCATTCGGCACCGCTTGACGCAGCAACACACTCGAACGCTTGTTCGAGAACTGCTAGACTTGTTCGGCCGTGCCGGATCTGTTACGAGAGGAGGCCAACCCGCGACATACCGTAGAGCAACGACGCGTCACAACCCGCGGCGAACGGTGACCGAAGAGGGGGAACGCATGCCGACCTACGGATACCTGCTGTACCAGTTCGGGGTATATGAAGGGTTCAAGCGGAAGGTCGAAGCCCTTGACGACCTGAAGGGTGAGCACTTCCTCGACGTGGCTGAGCGCGACCTTAAGGCGCTCGTGGCAGACGGAGCACTCAGCGAACTTCCTCGACAGAACCCGGAAGACTCCGATGATGTCGAGGCGGCCACCCAAGACGAACCAGACGAAGACAAGAACAAGCGGGTAACACGTGTCGAATCTGTCGACCTCAAGGGGTGGACAGTTCGCTTCAAGGTAACTTACGGGCGAACCGGCACACACGAGCTGGCGGTTTCAGCCGCTGGCGAAGACGACATCGACCTAAAGAACCATGCCCCGAGTCGTACTTATCGCGGCGTGTTCATCGTCCCACCTTCCGGCAAGGTGGGCATTGTCGCAATCGAAGTTATTAGCCGCTCCAAGCCTCTAGCAGAAGTGATTCGATGGCTGAGGTCGAAATCAACGGTACCTTGGCGAGTAAAGGTTCAATCGCTGATCGACCAAGAATCTTTCCTAGATGCCCTGACAAACAGCCGAAATGTATACATGGAGCTTGAAAAGCGTCAACCGTCAGAGGACGCAACCCCGGCAAGTTCGAAGAAAATGCGGCTTTACGCACCGTTGACAACAGCCAGGCTTCGCTCAGAAGTAAAGCTTCGCGTTGAGCAGTGGGTAGCTAAGCGAAATAGCCCTCCAGACGAGGATGGAAAAGTTAAGCTTGCCGACCCACAGGAGGAAGCTCGACAACTCGCAGCCATCTTAGGACCCGAGGTCGCCGAGCTAGATTTCGAAGATGGTCGCGTGGTGGCCGAGGACGCGGATAGCATCTCGCGAAGCTTCCGCCCCAGCGCCAAACTAGACCTATTCACTTACTACCTAGGACGCGACACAGAACCAGATGACGCGCGGTTCTACGGACACGCTTTAGCTTCAGCGAAGCGAATGTTCGCATCGCTCGATATTGACATGCCCGACCAGTGGGATAAGCTAAAATAGCAAGGGACTGCTAAATGATGCGTTTCAGCGTAGTTCCAATATTCAAGGGTCACTGGGCTTCACTCTATCAGCGTCAGAGCAAAAGGCCAGATTGGGCCAGTAGAACAATCTTCACACTCGCCGCCCTATCAGGCCCCGTAGCATATTTGTTCAATTTCCAACTCGCGGCACCGGCAGGCATATTTACCGGACTCGCACTCATGTCGGGCGCCCTAGTTGGCGCCTTCACGCACCTGTCCACACTGCGTCTAAAAATCACAGAATGGGACGAAGGGCGGGTTCCGGCACGCGTCCGTGAATCTCTTGACGAGACAGCCGCTCACCTAATGGCAGCCGTTGTCGTATGTGCTTGCGACGCGGCTGTTCTGGCAGTCGGCATGAATATGCCAACACTAGATCAAAAAATGCACCAGATCCCTTCCGCAATAGCACTATCGCTGAGCTCCTATGCATTTTTACTGGTTCTCGTAATGGCACGGCGCCTACATGCAGCCTATGTCGACATGAACGATGTTTCTGGACGATCGAGCGGCTATGCGTCAACCTATCGGTAGCCGGAGGCGCAACCGCGACACTACGAGGGCCAGGTGACTACTCATGGCGCCGTGTCATGCGAGAAAGACCCTGAGCCTGACGTCCTTCCAAGGGCACTGACGCGTCGACTACTGAATCCGCGCCGTCGATCGAACCCGGCTGATATCGCGTCCCATTGGCATGAATGGCGTCCACACGCATCTGAATGAGCCGCTTCCGCGCCTCGTCTTCTTGAGGGTTCCAGTACGCCTCAGACGCCGTCGTCTGCGCGGAATGCTTCCGGTAGAGCATGCTCGGTTCGGCAATGAACTCGCCCGGCGTCGTTGCCTCGGCTGCCAACAGCGTGGCGATTGTCTCGGCCCCCGTGAGCGCCATCCAACCACCTAAGGCCCAGATGAGGTCGGTGTGCATCGCGACATTCGCCGCAAGGACGGAAAGCCTGCCCTCCGCCTGCTCTCGGTAGAGGCGACCCGGCTCAACAGGGCCATTCGGAGGGTCGTACGGTCCTGGCGTCGTAGTCCCGTCCTCGTGCAGATCAAGGCCTGCCGACACGCACCACGCGACGCGGTGCAACGCGTCGATATCCCGCGCCAATGCACCCGGCAACAGCACGTCGTCCGCGTCGAGGTTGCGAATCACGATCCCCTGAGCCTGAGATAGCGCCATGTTGCGGGTGACGGCCGCGCGGCCGGCCAAACCAGTGCCGTAGCGGACGCGAGGATCGTCGTCGGGAAGCTCTTGTTTCGGCACACCGCTACTGCCGTCTTCCTGAACACACCACTCCCAGGACCAGCCTTTCGGCATGTCCTGAGTCCGCAGAGACTCATAAGCCTCCTTGAGGTAGTGGTGCCCGCCCTCAAAGACGGCCGTCACTACGGAGATCAAGCGTGGCGTTGCCATTGCTTACTCGTCCCACTTTCGCAGTTCGGTGACGTAGGACAGGGAGATCCGGTCCGCTGGAGTCAGGAGTTCAGCCACATCCACCGCACGCCCTGACGTGTCATAGCTAATCTTCAAAATGGGAATGACGGGCACGTTGAACGGGATGTCATAGAGGGCCACCTCTTCCTCGGTGGGCATGCGCGCGGAAACGCGATCCTCAATCTTCACCACCTCCACACCTGCGGTGTAGAGCTGGTGAAGCGTGCCACCGGGCCACGGCTCGTTGGACGAGTCCAACAGGGGCGGATGATCCTTGACGAGCGAATACGGCAGGTACGAAACCATCCTGCTGTAGCCCTCGCCTTCCCGGTACTGCCGCAGGTATGTCCTGCGTAGGACGTAGTCACTCGGCACAAGCCCCAAGATCTTGGCTACCTCGCCCGGCGGAGGCACGACCTCATAAGTGACTTTGTCGTCATTGACGGTAGCGATCTCAACTTTAGCGTCCCGCTCCGCCGAGCCATGGCGCCGACGAACGCCCTCAGGCTCTCTGACTAGGTCTTTCTCCACCTGGTAGTTGCTGTTCGAGCGCGTCAGCTTCTGCGGAACCGCGCGAACACGGACGGGTTGCCCTCGACCGCCGGGTGCTAGAAGCCCCTCCCCCTTCAGGGTCTGCACAGCGGCTGAGACGACGTTCTTCCCCACGCCGAAGCGTTCGCGGAGCTGATCAGTGTTCGGCAAGGTCTCCCCCGGCACGAACTTGCCATCGTGGATGTCCGCTCGGAGCTGCTCAGCTACGGCCTTCGCGTCCATTCGTTCCATGCCTCCATCCTCGCACACCATCCCGGGCTCTGAAACTCTATCCCGGGATGGTGTTGACAAGGCTGGGATGCCTCAGGCAATGTCTCAGTTACGCCATCCCGGGATGGGGAATGCATCCCGGGATTAATCAAGTAGAGGAGACCTGATGAGGTCGGCACACATCTCCCCCCGTTCGGCCGAAGCATCGTTTGACGTGCCGGAGTTCGATGTTTCTGCTGTTCAGGACACCAAAGATGACTATTACCCGGACGGTCTGACCGAGGCGGCGATTGACACGCTGATCGCGTCGGTCGATGCCGAGCTGGCTGCTGCGACGGTCGCGGCGGATGTGCGGGTGACGCACTCGTTCACCGACGTTCGCCGGGCGACTCGCTCAGAGCGTCGGAGCGGCCGGACGGTGCTGCGTGCGCTGCCGTCGCTTCTGGACACCGCCGCCACGTCGGCTGAAGGCGAGGCCGCGTGATGACTACCGACGCCGTTCGTTACCAGTTGGATCTGCCGGGCGAGTCCATCCGCTTCGTGGTCGAGTCTTTCGGCTACCTGCACACCGACACCCCGCCCCGGGCGGACCTCGTGCTGGATGTGCGGCACAGCCTGAAGGACCCGCACGTGTCGCCTGAGCTGCGGATGCTGACTGGGCGTGACGCCAAGGTGCGGAAGAACGTCATGGTCCAGCCGGGCGCCCGCGAGTTGATCGCCGGTCTGACCGCGTCGGCTCTCGCGCTTCGTCCCAGTGCCGACGCTCGTGGCGTGTTGGTCCGGGTCGCCATCGGGTGTCAGGGCGGCCGTCACCGCTCGGTGGTTCTCGCCGAAGCCGTCGCGACCGCGCTTTTCATCGCGGGCAACGGGGTGGCCGTCGTCCACACCCACCTGACTCGCCCGGTGGTGAACCGATGACACGCCTTCTGATCGTCAGCCCCGACGCGGCGGCCCACTCCGCCAAGAACGCGCCGACCGCGCCGGGTGTCCCCAACCAGCCGACTAGCGACTCGGAGGGAAATTCGATGGTAGAGGAGGAGACCCGCGCCTACGCCGCCCGAACGCGTGAGCGTGCGGTGCGCCAGCTCAACGCCGGGCTCGACGTCGTGAACGAGTGGGTCGGTCTGATCGGCCAGTGCGCGGAAATGCGCGTGGACAGCTACGAGACCGGCGACGTGCTCGCCGACGTGGCCTATCAGGAAGCGCTGGGGCGGTTCGCGCAGCTCTCCGCCGCTGTGGCGTGGTTCAACTCCCGTGGTCCCGCGATCGAAGCGGGTGAGGTCTGATGGCGCGCCAGTTCCCGTGGACGCTGCGGGCGGTTCCGTGGTCGGACTTGCAGGAGTTCACCCGTGGCACGTGTGACGGTCTGCCGCTGCTGTCCTGGGGCATCGCACCGACGGACAAGCTCGCCACGCGCCGTCAGTTGCGGGCGATGGGGCTGCGTCCGGGCGGTCAGGACCCGGTGGCCGTTCTGTACTTCCGGTGCGCCCGTGCCGGGAAGAAGGTCTTCGCCGACCTGTTCCTGATCGACGGCGCGAAGCCGGTCCGGCCGATGACCCCGGCCCGGCAGGCAGCGCTGGACAAGGCGATGGCCGCCCGCCGCACCTGCCGCCAGTGCGGCGAGACCGGATGGGCCGAGCTGCCCAAGGCCGACCGCACCTGTGAACCGTGCAAGTACCGGGCCGGACTCGAACCCGACTCCTACCTCCACGACTACCTGGCCGGAACCCCCGTCCTCGCGCCGCACGAGCTCGCCGAGGCTCCCCGCGGCTTCTCCCCCGCCTGGCTCGCGCCGGTGATCCCGATCCGTTCCGCACGGCCCGCCCGTGCCGAGTTCCCGAAGGTGGTGGCCTGAATGTCCACACAAACCCTGATGATCCTGGGCGGGCTCGCACTGGTCGGTGTGTTCGCCGTGTGGCGTGCCGGGCGGAAGTCCGCCACCAAGGCGCAGAAGGGCGTGCGGGAGGTAACCCGCATGACCGGCAACACGATCCGGCTCATCCTGGCCACCGCCGTCATCGCGTTCGTGCAGTGGATCGTGGTCGTGAAGATCGGCAACACCACCGCCACCTGGATCGCGCTCATCGTCCCCGCGTTGTTCGCCGCCGCCACCATCGTGCGGCTCATGGCCATCACCGAGGTCGTCACCACCACGCGGGGAGGTAACCGATGAGCACCGACGTCGCCACCGCTCCGCAGGACGCGCAGCACGTGCCGCTCACCGAGGCGGACAAGCTCCGGCAGGACGCCGAGTCGGCCGCGCAGGTTCGCCGTCTGTCCAACCACCCCGACGTGATCGCGCTGCGGGTGGAGAAGGTCCGCACCCAGATCGACGTCCTGTTGTGGGTCGGGATCTTCCTCGGTCTCGCCTTCACCATGGTCAACGTCCAAGCCTTCGCCGCGTCCGGCTCTGCCGCGTGGTCGCTGGGGTGGCTGTCCGCGTGGCTGCTGGACCCGATGGTGTCGCTCGTCCTGGTCGCCGTCCTGCGAGCGGAACAGATCACCGCCCGCTACCAGGTCCAGACCGGCAAGTGGGCGCACCGGACGAAGTGGTTCGCGTTCCTGGCCACCTACGTCATGAACACCTGGAAGTCTTGGACCCATCTCGACGTCGCGGGGGTCGCGCTGCACTCCGTGCCGCCGGTGCTGGTGTTCCTCGCCGCCGAGACCGCGCCCGTCCTGCGGGACAAGCTCACCGAGGCCGTCATGGCCGCCGCTGGGCACGCCTTCACTGGCGAGGCGGATACGCGGGAGACGGCCCCGGCCGCCGAGGTCACCCCCGCCGAGACCTCGGACGCGGAGGAGCTGGTGCCCACGCCGGCACTTTCCCCGGCCCCGGCTCCGCGCCGCACCACCCGCAAGGCCAAGGCCCCCGCCAAGCAGGGCCGCAAGCTGCGCGGTGACTACCTCGCCGAGGCCCGCGCTGCCTGGGCTCCCGGCATCGAGATCACCCCGGCATGGGTGCGTGAGGTCTGCCCCGAGGTCTCTCGCGGCACCTCCAAGAACGTCGCCGACGACCTGATCGCCGAAACCCGCACCGCGCCCACCGTCCTGCCGGTGCCCGCCCCGACCACCGCCCGCACCGACTCGGAGGAGGCCGCCTGATGTCCACCACCGCCGACCACACCCCCGCCCCCGAGCCCGCGAAGGACCCCGCTGTGAACACGCCGAACCCCCTGCCCGAGAACACCACCCCGGAGACCGACGAACGCCCGGACGGCCGTGTCGTGAACGGCAACGTGGTGGAGTTCAAGCCGGGTACCGCCCGCACCGCCGAGGAGATCCCGGCCCCGCGCGAGACCGGCCCCGTGTACGCCGCCACTAGCGACACCGAGCCCGTCGACGCGGAGATCGTGGACGAGACCGAGCCCGCCACGGCCGTCGCGAAGGTGGACCCGCCCGAGGCCAAAAAGTCCTGGTGGGAGACCGTCGCCGACGCCAAGGCCCGGCCGCTGGTCGCGTCCTGGCTGCTCTCGGCCGAGGAGTTCAAGTCCCGCGCGAAGTTCCTGGTCCAGCTCGCCGCGCACCAGACCGCGTTCCACGCGCTGCGGGTCCCCGTGTACGTCCCGAGCGCCATCGTGAAAGCTCCGGGCGCGCTGTGCCGGGGCACCGTTCGTGTACACCGCTGGGTGTACGACGCGGAGTCCAAGCCGGTGCGCATGAACGCCCGCGACCGCAACGACCAGGACGCCTACCTCAAGCTGCTCGCAGTGCGGAACGAGACCGTTCGCCGCCGGGCCGCGCCGGTGATGGTCGGCATCCTGATCCTCATCGCGATCGTGTACCTCGCGATCACCTACGTCACCCCGTTCTGGAACTGGACCTGTCTCACCGTCGCCTTGACGCTCGTGGGGTGGCTGGGCGCGCCGAAGGACAAGCCGGTCGCCGGGCGCGCGGTGGACCTGTCCAAGACCCCGAAGATGACGTCGGCGATGATCGAAGACGCGCTGTCCTCGCTCGGTATCGGCGCGCTGAACCAGGCCATCTCCAAGGGCAAACGCATCGAGTTCCCCAACCCCATCGCCCGCGACGGCGACGGGTGGCGCGCCGATATCAACCTTCCCCTGGGTGTCACGGCGGGCGACATCATCGCCAAGCGCCAAGAGCTGTCCTCCGCGCTGCGCCGTCAGATCGGGTGTGTGTGGCCCGAGGGTGACGCGAAGGTCCACGAAGGACGGCTCGTGCTATGGGTCGGGGACCGGGACATGTCCAAGTCCACGCAGAAGGCGTGGCCGCTGGCCAAGCCGGGCGCGACGGTGGACCTGTTCAAGCCTCAGCCGTTCGGCACCGACCAGCGCGGCCGTTGGGTCGAACTCACCTTGATGTTCGCGAGCATGATTATCGGCGCGGTGCCGCGCATGGGTAAGACGGTCTCCCTGCGAGAACTGCTGATCATGGCCGCTCTCGACCCGCGCGCCGTGATCTACGCCTACGACCTCAAGGGAACCGGCGACTTCGCGTCCATCTCGCCGTGCGCACACGCCTACGGTGTCGGCGACGAACCCGAGGACATTGAGCGCATGGTGGCGGAGATGCGGGAACTGCGGGAGGAGATGCGCCGTCGGATCAAGGTGATCCGGAGCCTGCCCGAGTCGGTGTGCCCGGACAACAAGGTCACCCCGGAACTGGCCGCCCGCAAGGACTTGCGGCTCGCTCCGCTCGTGGTCGCGGTGGACGAGTGCCAGGTGTGGTTCGAGCACGACACCTACGGCGATGAGCTGGAATCCATCTGCACCGACCTGGTCAAGCGAGGCCCCGCGCTGGGCATCATCACCATCCTCGCCACCCAGCGCCCGGACGCGAAGTCCCTGCCCACCGGCATTTCAGCGAACGCCATCCTGCGGTACTGCCTGAAAGTCCAGGGACAGACGGAAAACGACATGGTCCTCGGTACCTCGCAGTACAAAAACGGTGTCCGCGCAACCATGTTCGCCCGTACCGACCTCGGCATCGGCTACCTCGCCGGTGAAGGCGACGACGCGAAGATCGTGAAGTCGGTCTACAAAGACGCCGCCGACACCAAGAAAATCATCGCCGGAGCACGCGCCCGCCGGGAGGCCATCGGCAACATCACCGGCTACGCCGCCGGTGAAGAGGTGGACCTGGAGGCCGCCCGCCTCGACACCCTCGCCGATGTCCTGGGCGTCTTCGCCAAGGGTGAGGAAAAGCTCTGGTCCGATGTGATCGTGTCCCGGCTCGCCGAACTCCGGCCCTCGTCATACGGGAAGTGGAACCCGGCCGCCCTGGCCACCGCGCTCAAGCCGGACGGGGTGAAGCCCGGACAGGTGTGGGCCACCGACCCCGAAACCGGCAAGGGCAGCAACCGCAACGGCTACACCCGCGAAGCCCTCACCAAGGCCAAGAGTAACCGAGCGTGACAGAAATCTAGGGCTAGGGGCGCGCCGCGTCCTAGACCGGAGCACCCCTAGACCTAGACCCCCACTCTAGAACCCTCTGGCTTTCTGACCAGGACTCTAGAGACCTAGACCACCCCCGCGCCGACCAGCGGAAACCCGCGAAACCCCCCGGCTAGCCGCCAACCACACCGGCCCTAGCCCTGGTTGAGCACTGCCCAAAACATGCACACAACGTAACCGCCAATGGCTGCCCTTGGAAGGTATTTCGATGGACACGGCACACCCGCTCACCGATCCCGAACGCCATTTCCTCGGCTGTCTCATGTGGATGTCGGCAGACCAGGCACGCCGCCTGCTGACCGGGATGCGCGCCGATGACCTGGCCGACCCCATGGCGACGTTCGTGCTTCAACTGACCATCGAACTCGTCGCCGACGGCCACCCGCCCGCACCGGTCGCGCTGTTCGTCCACGCCGTCCACACCGGCCGCGCCACCGGCGAACACCGTCAGCACCGACTCGGCGGGTGGCTGCGCGAGACCTACAGCGACGTCACACCCGCCCTCGCCGGATGGCTCAAAACCGTCGTCCTCGAGAACGCGTGGCGACGCGCTCTCACTGTGCACGCGCAGCGCCTCATCCAAGCCGCGGAATCCAGCCCCGCCGAGATCGTGCGAGACCTCACCGACAACACCGCCCCCGAGGAGCTGTGGACCCGCTACCGGGACGCCCTCGACACCACCGACGCCACCGTCTCGGACCTCAACGCACACCGAGGAAAGGCCGCCTGATGACCACCACGAACAACACCGGCGCGGAGCTGCTGTCCACGCTGCACGCCGCTCTTACCCGCTACGTCGTTATGCCCTCCGAGCACGCCACCGACGCCGTGGTGCTGTGGATCGCCGCCACACATGCCCAACCGGCATGGGCACACGCGCCCCGGCTGGTCATCCGGGCGCCGGAACGTCGCTGCGGAAAGTCCCGCCTGCTTGACGTTGTCGAGGCGACCAGCCACAACCCGTTGATCACCGTCAACGCCAGTCCTGCCGCCGTCTACCGCTCCATCACCCCGGACCCGCCTGTGCTGCTCGTCGACGAGGCCGACACCATCTTTGGCCCCAAGGCCGACGGGAACGAAGACCTGCGCGGCCTGCTCAACGCTGGACACCAGCGAGGCCGCCCGGCTCTGCGTTACGACGCCGCCAGTTCGACCGTGATCACCATCCCGACCTTCGCGATGGCCGCGCTTGCCGGGATCGGTGCCATGCCCGACACCATCGAGGACCGCGCCGTCGTCGTCCACATGCGACGCCGCGCCGCCGGGGAAAAGGCCGCCGCCTACCGCTCGCGCCGCGACCGTGACCCGTTGCGCGAACTGGCCACCCAGCTCACCGAGTGGCTTCGCGCCGACCTCGCCACGCTCGAACGTGCCGAACCTGCCATGCCTGTCGAGGATCGGGCCGCCGACACCTGGGAACCGCTGATCGCCGTCGCCGACCACGCCGGTGCCGACTGGCCCGAGCGCGCCCGAGCGGCCTCCATCGCCATGACCCAGCAAGCGAACGACACCGGCGAAATGTCGGACAGGATGCGCCTGCTCACCGACTGCCGCACCGCGTTCGGTGACGAACTGGCCCTGCCCACCGCCGAACTGCTCTCCCGCCTGCGGGGCATGCCGGAATCTCCCTGGGGCGAGTACGGACCAACCGGGCTCACCTCCATGAAGATTGGCAGCCTGCTCCGCGAGTACGGCATCCGCTCCGACACCATCCGTTTCCCCGGAAGTGGTCAGGCCAAGGGCTACCGCAAGGCCGACTTCGCCGACGCCTGGACTCGCTACTGCCCCCAGAACAACGACCCGCAGACGGGGGAGCCGTCCCAGCCGTACCAGCCTCATAACACCAGCTCAGACCCGGTACGGCTCGATTCCTGGTACGGCTCAAGCCGTACCACCAAAAAAGCCGTACCACCCCTGGCCAGCGAAAACGAGGCTGGTACGGCTGGTACGGCTCCCCCGCTCCGCGCCGTCAACGGCGACGCCTGAACGACGAAACCAGCCACCCGCCAAGCCCGCTCCGAGGAGACCGCCATGCCCATCGCGCACGCCACCTACAGCCACCACCGCGCGAGGAGAACCCGCCACCATGGCCACCACGAACTGGCTCACAGTCGCCGAGTTTTGCGCCGAGATGAAGATCTCGCGCCGGACGTTCCAGCAATGGCGCGCCACCGGGCGCGGACCTAGCTGCCTGAAACTGCCGAACGGTGATCTCCGTATCCGCCGTTCCGAGTACGAACGCTTTCTGGACATGTGCGAGGAGGCTGCTGCCTGATGGCGACCACACATGACGTCCGAATCTGGACGCTCTACAAGTACGAGGGCAAGCGGAAGACGACGCACCGAGCCCGTTGGGTAGTTGCCGGTGAAAAGTTCGGCGAAAGCTTCGACACGCTTGCTCTCGCCGACAGTTTCCGATCCAAGCTCCTCACCGCCGCCCGTGAGGGAGAAGCGTTCGACACTGAGAGCGGGCTACCGGTCTCGATGCTTCGCGCAACCGAGGTCAAGTCTTGGTTCGTGTTCGCTTGCGAGTACGCGGATATGAAGTGGCCAGAGTCGTCACCCAAGTACCGCGCGTCGCTCGCAGAGTCCTTGATGACCATCACGGTTCCCATGCTCAAGGGGAAACCGCCGTGCGACCCCAAGACCCTGCGAAAGGCCCTCAAGACAGCCTTCAACCTGAACACGCGGAACGCGCCCCAAACCGACGAGGTCCGACAGGCTCTCTCGTTCGCCGCCAAGGCGAGCCGCAACGTTGGCGAGTTGGCGAATGCGGACACGCTGCGAACTGTTCTACGTGCCCTGGATTTGAAGCTGGACGGGAAAAAGGCAGCGACCAACACCGTGCGACTTCGCCGCGTCGCCCTCGGGAACGCAATCGAGTACGCAATGTCGCCCGAACAGAAGCTCCTGACAGCGAATCCGGTTGAGGACGTGAAGATGAAGAAACGAAAGTTCGTTGTCCACGAGGTAGATCCGAAATCCGTCGTGAACCCGATTCAGGGGCGGATGCTCCTTGAAGCGGTCGGCACAGTCGGGAAGCAGGGGCCGCCCCTGGTCGCGTTCTACGGGCTGATGTACTACGCCGCTCTCCGGCCGGAGGAGGTAGCGAGCCTGAACAAGGCCGACCTGTCGCTACCCAAGGAAGGGTGGGGAGATCTTCTCCTCAGAAGGGCACGCCCGGAGATCGGGCAGGAATGGACGGACTCCGGCGAGGCATCCGAAGAGGGACCGCTCAAGCACCGGGCCGAAGAGGAGGAGCGGACGGTGCCGTGCCCGCCTCAGCTCACCGCGCTACTTCACGAGCACCTACGCCAGTTCGGGACCGCGCCCGACGGAAGGCTGTTTCGCGGTGCCCGCGACGGCGGCCGGGTCGGCAGCTCGGTCTACGGCCGGGTGTGGGCGACGGCACGCGAACGAGTCTTCACCGCTGAGGTTGCCGCTGGGCCGCTAGGAAGGCGTCCCTACGACCTTCGCCACGCTGCTGTGTCGACGTGGCTCAACGGCGGTGTGGAGCCCACCCGAGTGGCCAAGTGGGCCGGGCACAGCCTCTCCGTGCTTCTGAGGGTCTACGCCAAGTGCCTCGACGGCGGGGAGCAGGCCGCCCGAGACCGCGTGACCAGGGCCCTTGGCGGCGAGTAGGCCCCGAAACTTTGGCGCGTATTTGGCGTGGCCACCCGCTATCAGCCGCGCAGCGCTGCACACGACTGCACATACAAGATCGGCCCCCTGGTCCTGGTTTCCCAGGTCAGGGGGCCGATCTTGCTGGTGTGGCGAGTGAGGGATTCGAACCCCCGAAGGCGTAGCCGTCTGATTTACAGTCCGCCCCGGAAATGCCCTCCGACCAGCGCGGATACGTCAAAATGGCGTTCCGTAGGGGCACATTAGGGGTCACAAGGGCAATATCGCCGCGACCTGCCTGTAGAACTCGGGCTAGTTGACGTAGCGAGTAACAGATAGAACGGCTGCAACATGACTACGTGAAGTAGTGCGTCACTACTCCACGTAGGTCACCCGTTCGTCGCGACGCACCCGCTGACCGCACTCATACCCCGACCGAGTCATGTTTCAGCCGTAGTTCGGTGACACCTGTGACATAGAGAGAGTGTGGGGAAAGACCTGTCACTCCCGGTGTCACTCCCCTGTCACTCCTCTTTCTGCAGGTCAAAGCCACAGAGTGACAGGAGTGACAGGGGTGACAACTTGGACATGTCCCCCGGTGTCACCCCCGCCACTCCAATGTGGCCGTAGCGCTCCGCGTTACGACCACATCAGCTACTTCTTGCGCTTCTTACCGGCATCGCTGCGCTTTTCGCGCCAACTGCCGTCCTTGTTGCGGTCACGCTCTTGCTCGCCGCCACCCTTGCGCGGCACCTTCGGCACTGGCATTGCTGCTCCTAGCTACTAGGACCTCAGAGCAGCTAGCTACCGTCCAGGATCAACCTGCATCGGCACCTTCGCGTAAGTTCCTAGTGTCACCCGGGTTCCAGACGAAGGCAGCTGCCCAGCTAAAGACGGACGCCTTCGGCTGGTCCCATTCTAGGCGGAAGCCTGAAATATCAACGTTTCTCAGCGGCCGACCGTTACCAGCCGTAGTTCGGTGACACCTGTGACATAGAGAGAGTGTGGGGAAAGACCTGTCACTCCCGGTATCACTCCCCTGTCACTCTTCTTTCCCCAGGTCAAGCGGCATGGAGTGACAGAGTGACAGGGGTGACAGTCTGGACATGTCCCTCCTGTCACTCCCCCTGTAGGCCTAATGTCACCCCGTGGTGGCCCATGGCGGCTTGAGCGGAGTTCCCCAGCTTGTCGTAGCCCCTGTCCAATCTCCGCCCGTCTGGTTTGCCTCGGCCTGCCACACTGGGGCTGTAGTGATCCACGTGCGCAGGAGGGAACCTAGTGACCGACGTAGCGAACACAGGAAGTTGGTTGCACGTCGCCCACATCGTTGCTGCGCCGCCGGACGGATCCGACGTCGGCGAGGTCATCCGCTGGTACCGGAAGCACCACAACATGACCCAGGAGACTGCCGCCAAGGTGCTCAACACCACCCAGTCGCGGTTGTCCAAGTTGGAGAAGGGCGTTCTGTCCTTAAGCCTCGATGAGCTTCGACTTGTGGCGAACAAGTTCGGGATACCACCGGAGCGGCTAGGCGTTCTACCTGATCGTTCTTTCGAGGCGGTACCGAACCCAAAGACTGTCAGCGATTCCCCCGGCGCGGCTCATGCCAGCCAGGAGCGCTGGAAGTCCGTTCGTGCAACTCTGAACAAGAACCGCGCGACGCTTGGCGCGATGGCCTCGGAGCTCTACCCACAGGCGAACAGAGTGCCCAATACGAGTGTGCTCACAAAATCCAGTTGGCTACCTTCGGCACCTGTTGAACTGGGAAAAGTGAATCTACTGTGGCAGCTTGATCCGCCGCCGAAACCGTTTGTTACGGGGCAGGGACCCGAGACAGAACTGGTTCGCCCTTTGGCTGCCGACGGTGAGCGATACCGGAAGTACTCAAGTGCGCTGCGAGACTTGACCCGTCCGAAATTGTTGGACAATCGAGTTAGCTACCGACTGCTTGGCGCCAACTGGGAAGATGGGTGCGGTCAACTTGAGTTTGGCTATACCAGCTACTTCGATGTACTGGACATCGGCGAGGCTGTTGGGCATGAGTTCGCCGAAGCGTGGGTCAATTCTGGTCACCGGCGTCCGAGTCTCGCAGACCTCCGCCTACGGCGCCATATTGCCGATCCGTTCGATCTCTTGGCGCGGCCAATGCTTCCAAGCATCAATACCCTGACAATCAGGCGCGATCCCATCGACGGGCATCGAATGTACCTGCATCAGCGGGACGCGAAGGCTGTTGCTGTGGCAGGCGGAATGTTGCATGTCATCCCAGCTGGTGCGTTTCAGCCAGCCGCACTCGCTCCTCAGTATCAAGCGAATGACTTTTCGATCTGGCGAAATATTCAGCGCGAGTATTCCGAGGAATTTCTTGGAAATCCGGAGCATGACGGAAATTCCGTTGATCCCATTGATTACGAAAATGACGATCCTTTTAAAGAGTTTTCCAAAGCTCGGCAATCGGGAGATTTTCGCGTCTTCGCACTGGCTACCGTACTGGAACCTCTAACGCTCTGGGTCGAGCTCCTTACCGTTGCAGTGATTGAGGCCCCGACCTTTGATCGACTGTTTAAGAATATGGTGGATACCAATGAAGAAGGTTCGGCCGTGAGCACCCAGGCTGGTCAGCCGCTCATTGGAATACCTTTTTCCTCAGATTCTCTGGAGCGGCTAAAAAGCGAACCTCTGTCGCCAATATCTCGGGCATGCATTGAACTGACGTGGCGGCACCGCCAGAACCTTTTGGCAGGCTGAGGCAATGCGCGTACTTGTCACCGGCGGCTCAGGCTTTCTTGGTCGCGCTGTCGTTGCGTCGCTTCAACGGCATGGGCACACCGTGGTCACCATGCAGCGAACGCCCGACGGAGAGTCGTCGGCACAGGGCGACGTCCGCAACCCTGATTCCGTTCGGCGCGCGGTCGCGGACGTCGACGCCGTGTGCCACCTCGCCGGATTGACAAGAGTTCGAGAGTCGTTCGCGCGGCCGGTGGACTACTGGGCCACAAACACGAGCGGCACGATCAACGTGCTAAACGCTTTGGTCGCCACCGCTGAGGACACACCAAAACGCCTGGTCCTGGCATCGACCGCGGCCGTCTATGGCACACCGGACAAGCAACCCATCGACGAGAGTGCAGAGACCGCGCCCAACAGCCCGTATGGCGCTAGCAAGCTCGCGGCAGATCAAGCAGCAGCGGATGCGTGCAGGCTCAACCTAGTCGGAGCTGTCAGCTTGCGTGCGTTCAACATGGCCGGCGCGTCACTGGGAAAGCCTGACTCGGACCGGACACGCCTCATTCCGAAGATCCTTGCCGTCCAAGCTGGCCTGGAATCCCACCTCACGGTCAATGGCGATGGAACCGCCGTCCGCGACTTCGTGCACGTCTTAGACATGGCTGACGCGTTCGCATTGGCTGTTGTTGCGGCTACGCCGGGCAGGTGGCGCGCCTACAACATCGGCGCAGCAAGGGCGAGCGTCGCCGACGTCGTCCGGACTGCGGAAGAGGTGACCGGGCGACCAGTCCCCGTTGATCACCTCCCGCCTGCGGATGAACCGCCAACGCTGGTCGCAGATTCGGGCCGCGCCCGAGTCGAGCTTGGTTGGCAAGCCAAAAAATCGACACTTACGCAGATTGTTCAGGACGGCTGGACGGCTCTGACCAGCTGATATGCCGGTGAGGAATAGTCCGATATGGAATATCCCCGAACCGCTTAGGAACCGCCTACCAAAGTGTCTCCAGCTGCTGTTTTCTTGAGTCATCAAGCAAACAGCAAGCGATTCACGGAGGTGGCAATGGCTAGGAATCGAACACGTTCACTGCTGCTCGGTCTCCCGCTGCTCGGTCAATCGATCGAACCGGGTTTCCAGCCGCGCAAGTGCTCGACTGAGCTCGCTTACCTGGTCCGCGACGGACCGCAAGCTGAGCGGCTCACGTCCTGCTGAGTCGCTTACAAAATGGCCGACACCGACGCGGGAGACCACCCAACCCTCGTCTTGCAGGTGCTTAAGTGCCCGCTGTGCGGTAGCGACTGCAACGCCGTATTCCGTCGCAATCTCTCGCTGACCAGCCAGTTTTGCGCCTGGCGCCAATCGTCCAGCCTTGATTGCGCCCGCAATCTCACCTGCGATGCGCTCGAACGGCGCTCTACCTGCATCACCCGCGTTGACGTCCATGGCGACAGCCTATCGAACTGAACCGACCAGAACTAGTTCACTCAATTGGCCGATTCCCAGCTGAACTAGTCCACCTTAGTCTTAGCTAGTCCACGCAACGAGAGGAACGCCGAACATGAGGCACGCTTTCACCCCCCGCCGCCAGGCCGAAGCCGGGTTCGACGGCATGGACCTGGACTTCGACACCGTGCAGGACGCGGTACCGCATGACGGTTTCGAACTGGACCTCTACCAGTTCGAACTGGACTTCGACGCGCTGATGGAAACCGTCGAGTTCGAGCTGTCAGACGAGGCGATGACCGAGATCTACGCCAACACGTTTGGTGCTCGGAGCCTGGCCCATAAGGCCCGCCTCGACGCACCGAGTGCGTCGCTGCACACCCTGCCCGCCCTCCCGGAGACCGCCACCACCGAAAGGGAGGCCGCGTGATGGCCGCGGTACTGGGTCGACTGTTCGTCCCGGCCGCGTTCGTCTCGCTGTTCTCGGACATGCCCGCTGTGTCCGCCCCGGCCCCGGTGCGGGTGGCGTGGCTGGACACGACGAGGGCCCGGCTTCGCGCGGCAGTCGCCACCGATCACGGGCTGGTGGCTCTGCGGTTAGCGGGGGTCATCAACCGGGAGCGTCACGCGGCGCTCGCCGAGCAGTAAGGCCCCTTCCATGGTCACCGTGTACGTGGACGTGATCGAGGCGGGTCGGGCGTTCGTCATCGCCGATGGCCACCAGGCCCGGGTGGGTCGCGAAGGCGCCCGGTTCTACGTCGAGGACGCCGACACCGAAGAGGTCATCGGCTACGCCCGGTCCTACCGGCAGGCCGCTGCCCGTGTGGCCGCCCGGTTCGGGATCACCGACTACGACGTCGTGATCGACAAGGAATGACCTCCCGGCAGCGTCACTGACGCTGATCTGCCCGATTCTCTTTTCTCGCAACACCTTTCCCGCTTTCCGGTCGGGGCCTTGTGCGCCAAAAAACAGGAGGATTCGCCATGCCCGCTACGTCGCTGCCCACCATCACCGCTCTCGCTGCTGACCTGGTCGAGGGCCGGACCGGTGCGGTGCTGCGCACGGAGATCGTGGAGCCGGTGGTGACCGCGATCATCGCCCGGCACTCCCGCGGCTGGGATGTCGACCGGATCGCGCTGTGGATGGGGAACCTGCCTGATTTGGCCGGTCACCCGGTGGCGCAGCGCTGGTTCATCGCCTACGTCACCGACCTGTGCCACCGACCGGCCGCCACACTCGCCGCCGCCTAGTTTTCCCTGCTCTACCAGCCTGATCGCCCATTGGAAGGGACACGTCGTCATGAACCGCAAGGACCGTGAGGCCGCTGCTCAGCAGGTCAGGACCGCGCACGAGGACGGGGTCTTGGAGCTCGCCGACAGTCTCTCGCCCGAGGACACCAGCGAAGGCGCCCAGTACCTGCGCGACACGGCCGGATCGATCCGCGATCACCGCGAGGCCGAGGCATACCGCGCCGCCCACGGGGTGACACCGCTTCACCTGTCCCCGGCCTTCCCCTATCCCCACGAGCGCACGTGAAGGAGCCGCTATGTCCGCATTGGGCAAGTTAGGGGTCGCGGCGGTGCTGATCGGTGTGGCCGCGTTCGCGGTCGACCAGAAAAGCGACGCGACAGACCAGGGAATCGGCCCGGTCGCGGACATCCCCGCCGCCTACCTCACGCACTACCGGGCCGCGGCCGATACCTGCCCGAAGCTGGACTGGTCACTGCTGGCCGCGATCGGGAAAGTCGAGACCGACCACGGCCGCCTCAACGCCCCCGGGGTCCGTTCCGGCGCCAATTTCGCCGGGGCGAAAGGCCCGATGCAGTTCTTGGGGCCGACGTTCGCCGGGGTGCGGGCCCGGCATCCCGGCATCGGATCGAACGTCTACGACCCGGCGAACGCGATCCCCGCCGCCGCGCACTACCTGTGTGACAGCGGCCTGAAAACCGGGGACACCTACCGCGCGATCTACGCCTACAACCACGCCGGGTGGTACGTGGCGAAAGTCCAGGCCCAAGCCCTGGCCTACCGCCGCGCCGCCTGAGCCCTCACCAGGTTTTCCACCAGCACCACCCGAAGAAAACGCACCACCGCTAGTGCAGCACACCAACCAATTTCCCTTACCAGTAAAGGAAAACCCGTCATGAAGAGCTTCATCTGCTGGACCGCCGTTGTCGTCTTCCTCGCGCTGACCATGGCCGCGATCAACCTGCACGAATACACCATCGCCGTGGTCATGGGCCTGATCGCGTTCGGCGCGATGGTCGCCGCCCCGTCCGGCACGAAGGCCGGTAGCCGCTGACCCCGCCCCGGTCAGGCGGGAACGACTCCCGCCAAGAAGACACCCCGCCTGACCGGGCCCCTTTTACCCGCACCACCACCGCCGCCACGCAGGACAGCGGCACTGTCACGGAAGGATTTGCCATGGTAGCCACCCGCGTGCTCGGCATCCCGCTCACCGCCCGGGTCAACGCCGACATCCCGGTCCGGGTGAACCTCGTCTACGACCCCGCTGACCCGTGGGCACTCACGATGGACGTCGGATCCCCCGGACGGTTCGCTCTCGCACGAAATTGGACCCGTTGGCACTTCAGTAAGGATCTGCTCTCGGCGGGGCTTCACCGGCTCGCCGGGGACGGGGATGTGCGGGTGTTTCCCGACGAGGCCAACGCCGCGGTGTGGGTGGAGCTGTTCTCCCCGTCCGGGCACGCCTACATCGTGTTCGGACGCGCCGACGTCGAGAAGGTGTTGGAGCGCATCGACAACCTGGTCGAACCGGGCACCGAGCACCGTCACGTCGACTGGGACAGCGAGTGGGCGAAGCTCGCCATCGGTTCGGCCGGCACTGGCGAGCCGCGGTGAGCCGCCGGTTCCCGTGGGTCCTGACGACGGTCGCCTGGTCGAGCGATACCGAGTTCACCCGCGGGAACTGGCATGGCAAACCCCTGCTGTCCTACGGCATCGCCGACCGCACCGTGCTGGCCACCCGGCGGCAACTGCGCGCGATGGGCAAACGCCCCGGCGGGCAGGACCCGGTGGCGTTCCTGTACTTCCGGTGCCGCACAGCGGGCAAGCTCGTGTTCGCCGATCTGTATCTGATCGAGAAGGCGAAACCGGTCCGGCCGATGACCCCCGCCCGGTGGGCGGCGCATCACAAGATGATGGCCGCCCGCCGCACCTGCCGCGAATGCCGGGACCTCGGATGGGCCGAGCTGCCCAAAGAGCACCGCACCTGCGAAGCCTGCCTCTACAGCGCCGGACTCGACCCGGACAGCTACCTGCACGACTTCCTGATCGGCACACCGGCCCTCACCGCGGCCGAACACGCCGCCCTCGCCACCAGTCATCTCGGACTGTCCACACCGGACGTTCGTTCCGTCGCCGCCTGAACCACACCACCGTGTTTCCGCGAAAGGATCTCCATGCCCACCGTCAAGCTCGGCCCGGTCCCGGTTCTGCTGGCCGGAGTGACCGCGGTAAGCCTCCTCACCGCTTGCGCCGTCCCCGGCGGTAACAGCCCCAGTGTCCCGGCACGGTCGGCCACACCTACGGCCAACGCCAATCGATGGCTGATCGATCACCTGTCCAGCGAGGAACACGGCCCCGCGCCGTCGAGGACGACCTACCTCGCGTTCTGCGCCCCGTCCGACGCGTTCAACCCCGCGCACGTTCCCGACGACGACGAGCTGGTCCCGGTGGAGATCACCGCCACCGACTTCACCCGGCTGCAAGCGGGTGACCCGTGCCCGGCAGACCCCGGCGACAAGCCGTGAGCGCCTCATCTGCCCGATCGCTGTCTGAACCGCGCACCCCGGATCGTCTCCTGGAGGAAAAGCTCATGTCCTACATCAAGCTCACCGGCCACTACAACGAGCAGGTTCCCGGTGGCGTCTACACCGGTTTCATCAGCTTGACGCTCGGTTTCGGGAACGGCGTCACGGTCGAGTTGCCACTGCCGTTCATGCCGCTGGGCAACAACCTCGGCATCGCCCCGATGGTCGAGCCGGACGGCGACAGTTCGGTCCGGTTCGACTTCACCCGGTGGTCCCCGGTCAGCTACGGCCGCGTTACCGCCCGGTTCCCGTTCAACTTCGACAGCCAGGACATGGCCGTGAAGGTCACCCGCGCTTTCGACGCGGACCCGTCGACGACCTGGAACGACACCCGCGACCAGATCACGGCGTGGCTGCGCGCATGGTGCCCCGGTCGCGGCATCGACACGACCGGCATCGACACAGTCACCGGGGAGGAGTGCTGATCATGAGCGACGCCTACACCAACGAAGTGCTCCGCGAGATCTCTTGCGCGGTCAGCGATTTCGGCCACCGGCTGCGCACGGTGGCCGGTCACGACCGGGACGCGGGGGTGTGCGATCAGGCCGTCCGGGTCGCCGAGCTGCTGGAGAAGCAGGCCCGTCTTTATCGGCGGTTCGCCGACGCGTGGCGACCGGACGAGGACAGCGGCACCGCGGACGCCGAAGGCGGGTCCTGATGTCCGCCTTCGATGTGCTGGAGCGGTTCGGTACCGCCGCCCTGCTGCGGTTCGCCACCGCGGTGGCGCTGTTCCTGCTGCTGCACCTGATCCGGATTCCGCTGGTGGTCGTGGCACGGGTGCTGGAAGGGGTGATGCGCCGCGCGAACGCCTACGCCACCACAGCGGCCACCCGCCCGCCGTCCGGGCCGATCAACCACTTTTTCGCCCACGACAACCACGTCGACAGGGAGCCCCGTCATGCCTGAGGACCCCGGTCCCATCACGGTCACGATGACCACCACCTCCCCGCACCCGCCGTCTGCGCTGTCCACGATCCCGGCCCTGGAGCCGGGAGGGGACCGGACCCGGCTCGACGCCGCGATCGGCTGGACGGTCGGGCACGTCGCCGAGCTGTCCGGGACCACGGTGCCGGTGGTGGTGGGCGCGTTCACCACCGCCTGGCTGGACCTGCTGTCGGTGGCGGTGGCCGCGTGGTGGGCGGTGCACGAGTACCGCGAACACCGTGTGCGGGCCGACATCGCCCGTCACGCCCTGGCCACACACCACGCGGCCGCGGTCGCCGCGGTGCAGGACATGCCCGCCAACGCGGAGGCGGACGTCCCGTGGCGTCGGGACGGGGCCGGGCAGTGAGCCGGGAACTGGCGGACATGTCCGCCGTACCGCGCCCGGGCCGCCGTCGCCCGCCCCGCCCGGCCGGCAGTTTCGCCGCGGCCCGGCATGACCGGCTCGAACAGCGCCAGCGGCGACGCGACCGCCGCGCCACCACCCACCGAGACAAGGGAGAGCAGGGATGAGCCGCTACAGCGAACGACGCGACGCCGACCGTGCCGACCGGCTGGCCCGGTCCGAGGCCGCCCGGCTCGACGCCGCCGCCAGGACCGACCTCGCGGTCGCGACGCTGTCCGCGCGCGGCGACGAACGCCGCAAAGACGAGGCCCTGGCCCAGGAACACCGTGACGCGGCCAAGAAGAAGCGCGCCGCGGCCTGGTCGGCCCGCTGGGCGGCGGTCCGGGCGTGGAGCACCGCGCATGTGGTGGATCTGCTGATCTACCCGCTCGCGGTGGCGTCGGCGGTGATGGCGGTTCCGGCGATGGCGAAGTTCGGCCACGACACCTACGGCACCGCCACCGGCTACCTGCTGCCGCTGCTGTCCGAGTTCGGCATGTGGAGCTTCGCCATCGCGGTCAGCCGGTCGCGCAAGGCGTCGCCGGACAAGCCTGTCGGGTGGTTGCAAGCGGGCATCTGGCTCTCGGCGGCCGCGGCGGTGGTGCTCAACGCCGTGCATGGGCTGACCGGACCGGAACACGACCTCGGCAAGGCCGGGGTGATGGCCATCGTGTCGGTGTTCGGCGTCGCCGCCCACCAGCTACTCACCGCCTCGCCGCGGCGCTCCCGTGCCGAACGGCACTCCCGGGCCGCGGCCCGGGAGTCGGCCCGGATCGCCCGGGCCGCCGACGCGAAGGTCGCCGCCGCCCGGCGGGCAGCGGTGGCGCGGGCGGTGACCGAGATCGACCCGGACGGCACCGCACGGCTGGTGTTCACCCCGGGCCGGTTCACGCTCCGACGCGGTCGGCTCGCACCGGCCGTGATCCCCGGCCTGCCCGTCACCCCGGTCGAACCGGTCGGCGAATCGATCGCCGAGCAGGCCGCCGCGTGGCTGCGCGACGGAGCCGTCCCGACCGACACCGCCACCCCGACTGACCCGCCCAAACCGACCGATCCGCCGGACGGGCAGGGGCCGGTCGGGACGCTCGACCGGCCCTCTGACCTGCATCGGTCGGGGTCGGACCGGCCGACGATCCCGAATCCGAAACGCCGCTCGATGGAGCAGTTGCGGGCGGAACTGGCCGACAAGGTCGCCGCCGGAACGGTCGACCCGACCGTCATCAACTCGATCCGCACCGGCCTGCGAATCAAGGTCGACCGGGCCCGGCAACTGCATCGCGAGTTCAACAGCGACACGAAGTAACCACCCGCTCGGTCGGGTGGGCACCTGATGCGAGATCGGTGCCCGCCCGACCGGACCACCCGCCCGTTTCACCCGCGCGGAAGGACCACCCCTGTGAAGCCCACCGACCCGACCACACCTAACACGACCGACCACAACCCCACGGACCTGGCGACCGTGCACCACCTGCCCGGTGCCGACGACGCGATCGATGGCGAGATCGTCACCGACGAGGAATGGGCGCTGCTGACCTCCCAGCGCGCCCAGCAGCAATGGCGGCACGAGCAGTACCGGCGCGACCTCGCCGTGGTCGCGCACCTCGCCGCCACCGGCGTGCGGGTCGGTGGCCGGGTGACCGGCCATGGTGTCGGGCACGCCGGCCGATTCCTCGCCCGGCACGGCACGTTCGTCCTGCGTGGCGCGGAGTCCGCGCGGCAGCGCCGCAAGGCCGAACGTGGCCAGACCCACGCCCTGGCCGCCCGCGCGGAAGCGCTGGAGAAAGGCGACCTTGCCCAGGTCGCCGAGCTCAACAGGCAGATCCAGGAATCCCGGCACACCGTCGTCGACGTCCTTGACAAGTGGTCGGAGCTGTCCTGGTCGATCACCAAGAAGGTCGCCGCCGGGCTGGGCATCGCCCTGGTGGTGTCGCTGGTGGCGGGCATCGCCAACGGGTTCGGTGGCTGGTTCGGCCAGTGGGGCGTCACCGACGTCCTCAATGGCATCGGCACCGGCCTAAGTGCCATCGGCGACGTCATCGGCTGGCTCGTCACGTTCTGGTGGGTGCTCGCCGCGGCCGGGGCCACGGTGTGGTGTTTCCGGCGGTGGAAGGACGGCACCCGCCTCGGGGAACAGGTTCTCCCGGAGAAGCTGCGCCGCGAGACCGCCACGAGCACCGACTACCAGGAACTCAACGAGTCCACACTGGTCCAGGCACTCGCGAACATCGGCCTGACCAGCCTCAACAACCACATCAAGCAGGGCTGGCCCAACCGTGACTCCGACAACGCGTGGGTGCGGTTCCCGATGGTCGACGGCAAGGGCTACTCGGCGAAACTGCGCCTGCCCCAGGGCGCGTCGGTGGCGAAAGTCAACCAGGCCAAGGAGTTGCTCGCGCACAACCTCGGATGCCGGGCGGTGGAGTTGTTCATCGACGAGGACACCAACGACGCGACCGTGATGGACCTGTTCCGCCTCGACCCCGGGGAGCTGCGCAAGCCCGTCGCCGCGTATCCGTTGCTGCACGAGGGCACCACCGATTACTGGTCGGGTTTCCCGGTCGGCATCAACGCCCGCGCCGATGTCGTGCTGTGCCCGGTGTTCGAACGGAACTTCGTGTTCTCCGGGGCGATGGGGTCGGGCAAGTCCACGCTGGTGCTCGCCCTGCTCGCCGGGGCGGTGCTCGACCCACTGGTCGACATCGACGTGTTCGTGTTCGCCGAGAACGCCGACTACGACCCGCTGGAACCGGTGCTCTCGACGTTCGTCAAGGGCGACACCGCCGCCAACGTCCAAGCGTGCCTGGACCACATCGACACTCTGCACGCCGACCTCTCCACCCGCGGCAAGTTGCTCGCCCAGCACGGGGAACGGGCCGTGACCAGGGAACTCGCCGCGAAGGAACCGAAGTTGCGGCCGCGGATCGTGGTCATCGACGAGTGCCAGAGCTACTTCCGCCAGGACAAACCCGAAGACCGCAAGGCCGTGGTCAACAAGATGGTGAGGTTCTACTCCGCAGCCCGCAAATACGGCATCAACCTGGTGTTCGTCACCCCCAACCCCTCGGACGCGTCCCTGCCGCGGGACCTGATGGCCGTCACCAGCAACCGGGCGTGCGGCGCGATCGGGGACAAGGCCCGCAACAACATCGTCCTCGGGGAGAAGGCCCACGAGAACGGCGTCTCCGCGCTCGGGTTGAAACCCAAGACCAAAGACCAGCTCAACGACACCGGAACCCTGGTCACCGTGGGATTCATGGACACCCCCGGCATCGTCCGCTCCTTCTACAACACCACCGGCGACCTCGCCGCGATCGCCGCCCGCGGCCTGGAACTGCGCGGCGGGCACGTCGTAGTCCTCGAGACCCCGGCGGTCGTGGAACGGGACTGGCTCGCCGACCTCGCGTCGGTGTGCGAGGGCCGCGACAAGGTCAACCTCGCCCACGCCGCGAAGTGGCTCGCCCAGCTCGACCCCACCTACCCGCCGTATCACGGGCTGGACGGCAAAACCCTTGCCGGATGGCTCACCTCCGACGAGGTCGGGGTGCCCGTGACGTTCCCGTCACGGGTCCCCACCGCGACCACGGAGAGTATCCGGAACGCGGTCGCCGGACGGACCGTGTCCGACCGGTGAGTGAGCGCCCGCCGCCGCGCGAAACCCGTCCCTGACGGGGCGTGCGCGGCGGCGGGCACCCCGCTCACTGCAGTCACTCCGCACACATCACCGCTGATCAGGGCACGTGAACGGTCTCACCAGCGGAACTGGTGAATATTCACGCTCCCGACACCGATTCACGCGCCCATTCACGCGGCGCCCCACCCTGCCCGAAAACACGCACAGTGACCGCCGTGGCTCGCTGGGAAGGACTACCCGATGGCCAGGAAAGGCAAGAATTCCAGTGGGTGCGGCTGCCTGCTGCTCATCGTCGCGGCACTGGCCGTGATCGCCGCCCGCGGAAACACCAGCCCCGCCGGGGACTACGTCGCGCCCGCCGACGGGAAACTCACCTCCGGATTCGGGGCCCGCTGGGGCACCGCCCACTACGGCATCGACATCGCCAACAAGCCCGGCACCCCCATCCGGGCCGTCACGGCAGGCACGGTGATCGTCGCCGGACCCGCCACCGGCTACGGCCTCTGGATGCAGGTCCGCCACCCGGACGAAACCGTCACCGTCTACGGCCACATGAACACCATCGACCGGCCCAAAGGCAGCGACGTCGCCGCCGGGGAACAGATCGCCACCATCGGCGCCCGCGGCGAGTCCACCGGCCCGCACCTGCACTTCGAGGTCTGGCCCCACGGGCAACGCGCCCAGCGCATCGACCCCGTGCCCTGGCTCGCCGACCGCGGCGTCCATCTCTGAACCGCACTCCACCTCACTGCTGGAAGGACACCACCATGTTCGGTCTCTTCAAAAAGAAGTCCAAGCCCGCCAAGAAGACCAGCGCCCGCAAGGCCGCGCCCCAGCGCGCCACCGCGCGGAAAACCACGGGTGGGAAGAAAGCCACCCCGGCGAAGAAGACGACCCCGCGCACGACGCGGGCGGTGTGCGTGGTGTGCAGGGAACGCACCCAGACCAACACCACCCTCCGGATCTGCGGGCGGAAACGCTGCGCCGCCGAGCTACGGCAGCGTTCCCAGAGCACGCCCACACCCACGCCGACCCCGAGGAAAGCGCCGGCATCCCGCCGCCGGGAGGCGCCGCGCACCCGGACCACACCGCCCGCGGCGGCACCGTCGATGTCGACCCGGGAACTCGCCGCGTGGTGGCAGAACGCCCAGGCGAGCGGGCAACGCGCCCAGATCCGGGACTGGAACCACCACCACCGCCAGTGGCGCGACGAGATCATCCGCAACGCCGCCGCGCTCAACCAGGCCGCCGCGCTGCTGTCCGGGACCGACCGGGCCGCGCTCAACGACATCGCCCGCGCGGCGACGGCCATCACCGACGAGCAGATCAGCCGCGCCGCCGACACCGACACCGCCGCCCGCCGGGCCAGCAGCACCGCCGCCCGCCTCCTGGCCCTCGGTGACCGGCTCACCGCACTCACCGTCAAGAACGAACGAGCCGGGGTCATCCGCGTCACCCGCACCCGCGACACCACCCCACCCGCACCGACCACCGTCACCAACGTCAACCACGCCGCCCCCGGCGCCACGGTCGGCTCCCAGCACGACGTGACGACCAGCCCGCCGCCCGCACGCGGCCAGAGCACCCCGGGCGCCACGACGCGGACACCGCGGGCAACCGGGCAGGCACGGGCGGAAGGACGCGACACCGCTGCCACCCGCTCGCCGAAGGTCCCCCGCAACCCGACACGGACCACCCGCAACGTCGCCTCCGGTGACGACGTCGTCGACCGCCAGATCGGGATCGACCTGCGCCGCGACCACTAGCCCGCACGACACCACGCAAACATCACCAGGGAAGGCAACCGATGAACCCCCACGACCACACCGACATCCTCACCGACGCCCTGACCGTGCTCACCGCCCAGGAGACCCGATGAGCACCCTGCTGGGCACCCCGGACAACTCCCTGCGGGCGGCTGCGCTGGACGCCGCCGCCCGCGGCTGGCCGGTCTTCCCGCTCCGGCCGGGCCGGAAAACACCCGCCGGGCACAACGAATCCGACTGTCCCGGCACCGGTCGATGCACAGGCGGGCATGTCAAGTGGGAGGCCCGCGCCACCCGCGACACCGAGAAGATCCAGGCCGCCTGGACCCACGCGGACTACAACGTCGGGTTGGCCACCGGCCCGGCCGGGCTGTGCGTGGTCGACCTCGACCGGCTCAAGCCCGGTGAGACCGTGCCGGACCGGTGGGCCGACCTCAGCGCGAACAGCGGTGAGGACGTGCTCGCCGCGATCGCGGCCGAAGCCGGGCAGCCGATGCCCGGCGACACCCTGACCGTCCGGACCCCCTCCGGGGGACTGCACCTGTACTACACCGTCCCGGCGGGTGTGGTGCTGCGCAAGACCGAAGGCGACAAGGGCAACGGTCTCGGCTGGAAGATCGACACCCGCGCCTGGGGCGCCTACGTCGTGGCGCCCGGCAGCACCACCCCGCAAGGCCGCTATGAATACCTGCACGACCAGCCGGTCGCGCCCCTGCCCGACTGGCTTGTCCAACGCCTGGCCCCCGCCGAACCGCCCGCCGCGCCCGCGGTGCCGATTCGGCCGGCACTCAGCCGCCGATCCCGGTACCTCAACGCCGCGATCATCGCCGAAGCCGGGAAAGTCGCCGACGCCACCGACAACCGCAACGCCACCCTCTACGCCGCCGCGATCGCACTCGGGCAACTCGTCGCCGGGGGCGCGCTCGGTGCCGACGAGGTGCGGGCAGCGCTGATGACCGCCGCCGGACGGCACATCGGCATCCGCGCATTCACCGCCCGCGAGGCCGACAACACGATCACCTCCGGCCTCCGGGCCGGGGCGAACCGTCCCCGCCGGATCGCCTGAGCACCCGACGCTAGGAGCCTCGTCCATGACTGCCGCCCGCCCGTTGGCCGCTGTGCACACACCGCCCGCCCGCCGCACCCGCTGGACCGACGCGGAACTGATGACCGAGCACTTCCCCGAACCGAAATGGGCCGTCCCCGGCCTGCTGTGCGAGGGAATCAACGTGCTGGCAGGCGCGCCCAAACTGGGCAAGTCATGGATGAGTCTCGGCATCGGTGCCGCGATCGCCAACGGCGACCCCGCCCTCAACGCCATCGACGTCGAACGCGGCCCGGTCCTCTACTGCGCGCTAGAAGACACCGGCCGCCGGTTGCAGCGCCGCCGCAAGCAGATGATCGCCGCCGGTGGCCGCGCCGCACCCCTGCTCACCCTGGAAACCTCCTGCCCGACCATGACCGCGGGCGGTGACGCCGTACTCATCGACTGGCTGGAGGAAAACCCCGGAGCGCGGCTGGTCATCATCGACACCTTCGAGAAAATGCGCGGCAACGACACCACCGGCGGGTCCGCCTACACCTCCGACTACGCCGCCGCCGCCCGGTTCAAAACCCTCGCCGACCACTACGGCGTGCCGTTCCTGCTCATCCACCACGTCCGCAAACAGGGCGCCGATGACTTCCAATCCACCGTGTCCGGCACCAACGGCCTCACCGGAGCCATGGACGCAATCCTCGTACTCGAACGCGGACGCGGACAAGCAGACGGCGTCCTGCACGTCACCGGCCGCGACGTCGAAGAAGCCGACTACGCCATGACCTTCGACGCCACCTCCGGGGCCTGGACCAAACTCGACGGCCCCGCGAGCCAACATCTGGTGAGCGACGGCCGCGCGGACATCCTGCGCCTGCTGGACAAGCACGGGCCACTCAAACCCGCACGGATCGCCGAAGCGCTCGGCCTGGTCCCCAACACCGCCCGCCAAACCTGCAAACGCATGGCCGAAAAAGGCCAGCTGCACGTCGCCAACGACGGCACCTACAGCGTCGTTGGCGAGTGACAGCAGAGACACCCCTGTCTGTCACCACTGTCACCCGTGTCACTCCAAGGCGCTGACCTGGCAAAACGGGAGTGACAACGGAGTGACACCCCCGCACACCTGTCACTCCCGCGGAAGGGGACAGCAGGGAAACCCCGTTCCCTGTCACACCCGTCACCTCTGTCACTCCGAGCCCCTCACCTGCACAAACGTGAGTGACACCTGGGTGACACCCCTTTGGGGTGTCACCCAGGTGTCACCGAGCCGAAAGGACCCGCGCCACATGTTCGCCAGCGCACTCGCCCAGCCGCACGACGCAAAGGGACATCATGGCCACGCCACGCAAGCACATCACTGTCGCCGAGTTCTGCGACGAAATGACTATCTCGCGCCGCACCTTCTACGAATGGCGCAAGACCAGGAAAGCGCCGCCATGCATCAAGCTCCCAAACGGCGAAATCCGCATCCGCCGCATTGACGTCGACAACTGGCTGGACACATGCGAGGAGGCCGCCTGATGCCAACAACGCACAACGTCAAGATCTGGAAAATCGAAGAGTACAAGGGCAAGAGTAAGACCACGTATCGAGTTCGCTGGCTTGTCGACGGCAAGAAGTTTGGACCTTACTTCGCCACGTTCCCTCTGGCTGAAAGCTTCCGCTCCAAGCTGGTGACCGCTGCGCGTGAGGGTGAAGCGTTCGACGCCGAATCTGGCCTTCCTGTATCGCTAGCCCGCAAGACGACGACACAGACGTGGTTTGACTTCGCGTGCTCCTACGCGGACATGAAGTGGCCGGATTCGTCGCCAAAGTACCGGAAATCGCTCGCAGAGTCGTTGATGACCATCACCGTGCCGATGCTGAAAGGGACATCTCTGCCTGAATCGAAGCTTCTCCGGAAGGCACTCAAAACCGCATTCAACTCTAAGGCGCGAGATAGCGATCTCACCCCGGAAATTCGGCACGCTATATCCGCTGCCAGCAAGGCTAGCCGGAACGTGTCTGACCTCGCCAACCCCGAAATACTGCGGTCATTACTGCGCGTCCTGGACCTGAAGTTAGACGGCGAACGCGCGGCAGCAAATACGGTCAGACTGCGGCGAGTGACGCTCGGAAACGCCATCGACTACGCAATCGAAAAGAAGCTTCTCGACACGAACCCGCTGGAAGAGGTGAAGACCAAGAAACGCAATTTCGTGCTGCACGAGGTCGATCCAAAGTCCGTCGCGAACACGATTCAGGGCCGGATGCTCTTGGAAGCGGTCGGCACGGTCGGCAAACCGGGTCCGCCGCTGGTGGCGTTCTTCGGGCTTATGTACTACGCCGCGCTGCGCCCGGAGGAGGTGACCAACCTGAAGAAGCAAAACCTGTCGATTCCGGAGAAGGGTTGGGGTGACATCCACTTGGAGAAAGCGCGACCGGAGGTCGGATCGGAGTGGACGGATTCCGGCACAGCAAACGAGGAAGGTCCGCTCAAGCACCGCGAGGCAGACACGGGGCGGACGGTCCCATGCCCGCCTGCGCTCACCGAGCTGCTGCACAAACACCTGACGGAATTCGGTACCGCCTCGGATGGGCGTCTGTTCCGCGGGGCCCGGGACGGTGGGCGGGTCGGCAGCACTGTCTACGGGAAGGTGTGGGCTGCAGCGCGGGAGCGCGTATTCACCGCTGAGGTGGCCGCTGGTCCCCTTGCTAAGCGGCCGTACGACTTACGCCACGCTGGGGTGTCCA
The DNA here is from genome assembly GCF_055580625.1 of Amycolatopsis sp. NPDC031561. Classification (NCBI taxonomy): domain Bacteria; kingdom Bacillati; phylum Actinomycetota; class Actinomycetes; order Pseudonocardiales; family Pseudonocardiaceae; genus Amycolatopsis; species Amycolatopsis sp. NPDC031561. Next base: position 583,848 of record NZ_JBVILA010000002.1, on the reverse strand, counting down.
CGTGGCTCAATGGCGGCGTAGAAGCTACCCGCGTGGCCAAGTGGGCAGGACACAGCCTCTCGGTGCTGCTGAGGGTCTACGCGAAGTGCCTAGACGGCGGGGAGCAGGCAGCCCGGGACCGGGTGACGAAGGCGCTGGATGGCTGGTGAGGCACTCAGAACGTAGGGGCACATTAGGGGCGGCTAGCCGTCAAACGCTGCCTACGGCTGCACACAACTGCACATAACAAGATCGGCCCCCAGTCCTGGTTTCCCAGGTCAGGGGGCCGATCTTGCTGGTGTGGCGAGTGAGGGATTCGAACCCCCGAAGGCGTAGCCGTCTGATTTACAGTCAGATCCCTTTGGCCGCTCGGGCAACTCGCCGTGGCCGGGCAAGCCCGGTCGAGACGAAAGAATACCCAATGCCGTGGCGGGCCGGTCAACCGGGTTCCGCAGGGCTAGGGTGGAAGCTCCTGACAAGCGAGTACGAGGTGTGAGAACACGTGGCGGATCCCTCTTTCGACGTGGTGAGCAAGGTCGATCGCCAGGAGGTGGACAACGCCCTCAACCAGGCCAGCAAGGAACTCGGTACACGGTTCGACTTCCGGGGTACCGGGACCAAGATCGACTGGTCCGGCGAGGAGGCGATCGCGATCGAGTCGGAGACCGAAGAGCGGGCGCTGGCGGCGGTCGAGGTGTTCAAGGAGAAGCTGATCAAGCGCGGCATCTCCCTGAAGGCCTTCGAGGCGGACGAGCCGGCGTTGTCCGGCAAGATCTACAAGATCGGCGGCAAGATCCTGCAGGGGATCGCGTCGGACAAGGCGAAGCAGATCGCCAAGTTCATCCGCGACGAAGGTCCCAAGGGCGTCCAGGCGCAGATCCAGGGCGACCAGCTGCGGGTGTCCGGCAAGAAGAAGGACCAGCTGCAGGACGTGATCGCCTTGCTCAAGGGCAAGGACTTCGAGATCGCGCTGCAGTTCACGAACTACCGCTGACAGCGGCACCGACAAGGCCACCTTCGGGAGCACCGAAGGTGGCCTTCGTCATACCTAAGACGCGGTGACCGTCCAGGTCCCGTCGCCTTCGAGCGAGACGTACGCGGGGCCGGGCACGGGCACGCTGCCCTTGTAGTCGCCGAGCTGGTTCACGGGGAGATCCGAGTAGTCGCCGCCGTGCACCCACACCGCGGTGTTGCCGTTGCCCTTGGTGGTGACGGCGACCGACGAGACGGCCTCGGGCACGAAGAAGACCACGTCGCGCTTGCCCGAGAGGGCCTTGCCCGGCTCCAGCACGGGCAGGCCGCTTTCGTCGGTGATGGTCAGCGTCCAGGCGGCGTTGGCCTTGATGGTGAACGTCTTCGCCTGGTAGCCGGGCATGTCGTTGATCCACTGCGTGCCCTTGTAGGGCCCGGCGTCGTTGACGATCAGCTCGTGCTCGGTGTTGACCGCGACGTGCCCGGAACACTTCGGACAGTCGAAGGTCACGAAGCCGAGGCGCATCGGCCAGGTCGTGGGGACCGACGCGTTCCCCTTGCCCGAATGCTTCTCCACCGGCTGGGGGCCGGGTGGCGGGGTGGTGGTGGACGTCGGCGGCGGTGTGGGAGTCGCCGAAGGTGAGCGCAGGCCGTCCGCCGCGGCCCGCGGGACGACGCGGCCCGTGTTCGGCGGCGAGCAGGCCAGCAGGCCCGCGGTCAGCAGCACGGCACTCGCGGCCGCGCACAAGCGCCTGATCACGTACGTCCCCCTAGATGGTCACTCCTGGGATCTTCGCGGGCCGATAGCCCAGCGTTACCGGGCCACCCGGCCGAGCGATTCACGCCACTCGGGCGTGGGTTTCTTCCGCAACGCCTTCTCTGGAGTCCGAAATGGACAAATGCCCGTGTTGTAATCCGGCGATCGCGTTCAAGGAAGGTTCCGATGAAGCGCCGTTTCAGCTCCGCACTCGCCCTAGCGCTGTCACTCACCGTGATCGCGTCGCTGTTCACCTCCGCGCAGGCCGCGGAACGGCAACAGCTCGTGCCCGGCTACGGCTCGTACGCACGGCTGATCCGCCTGGAGCATTCCGCGATCGGCCGCGGCCGCATCCTCGCGTCGCTGACCAGCGAAGACGGCAGCGGCAAGTTCACCCCGATCATGGAAAGCACCGACGAGGGGCAGAGCTTCCACAAGATCGGCGAGGTCCGCGACCGCGACGGCCGCTACGGCATGTGCTGCGGAACGCTGTACGAGCTGCCGCAGCGGGTCGGCAGGCTTCGCGCGGGCACCCTGCTGTGGGCCGCGAGTTACCGTCAGGACGCCGGTCCGCAGCGGCGGATCGGCATCAAGATCTGGTACAGCCGGGACGCGGGACGCAGCTGGTCCTTCCTGTCCGAGGCCGCCCGCTCCCACAACCACGACGGCATCTGGGAGCCGGAGTTCGTCGTCGACGCGGGCGGCACGCTGTGGCTGCACTACGCCGACGAGACCGAGGCGCCGCAGTTCGCGCAGGTGATGAACCGGGTCGCCTCCACGGACGGGGTGCACTGGGGCACCAAGCAGCGCACGATGGCCATCCCGCCCCACCGGGTGCGGCCGGGGATGCCGATCATCCGCAGGCTCCCCGACGGCCGGTACTACCTGGCCTACGAGATCTGCAACTACGGCAACCGCTACTGCGACCCGTACTTCAAGATCTCCTCCGACGGCGCCAACTGGGGCGATCCTCTCGATCCCGGCACCCGCGTCACCACCGCGAGCGGCAACTACTTCCAGCACGCCCAGACGATCACGCTGTTCCCCGGCGGCCCGACCGGCGTGCGGCTGGTGATGGTCGGGCAGATCTACACCAACGCCGCCGGGGACCCGCAGCCCAAGAACGGCCAGGTCCTGCTGGCGAACGACAACTTCGGCGCCGGGAACTGGTACGAGCTGCCCGCTCCCGTGCACATCACCGGCATCCACAACAACTTCTGCCCCAACTACAGCTCGACCCTGCTGCCGGTCGACGGCGGCAAGAACGTGCTGCAGATCTCCACCGAGTACAACCTGGGCTGCAAGGCGTATTTCGCGAAGGGCCCCGCGTTCTGATCCACCCGGTAGTGTGAGCCGTCGAGCGAACGGCTACGAAGCGGGGGCTGAGGATGAAGGGCATCGTGCTGGCCGGGGGCAGTGGGACGCGGCTGCATCCCATCACCCAGGCGGTCTCGAAACAGCTGCTGCCGGTCTACGACAAACCGATGATTTACTACCCGATCTCGGTGCTGATGTTCGCCGGGATCCGCGAAATCCTGATCATCTCGACCCCCGTCGACCTGCCGCACTTCCGCAGGCTGCTCGGCGACGGCAGCCAGTTCGGGCTCAGCTTCACCTACGCCGAGCAGGCCGCCCCCAACGGACTGGCCGAGGCGTTCGTCATCGGCGCGGACTTCATCGGCGATGACGACGTCGCGCTCGTGCTCGGCGACAACATCTTCTACGGCCAGGGGTTCTCCAGCCGGTTGCAGGCCGCCGTGACCGCGCTCGACGGCTGCGTGCTGTTCGGCTACCCGGTCAAGGATCCGCAGCGCTACGGCGTCGGCGAGATCGGCGCCGACGGCAAGCTCCTCTCCATCGAGGAGAAGCCCGAGAAGCCGAAGTCGAACAAGGCCATCACCGGCCTGTACTTCTACGACAACCAGGTCGTCGAGATCGCCCGTGACCTCAAGCCCTCGCCTCGTGGCGAGCTCGAGATCACGGACGTCAACCTCGCCTACCTGCGGCAGGACCGCGCGACCCTGGTGGACCTCGGCCGCGGGTTCGCCTGGCTCGACACCGGCACGCACGACTCGCTGCTCGAAGCGGGCCAGTTCGTGCAGGTCCTCGAACACCGGACGGGCGTCCGGATCGCCTGTCTCGAAGAGGTCGCGCTGCGAATGGGCTTCATCGACGCGGACCAGTGCTTCGCGCTCGGCGCGAAGCTGGCGAAGTCCGGCTACGGCGAATACCTGATGAACGTCGCGCGCACCCAGGGCGCTACCGGCTGAACAAGTGCTCCCGCAGGGTGTCGCCGGTGTAATCCGTCCGGAAGACACCCAGCTCCTGCAGGTGGGGAACGACGTCGTCGACGAACGCGTCCAGCCCGCCCGGGGTCAGATGCGGCACCAGCACGAAGCCGTCGGCGGCGTCACTCTGGACGTACTCGTTCACCGAGTCCGCGACCTGACGGGCGGTGCCGACGAACTGCTGGCGCGCGGTCACCTCGATGACCAGTTCGCGGATCGAAAGCTTCTTCTCCTCCGCGATCGCCCGCCATTTCGCGGCCACGGCCAGCGGATCCTTCTCGTGCCGGACGCGGCCCCAGGTCAGCGGTTCGGCGTCGGGATCCGGGTCGACCTCGGGTAGCGGGCCGTCGGCGTCGTAGGCGGAGAGGTCGCGGCTCCAGACCTGTTCGAGGAACTGGATCGCGGTGGCGGGACGCACCTGCTGATAGCGGATCTCGCGTGCGTACTCGTGCGCGTCCTCCTCGGTGTCGCCGAGGACGAACGTCGCGGCGGGCATGATCAGCAGCTCGCCGGGCTCGCGGCCGTGGGCGGGCAGCCGCCGTTTGACGTCGGCGAAGAACTCCTTGCCGCTTTCCAGCGAACCGTGGCGGCTGAAGATGACGTCGGCGGTCTTGGCCGCGAACTCCCTGCCCTCGTCGGAATCCCCGGCCTGGATGACGATCGGCTGTCCTTGCGGCGTCCTCGGGACGGTGAACTCGCCGCGGATGTCGAACTGCGGTCCACTGTGGACGAAGCGGTCGATGCCGCGGGCGAAGACGCCGTTCTCCTTGTCCCCCACCAGCGCGTCGGGCGCCCAGCTGTCCCAGAGTTCCCGGACTGTGGCGAGGAATTCCTCGGCGCGGCGGTAGCGGTCCTCGCGTTTCAGGAAGCCGCCGCGCCGGAAGTTCTGCCCCGTCCACGCGTCCGGTGAGGTGACGACGTTCCACGCGGCGCGACCGCCGGAGAGGTGGTCGATGCTCGCGACCTGCCGCGCGACCTCGTAAGGCTCGTTGAAGGTCGAGGACAGTGTTCCGGCGAGGCCGAGGCGGGTGGTGACCGCGGAGAGCGCGGCCAGGACGGTGGTGGTGTTCGGCCGCCCGACGACGTCGGAGTCGAGGATCTCGCCCGCGTGCTCGCGCAGGCGCAGCCCTTCGGCGAGGAACAGGAAGTCGAACTTGCCCCGCTCGGCGGTGCGCGCGAGATGCTCGAAGGACGAAAAGTCGATTTGGCTACCCGAACGCGGGTCGCTCCACACGGTCGTGTTGTTGACGCCGGGGAAATGGGCGGCGAGTTTGACCTGCTTGGGCATCTGTCACGCCTCCGCGTACTGGTTGGCTGCGACCCCGAGGCCGAGATGGTCGCGCAGGGTGGTGCCGGTGTAGGCCTGCCGGAACACGCCCGCCGCCTGGAGCGCGGGGACGGTCTCGGCGGTGAAGAGCGCCAGATCGTCGGGCAGGACGGCGGGCCTGATGTGGAAGCCGTCGAGACCGCTCGCGGCGGCGAGGCGGGGCAATTCGGCGGCGAGGTCGGCCGGGGTGCCGGTGAAGCTGAGCCCGCCGGTCGGGAAGGGGGCGTACGCCTCCAGCGCGCGACGGCGGCCGATGGCCGCCTGCTCGGTCTCGGCGAGCACGATCGACAGGCCCGCCAGGAGTTTGGCGGCCGGGAAGCGCACGCGGGCGTCCCGGACCTCGTCGATCAGGACGACCTCGGCGCCGTGCGCGTACGGCGAATCGCCGTACACCGCGACGACGGGGTGGCCTTGCGGCGGGCGCGGCGTGATCGAAGGTCCCTTGACGCTGAAGAAGCGGCCTTCGAAGTCGACGTAGTGCAGCTTCTCGCGATCGATGAAGCGGCCTGTCGACTCGTCGCGGATGATCGCGCCGTCCTCCCAGCTGTCCCAGAGCCGGGCGATGACGTCGACGACCTCGGCGTTCTCCGCTTCGGCGTCCACCTCGGACGGCAGCGTGCGCCTGCCGAAGTGCGTGACCTCGGCTTCGGTGCGCGAAGGCACCGCGAGAACGCCGGCGCGGCCACGGCTCGCGAAGTCGAGCGAAGCGACGGCCGTCGAGAGGTGGAACGGCTCGGTGTGCGTGGTGGTGACCGTCGGGACGAGGCCGATTCCGCTGGTCACGGGGGCTATCGCGGCGAAGGTCAACAACGCGTCGAGCCTGCCTCGGACGACCTCTTCGCCTCCTGGTTGGAGCGCGAGAGTGTCGTCGAGGGTGACGAAGTCGAGCGAAGCCGCTTCGGCGAGCTTCGCGTGGGCTAGGTAGTGGGCGGCGGTGAACAAGGCTGCCGGGCGGACGCCGGAAACCCGCCAGGCGGCCGGATGCTGCCCGGCCCCGTCGAGCGCGACCCCGAGGTGCAACTGCTGTGCGGAACCCATGCCCGGGGAACTCCCGCACCCACCCCTCGATTCCCCCTCCCACGAGGTGGGACACCCTCCCCGCAATTCGTCCTCTAGATGCGGGGGTGGCGGGCCATTTCTTCCAGGCGCCGGATGCGTTCGTCCATGGGCGGGTGGGTCGAGAAGAGCTTCGAGAGGCCCTCGCCCGGCTTGAACGGGTTCGCGATCATGAGGTGCGACTGCGAGACCAGCTTCGGCTCCGGCACGAGCGGCGCCGCACGGGTCCCCCGGTCGAGTTTCCGCAGCGCCGACGCCAGGCCGAGCGGGTCACCGGTGAGCTCCGCGCCCGACGCGTCGGCCTGGTACTCCCTCGACCGGCTCACCCCGAGTTTCACGATCGCGGCCGCGATCGGCCCGATCAGCACCAGGAGCAGCGCGACCAGCGGGCTGTCGCCGTCCTCACGGTCGTTGCCGCCGAAGATGCTCGCGAACATCGCGATGTTGGCGATCACGCTGATCACGCTCGCCAGCGCGCCCGCGACACACGAAATGAGGATGTCGCGGTTGTAGACATGCGACAGTTCGTGCCCGAGCACGGCCCGCAGTTCGCGCTCGTCGAGCAGGTCGAGGATGCCGGTCGTGCAGCACACCGCCGCGTGCCGGGGGCTGCGGCCGGTGGCGAAGGCGTTCGGCGCCTGAGTGGGGCTGATGTAGAGCCTCGGCATCGGCTGACGCGCCGTGGTCGCCAATTCCCGCACGATCCGGTACATCGCCGGCTGCTCGGCCTCGGAAACCGCCCGGGCGCGCATCGCCCGCAGCGCCAGGTTGTCGGAGTTGAAGTACGCGTAGGCGTTGACCGCCAGCGCCACCACCAGGCCGATGACCAGCGCGCCTCGTCCGAAGAAACCGCTGATCCCGACGATGAGCGCGGACAGCGCGCCGAGCAGGACGACGGTCTTCAGCCCGTTCTGGTGTTTGTGCACGGCGTCCTGCTCCTTTCTTTCTCCGAGGTGGGGGCAAAGGGAGGTTACCCACCGGAAACAACGCGATCGGGGGATGCGAAGTTCCTTCGCCCGGACGAACCGCGGGTTATCGTCAAGTTCCGGAACGATCATGGGGAGGCGCCTGTGCGAGGACCCGAACTGAGCCGCCGAGCCCTGCTCACGCTGGCCGCGGCCGGCGCTTCCGCGGTCGCCTTCGCTCCGGCGGCCAGAGCCGAAAAGGTCCTCCTCGTCGAGGTCGGGGGCACCCCGGAGGCGGTCGCGGTGAATTCCGTCACCGGCTTCGCCTACCTCTCGGACCCGTCGACAGGCACGGTCGTCGTCCTCGACTCGCGGAGCGGCACCGTCGGCGCGGTGATCCCGGTCGGCGGCGAGCCCGCCGGCCTGGCCGTGGACACCGTGACCAACCGGATCTTCGTCACGAACCCGCCCGCCGGGACCGTCCTCGTCATCGACGGGATGAGCAACGACGTCGTCAGCGTCATCCCCGCCGGCCCCGGCGCGTCCAGGGTCGACGTCGACGAGCAGGCGAACCGCATCTACGCGGTCAGCGACCTCACCGGGACGCTCGCCGTCCTCGACGGCGTCGGCTGCCGCCTGCTGAAACTGGTCCCCGGGCCCACGCCCGGGCTGTCCTCGATCGCGGTGGACGGCGGCCGCAAACTCGCCTACGCCACCAGCACGCGCACGGACTCCCTCGAAATCTTCGATCTCGGCGCCGAGCGGTTCACCGGCGGGATCCCGGTCGGCAAGTCACCGACCGGGATCACCGTGCACCGCGGGAGCGGAACGGTGTTCGTCGCGAATTCGGCGATCCATCATCTGTCCGTTGTGGACCCGGGCGCGCGCAAGGAGAAAGCGACCGTGCTCCTGCGCTCGGAATCGTCGGCGGTCGCGGTCCACCAGGGCACTAACACCGTGTACGCCAACGGCGGCCCCAACGGCGTCGCCCGGATCGACGGCGTGACGAACCTGCTCACCGGTGATCTGTCACTGGGCGTGAACCCCGGCGCGGTCGCGATCGACCAGCGCACCAAAACGGTGTACGTGACGGATCCCTTGCGCGGCAGGGTTTCCTTGATCAGGGACTTCTGAGTTCTCACGTGGAGTAACTCCGGGTACATCCCGGTCGCGGAAAAGCTCTGACGGCACTCGCCCGCCCCGCCATCCACGGGCATGATGGCGGGGTGAGCGAGTACGAATTGCGTGGCGGACTGCAACCGGACGTGTCGGCCGTGGCCGCCGTACTGGCACACCACGGTGTCGAAGGGCCGGACGGGACGGCGCCCAGCGAGGCGCTGATCTTCGCCGTGTCCGGCGGGATCGGCGCGGGTTACATCCTGTGGGACTTCGCGCACGAGTCGATGTCGACCATCGTGTTCGGTTTCCGTGCGCGCTGGCAATATCCGCACGACTGGCTCAAGTCCACAATGGACCGACTCGGGCTCGGCGTGGACATCCACACCACCGGCGGCAAACGCGCCGCCGCGAAACGGCTCACCGCCGACCTCGAGGCGGGGAGGCCGGTGATCGTCCTCCCCGACCGTGAGTCGCTCGGTTACTGGCACCTGCCGCCGGAGATGTCCGGCGGTGGCGGGCATCTCGTCGTCGCGTACGGCGAAGAGGACGGCCGGGTGCTCGTCGACGACCGGAACCTCGCCCCGCTGACGGTCGACCGGAAGACGTTCGACTCCGCACGCGCCCGGGTCGGCTCGTACAAGAACCTGCTCGCGACGCCCCGGCCCGGTGAGGTCGCCGACTGGCGCGCGGCCGTCCGCGGCGGGCTGACGGACTGCGCGCGGAACCTCTCGGCGCCGTCGAAGTCGTTCTCGCTGCCCGCCTGGGGACGTTGGGCGAAGGCGATGACCGACGACCGCGATCCCAAGGGGTGGCCGCGCGCGTTCGGCGAGCGGCGCGGGCTCGTCGGGGCGCTCCTCAACGTCTGGGAAAGCATCACCCCGGCCGGGGCGGAGGGCGGGCACCTGCGCGGGCTGTTCGCCGACGCGCTCACCGAGGCCTCCGGCCTGCTCGAACTGCCCGAGCTGGCCGAGCTGGCGTCCACCTGGCGAGAGATCGGGGAACGCTGGGCCGAACTGGCCGAAGCCGCCGTTCCGGCGTCGACAGCGGAGTTCGCCTGGGTGCGGGGGCTGGTCAGCGCGGTGTCCGCGGGCGTCCGCGAGGGCGACGCGGGGCAGGAGGCGGCCGCGGCGGCGGGCGAGGAGATGTGGAAGCTGCGCGCGCACTACAACGACGAGATGCCGTTCACCGACGTCGAGGTCGGTGACCTCTTCTCCAGGATGGGCACGCTGATCCGGGACATCCACACCGCCGAGACCGCCGCGATCCGCGAGCTTTCCGAAACCCTGGTGGAGTGAACCCGGGCCGATGTCCGTTGCGCCGCGCGGCCGGATCACCGCGCGATCGTTGAAGATCCATTTCGTGGAAGCGCAGGTCGCGATGCTCGACCCGCTGCGCGAACGGGTCTTCCAAACGGAAGGACCGACCTATCTGATCGCGAAGCACAACGTCAGCTACGTGCGGCGGCTGACGTTCCGCGACCATCCGGTCGAGGTGGAGACCGGATGGTCGGCCGGATCGGGACCTGTGACGTCGTGGTGAACAGCAGGCTGCGTGACGAGGGTGCGATCTACGCGCGCTGCCGCACCATCTGGGTCGCGTGCACCCTGCCCGAGGGCAGCACCCGGCGCCTCGATGAAGAGGAATGCACGCGGCTGACGCGGTTCATCGGGACGATCGACGAAATCCCCGCCGCCCGCTGAATCGACTTTTTAACCGTTAATGCTCCATTTCCCGCAACACCGGAAAACGGCTGGGCCGTTCAGGGGCTGATCATCACGCTTTTCGGCCGGTACCTTCGAAAGACCTCTCCCCCCTGCAGAGTCCCCGGAGGTATTTCATGCCACGGCCGAAGTCTGTCCGCTTTCTCGCGCCCCTGGTCGGCGCGCTCCTCCTGACGAGCGGGGTGGCCGTCGCCGCCCCGTCCGGCGAAGATCCGCAATTCATCCGTCTGGCCAGCAGGACCTTCGATCCGCTCAGCGAGCGGACGGCCGCGAGCCAGGACTGGAAGGGCGCCTACCTGCTCCAGGTCCGTGGTTCACTGACCGACACACAGCGCGAGCGACTGCGGTCGCTCGGCGTGCGAATCGGGACCTACATTCCCGATTTCGCCTACGTGGTCCGGCTGAAGCCGGAGAACCGTGAATCGGTCGCGAAATTGAATTTCGTCCGCTGGCTCGGCGAATACCGGCCGGACGACAAGGTGGAGATCTCGCTGGCCGGGACGGGCAGCTATCTGGTGACGCTGGTCGAAACCGACCCGCGGGACCAGCGCGCGGTCGCCGAGCGGATCCTGCGGCTCGGCGGCGGCATCGAGGCGATCTCGCAGAGCGGGCAGCACCTCGTCGCGAAGCTCGGCTCCGGCCAGGCCGCCACCGTGGCGCAGGGTGCCGAGGTGCTCGCGGTCGGCGCGATCACCGCGCCAGGGACCGACATGGCGAACGCGCGGGAAAGCAGCGGCGCGAACTACATCGAGAGCGTCGGCGGCTACCGCGGTCAGGGGGTGCGCGGCGAGGTGATGGACGGCGGTCTGCGCGCCACCCACCAGGAGTTCAAGGCACGGCCGACCGTGCTGCACGGCACGAACTCGACCGACACCAGCCACGGCACCTCGACGTACGGCCAGATCTTCGCCTCCGGCGTGAGCGCGCCGCAGCGTGGCCTGCTGCCCGAGGCCCAGGGCATCTTCGCCACCTACAACAAGCCGGACCGCTACGCCCACACCAAGGAACTGGTCGACGCGAACGGCAAGTACCGCGCGGTGTTCCAGAGCAACAGCTGGGGCGGTGGGCTGACGACGGCGTACAACTCGGTTTCGGCCGAGCTCGACCGCATCGTTTTCGACCACGACCTGCTGATCTGCCAGTCGCAGAGCAACGCGGGGAGCCAGCAGTCGCGGCCGCAGGCCTGGTCGAAGAACGTGCTCTCGGTCGGCGGGCAGTACCACTACAACACGCTGGGCCGCACCGACGACAAGTGGAACGGCGGCGCGAGCATCGGCCCGGCCGCCGACGGCCGGATCAAGCCGGAGCTGTCGAACTACTACGACCGGATCGACACCACGTCGTCCGGAAGTGACACCTCGTACACGACGTCGTTCGGCGGCACGAGCGGCGCGACGCCGATCACCTGCGGGAACGCCGGCCTGCTGTTCCAGATGTGGGCCGACGGCGTGTTCGACGGCGGCCCCGGCAAGGGCCGCGACGTCTTCACCAGCCGCCCGCACGCCGCGACCGCGAAGGCGCTGCTGATCAACGGGGCCGACCAGTTCGCGTTCACCGGCACCTCGCACGACATGACCAGGACGCACCAGGGCTGGGGTACCGCGAACGTGCGCTACCTGCACGAACAGGCCAAGGCGAACGGCTGGAAGCTGCCGGTGCTGGTCAACGAGACGGATCTGCTGGGCACCGGGCAGTCCAAGAAGTACACGGTCGCGGTGAACGGGACCAAGCAGTTCAAGGCGACGCTGGCCTACACCGACCCGGCGGGCTCGCCGAGCGCGTCGGTCACCCGGGTCAACGACCTGACGCTGAAGGTCACCGCTCCGAACGGGACCGTGTACTACGGCAACAACGGGCTGAAGGCGGGCAATTTCTCGACCGCGGGCGGGGCGCCGAACACCATCGACACGGTGGAGAACGTGATCCTCGAGAAGCCCGCCGCGGGCACTTGGACGGTGGAGGTCGTGGCGACGCAGGTGAACGCCGACGGTCACCCGGAGACGTCGGCGACCGACGCGGACTACGCGTTGGTGGTTTCTTGACGGTGTGAGGGGCGCCACTGCGGCGGCGTGCTTCTGGCGCTTCTGCTTTGCGCGTGAAGGCCCCCTTCCCTCGGCTGAGCCGAGGGAAGGGGGCCTTCACGCGGGTATCGGGGGTGACGGAGAGCGGTCGGTCCAGGGGGTCGTGAGTGGCGTTTCGGCTTAGAACCCGAATCGCCACT
>NZ_JBVILA010000002.1:540188-571493 GCF_055580625.1 Amycolatopsis sp. NPDC031561 | reverse complement strand
TTTGGGGGGGGGGGGGGTGGGTTTTTTTTGGGGGGGGGGGTGGGGGGGGGGTGGGGGTTTTTTGTTGGGGGGGTTTTTTTTTTCTTTCTCTCCCCACCCCCCCCCCCCCCCCCCCCCCCCCACCAGGCCCACGCGTCACCATGATCACCCTCGGTAGCGCTTCGGCCGCGCGTTGCCCGCGCCCGGATGGCGGAGACGTCTGCGCCGATGGCCGAGACGGCAGGTTTCGGTTAAGAGACGGAAATGTGAGAGCCCTGAATGGCCTGTAACGAGGCGACCCGAGGTGCCGACGTCTGGGATACGTGACGCGAGCCTAGGAGCCTTTCGATGACCACCTGCCGACTCTGCGGCTCGGCCCATCTCGCCAGCGTCGTCGACCTCGGAGCGACGCCGCCGTGCGAACGATTCCTGACCGCGGAGCAACTCGCGGAACCGGAACCGACCTACCCCCTGCACCTGCAGGTCTGCACCGAATGCTGGCTCGCCCAGATCCCGCCGCTGATCACCCCGGAAGAGACGTTCACCGAATACGCGTACTTCTCGTCGTATTCCGCCTCCTGGGTCGAACACGCCAAGACGTTCGTCGACGGCGCCGTCGAGCGGCTGGGTCTCGACGAGTCCTCGTTCGTCGTCGAGGTCGCCAGCAACGACGGTTACCTCCTCAAACACGTTGTGGCGCAGCAGATCCGCTGTCTGGGCGTGGAACCTTCGGTGAACGTGGGCCAAGCCGCGCGTGACGCCGGGGTGCCGACGAAGACCGCCTTCCTCAGTCCCGAAAGCGGACGTGACGTCCGTGAGGAACACGGTCCCGCCGACCTCGTCGTGGCGAACAACGTTTACGCACACATTCCGGACATCATCGGCTTCACGCACGGGCTCCGCGCCCTGGTGGCCGACGACGGCTGGGTCAGCATCGAGGTCCAGCACCTGCTGACGCTGATCCAGGAGAACCAGTACGACACGATCTACCACGAGCACTTCCAGTACTACACGGTGGAATCCGCGCGCCGGGCCCTTTCGCGCGGCGGATTGTCCGTTGTGGACGTCGAACTCCTCCCCACCCACGGCGGTTCCATCCGGCTGTGGGCGCGCCCGGACGCCGTCGCGGGCGAGCCGAGTGAGCGGATGACGCGGATCCTCGACGCCGAGAAGGCGGCCGGACTGCACGAAATGTCCGGCTACACCGAATTCTCCGAGCGGGTCACCAAGGTCCGACTCGATCTGAACAAGTTCCTCACCGACGCGGCGCTCGAAGGCAAGACCGTCGTCGGTTACGGCGCCCCGGGCAAGGGCAACACGCTGCTGAACCACTGCGGCATCCGCCCGGACGTCCTGCGGTACACCGTCGACCGCAATCCGTACAAGCACGGCCGCTTCACCCCCGGCACCCGGATCCCCATCCTCCCGCCGGAGCGCATCGAAGCGGACAAGCCCGACTACGTGCTCGTCCTTCCGTGGAACCTCCGGACGGAACTGACCGCCCAATTGTCCTTTGTGGACGAATGGGGCGGAAAACTGGTCTTCCCCATCCCGCACCTGGAAATCGTCGAGGTGAAGTCGTGAAGGTAGTGCTCTTCTGCGGCGGCTACGGCATGCGGATGCGCAACGGTGACGCGTCCGACGTGCCCAAGCCGATGGCCATGGTCGGCCCCAGACCCCTGATCTGGCACGTGATGCGATATTACGCGCATTTCGGTCACACCGAGTTCATTCTCTGCCTCGGTTACGGCGCGCACCACATCAAGGAGTTCTTCCTCAATTACCAGGAAACCGTCTCCAACGATTTCGTCCTGCGGAACGGCAAGGCCGAACTGCTCTCGACCGACATCGCGGACTGGTCGATCTCCTTCGTGCAGACCGGCCTCGAATCGGCCATCGGCGAGCGGCTGCGCCGGGTGCGCCCGCATCTCGACGGCGACGAGATGTTCCTCGCCAACTACGCCGACGTCCTCACCGACGCCCCGCTGCCGGAGATGATCGAGCGGTTCGAGAACACCGACGCCGGCGCGTCGATGATGGTCGTGCCGCCCCAGTCGTCGTTCCACTGCGTCGAGATGGGCGAGGACGGCCTGATCGGCGCGCTGACCCCGGTCAGCGAGATGCCGCTGTGGGAGAACGGCGGGTACTTCGTGCTGCGCCAGGAGGTCTTCGACCACATCCCCGAGGGCGGCGACCTGGTGGCCGACGGCTGCGGCGAACTCGCCAAGCAGGGCAAGCTCCTCGCGTACCCGTACCGCGGGTTCTGGAAGCCGACCGACACCGTCAAGGAACGCGTCCAGCTGGACGACGCCTACGCGCACGGCGACCGCCCGTGGGCGCGCTGGGAACGCGAACCCGCGACGGCGAGCACGGCGTGATCGGACTCGGTACCGGCGGGATCGAGCGGATCGTCGCGCTCGGCGCGCATTGTGACGACATCGCCATCGGGGCGGGCGGCACACTGCTGACGCTCTGCGCGGCCAACCCGGGTGTCCGGGTCGACGCGCTCGTCCTGTCCGGCGGCGGCACCGAACGGGAGGCCGAGGAGCGCGCCGCGCTCACGGCCTTCTGCCGGGGTGCCGACGTCGAGGTCACCGTGCTCAAACTGCCCGACGGCCGGTTCCCTTCGCACTGGGAAGAAGCCAAGAACGGGCTGGAGGAGCTGCGCCGCCGCACCGACCCGGACCTCGTCCTCTCCCCGCGCACGGCCGACGCGCACCAGGACCACCGCGGCCTGGCGACGCTGGTGCCGACGGTGTTCCGCACCCATCTCCAGCTGGAGTACGAGATCGCCAAATGGGACGGCGACCTCGGCAAACCCTCCGCGTACGTCCCGCTCTCCCCGGAGCTCGCCGAGGAGAAGGTCCGTCTGCTGCAGGAGCATTACGCCTCTCAGCGGCACCGGCCCTGGTACGACCGGGAAGCCTTCCTCGGCATCGCCCGCATTCGCGGTATCGAATGCGGGCAGCGCTATGCGGAGGCCTTCGACCTCAAAAAACTGACGCTCGACCTCACTTCGAAAGGCTGAAAGCCATGCGTGTGCTGCTGACCGGGCACAAGGGTTACCTGGGCACGGTGATGGCCCCGGTGCTGGCCGCCGAAGGCCACGAGGTGATCGGCCTCGACTCCGGTCTCTACGACACCTGCGTGCTGGGCCCCCAGCCCGAAGACCCCGAGGGCTTCGAGGTCGACCTTCGTGACGTCACGGCCGAGCACGTGGCCGGAGTGGACGCCGTGATCCACCTCGGCGCGCTGTCCAACGACCCGCTCGGTTCGCTGGCGCCGGAGCTGACCTACGACATCAACCACCACGCTTCGGTCAAGCTCGCCAAGCTGGCGAAGGACGCCGGGGTCAAGCGGTACCTCTACGCCTCGACGTGCTCGGTCTACGGCGCCTCCGGCGGCGACGGCCTTGTCGACGAGGACGCGCCGCTGCGCCCGGTGACGCCGTACGCCGAGTCGAAGGTGCGGGTGGAGGACGACGTCCAGGAACTCGCCGACGGCGACTTCAGCCCGGTGTACATGCGCAACGCCACCGCGTTCGGCTTCTCGCCGCGGCTGCGCGGCGACATCGTGCTCAACAACCTGACCGCGCACGCCCACCTGTCCGGCGAGGTGCTGGTGCTCTCCGACGGCACGCCGTGGCGTCCGCTGGTGCACGCCAAGGACATCGCGCGAGCCTTCGCGGCGGCCCTGGTCGCGCCCAAGGAAGCCATTCACGGCAAGGCGTTCAACATCGGCACCGAACGCAACAACGTGACCGTCGCCGAGATCGCCGAAGAGGTCGTCGAGGCCGTTCCCGGCTCGACGCTGCGGATCACCGGCGAGGCGGGCGCGGACCCGCGCTCGTACCGGGTCGACTTCTCCCGGTTCCGCGCGGCGATCCCCGGCTTCGAGTGCGACTGGTCGGTCAAGGACGGCGCGGTCGAACTGATCCAGGCCTACCGGACCCACGGCCTCACCGAGCACGGCTTCCAGCGCCTGTTCACCCGGCTCGCACGGCTGCAGGACCGCACCGCCGCCGGCGAACTCGACGACACCTTGCGACGTCGCTGATGACACACCGGGACCTGGAGACGGGCGCTGACCTCGAGAAGCTGGTCGAGCGCCTGTATCCGCTGTGCCGCAGCATCACCGGCGACGGCGTCCGCCGCACGCTGGAGATCGTCGGCGAGCACATCCCGCTGGAGATCCACGAGGTTCCCACCGGCACCCAGGTACTCGACTGGACGGTGCCGCAGGAGTGGAACATCCGCGACGCGTACATCAAGGACGCGTCGGGCCGCCGCGTGGTCGACTTCCAGGAGTCGAACCTGCACGTCGTCGGCTACAGCGTCCCGATCTCACGGAAGATGCCGCTCGCCGAGCTGCGCGAACACCTGCACACGCTGCCGGACCAGCCGTCCCTGGTGCCGTACCGGACCAGCTACTACTCGCCCACGTGGGGTTTCTGCCTGGCACAGGACACCCTCGACGCGATGCCGGACGGCGAGTACGAGGTGCACATCGACTCCACCCTCGCCGACGGGCACCTCACCTACGCCGAACACGTCGTGCCGGGCGAGGTCACCGACGAGGTGATCATCTCCTGCCACACCTGCCATCCCTCGCTGGCGAACGACAACGTCGCCGGGATCGCGATCGCCGCCGCGTTCGCGCAGACGCTCGAAAAGCCGCACCACACCTACCGTTTCCTGTTCATGCCGGGCACGATCGGCGCCATCACCTGGCTCGCGCGCAACAACGAACGCGTGGGCAGGATCAAGGCGGGGCTCGTCCTCGCGTGCGCCGGTGATCCGGGATCGCTGACGTACAAGCGAAGCCGCCGTGGCGACGCCGTGATCGACCGCGTACTCGCGTACGTCCTCGCCGATCGCACGCACAAGATCCTGGACTTCTCGCCGTACGGATACGACGAGCGCCAGTTCTGCTCCCCCGGCTTCAACCTCGGTGTCGGTTCGCTGACGAGGACGCCGTACGCGGGTTACCCCGAGTACCACACCTCGGCCGACAACCTCGATTTCGTCTCCACGGCGGCGATGGAGGAAACCCTCCGGACCCTGCGGGACGTGCACACCGTTCTCGACCGCGACCGCAGCTACGTCAACCTCAGTCCCTACGGCGAGCCGCAACTCGGCAAGCGCGGGCTGTACGACTCGCTCGGCGGCCGAAGCGACGCCAAACAAGCCCAGATGGCCATGCTCTGGGTGCTCAACCTCTCGGACGGCGAGCACAGCCTGCTCGACGTCGCCGAGCGGTCCGGGCTGCCGTTCGATTCCGTCGCCGCCGCCGCTCAGGCGCTGCACGACGCCGGATTGCTCAAGGATTAGAGGCCGATGCGATCACTGCTGCGTTCCCAAGCCGTCCGGGCCATGGCCGGACGGCTCAGCTGGGGCCTGGGCGACCAGGCCGTCTCCAGCATCACCAACTTCGTGGTCGGGCTGTTCGTGGCGCGCTCACTCGGCACGTTCGCCTTCGGCATGTTCAGCCTCGCCTGGGTCAGCTACGGCGTGGTGCTCAACCTGTCGCGCGGGCTGACGACGGATCCGCTGATGGTGCGGTTCTCCGGGGTACCCACCGGGACCTGGCGGACGGCGACCGCCAAGGCGACCGGCACGGCGCTCTCCGCGGGTGTCGTCGCCGGTGCGATCAGTGTGGTCGCCGGTCTCGTGGTGGGGGGCCCCATCGGCGGCGCGTTCGTCGCGCTCGGGATCGTCATCCCCACCCTGCTGCTGCAGGACGCCTGGCGGTTCACCTTCTTCGCCGCCGGGCACGGGAAGAAGGCGTTCGTCAACGACGTCGTCTGGGGTATCGCGCTGATCCCGGCGCTGTTCATCGCGCACCGGTGGTTCGACACGGTCATCGCCTTCATCCTGGCGTGGGGGCTTTCCGGTGCGGTCGCCGCCGGGTACGGCTGTCTGCAGGCGGGGGTCCGGCCGGATCCGCGCGGCACGCTCGAATGGCTCAAACGGCACCGCGACCTCGGCGCCCGGTACGTGATCGAGAACGTCAGCAACGCCGGTTCGACCCAGCTGCGGATGTACGGCCTCGGCGCGATCGCCGGGCTCGCGAGCGTCGGCGCGGTGCGCGGCGCCGAACTGCTGCTCGGACCGTTCTTCGCCCTTTTGATGGGACTTTCCCTGGTCACCGTGGCCGAAAGCGCACGGGTGCTCCAACGGGCCCCGCACCGCCTTCGGAACTTCTGCGCCGTTCTCGGTGCCGGCCAGGCGGCCGCGGCCCTGCTCTGGGGTCTCGCCCTGCTTCTGGTACCCGACGACGCCGGCCGGTTCGTGCTCGGTGACGTCTGGGATCCCGCCTCGCATCTGATCCTCCCGGTGACCATCGGTATCGCCGCGGCAGGGTTCAACACCGGGGCGGCCGCCGGATTGCGTGCGCTCGGCGCTGCGAAAAGGAGCCTTCGCGCCCAGCTGATCAACTCGGCCGGCTACGTCGGTTTCGGGCTCATTGGCGCCTTCTTGGCCGGGGCGTCCGGATCCGCTTGGGGAGTCGCGTTGGCGATCACCAGCGGATCAGCGGTGTGGTGGCTCCAGCTGCACATCGCCCTCAAAGAACACCTGACTTCGGAGAAGGAAGAAATGAGGACGTCATGAGCACCGCTCCTCGGCTGAGCATCGGGCTCCCGGTCTACAACGGCGAGGACTACCTCGCCGAATCGCTGGACGCACTCCTCGGCCAAAGCTACGAGAACTTCGAACTGATCATCTCGGACAACGCGTCCACGGATCGCACCGAAGAGATCAGCCGCGGGTACGCGAAGCTGGATTCCCGCGTGCGCTACGTGCGGCAGCCGGTGAACATCGGCTGCGCGCCCAACCACAACTACTGCGTCGACATCGCCCGCGGCGAACTGTTCAAGTGGGCCTCCGACGACGACCTCTACGCGCGCGACCTGCTGGAGCGCTGTGTCGAGGCGCTCGACGAGCACCCCGAGTTCGTCCTGTCGCACTCGTGGACGGCGATGATCGACGAGAAGGGCATCGTCACGCAGGCGCTGGAGTACCCGCTCAACACGGTTTCGCCGCACGCCGCGGAACGCTTCCGCAGCACGCTGTTCGCGCCCGGCGGGGACGACGACGGCGCGGTCATCCGCACCGAGGTGCTGCGCCGCGTCGCGCCGCTGGACAGCTACCACCACGCGGACCGCACGATCATCTCGGAACTGGCCCTGCACGGCCCGTTCCACCAGGTGCCCGACTGGCTGTACTTCCGGCGCGACCACCCCGGCCGCTCCGAACACGAGCACCCCACCGTGCGCAGGCGTGCCACCAACCTCGACCCGAAGCGGGCCGACAAACTGCGTCACCCGGTGATCCGGCTGCTCGGCGAGTACGTCCTGGGTTACGCCAACGCGATCCGCAACGCGCCGATCTCCGGCGCGGAGAAGCGCGAATGCTTCCGGTACCTGCGGCAGTGGATGCTGAACCGGGCCGGAAACCCGGCCATGGGACGGATGCCGGTGCAGGCCGAGGCCGAAACCGGTCCGCGTGAGGTGTCGGTGGTCTCGGTAGTGGCCGGCCAGGAGGGACGACTCCCTTGACCTCGCCCGCGAGAATCGGGCTGTTCGGACTCCTCGGATCCGGGAACCTCGGCAACGACGGTTCCTTCGAGGCGGTTCTCGGGTACTTGCGCACGGAACATCCGGGCGCCGCGATCAGCGTGATGTGCGGCGGTCCGGAAATCGTCGCGTCGCGCTACGAACTCGAGACGACCGCGTTGAACTGGTATCAGGGTGAGTACCGGACGGCCTCGGGACCGCTGTCCATCGCCATGAAGGGCTTCGGGAAACTCGTCGACGTCTTCCGCACGGCGGCGTGGGCACGCCGCCAGGACGTGGTGATCGTGCCGGGGATGGGTGTCCTCGAATCCACCCTTCCGTTGCGCCCATGGGGTTTCCCGTACGCCTTGCTGCTGCTTTCGGCGGCCGGCCGGGTGGTCGGCACCAAGGTGGCCTTGGTGAGCGTCGGCGCCAACGTGAGCACGCACCGGGTCACCCGGTCGGTCATCGGCTGGGCCGCGCGGCTGGCGACGTTCCGGTCGTACCGGGACGAGCCGTCACGGGAAGCGATGCGCACGATGGGGGTGGACGTCACGAACGACCGCGTCTACCCGGATCTCGCCTTCGCCCTCCCGGCGCCGTCGGAACCGGTGCTGCCCCGCTCCGTCGGGGTCGGGGTGATGGCCTATCGCGGCGGGAACGACGACCGGGACCGCGCCGACGAGATCTACGAGTCCTATGTGGACAACATGACCCGGTTCGTCGCCCGGCTGGTCGCCGACGGCCGCCCGGTGCGGTTGTTCATCGGCGATCAGGCCGACCGGCAGGTCGTCGACGAGATCATCCGGGTGCTGGATTCCCCGCTGGTCGCCGCCGCCGATACGTCCACTTTGGACGATGTGCTGCGGGCGATGTCGGCGGTCGAGACCGTCGTCGCCACCCGCTACCACAACGTCCTGTGCGCGCTGAAGCTGGCGAAACCGACACTGTCCGTCGGGTACGCCGGCAAGAACGAGGTCCTCATGACCGCACTGGGGCTGGGGGACTTCTGCCAGTCGGCCAAGGCGATCGATTTCGACGCGCTGGTGCGCCAGTTCGCCGAACTCGAGACCCGGGCGGGCGAACTGACCGGGATCCTGGCGAAACGCGGCGACGAACAGGTACGACTACTGGACGAGCAGTTCGCCGAACTGTCGGCCGCCTTCCTGCCGATGGGAGTCCGATGAAGGTGATCCCGGTGCCCGCCATCGCGGGCGCGTTCCTGTTCGAGCCGACCCCTCACGCCGACGAGCGCGGCTTCTTCAGCCGCACGTTCGACGCCGACGTCGTCCGGTCGGCCGGGATCGACCCGAACGGGTTCCTCCAGGACAGCGTCTCCCGGTCCCGCAAGGGAGTGCTGCGCGGGATGCACCTCCGCTCCGGCGAGGGTGAGGCGAAACTGGTCCGGTGTTCGTGGGGCGCCGTCTTCGACGTCGTCGTCGACCTGAGGCCGGATTCGCCGACCTACCTCGGCAAGGAGACGTTCGACCTGTCCGGGGAGACCCAGGTCTCGCTGTACATCCCGGCCGGGTGCGCGCATGGTTTCCAGGCGCTCACCGAGTACGCCGACGTCTCCTACCGGATCGACCGCGCGCACGATCCCGCCGAAGACGTCGCGATCGCCTACGACGACCCCGAACTGGCGATCGACTGGCCGCTTCCGGCGGCCTTCGTCTCGGAGCGGGACCGCCGGGCCCTCCCGCTCTCCGCGGTACTACAGAACACGAGGTGAGATAGAAGTGTCCCGTCAGCTTCCTGAGTCCATGCGGGCCAACGAGCGTCTCCACGCGATGATCCCCGGAGGCGCGCACACCTACGCCAAGGGAGATGACCAGTACCCGGAGAACCTGGCACCGGTCATCTCCCACGGGCGCGGCGCGCATGTCTGGGACGTCGACGGGAACGAATACATCGAGTACGGCTCGGGGCTGCGCGCGGTCAGCCTCGGGCACGTGCACCCGCGGGTCAGCGAAGCGGCCCACCGGGAGATCGACCGGGGCGCCAACTTCTCCCGTCCGTCCATCATGGAGGAACGGGCGGCGGCGAAGTTCCTCGAAACCGTTCCCACCGCGGAAATGGTCAAGTTCGCCAAGAACGGCTCGGACGCCACCACGGCCGCGGTCAAGCTCGCCAGGGCGGCCACCGGCAGGCCGCTGGTGGCGATCTGCCGTGACCACGCCTTCTTCTCCATCGACGACTGGTTCATCGGCACCACGGCGATGTCCACGGGCATCCCCGATGAGATCACCGACCTCACCGTGTCGTTCCCCTACGGCGACCTGCCCGCGACGGAACAGGTGCTGCGGGAGCACGAAGGCCGGATCGCCTGCCTGATCCTGGAGGCGTCCACCCAGCTCGAACCGCCCGCCGGATACCTCGCCGGCCTGCGGGACCTCGCCGACCGCTACGGCTGCGTCCTGGTCTTCGACGAGATGATCACCGGTTTCCGCTGGTCCGAGGCCGGCGCGCAGGGACTCTACGGCGTCACGCCGGATCTCTCGACGTTCGGCAAGGCGCTCGGCAACGGGTTCGCGGTCTCGGCGCTGGCCGGCAAACGCGAACTGATGGAACTCGGCGGCCTTCGCACCACCGAGGACCGCGTCTTCCTGCTGTCCACCACGCACGGCGCCGAGACGCATTCACTGGCCGCCGCGATCGCGGTCATGGAGACCTACACCGAAGAAGGCATCGCCGCGCGGCTGCACGCGCTCGGCGACCGGCTCGCCGCCGGGGTCCGCGAAGTCGCGGCCTCGGCCGGAGTCGAGGAACACGTCGTCGTGCGCGGCCGGGCGAGCAATCTCGTCTTCGGCACGCTCGACGCGGAAAAGAAACCGTCGCAGGACTACCGAACGTTGTTCCTGCGGCAACTGGTCACGGGCGGGGTCCTCGGACCGTCGTTCGTGGTCAGCAGCGCGTTGTCCGAAGAAGATATCGACCGAACGGTCGAAGTGGTCTCGCAGGCCTGCCTCGTGTATCGCAAAGCTCTCGACGCGGATGACCCGGCGCCGTGGCTGGGTGGCCGTTCGGTCAAGCCGGTGTTTCGGAGAAGGGTATGAGTTCAGGGATCGCATATCGCTCGGCCGGCTCGCGCACGCTTTGCGTCGCGCTGTCGGTACTACTGCTCCAGGTCGCCGTTGAAACCACAGCGGTGGCGACTCCAGAGCCGACTCGAGGGGTGTGCGGCACGACCGTCGGCGTCCCTTCCGCCCCGGAAGGCGCCCAGGTCATCGAACCGGGCACCGACCTGACCGACAAGACCCGGTTCAGTCCGCCGGGGAGCACGTTCTGGCTGGCACCCGGCGAGCACACGCTGAGTTCCGACCAATTCGGCCAGGTGATGCCCAAGGACGGAAACGTCTACCTCGGCGCGCCCGGCGCCGTGCTCAACGGCCGCGGGCTCAACCGCGCGGCCTTCACCACGTCGGCCAAGGACGTGGTGATCCGCGGGCTGACCATCCGCGGCTTCGTCGCCGAACGGGATCAAGGCGTTGTCAACCACGACTCCGGCGAACGCTGGACCATCGAAGGCAACGTCATCGAGAACAACGAAGGCGCCGGGATGATGACCGGCACCGGCCAGCGGGTGATCGGGAACTGCCTGCGGAACAACGGTCAGTACGGCATCAACGCCTACCGGTTCGGTGGCGGGCTGGCCGACCTGGTGATCGAAGGCAACGAGATCTCCGGGAACAACACCGGCGACTGGGAAACGAAGGTCCCTGGCTGCGGTTGCAGCGGCGGTGCGAAGTTCTGGTCCGTCAACGGCGCCGACATCACCGGCAACTGGGTCCACGGCAACCACGGTGTGGGGCTCTGGGCCGACACGAACAACAACGATTTCCTCATCGAGGACAACCTGATCGAGGACAACGCGTCCGAAGGGCTGTTCTACGAGATCTCCTACAACCTGGAGCTGATCGGGAACACCTTCCGGCGCAACGCGCTGGTACAGGGCCGCACCCGGGCCGCCAAGGGCGACAACTTCCCGGTCGCCGCGGTGTACCTCAGCGAATCCGGTGGTGAGCCGAGGCTGCCCGCCCGGACCAGCCGGATCGACATCCGGGGCAACATGTTCTCCGACAACTGGTCGGGGATCACGCTGTGGGAGAACGCCGACCGGTTCTGCAACAGTCCGGCCAACACCTCCACGCTCTCCTGCACGGCACTGGTCTCACCGACGCCCACCTGCTCGGCTCCGGGCATCGCGACCGAGCCGCTGTACGGCGACTGCCGATGGAAGACCCAGCGCGTTTCGGTGCACGAGAACACGTTCGAGTTCGATTCGACGATGGAGGGCTGTCTCGGCCTCTGCGGGCGGATGGCGGTGCTCTCGAACTACGGGACCTTCCCGGCCTGGTCGCCGTACCGGGGTGCCGTGGTCTCGGAGGCGATCACCTTCCGGCAGGACAACCGGTGGTACGACAACCAGTACTACGGGCCTTGGACGTTCGTCGCCCACGACACGTCGCGGCGGCTGACCGCGGAACAATGGAAGGCGGCGCCCTATCTGCAGGACACCTGCAGCGGGTTCGGAGAGTCGATGACCTGCTGAAGGTTCACCTGTAAGTGTCCATCTGAGACGGTCCGAAGTGGCCTACCGTTTCGGGTATGCCCGCGTTCCTGGTCATCTTGATGCTGCTCGCGACAGGGGTCGTCACGGCCTTACCGGCCGAGGCTTCCCCTGTCGCGGTCTGCGACGCGGGACCGGTGAGCCCGTCGAAACCCGACGGCGCCGTGGTCGTCGAACCCGGGACCGACCTTTCCGTGAAGACGCGCGAACTCCCGGCCGGCACGACGTTCTGGCTGGCCGGGGGCAAGCACACGCTCGGCGCGGACGAGTTCGGGCAGATCATCCCGAAGGACGGCAACGCCTACCTCGGCGCGCCCGGCGCGGTCTTGGACGGTGGCGGCGTCAACCGCTACGCGTTCACCCAGCAGGCGCGCGACGTCGTCATCCGCGGCCTCACGATCCGCGGTTTCGCGGCGCCGCGGGATCAGGGTGTGGTCAACCACGACTCCGGCGAACACTGGACCATCGAGGGCAACACCATCGAAGCCAACCGCGGCGCCGCGATGATGGCGGGACCGCGTCAGGCGATCCGGCGGAACTGCCTGCGGAACAACGGGCAGTACGGCATCAACGCCTACCGGGCGGGCGACGGGATCACCGGACTGCTCGTCGAGGGCAACGAGATCACCGGGAACAACACCGACGACTGGGAGAAGCAGGTCCCCGGTTGCGGTTGCAGCGGTGGCGCCAAATTCTGGGCCGTCGACGGCGCCGACGTCCGCGGCAACTGGGTCCACCACAACCACGGCGCCGGCCTGTGGGCGGACACGAACAACAACGACTTCCTCATCGAGGACAACCTGATCGAGGACAACGAAGCGGAGGCGTTGTTCTACGAGATCTCCTACAACCTCGTGGTCCGCGGGAACACCTTCCGCCGGAACACCCTCGTCCAGGGCCGCGCGTTCGCCGCCCGGGGCGATGACTTCCCGGTCGGGACGATTTATCTTTCCGAATCGGGCGGGGAACCTCGTATTCGGGCGCGAACTTCGTCGGTGGAGATCGTCGACAACGTCTTCGAGGACAACTGGGCCGGAATCACCCTGTGGGAGAACGCGGACCGCTTCTGCAACAGCCCGGCGAACACCTCGTCCGGCTCGTGCACCCGGCTGGTCCCCTCGGTTTCGACCTGTTCTTCTCCTGGCATCGCTTCGCGACCGCTCTATGACGACTGCAGGTGGAAGACGCAGCGGGTTTCCATTCACGGCAACAAGTTCTCTCACGGGCCTCAGTGCTCAGGTCTGTGCGGGCGGATGGCGATGCTGGCGAATTTCGGGACCTTTCCGGAGTGGTCGCCTTATCGCGGCGATGTCGTTTCCGAGGCGGTGACCTTTCGGCAGGAGAACCGGTGGTACGACAACGCTTACTCGGGTTCTTGGCGGTTTGTCGTTCATGACACTTCGCGGACGGTGGAGGCTTCGGCTTGGCAGGGGGCTCCTTACTCGCAGGACGCCTGTAGTTCTTTTGGGGATGGTGGGTGCTGAGCGGCTTGCTCGGGTTCGAACCTCACACGACGATGTAGGAATTGGGACGTTCAACGTCCCAATTCCTACATCGTCACGGCCTTTTAGTCGTGAAAGGTACTTTCGTGCGAGCCGAGAGCGAAAATTGTCGGTGCTCGGTCGCACGATGTTCCGGTGCGACGAGGAATCTGGACAACCGACCCCCTGCTCACCGCTCCGGACCGGCCGGAAGTGGTCCGCGCGACCGATCTCGAACAGATCGGTGTACCACGCCGGACCATCTCCCGTCGATGTGCGGCGGACGGTCCCTGGCGAACGCTGCTGCCCGGCGTCGTACTGCTCAGCAACGGTCCACCGACCGACGAGCACCGCGTCCGCGCCGTGTTGCTCCATGCCAGGCAGAACGCGGTGCTCACCGGCACTTGGGCGCTGCGGCGCCACGGCCTGGAACGGGTTCCCCGGCAAGAGGAGATCCATGTCCTCATTCCGGCCAACCGCGGTGTCGCCGATGCCGGATTCGCCCACGTGGAGCGGACTCACCGGCTGCCCCGCCCTCACCTTCGAGGTGGCCTGCCGGTCGCGCCGGTCCCCCGAGCCGTCATCGACGCCGCTCGACGACTCACCGACGAAGACGAGATCCAAGCCCTAATGGCCGAGTCGGTCCAGCGCCGCTTCTGCACCCCCGAAATGCTCACCCACGAACTCGACCAAGCTGGCCGCACCGGAACCGCCCTGTCTAGGAAGGCCCTGGCCCCACTCCTCGCCGGAGCGAGATCCGTCGCCGAGCCCGACGCCTGGCGTCTCTGGCGAAGATCCGGTCTCCCACCAGGCCACTGGAACGTCCAGATCTTCGACGCCAACGGCAACTACATCGCCACCCCGGACTTCTGGTGCGACGAGATCGCCTTCGCCTGGGAGATCGATTCCTATCGCCACCACGCGAACCTCGAAGACCATCACGCCACCGTGGCCCGCAACGCCAGATACGTCGCCGCCGGGATCGTCGTGCTGCAGACCCTTCCCTCCCGGCTGCGCACTGAGCCGGACGAGGTCGAGCGCGAGCTTCAGGCCGCGTTCCGGACCGCGCAGGCTCGCCCTCGCCGGACGTCAGGCGGGCCGCGTGAGCCGGTCCACCGCCCACGCCACCACCGGCACCACCGTGACAGCCACCCCGAAACCGCCGAAGGTGTCCGTCGGATAGTGCGCCCCGAGCGCCACCTCGGCCCACCCCATGGCGAGGCCCGCGAACGCGACCAGCCCCACCAGCACCGAAGCCCCGCCGACAGGGCCGAGACCGCGTACGTCGATCACCAGCAAAGCGACCACGGTCGCCACGGTCACCGCGAAGGCCGTGTGACCGCTGGGGTAGGAGAGGAATTCGCCGTGGATCAGCCTGCCGGTCAGGGGTTTCAGGCCGGTGGTCAGCGCCACGGTCACCCCGGAGGCGGCCACCAGCAGGATCGCGGCCCGCGGCCGTCGGTGCCGCAGGCACAGCCAGCCGAACAGCGCGATGACGATGATCGCGCCCACCGGTTCGCCTGCGAAGTCGATCGCGGTCGCGAGGTACCAGAGTGGCCCCTCGACCCGGTCGACGACGGGGAGGACGAGGGCGTCCAGTCCGGCGGTGTGGGAGGTCCCGGCGTAGCGCAGGGCGAGTACGAGGGCGACGACGAAGCCGAAGGCGCCCAGGGTCCAGAGCGGGACCCGCGCCCGCGGTGGGAGTGCGGGCGGACCGGTGATCACGCGTCGATCGCGGCCTGGTAGCCGCCGACAAGTCGTTCCAGACCGACCTTCGGCGTGAACTCCTGTTCGTACACCAGCCTGGCCGCCCAGCCCATCTCCTGGTTCCGTTCGGCGTCGCCGACGATCTCGCGCAGCCGCGCCGCGAGCGATTCGGGGTTCCCCGGTTCGTGCAGCAGGCCGGTGACACCGTCTTCGACGAGTTCGCGGAAGGCGCCGTGGGCCGCGGCGACCGTCGGGACACCGGCGGCCATCGCCTCGACCACGACCAGCCCGAACGCTTCCAGCCATTCCGACGGGGCGACGACGGCGTTCGAGCGGGAGATCAGGTCCCGGCATTCCTCTTTGGACTGAAGCCCGACGTAGCGGACGTCGTCGCGGCCGTGTGCCCAGCGCGCGACCTCGTCCTGCATCGGGCCGGTGCCGGCGATCACCAGCGGCGGCAGGGGCCCGCCCACCGCGGCGAGCTGGTCCCAGGCCGTCATCAGCAGGCCGATGCCCTTTTCGGCGGTGATCCGGCCGAGGAACAGCACGTGCTCCCCCGCGCCCCGGCGCGTCTTGCCCGGGTCGGTGACGTAGTTGTACTTCACCGCGAGCCGTTCGGCGGGCATCCCGGCGGCGATCAGCACCTCGCGTTGGGCCTTCGAGATGCAGAAGAACCGCGAAACCCCGGTCCACCAGCGATTGCGGTTCAGCACCAGGCTCGCCGCCATCGGCACGGTGGCGAGCCCCGAGCCGCGGTAGCACCCGTGCCGCACCGCCGGGATCGGCTTGCGGCCCACGCAGTCGGTGCAGATGTAGCCCTCGCGGTACAGCGTGCCGGGCGGGCAGATCAGGCTGTAGTTGTGCACGGTCGCGACCGTCGGGACCCCGGCGTCGGCGCAGGCGGCCAGCACCGACGGCGACAACAGCGGGAACGTGTTGTGGATGTGGACGATGTCCGGCCGGTCGTCGGCCAGCCGTCTGGCCAGCTCCGCGCGCACGGCCCGGTTCCACGGCACCTGGAGCGGGACGATGGCCTTGCGCGGCAAGGACATCTCCGCGATGTCGTCGCTGCGCTTTTCGAACAGGCTGACGTCGTGCCCGGCCTCACCCAGCAGCGCGACCTCCTGGTCGACGACGTTGTTCTCGCCGCTCGGCTGCTCGGATCTGTACCGGTTGTGGATCACGAGGACCTTCACGCCGTCTCCTTGAGAAACTCGGGGTCCTCGGCGGGCGCACGCACCAGCAGCGACGCGGCCAAGGCCAGGTGCAGCAGGTACGGCGACGCGTCGCCGAGGCCCGCCTCGGTGTAGGAGGCGGAAAGACAGTAGGTGATCAGGAAGATCGCGCACGCCCTCGCCGGTGACGGCGGCCGCAGCACCGCGACCACCACCAGCACGAGCAGGAACGCCGCCACGATCGCGATCCCGACGAATCCCTGCTCGTGATAGACCGCGAGCCAGCTGCTGTCGATCGGGAGACCGTCGTAGGACTTGTCGGTCAGGCCGACGCCGAACAGGTACTCCAGTGTCGTGCGCGGCGCGCCGAGCAGCGAGTCCCACACCTTCGCCCGGCCCGTGAGGCTGGAGAAGTTCTCCTCGGACTGCCCTCGCAGGAACCACGTCTGCAGCAGCCCGCCCAGCACCACCACGGCGAACACCCCGCCGAAGACCAGCCCGGTGAACACCTTGCGGGCGCGGGCACTGGACATCCACTGCGACATCAGCGCCACGATGGTCCCGGCCACCAGGCCGAGCATCGCGGTGCGGGTGTGCGTCAGCAGCAGGATCCCGAACGACGGGACGATGACGATCAGCGCGTTCCGCCGGTCCAGCTTCCCACTGAGCCACAACAAGGTCGTGAGGCCGATGACGATGGCCGCGTACTGGCCGACCTGCGGCGGGGTCAGCGGCCACAGCGTCCCGGTGAGCCGTCCGCCGTACTCGAACGGCATCGCGTTGCCCGGGCTCAGCGCGAAGCCGATCACCACCGTCACCAGCACCACGCCATAGGCGCGGATGTGTGCGCGGACGAGGTCGAGGCCGCCGTTCCACCAACGGGTCAGCAACCACAGGGTGCTGAGGAAGAGGGTGAACCGGAAGCAGCGGAACAGCGCGCCGAACCCGCCTTCCAGGTTCAGGCTCGCGACCACGCTCAGCACCAGCAGCAACGTGAGCAGGGAGAGGTACGCGCTGGGCCTGACGCGCAGCTTGCTGTTCAGGGCGAGCGCGATGACGAACGCGGCGCCCAGCGAGCCCATGGTGATCAGCTGGCTGACCGACCTCGGCAGCGGGATGACCGTCTTCGCGCCCGTCGAGCCCAGGGTGTTGATGATCAGCAACGTCCAGGCGATGACGGCGCCCTTGGGTATGCCCGTGCGGATCGCCGCCGCGGGCCGCACCGCGGGATCGAGCATGTCAGCCACCTCCCGCGCGGGTGAATTTGCTGCCCTGGTCCTGACGGTACGGCGAACCCTGCCATTCGCCGAAGCCCAGCACGCGGCTCGGCTCGAAGGCCACGAAGTTCCACGGCCCGGAGTAGGTGTTGTCGTAGAGCCGGTTGCCCTGGTCGAAGGTGATCGCCCGCTGGACGACCTCGCCCTTGTACGGCGACCACTCCGGGAACGTGCCGAAGTTCGCGAGCATCGCCATCCGCGCGCAGCTCTCTTCGCAGTTGGCGACGACCGGATCGAGCACGAACCGGTTGTGGTGGATCTCGACGCGCTGGGTCTTCCACCGGCAGTCGGCGTTCAGCGCGCCGGCCGCGATCGCGGGCTGCGCACATTTGCCCTGCTCCGGCACCAGCCGCGTGCAGGAGCCGGACGAGGTGTTGGCCGGGCTGTTGCAGAACCGGTCGGAGTTCTCCCACAGGGTGACGCCGTTCCAGTTGTTCTCGAACGAGTTGCCGGAGATCTCCAGCTTGTCCGTGCGTGCCTTCACCCTCGGCTCGCCGCCGGATTCGGAAATGTAGATCGACGCCACCGGGAAGCTGTCGCCGCGGTCGATGTAGCCCTTGCCGTCCACCCAGTTGTTCCGGCGGATGGTGTTGCCGGTGATGACGGCGTTGTAGCTGGTCTCGTACATCAGCGCGGAACCGTCGTTGTTCTCGATGACGTTGCCCGCGATGCGGAAGTCGTTGTTGTTCGTGTCGGCCCACAGCCCGACGCCGCGGTTGTCGTGCACCCAGTTGCCGGTGATGTCCGCGCCGTTGACCGACCAGAACTTGATCCCGCCGGTGCAGCCGCAGCCGTCGATCTTGCTTTCCCAGTCGCCGGTGTTGTTCCCGGTGATCTCGTTGCCCTCGACGACGAGACCGGTGATCCCGTTGCTCTGCGCGTACGCGTTCATCCCGTACTGCCCGTTGCGCCGCAGGCAGTTCCCCCGGACCTGCTGCCGCGCGCCCGCCATCAGCGCCGCGCCGTCGTTGTCCTGGACGGCGCTGTGCTCGATGACCCAGCCGTCGGCCGAATCGTGGTTGACCACGCCCTCGTCGTGCGGCGCGGCGAAGCCCTGCACGGTCAGGTACTGGATCTTGACGTCGGTGGCGTTGCCGGAGAAGGCGTACTGGTTGATCTTCCGGCCGTCGAGGACCGCTTTCGGCCCGCCGAGGTAGACGTTTCCCTGCTTCGGGTTGACCTGGTCGTAGCGGTCGTCGCCGAGTTTGTGCGTCCCCGATGCCAGCCAGAACGTCGTCCCGGCCGGATTCGACCGGGTCTTCGCGGCGAGGTCGCCCGGCACCGCGGGGTCGACCTTCACCGCCCCCGCCGGCGCTTCCGCCGGTCCCGCCGGGAGCTTGTCGCACACCTGCGCGATCGAACCGGACGGCACTTCGGCCGGATCCGGTCCCGGTCCGGCCTGGTCGGCCGGGGTGGTGCAGGCGGTGAGCGCCAGCGGGCCGAGCAGCACCAGAAGTGCCGCCCGGCGGAGGCGGTGCGGTCGTGCGATCACAATGGGGGATCCTCGTTACCTGAATCGAAGGTGAGCGCCGTGGTGAACGCGGCGCCGTCGGCGGCGAGCCCGCTGCCGAGCAAGGTCCACGAGGGTTCGCGACGGCCGAACCCCGCCGAGTACCAGCCCATCGGCGGAGTGGTTTCGCCGCGGTGCGCCGACCACTGCAGTTCCGGCGGCAGCGCGAGCGACGCCTTCCTGCTTCGGCCGTCGACCGTCCACGACAGCGCCGCCGTCTCGCCGGAAAGCGTGACCTCGACGGCCGGGCCGAAGTGGAACGCGAGGCGGCAGTGCTGTGCCTCGCCACCGCGGACCTCGTCGAGCACGCGCAGCACCGAGTCTTCCAGTTCCACCGACCGGCGGTGGATCGCCGGGGCGTAGCCGTCGTGTTCGGCGCTCCAGCGCGACGGGGTCCCGGCCGCGATCACGGTGGTGACCGCGTGTTTCGTCCACAGGAAAGGACCGCCGGAGACGGACTGGTCGGCACGGGAGAGTTCGAGCGTGTTGTGCCCGGCCGTGGACCGGAAGTACGACCGCCACTTCGGTTCGCCGTGGTAGCAGTAGGTCCCCGGGTCGGCGAGGATGTCGACCCCGTCGTGCCGGACCTCCACCGAGAGCGCGTCCGCGTGCGCGTGGGCGGCGATGGACAGGAAGCCGTGCGGGCCCCCGTCGCACCGGGCCCAGATCTCGCCGTCGCGCAGGATGGTCATCCCGGCGTCGGTGAAGTCGTCCCGCCGCCGCGCCGGACGCGGAGCGGTGACCTGGATGTCCTTGGCCAGCGCGGCGAAGAGCGGTGTGCGGACATCTCCGCCGCGCACCTCCGGCCACCAGTCCGACCGTCCGAAAAGGACGGCGCCGGTGTTGAGCAGCGACGCCCAGCGACTCGTCTCGTCACCGTCCACGATGAGACCGAAGCCGTCATCGGCGTCACCCTGCCGGGGCGGACGCAACCGGTTGTCCACAATGGACGCCAGCGCGTCGGTCATCCGGAGCAGCACGAGCCAGGTCGACTCGGGCACCACGACACCGGCGGCCTTCGCCTCCAGCGCCCCGGCGAGCCCCAGCTCCAGCACGAGTCCGTGGTACTCGGTGGCGAGTTCGCGGTTGAGTCCGGAGTCGAACGTGTTGTGCCGCAGCATCTTGTCCAACGACGCCAGCGCCGAGTCCCGCCACTGGCCGGACTCGGGGAACCAGGCGAACGCGCAGGCGGCGGCGAGCTGCCCGGCGTCCTCGGCGATCACGTGGTTGTTCGCCGAGGAGCCCCGGCTCGGGAACGCGGCCAGCCAGCGCTGGTGGTGCCAGATCTGGTCGAGCGCCACCGGGTTGTCCTCGAACAGCGCCGGGGCGGGCGCCCAGCCGTCGAGCAGCCGCCGGACCCACACCCACGACAACAGCCGGATGCCGAGCTCGATCCCGCTGAGCCAGTGCACCCCGCGCATCGGCGGGTTGGCCGCCCACCACGACTTCAGGTGCGCGGCCACCCGCTCGGCGTACCGGTCCTCGCCGGTCAACGCGTACGCGGCGGCCAGCACGGTGAGGTGCTGGTGCCGCGACGGCTCCCAGATCTGCTTGATGTCGCCGACGGCGTCCTCGCTCCGATAAGGGATGTCGAAGGAGTACACATCGGACGGCGCGCGGCGGCCGGTCTTCGGGTCGAACGACCAATCCGGGTCGACCAGGTCTTCCCGCTCGACGCCGAAGTACTCGGCACGGCCGTCCATCAGGCGGTCGGCGGTGACGAGCAGATCCTTCACCGCTTCACCGGAGACGGCGGCGAGGACCTCGTCACCGGGCACCGGCGCGAACCGGCGGTCCGGCAGCCAGGCCGCCTTGTCCCCGGCGACCCCGCGCCACTGGCGTTTGCGCACGACGTCGGTGACCCGGCCCGCGATCTCGGCGGGCCCCATCCTCGACAGTCTTCGCAGGTACCAGGACGGATCCATCAGCCCAGACCTTCCTTGGCGTTGATCCGCACCGGCGCACCGGTTTCCAGGCTGCGGTTGACCGCGAGCGTGGCCAGCGTCGTCGAGACGAGGGAGTCGACGGAAACCGGCATCGCGACCCCGGTCTTGAGCGCGTTGACGAACGCTTCGAGTTCGGCTGCCTGGCCCTTGTCCCGGCCCTTGGGGATGCGGGAGCTGGCCCACTTCTTGCGGCCGAACACCGACGCGCGCGCGAAGTCGTCGAACTTCAGCACCTTGCCGTCGGCGGTGACGTCGATCGTCTCCTTGGGGAACGCCGACGAACCGCTGGTGGTGTACGCGATCGACGCGGTCGAGCCGTCCGGGTAGCGCAGCAGGATCTGCAGGTCCTGGTGACCGGGCGTCGCGGTGGCGTACACCGAGACCGGGTCGGACCCGAGCAGCCAGCTGACCGTGTCGATGAAGTGACCGCCCTCGCCCGCGAAGCGCGAACCCTCGCTGTCGGCCTGGTTGTACCAGCTGCCGGCGTCGAGCTGACCGGCGTTGACCAGGTACCGCACGGAAGCCGGGCCGATCCGCGGGCCGAAGTGGAGCACCGACTCGTTCAGCAGCGGGGCGAACCGGCGGTTGAAGCCGACCTGCAGCCGGTCGTTGCCGGACTCCTCGATCGCGCCGAGCACGACCTCGAGTTCCTTCTCCGACAGCGCGAGCGGCTTCTCGACGAAGACGGCCTTGCCCGCGAGCAGCGCCCGCCTGGTCAGCTCGGCGTGCGAGCTGTGCCGGGTCACGATGAACACCGCGTCGATCGCGGAGTCTTCGAGCATCGTGTCGAGGTCGGTGGTGGCGCGGGCGAACCCGAACTTGCGCTTCGCGTTCGCGCCCGAGAGCGCGGAGGTGGTGACGACCTCGGTGAGGTGGACGTGCTCCATCTCCGCCAGATGCGGCAGGAGCATCGAGGACGCGTAGTTGCCCGCGCCGATGAACCCGATCCGCACGCCACCGGCCTTCGGCGCCGCGCGCACGGTCGACGGCTTGGGCACGGAAACCGAGGTGACGTGCTCGGTGGTGGTGGCGGCCTGCTTCTCGTACTCGAACAGCACCGCGACGGCCTTGAGCTCGCCCTCGTTCAGCTTCCGGTACGTCTCGACGGCGTCGGCGAAGTCCGACATGTGCGAGATCAGCGGCTCGACGTCGAGACGGCCGCTGCCCATCAGGTCGACGACGCATTCGAGGTTGCGGCGCTCGGTCCAGCGGACCTGGCCGATCGGGTAGTCGCGGCCTTCCAGTTCGTACTCCGGGTCGTAGCGGCCGGGGCCGTACGAACGGGAGAACCGGACGTCGAGTTCCTTTTCGTAGTAGGCGTTCCACGGCAGGTTCAGCGAGCACTTGCCGATGTCGATCACCCGGCCGCGGTCGCGGGCCAGCTTCGCGGCCAGCTCCACCGGCTCGTTCGTGCTGCCGCCCGCGGCGAGGTACACCTGATCGACGCCGTGCCCGGAGCTGATCTCCGCGACCGCCGTGTCGATGACGCCGGAGCCCGGATCACCGCATTTGAGCGCGCCGAGCTGTTCGGCGAGCGCGCAGCGCGACGGGTCCGGGTCGACACCGACGACGCGGACCCCGGAGGCGACCAGCAGCTGCACGACCAGCTGGCCGATCAGGCCGAGCCCGATGACCAGCGCGATGTCGCCGATCTGAGGCTCGCCCTGACGGACACCCTGCATCGCGATCGAGCCGACCGTGCCGAAGGCGGCGTGCCGCGGGTCGACACCGTCGGGCACCTTGGAGTACAGGTTCTTGGGTACCCAGTTCAGTTCCGCGTGCAGCGCGTGCTCGTTCCCGGCGCACGCCACGTAGTCCCCGACGGCGACGTCGTGGATGCCCGCGCCGACCTCCTCGACCACACCGCACAGCGAGTAGCCCAGCGGCGTGTACGAGTCGAGTTTGTTCATCGCCTTGCGGTAGGTGGCGCCGAGCCCGTTGGTCGCGACGCTCTGCATCACCTTCGCGACCTGGTCCGGCCGCGCCTTCGCCTTGCCCACCAGGGAAAGGCTCGCCTCGGACACCTTCATCATCTCGGTGCCGGTGGAGATCAGCGAATAGGCGGTGCGGACCAGCACACCCCCCGGTTTGCACGCGGGGACTTCGACGTCGAGGAGCGCCAGCTCCCCGCTCTTGTAGTTCTGCACTACCTGCTTCACGTCGCTCCTAGGAGGCGGAGTTCGCGCGGGCCTCGACGGCGCCGCGATACCAGTACTCGAGGGTCAAGATGTGCCAGAGATGCTTGGACCGGTCCTGCTGCCCGGACGCGTCTTCGTCGACGAGCCGTTGCAGGGCCTCACGACGGAGGAACCCGGCCTTCACCAATTCACCTTCGTTCGTCACCTCGCGCACCAACGGCGCGAGGTCGCGGCTCATCCAAGCCCGCAGCGGTGCGCTGAAAAGGCCCTTCGGCCGGTGCACGATCTCGGCGGGGAGGATCGACAGCGCCGCTTCCTTGAGCGCCATTTTCCCTTGGCGCTTCACGATCTTCTTGTCACCGGGGATCCGGAACGCGGCCTTCACGACCTCGATGTCGACGAACGGCGTCCGCACCTCGGTGGAGGCCGCCATGCTCGACCGGTCGGTGTAGGCGAGGTTCAGCCCCGGCAGGAAGAGCCGGGAATCGGCGAGGCACATGCGGTTCACGAAGTCCGTCAACGTGTTGTCGTGATAGGTGTCCGCGTGCTCGGTGATCACGTCGTCGACCGCGCCCGCGAGATCCGGGTTCAGTAGTCCGACGAGCTCGGCCCGGTCGTACATCGTGTAGCTGCGCCGGAACGCGGTCTCCTCCGGCAGTTCCGCGAACGAGAGGAACCGCTTGGCGAACCGGACCGAACGGAAGCCGCGCTTCGACGTCGCCACCGGCAGTCTGTCCACAAGGGACTCGACCGGACGACGGACGAGACCGGGGACCCGCTGATATTGCACGGCGATCTTGTTCGCGAGATGTTTGCGGTATCCGGCGAACAGTTCGTCGGCACCCATCCCCGAAAGCATCACCTTGACACCCGCCTCGCGGGCGGCGGTGCAGATCAGGTAGCTGTTGATCGCCGCCGGATCGCCGATCGGCTCGTCGAGGTGGTAGGTCATCCGCGGCAGCAGGTCGAGGACCTGCGGCGCGATCTCGATCTCGTGCAGGTCGACGCCGAATTTCGCGGCGACCTTCTTCGCGTACATGAGGTCGTCCGGCATCGCCTCGAACTTCGCGTCCTCGGCCCGGAAACCGATGGTGTACGCGGAGATCCCCGGCTGTTCGCGCGCGGCGATCGCGGTCAGGTAGCTGGAGTCGAGGCCACCGGAGAGGAACGTCGCCACCGGCACGTCGGCCATCAGGTGCTTGCGCGTGGAGTCCTCGATGACGGCGTTGAGGTCGAATTCGCCCTCGTACGCGGCGCCTTCCTCGGCGACCTGGCGCAGCGACCAGAAGGTGCCGCGTTCGACGTCACCGTTCGGCCGGAACCGCGCCCAGCTACCCGGCGGCAGCTTCTCGGCCTCACTGAACGCGCACCGGCCGTCCGGAACCCAGTAATAGAGCAGGGAGGCGACGAGCGCGGTGTCGTCGACGGTCAGCGAGCCGCCGAGTTCGGAGGCCAGGGCCTTCAGTTCGGAGGCGAACGCGACGCCCTTGCCTCGGCGGACCAGGAACAGCGGCTTGATGCCGAGCTGGTCTCGCACCAGGGTCAAGGCGCCGGTGCGCTCGTCGAAGACACCGAACGCGAACATGCCGCGCAGCCGGTGCAGGCCGTCGGTGCCCCACGCGCGCCAGGCTTCCAGCAGGACCTCGGTGTCGGACGTCCCCCGGAACCGCACGCCGGTGGCTTCGAGCTCCTTGCGCAGCTCCGGCGAGTTGTACAGCTCGCCGTTGTAGGTCAGCGCGAGACCGTCCTTGACCATCGGCTGCGCGCCGGTGTCGGTCAGGTCGACGATCGACAGCCGCCTGTGTCCTAAGTGGACCTCTCCCTCGCCGGCACGGTGGTCGTACCGCCCCGAACCGTCCGGTCCTCGATGGGCGATGATCTTGGTGAGCCGATCGGTGAGCGGTCCCCCGTCCGGCCAGAAATAGGCCCCTGCGATGCCGCACATCTGGTTCGCTCCCTAAAGCGCTTCGGCGTTATCCGGTGACACAGGCGAGAATCGTTTGGTCGGCTGATCCGCGTTGTCGTGGTCTTCGGGCCGCTTGTACGGCGTCGGAGGCCTTCGTCGCGGGCTCTTCTTCTCCCGCGGCGGCTCCAGGACCCGCTCGACGGTGCGTTCGGCGTCCGTCTCGACCGGCGCCACCCTCGAGAGCCGCCGCACCGGGGCGTCCTCGTCGGGGAACATCTCGACCGGTTTCGGCGCGGGCCTGGCGACCCGCTCGGGCACGACCTTGCGTTCGGGCATCGGTATGCGTTCCGGTACGACCGGGCGGGCGCGCGCCACCGGCCGCGCGGGCACGGGCAGCGGCTCCGGCAACGCACTGCCGCGTCCGCGCAACGCGGTGTGCAGGCCGTCCCACAACGTTCCGTCGGTGTGGTCGCGCGGATCGGGATCCACCACCACGACACCGAGGATCGGGATGCGCCGGTCGGCAAGCTGACGCGCGACGGTGTGCAGCCATTCGGTGTTCGCGTGCCCGGTGCGGACGACGAGGATCGCCTCCTCGCCGAGGAATTCCAGGTCGGTCCACGACGTGCCGGGCTCGATCGAGCCGACGCCGATCCGGCGTCCCGCCGACGGCGCGTCGCCGCGGTCGAGCACCTGGATCTGCCCGTCACCCGCCAGCTCGCGGAGGTTCGCCTTCGGCAGGTCGTCGACGAGCGAGACCGGCCCCTTCTCCGCCAGCTCGCGCGCCATGTCGACGGCGAGCGCGGCGGTGACCGCGCGGGCGCCGAGATCCAGCACCGACACTGAACCGCCCTCCTTGCGGACGGCCCGGACCAGCGTCGCCGCGACCCGCTTGCGCCGGGCGGCCGCGCGCGAGGCCCGCAGGTACCGCGGCGGCTTCGGCAGCTGCGCGATGACCGAGGCGCCGAGGTGCCGCGAGATCTCGCGGCGCAGCACCGGCCGGTCCTTCACTACGCTCGTGACGGCCGCGAGCGCCAGCCCGGCCAGCAGTCCCAGCGCGAGGCCGATCCCGGCGTCGGTGGCGAGGGTCTTGAGCAGCGAACGCGGCAGGATCCGCGGCGCGTCCACGATCTGCGTCCCGGCGGCGACCTTCGGCGTGCCGATGCCCGCCTCCTGCGCGCGGCCGTCGTAGTCGGAGATCTTCGAGTTCAGCTCGGCCCGGCGCGAGTAGAACCGCTCCAGCTGGGCCGGGTTGGCGTTACGGCCCTTGGCCTCTTCGGTGACGATCCCGCTTTCGATCGTCGTGAGCTC
This sequence comes from Amycolatopsis sp. NPDC031561, assembly GCF_055580625.1. Taxonomy (NCBI): domain Bacteria; kingdom Bacillati; phylum Actinomycetota; class Actinomycetes; order Pseudonocardiales; family Pseudonocardiaceae; genus Amycolatopsis; species Amycolatopsis sp. NPDC031561. The sequence goes on along the minus strand of NZ_JBVILA010000002.1, from coordinate 544,938 downwards.
GTTCTGGGCCTGGTTACGCTGATCCAGCAAGGCTTTCTGAGTCGCCGCCGCGGCCGCCTGGTTGCGGGCGATGTACTCGGTGATGAAGGCGTCGGAGATCGCCTGGGCCCTGGCGAGGGCCTCGTCCTTGCTCTTCCCCTTGACCGTCAGCTGGAGGACGTTGTTCGTCAGCCCCAGCCCTTCGTAGTCCTTGAGGAACTCCTCCGGCGCCTGGGTGCTGTTCAACTTCTTGAGCGCCTCGTTGGCGATCTTCGTCGTCTGGAGCACGGCGACGTCGGTCCGCATCAGCGTTCCGCTGTCGGTCGGCGAGTCGTCGGGGTGGATGACCAGGATCTGCGCCACCGCGGTGGGCGGCGACGGCAGGAGCACCGCGACCAGCCCGCCGAGGATCAGCCCCAGCAGGGCGGTGGCCAGCCACAGTCGGCGGCGTCTGCGGACCGAGACGACCAGCCGCTGCACGTCGATGAGCGGTTCGGACTTCGCTTTTTCGGCGCTGGTCACGCTGTACCTGCCAGTGCTTCGTGGTCGGTGGGGGTGGGTGCGCCGGAGCGGGTGCGGGTCGGCCGGACCGGGCGGGTCAGCACGGCACCGACGACGGCCAGGCCGGCGTCGGCGACGGCTTCGGCGATCCCGATCAGCTCCCAGTCGGACCGGGAGCCGAGGCTCGACACGACGAGGACCCCTTCGGCGTCGGTGTCTTCGATGACGGGCCGGACCGGGGACACCGTCACCACGGTGAACCAGCGGTCGGCAAGACCGGCGATCCGCTCGGCGGCCGCCTGCCCGGCGTGGTCACCGTCGGCGGTCAGCACGAGCAGCCGCCGGTGCGGGAGCCGCGAGACCAGGCGGCGGTAGTGGACGTCGTTGCCGACCTCGTCCGCGAAGACGTCGACCCGCGGGGTGTTCCACGGCCGGTCGTCACCGAGGAGCTTGGCCCGCAGGGTGGTCGCGGCGGGCCGCTCGTCCACGACGTCGAAGGTGGCGAGCACCGGGCCGCCGAGCGCCGCGGCGATCTCCTCCTCGTCCCGCAGCCGCCGGTCGGTGCGGGCGGTGAAGAGGTGCCCGAACAGGCCGATCAGGAAGAACAGCGCCGCGCCGCCGAGGGCGAGCTGCGGCAGGGTCGGCGCCGCGGCCGCGGACGGCAACTCGGCCGAACCCAGGACGACCATGTTGCCGAGGCCGCTCGCGGTGTCGGCCGCGTTCAGGCTGGACATCGCCGACTCGATCGACGAGCGCAGGCCTTGCAGTTCGGTGCGGAGCTGGACGCTCTCCACCGTCGTCTTGCCTTCGTTGACCTTCGCGGAAAGCTCGCTGATCCGCTGGTTCGTCTGCGCGACCTGCTGCCGCAGCGTCTCTCGGCGTTCCTGCGCCAGCTGGACCGCGGCGTCGCCGGAACCGGCGATGATCTGGGTGGAGTACTTCACGAACTCCTGTGCGAGCTGATCGGCCATCCGCTGCGTCTGTTCGGCGGTGTCACCGGTGGCCTCGATGGTGATGACATTGCCCTGTGCGACCGAAGTGGCCACCTTGTCCCGCAGATCGGCGCCGGTCTCGCCGTCACCGAGGACGGCGGCGGCCCGGTCGAGCACGACCGAACTGGTCGCCACCTCGGCCTGGGTGAGCAGTTCGTCCGCCTCGCGCGGGCCCTGGAGCAGCACGCTGGACGTGGTGCGGTAGCCGGGGGAAAGGATCACCGACGATCCCGCCCCGACCAGGGCACCGAGGACGGCGAGGACCACCAGGGTCCGCCACCGCCCTCGCAGAACCTGCCCGATCATGGACAGGCGCACCGTGTCGTCAGTCAAAGCCGGGATCTCCCATCGGTGCCTGGCACCGCCGCAGATGGCGTATCACCAACCCCGTCGGACCGACCACGGCGTTGGTTACAGGATTGCCCGAGTCTTGTTCAAAACGCGACCGGGAAATCGATCAACGGACCGCGGCCGCGTAGGCCGCGAGCAGGGCTTTCTGGGAGTTCTCCCAAGAGAGCGGACCGGCGACGCGCGCCCGCCCCAGCTCACCCATCTCGGCCCGCTGTTCCGGCGAGTCGAGCAGATGCGCGATCAACTTCGCGAACTCCGGCTCGTCGTTCGCCGGTGCGTACAGCGCGGCCTCTCCGGCCGAGACCCGGGCCTCCCGCAGTTCGAAGGAGACGATCGGGCGGCTCATCGCCATGTACTCCATGATCTTGTTCATGGTCGACACGTCGTTGAGCGGGTTCAGGGGGTCCGGCGACAGGCACACGTCGGCCGAGGACAGGTAGCGCAGCAGGTCCTCGTCGGAGATCCGGCCGGTGAACTCGACCTGGTCGTCGAGCTTCAGTTCCTTGGACAGCGCGATCATGGCGTCGAAGGCGTCGCCGGAACCGATGAACACGGCGTGCCAGTCGGTTCGGCCGACCTCGTCACGCAGGGACGCGAGCGCGCGCAGTGCGTAGTCGACGCCGTCCTGCGGGCCCATCACGCCGAGGTACGCCAGCAGATGCGGCTTGCCCTTCTTCAGCTCGGGCTCGGCCGGGACCATATGGAAGCGCTCGACCACGGGCGCGCTGCGCACGACGAAGACGTCGTCCGGCGACTTGCCGCCGCGCTTCACGGCGACGTCCTTGTAGCTCTCGTTGGTCGCGATGACGACGTTCGCCGTCTTGTAGGTGCGGCGCTCCAGCGCGCAGACCGCGCGGTAGAGGAAGTCCTCGCCGCGGTTGAACCGCGAGAGGTACAGCTCGGGGCAGAGGTCGTGCTGGTCGAAGATGAACTTCGCGCCCTGGCGCTTGAGGTAGAGCGCGACCAGGAACAGCATGTCCGGCGGGTTGCAGGCGTGCACGACGTCCACGCGGCCGACCTTGCGGGCGAGCCGGAGCGTGTGCCACAGCGCGGAGCCGTACTCCTGGACGTACCCAGCCGGACCGCCGGTGGCGGCCTTCAGCGGGTACCGCAGGATGTGGACGCCGTCGATGGTGACTTCGGCCTCGGTGTCCCGCTTCGTCCCTTGTGGACAGATGACGTGGACTTCCCAGCCCGCGTCCCGGAGCGTTTGGCACTCCTGCCAGACACGGCGATCGAAGGGGACGGAAAGGTTCTCGACGAGGATGAGAGCTTTACCAGGCAAGACCGACATATCCCTCTTCAGCCCGGCGCTGGTCAGCATCGGGTACGCGGACGAGATCGATGATGGTGTGGCCGCCGCCCACCGGATGCGCCGCGAGGACGTCCGGGTCGTTGCAGCCGATGAGGGAGACCTCGGCGTGGTCGAGGACCTCGTCGATGGAGCCGGCCAGCAGCTGGCCGAGATGCGGCAGCCTGCCCTCGATGTACTCGCGGTTCGCGCCCATCAGCCGCGAAAGGCTGACGTTGGCGTCGTAGATGCGGAGGTCGTAACCCTTGCCGAGCAGGCGCTCCGCGAGCTCGACGAGCGGGCTCTCACGGAGGTCGTCGGTGCCGGGTTTGAAGGACAGGCCGAACAGCCCGACCTTGCGTTTCCCGGTGCGCACGACCAGGTCGAAGGCGCGCTGGAGGTGTTCGTCGTTGGAGGGCAGCACGTGCGACAGGATCGGGACGGCGACGTCCGCGCGGTGCGCGGCGTAGACCAGGCCACGGAGATCCTTGGGGAGGCACGAGCCGCCGAAGGCGAACCCGGGGCGGAGGTAGGCGGGACTGATGTTGAGCTTGCGATCGGCGAGGAAGACGTCGATCACCTGGTGCGAGTCGAGCCCCAAGGCGCGGCAGATGGCGCCGAGCTCGTTCGCGAAGCCGATCTTGAGCCCGTGGAAGGAGTTGTCGGCGTACTTCGTCATCTCGGCGACCGGGATCGCGACGCGGAAGACCTCGCCGGGAAGCCCCTCGTAGAGCGCCGCGACGACGTCGCCGCTGGCCGCGTCGAGCTGGCCGATGACGGTCTTGGGCGGGTCGTAGAAGTCCTTGACGCTGCTGCCCTCGCGCAGGAACTCGGGGTTCACCGCGACCCCGAAGTCGACGCCGGCGGTGAGGCCGGACGCCTTCTCGAGGATGGGGACGAGCAGGTCGAGGCAGGTGCCCGGCAGCATGGTGCTGCGGAAGACGACGGTGTGCCTTGTCGCCTTCTCTTTGAGCGCTTCGCCGATTTCCTCGGCCACGCGCTCCAGGAACGCCGTCGACAGGCTGCCGTTCGGCGCCGACGGGGTACCGACGCAGATCAGGGAGACTTCGCTGTCCGCGATCGCCTGTCTGACGTCGGTGGTCGCTCTCAGCGCACCACTGGCGACGACCTCCGCGGTCAGCTCGCCGATGCGCTCCTCGACCACCGGCGCCTTGCCGCTGGAAATGAGGTCGATCTTCACCGGGTTCACGTCGACCCCGACGACCTCGTGCCCACGCCCCGCCAGGCACGCCGCCGACACACAACCGACGTAACCGAGCCCGAAGACACTGATCTTCATGACGAATTCCTCCAGCCGCATTCCGCTGCCCGTTGGTCGGCTGGAGGACCGGGTTCGTTACCGCCGTCCGGAAGTCGCCTGCTTTTGGCGGAATGCCTGTGCGGCAAGGGAATTACTCATCGTTCGAAGACCAGGAAACGCTACAGGACGGGCGTAAGGGTTTCGTACCGATTGAGGGCGGGCCGGAGGGAGGGGGAGGAGGGGCCGGGAGTGACAGGGGTGGCGGTGGGGCGTGGGTCGGGGGGGGGGGGGGGGGGGGGGGGGGGGGGGGGGGGGGGGGGAGAGAGGAAAGAAAAAAGAACAGCATAGAGACCACGAACACCCCTCCCCCCACGA
>NZ_JBVILA010000002.1:538843-540178 GCF_055580625.1 Amycolatopsis sp. NPDC031561 | reverse complement strand
GGTTTCGTGGTTTTTTGTTTTCTCTGCTTTTTTTTTTCCTCTTTTTTTCTTCCTCCCCCCCCCCCCCCCCCCCCCCCCCCCCCCCCCCCCCCCCCCCCACCCCGACCTAGTTATCCACAGCCACCCCTCCGCTCACCCGGTTGTCCACAAATCCGCTCCACGCACTCCACGGCCGGGCCCCAGGGGCGATCGTCGAAGGGTGCCCACTCACGAACGCTGGTCGCAAGACTCGATCCCGGCCGAGCAACGCCCGAGCTGGCCGGTCCTGCTGGGCGAGCAGCATGGAATCGTCTCGAGGCGGCAATTACGCGCCTACGGCCACACCATGTCGGATATCAGGGCGAATCTCGCGGCCGGTCGCTGGCATCGGGTTCTCCCGCGCGTTTACTCGACGTTCACCGGCGAGTTGTCCCGTTCGGCGAAGATCCACGCCGCGTTGCTCTATGGAAGTGGTTACGCGATCTTGAGCCATCGCACCGCCGCGGAAGAATGGAAAATTCTCCCTATCGTCGAAGGACCTGTCGAGATCACAGTTCCGTACGCCTTCTCGGCGATCTCGCAGGAACCCTTGGTCGTAGTGCACAGATCCCGCGCATTGCCCCACATCGCCGCCGGGACGAATCCGCCACGGACCAGGGTCACGGACACGATCCTCGATCTGGCCACCGCTCAGCGGACACCACAGCAGGCGACGAACGTCATCGTCGATCTCCTCGGCCGGACAAGGGTCTCTGTGGCCACCATGCGGGCGTGTGTACTCGCGCGGCCACCGTTCCGCTATCGGCCCGCCATCCGATACGGCCTCGCGCTCGTCGGCGGCGGACTGATGTCGGCACTCGAAGTGGCCTACAAGGAGAAGGTCGAAGACGAACACGGACTACCGCGCGGAAATCGGCAAACCCCCATCGAAGTGGACGGCAAAACGCTTTGGGAGGACGTCACCTACGACCTGCACGGAGCAGCGGTGACGGTCCGGCTCGACGGCCGCGCGACCCACGCCATGGCCGGCATCGCCTTCCGGGACCGTCGCCGTGACAACGCGGCCGAGCTGGCAGGACGGGCACGACTCGTCTACGGCTGGCAGGACGTCCGAAACTCACCGTGCGAAGTGGCAGCCGAGGTCCGGGCCATCCTGATCCGCGAAGGCTGGGACCCGGAAGGCGCGCGAGAAGCGACTAGCCGGAAATGCGGAGGTGGCGAAGGTGGCGGAGGTGAGTGATGGGGGTGGCGGTACCGAGTGGGTCGGGGCGGGGGTGGGGGGGGGGGGGGGGGGGGGGGGGGGGGTTGACCCCACCAAAAGCACAAAAGCCACCACAACCACGAGCAATACGCAGA
>NZ_JBVILA010000002.1:484861-538834 GCF_055580625.1 Amycolatopsis sp. NPDC031561 | reverse complement strand
GGGGGGGGGGGGGGGGGGGGGGGGGGGGGGGGAGAGGGGGGGGGGGGGGTGGGGGGGGGGGGGGGGGGGGTGACTCCCCTCCCCCCCCCCCCCCCCCCCCCACGACCACCCCGACCGTTACCCCTGGACGAACTTCGCCGCCAGGCCCTCCCCCACGGAGGTCGACTTTCCGTTGTCCTCGATCGGCGACACCTTCGAGTTCTTGAAGCAGATGTAGGTGACCCCGGAGTCGACGCCGCCGTTCGCCGGGTCCGGGTTGATGCCCAGCGCCTTCGCGGCCGCGTAGGACGCTTCGCCGATGATGTCGTTCGGGCCGGTGTCACCGATGACGGCGTAGAGCACCTTGTTGTTGTAGATCACCGCGCACGAGCCGGCGCCCTTGAGCCCGGAGTTCCCGAAGTTCCACGTGCTGCTGACGCTCGGCACGACGACGTAGGGCGTCTGGTCGGCGATCAGCGCTTTGCCGTCGGAGCGCGGGAACGCCGTGCCGTCCTGGAACCACGGGTCGGTGTTCTTGTTGCACCGCGCGGTCGGCTGCCCGTCGCAGTCGATGTCCATGTCGGCCTTCCAGAACACGGCGCCGCCCGCGTCGCAGACCGCGATGGTCCGGCCGGTTTCGTCGTCGGTCTTGTACTTGCCGTTCGAGACCTGCTTGCAACCGGTCGTCTTCGCCAGCAACTGCTGCGCGGTCGGGCCCGCCTGGATGGCGGCCGGAGCCGTCGAAGCCACGGCCGTCGCCGCGGGGGCCAGTCCTGCGGCCACCACCATCGCCGAGAACAGGAGCAACTTCCGCATACCGTGCACCCCTTAGTTAATAAGGCTTCTTATCGAGGGTGCCCAGGATGCAGTCGTCGGTGGCCGGACTCAAGGGCCGGCGGGGTGTTGTTTTCCCACTACGCAACGAAAACCGGTCAAAAGCGGACAAGCCTGGAGACTCGCGCCATCACCCGTCCCGCTCGGCGGTACAGGCCGTCCCGATCACCGAGCACGCCGTCGATCCAGTCCTGGTCGACGTCATGCCTGATCTTCGTCCGCGGTCGCACCAAGCCGTCGCGTGACGCCACGCCACCTTCCGCGGCGTAGACCCTCGTCGCACCGGAACGCCGGAGCCTGCTGAGCACCCGCCGGTCGTAGGCGCCGAACGGCGGCACATACGCGCGGACGGGCTTCCCGCTCAAGTCGGCGAGCAGGTTCGGCGCGGTCTCCAGTTCACGCCGGGCGTGCCTGTCGTCGAGTCGCCGCCAGTCGCGGTGCTCCCAGCCGTGCGAGCCGATCGACATGCCCGCCTCGACCAGTTCGCGCAGGCCGTTCGCGTCGAGGAAGCCCCGCTGGCCGATCCGGCCTGCCAGCGGGAAGAACTCCGCCGTGAGATCGCGCTCCACCAGTCTGGGGAGCGCGATCTCGACGTCGGACGAATTGCCGTCGTCGAAGGTGAGCCCGACGTCTTCACGTCCGGCCACCGCGTCGAGCACCCGCTCGAACTGCTCGACCGTCACCCAGGTTTCGTTTTCGCCTGGATCCAGCGCGCGCACGGGCCTGCCCACGCCGCCAATCGCCAGGATCACCATCCGCGCCTCATTCGGGACCGAGTGTGTTTCCCGATTAATCGAGTTGGCGAATGGAGTAGTTACATGATCGAGCAAGATGGCCACGAACGGATTATTTGCGGATCTCCAGGGTGCAGCACTTCGGGCCGCCGCCCGCCTTCCTGAGCTCGGAGATGTCCAGGAAGACGACCTCGTAGCCGCGTTTGGTCAGCCGCGCGGCCAAACCGGTCGCTTCGAGCGGCAGGACGACGTTGCGGCCGTCGGACACCCCGTTCAGGCCGAAACACTCCGCGTCGGCCCGGTCCGCGATTACCGCGTCCGGGAACATCCGCGCCAGCACCTTCCGCGACCCGGCCGAGAACGCCTCCGGGTAGTAGGCGATCTGGGCGGGCGTGGCGTCGGTGGCCTCGGCGAGCACGAACAGCGCGGTGTCGAGGTGGTAGTAGCTCGGGTCGATCAGCCGCAGCGAGACGACCGGGACGCCGAGGACCTCTTGCGCTTCGGCGTGCGCGGCCGGGTCGGTCCGGAAACCGGTGCCGGCGAGCAGGACCTTGCCGGTCCAGGCGAAATCGCCTTCGGCCTCGTTGATCTTCTCGGGCATGGTGATGTCGCGGTAGCCGTGCTCCACGAACCAGCGGCGGAAGTGCTCGGCCTCGGCGGTGCGCTGCGGGGCGCGGAACCGGGAGCCGAGGACCCGGCCGTCGACGACGGTGCCGGAGTTCGCGGCGAACACCATGTCGGGCAGGCCGGGCTGGGCGTCGATCTCCTCGACCGTGTGGCCGAGACGTCGGTAGGTGTCACGGAGTTCGGTCCATTGCGCCATCGCGGCGTCGACGCTGACCGGGACGGACGGGTCCATCCAGGGGTTGATGACGTAATCCACCGCGAAGTACCGCGGCGGGCACATGAGGTAGCGGCGCGTCGTGGGCACACGGGGCTGCTCTAGTACCGGCATACACGAAGGGTAAGGCTCACCTAATTCCGCAATCAATCGCTGTTCGCTGCGCGTATACCTGCTAAACATTGCGTGTGAACACCATCGACCAGCGAATCGTTTCATGTCTGATGGCCAACGCGAGGTCCAGCTACGCCGACATCGGGAAAGTCGTCGGCCTGTCCGCGCCCGCGGTGAAGAGGCGGGTCGACAGACTGCTCGAAACCGGGGTTCTGCGCGGCTTCACCGCGGTCGTCGACCCCGAGGCCTTGGGCTGGGGCACCGAGGCGTTCGTCGAGATGACCTGCAACGGCAACATCACCCCGGCCCGGATCCGCGCCAGGCTGGAGCCGTTGCCGGAGGTCGTCGCGGCCTACACGGTGTCCGGCGCGGCCGACGCGATCGTCCACCTGCGGGCGTCGGACATCCACCATCTGGAGACCGCGCTGGAGCGGCTGCGCGGTCTGGAGATCGTCGACCGCACGGTCTCCACCGTCGTCCTTTCCCGGTTGCTGGAGCGCCCGCCGACGCCCGAAGCGTGAAACCCTCGGCACCGTGACCGATCAGATCCGCTCCAGCCATGACGGCGGCGTCGCCGTGCTCACCATCGACGCGCCCAAGACCCGCAACGCCCTCACCCTCGACCTGTCCGCCCAGCTGGCCGACGCCGTCGCGCGTGCCGAAGCCGACGAGAGCGTCCACGCCGTGGTCGTCACCGGCGCGCCTCCGGCCTTCTGCGCGGGCGCGGACCTGGACACGCTCGCCGGCGCACGGGAGGACGGGCTCCGCGCGATCTACGACGGCTTCCTCTCGATCGCCCGCTGTTCCCTGCCGACGATCGCCGCCGTCGGCGGTGCCGCGGTGGGCGCCGGGCTGAACCTCGCGCTCGCCGCGGACGTCCGCATCGTGGGACCGAAGGCGAAGTTCGTGGCCAGATTTCTTGATCTCGGCATCCATCCCGGCGGCGGGATGACGTGGATGATCCAACGGCTCGTCGGCCCGCAGAAGGCCGCCGCGATGACACTCTTCGGCGAGGTCGTCGGCGCCGAAGCCGCTGTCGAATCCGGGCTCGCGCTCCGGCTCGCCGACGGAGATCTGCTCGAAGCCGCCCTTGAACTGGCGAAACCCGCCGTCGACGCCCCTCGCGACGTCCTCCTGGTGACGAAGCGCACGCTTCGGCACACCGCTTCACTGACCGACCATTCGGCCGCCGTCGACGCCGAGATCGAGCCTCAGCTGGCGTCGCTCACCGCGCCCGCCTTCACCGAGCGGCTGGCCAGGTTGAGGGCCGCAATGACCGGCCAATGACCGTTCCTCGAGCGGACTTCCGTACGCTTGAAGGAGATACGGCTCACAATCGGGACGTACTGTTAACCGTTACCATCGGTAACACATAAACCGGATAATCCCCGCTCAGCGCCGAGCTCAGGACACTCGAGGAGTAGGTCCAGGCCGTTGATACGGCAACCTGGGACGTGTGCCGGGGACTAACCTCGGGACACGGCACCTGTGACCTGGCCGACATCGCCGGGCGAGGCACCGGATCTCCGGCGCTGCCGGGGACGACGCACGTCGGGAGAGAGGGAATCCCTGACCTATGAGCACGAGTGCGAACGGCAACAGCTCTTTGTCGGCCGTGAGGCCCACTGAGGTCGCCAAGCTGGACCGGGTGGTCATCCGGTTCGCCGGCGACTCCGGTGACGGCATGCAGCTGACGGGCGACAGGTTCACCTCGGAGGCGGCCGCCTTCGGCAACGACTTGTCCACCATGCCGAACTTTCCCGCGGAGATCCGCGCGCCACAGGGCACCATCCCGGGCGTCTCGAGCTTCCAGGTGCACTTCGCCGACTACGACATCCTGACGCCGGGCGACCGGCCGGACGTCCTGGTCGCGATGAACCCCGCCGCGTTGAAGGCGAACCTCGCCGACGTCCCGACAGGTGGGACGATCATCCTCAACACCGACGAGTTCACGAAGCGGAACCTGGTCAAGGTCGGCTTCGAGAACGACCCCCTCGACGACGACACCCTTTCGGCCTATCAAGTCCACCGGGTGGCCATGTCGACGTTGACCAGAGGCGCGCTCGAAGAGACCGGACTGTCCAAAAAGGACGCCGAACGCGCGAAGAACATGTTCGCGCTCGGGCTGCTCTCTTGGATGTACCACCGGCCGACCGAGGGCACGGAACGCTTCCTGCGCGAGAAGTTCGCGAAGAAGTCCGACATCGCCGAGGCCAACATCCTGGCCTTCCGCGCCGGCTGGAACTACGGCGAGACGACGGAGTCGTTCGCGACGACGTACGAGGTCGCGCCCGCGAAGCTGAACCAGGGCACGTACCGCCAGATCACCGGGAACACCGCGCTGGCGTACGGGCTGGTCGCCGCCGGGCAGCAGTCCGGCCTGCAGATCCTGCTGGGCACGTACCCGATCACCCCGGCGTCGGACATCCTCCACGAGCTGTCCAAGCACAAGAACTACGGCATCCTCACCTTCCAGGCCGAGGACGAGATCGCCGGCATCGGCGCGGCGCTCGGCGCCTCCTACGGCGGTGCGCTGGGCGTCACCTCGACGTCCGGGCCCGGTGTCGCGCTGAAGTCCGAAGCCATCGGCCTCGCGGTGATGACCGAACTGCCGCTGGTCGTCGTCGACGTCCAGCGCGGTGGCCCGTCCACCGGTCTGCCGACCAAGACCGAGCAGGCCGACCTGCTGCAGGCGATGTTCGGCCGCAACGGCGAGTCCCCGGTCCCGATCATCGCGCCGCTCTCCCCCGCGGACTGCTTCGACGCGGCGCTGGAGGCGACCCGGATCGCGCTGAAGTACCGGACCCCGGTCTTCCTGCTGTCGGACGGCGCGATCGCGAACGGTTCGGAGCCGTGGCTGATCCCGGACGTCGAGACGCTGCCGGATCTGCGGGTGGAATTCGCCACCGAGCCGAATGCCGAGGACGGTTCCGGGGAATTCTGGCCGTATGTGCGCGATCCCGAGACCCTCGCCCGCGCGTGGGCGGTGCCGGGCGCCGCCGGTCTGCAGCACCGGATCGGCGGTCTGGAGAAGGCCGACAAGACCGGTCACATCTCCTACGACCCGGACAACCACGAGACGATGGTCCGCCTGCGGCAGGCCAAGATCGACGGCATCGACGTCCCGGACCTCGTCATCGACGACCCGAGCGGCGGCAAGGCACGGGTGCTCGCGCTCGGCTGGGGCTCTTCCTACGGGCCGATCGGCGCCGCGTGCCGCCGCGTCCGCAAGGAAGGAATGCCGATCGCGCAGGCGCATCTTCGGCATCTCAACCCGTTCCCGGGCAACCTCGGTGACGTACTCCGTTCGTACGACACCGTGGTCGTCCCTGAAATGAACCTCGGCCAGCTTTCGATGCTCCTAAGGGCGAAGTACCTCGTAGACGTGAGGTCGTACACGAAGGTCGCCGGGCTGCCTTTCAAGGCGGAGGAGCTGCAAGGCGTGTTCACGGAGATCATCACCAGTACGGAGGCGGCGAAGTGACCGCGATTGACCTGGGGATTCCCACTCTCGGCGGCTTAGACCTTGTACCGACCGAAACCGAGCCGCAGAAGGCGAAGGACTACAAGTCGGACCAAGAGGTCCGCTGGTGTCCCGGCTGCGGGGACTACGTCGTCCTCAACGCCGTGCAGTCGTTCCTGCCGACGCTCGGCCTCAAGCGCGAGAACATCGTGTTCATCTCGGGCATCGGGTGCTCGTCCCGGTTCCCCTACTACCTGAACACCTACGGCATGCACTCGATCCACGGCCGCGCGCCGTCGATCGCGACCGGGCTCGCCACCGCGCGGCCCGATCTGTCGGTGTGGGTCGTCACCGGTGACGGCGACGCGCTGTCCATCGGCGGCAACCACCTGATCCACGCGTTGCGGCGCAACGTGAACATCAAGATCCTGCTGTTCAACAACCGGGTCTACGGCCTCACCAAGGGCCAGTACTCGCCGACGTCCGGGCCGGGCATGGTCACCAAGTCCACCCCGATGGGCTCGGTCGACACCCCGTTCAACCCGCTCTCGCTGGCGATCGGCGCCGAGGCGTCGTTCGTGGGCCGCGCGCTCGACTCGGACCGCAAGGGCCTGACCGAGGTACTGGAGGCCGCTGCGAAGCACCGCGGGTCGGCGCTGGTGGAGATCTACCAGAACTGCCCGATCTTCAACGACGGCGCTTTCGACGTCCTCAAGGACAAGGACGAAGCCGCGTCCCGGCTGATCCCGCTGCGGTCCGGCGAGCCGATCAAGTTCGGACCGCAGGGCGAGTTCGGCGTCACACGTGGCGGCTGGGGCGGGCTCGAGGTCGGGAAGGTCGCGAACATCGGCGAGGAGAACCTCGTCGTGCACGACCCGGCGATCGAGGACACCGCGTACGCGTTCGCGCTGTCGCGGATCGGCGACCAGAACCTGAACCACGTGCCGACCGGCATCCTGCGCCAGGTCGAGCGGCCCACCTACGACGACCAGGCGCGTGCCCAGGTCGAGGCCGCGCGCGCGACTCGCAAGCCGGACCTGCAGGGGCTGCTTCGCGGCAAGGACACCTGGACCGTCGTGAGCTAGCCGGTCCCGAACGCTATGAAAGGCCCGTTACTTGCAAAATTTGCAAGTAACGGGCCTTTCATAGCGTTTGTCAGCTGAGAGGCCGGAACCCCACGCGCTCCGCGTCGGTGGCGGTGCGGAACCAAACCTCCGCGACCATCTTCGGGAACTGCGGCGAGTCCTCGGTGCAGTACCGCAGGGCCGTCACGCTGGCCTTGACCGCGAAGTCGTCGGCGGGACGGCCACCACCCGGCCGCGGCATCGCCGAACCGGGACCGAACGGGCCGGGCGGAACGGACTCCGCGACAGGAGCGGCGGCTTCCCGCGCGGGCGGGGGCTCCGGGGCGGGCATCGCGTCGCCCGGCTGGACGGCGGGCTCGAACAGCGAACCGCTCTGACCGCCGGACAGGTCCGGCTCACGACGTTCGATCGCCCGCATCGACGGCTGGATCGGCTGCGGCGGCTCGAAACCGCCGCGCACCATGCCCCTCGGCGTGCGCTTGGGCAGCACCTGGGTGGCTTCGGCGGGTGTCTCGGGCTCCGAGTCGAGGAGGCCGGCCCGCGCCTCTTCATCGGAACCGAAGGCGTACGCGGGCGGATCCTGAAGCTCTTCTTCCCGCTCGAACCAGTTGGTCTCGACGGGCGCCTGCTCCGTGTCCACGCGCGAGGCGGGGCTGAACAGCGAGACCGGCTCCGGCTGCGTCTCGACGCCTTCGGGGTCCAGCTGGATCTCCAGGCGGGACCGGTACGGCCCTTCGCCAGGCAAAACCGGCTGCGGTTCGGGCTCGGGCTCCGGTTCGGGCTCGACGTCCAGCTTCGACGCGGGCTGGAGGTACTCGGTCGCGGCGGCCGCGTACGGGTTCTCCGGCTCGGGTTCGGGTTCGGGCTCCAGCTGGGCCGCCGGGATGAACTGCGTCCGCTCGGCCGCGGGCTCCGGCTCCGGCTCGACTTCCACGTCGGGCGCGGTGCGGTACTCGGCCTCGTACTCGTCTTCCGGCTCGAAGGTCTGCGTTTCGGCGGGGGGCTCTTCGACGACGTGCTGGACGGGCTCCGGGGCCTGCTCCTGGACAGGTTCGGTCCACACCTGCGCGGGCTCGTGCTCGGTGAGCGTCTCGGGGTAAGCGGGCTTCGGCGCTTGCGGCTCTTCGGCGGCCGCGAACTCCTCGTCCAGCTCGTCGTCCGTCGGCTTCGTGAAGTACGCGGTCCCGCCCGCGGCGGCCGCGGCCCCCGCGCCGAGGCTCACCCCGGCGGGCAGCCGGGACGTCTCGGCGTGCACGGTGGCCAGCGAGCCTTCAAGCTCACGGATGCGCTTGCGCGCGGGAAGCACTAGTACCAGCCAGGTGAGCAGCGCGCCGACGACGAACGCCAGCAGGCTCCACAGCCAAACCTGTCCGAAAATGGACATCTATCTTGCCCCTTTAATGCGTTCGCGCGACCAGGTAGTCGGCGACCGATTCGCAGGCGTCCCGGGCTGGCGACGCGGGCAGCGACGCGAGCTCGGCACGCGCCCGACGAGCGTAGTCGGAAAGAGTTTCGCGTGCGCGTTCGAGTCCGGAGGAGGCCCGCAGCAGGTCCAGGGCCTCGGCGACGAGTTCGTCGTCGGAGATCGGGCCCGACAGCAGCTCGACCAGACGCGGGTCGGTGGCCGGGTCGGCGAGCGCGTACAGCATCGGCAGCGTGCTGACACCTTCACGCAGGTCCGTGCCCTGCGCCTTGCCGAGCTCGTCCGAGGCCGACGCGATGTCGATGACGTCGTCGGAGATCTGGAACGCCGTGCCGATGATGTCGCCGAAGCGGCGAAGCGCGTCGATGTGCTCGTCGGCGGCGCCGGACATCATCCCGCCGAAGCGGCCGGATGTGGCGATCAGCGAGCCGGTCTTCTGCGCGATGACCGTGAGGTAGTGCTCGACGGCGTCGTCGCCGTCGGCCGGGCCGACCGTCTCGCGCATCTGGCCGGTGACCAGCTCGCCGAAGGTCTCGGCGATGATCCGGGCGGCGTCGGTGCCGAGGTCCGCGACCAGCCGTGAGGCGTGCGCGAACAGGAAGTCGCCGGTCAGGATCGCGATGGTGTTGTCCCAGCGGGCGTTGACGCTCTCCGCGCCGCGGCGCATCGTCGCCTCGTCCATCACGTCGTCGTGGTACAGCGTCGCGAGGTGCACCAGCTCGACCGCCGCGGCGGCGATGACCACCTGGTCGCCCTGCTTCGGCCCGAACTGCGAGGCCAGCAGCGTGAACAGCGGACGGAAGCGTTTGCCCCCCGCCTCGACCAGGTGCGAAGCGGCGTCCTCGACGGCCTTGACGTCACTGCGCACGACGTCGCGAAGCAGCGTCTCGACGTCGGCGAGGCCGGCCGCGAGGGTGCGCAGGAGCTGTTCATCGGCGATCTGGAGCCCCACGGACGCGCGCAGGTCCTCGATGGCACCACCTGGGGCAGGTGAAGACACAGACACGTCGGCTCCGCTCTCTTTGACACCGTTCGGGATTGCTTCCAGCGTAGTGGCTACCCACTGAGGCCTGTTGACGTGCTGTCCAGGGGAAACGGTGACGAACATGACACCCCCGCCGAGTATCCTGCTGCTCTTCACGCGAACTGGGGAAAAAGCATGACGACACCGGATGATTCCGGCGAAAGACCGGCGTGGGCGCCTCCCGCCGAAGACCACCGGGAGCGGCGTTCGACGGTGTGGATCACCGTCATCCTGTTCGCCGTGTTCATGACGGTGATGCTGGTCGTCGCCGCGCTCGTGGTGGGCGGCATGAAGGACTCGAGGGCGGGCGCCGTCCAACCCCGGCAGCAGCCGACCGTCTCGCCGTCCTCCGCGCCTTCGGTCTCACGCCCGCCCGTACCGACCCGCAAGTACGAGACGGCGAACAATCCGCTCGTCGCCCCCGGCGCGACCATGCCGAAGGTGACCTGCGAGCTGCCGAAGCTCGGCCGTGCGAAGGAGAAGCTGGAGGCCTTCTACCTGGCCTTGGTCCCCTGCCTGGAGCAGGCGTGGCACCCCGTCCTGACCCAGGTCGGCGAACCGCGGATCCCGGTCAAGGTCAACGCGGACGACGTCCAGAACACCGCTTGCGGCCCTCCTCCGCCCGCCTCGGAGGCCATGGGCTTCTACTGCTCGGACGGCGCGACGATCTTCGTCCCGCTGCCGAGGCAGCTCGAGGACCGCGGCCCCGACCTCCTGACCCAGCTGTTCCTGCTCGCCCACGAGTACGGGCACCACGTCCAGGAGCAGTCCGGCATCCTTTCGAAGCACGACTCGCTCTACCGCGAGGCGGACGGCGACCAGCCGAAGATCCTCGACTTGAGCAGGCGACTCGAACTCCAGGCCGACTGTTTCAGCGCGATGTTCCTCGCCAACGCGGCGGGCCGCGGTTCGATCGGCGCCGGGATGGTCTCCGAACTCAGGCGAAGCACGTTCGAAGACAGCGACACCCACGGCTCGTCGAAGAGCGCCGCTTTGTGGCAGAAGCGCGGCTTGAACGCCAAGGACACGTCGGCGTGCAACACCTTCGCGGCCCCGACGAGCGAGGTGTCCTGACCGGCGAACTCAGCGGCGCCGGAGGCGAAGCCAAGTAGCACACTCTCTTCACTGTGATACTTTTGACGCTTCAAGTATCACAGTTGGCTAGCCGGGAGAGGTAAGTATCAATGCGGACAGCGACCGTCTCAGAACGCCAGAGGGTGAACCTCGTGCGTTCGGAGCGCGGCTATAACGCCTTCGTCCCGCCGCCTCTCCCCCCGGACATCGACTTCGACCTCGGTCTGGCGAGCGCGCTTTCCGCCGCGGACCGTGCCGTCGGGGAGCTCGCGGGCGTCGGGAGCACCCTGCCGAGCGCGGCGTTCCTGGTCCACTCGATGATGCGTCGCGAGGCCGTGAATTCCAGCCGGATCGAAGGCACGGAAGCGACCATGTCCGAACTCGTGCTGTTCGAACTGCAGCCGACAGCTTCGAAGCAGGGCTCCGACGTGGAGGAAGTGCTCAACTATGTGAACGCGCTGGGACACGTACTCGCCCCCGAACGCAGGTTGCCACTGAGCCTTCCCCTGCTCCGCGAAGCCCATCAGGTCCTGCTCACCGGAGTTCGCGGTGGATACGCCACACCGGGCGAGTTCCGCAGGTCACAGAACTGGATCGGCCCTCCTGGCTGCGTACTCGACACTGCGAGCTATGTTCCGCCGCCACCGGAGCAGCTCTGGGGCTGTCTCGACGCCTTCGAGAAGTACTTGCACGCGGAGCATGTGCTGCCACCACTGATCACGATCGCCTGCCTGCACTACCAGTTCGAAGCGATCCACCCCTTCATCGACGGCAATGGCCGCGTCGGACGGCTTTTGGTGACTCTGCTGCTCGTCGAATGGGGCCTCTTACCCGCCCCGCTCCTGGACCTGTCCGCCTACCTGGAGCCGCGACGCGACGAGTATCACTCTCGACTGCTCGCGGTCAGCACCCAAGGGGATTGGACCGGCTGGATCCACTTCTTCCTTTCGGTACTGGAGAACCAGGCGATCGACGCGCGCAACCGGGCCGTCGCACTGCACTCACTCCGGCAGGACTATCGGACGAGGGCGACCTCCGCGCGCACTTCCAGCCTGCTCCCACAGCTGGTCGACGCGCTTTTCGAGACGCCAGCGATGACGATCAACCGGGCAGCGGGGATCCTCGGAGTCACACATCGGGCCGCGACCCAGAACGTGCTCAAGCTGGTCGACGCGGGAGTGCTGACAGAGATCGAGTCACCGGGCCGCGTGCGACTCTTCCTGGCCGCGGAAATCCTCAGGACGCTGGACGGCGCCGGATCTTGATGTCGTCCATGCAGGTCGCCTTCCCCGCGACATCGCGGTACGGGTAGCCCTTGGCGTCCAGCAGTTCCATCACCTTCAGCTCGGCCTCGTCGAGCACGTCGCGTTCCTCTTCGCCCACCAGCGTGACGCGGAAGGTGAACGCGCCGAGGTGCGCGCTGTAGGTGAGCAGCCCGTCCTCGGTGAAGCCGATCGCCTGGTGCTGATCGAGCCCGGCCACGAGCCGGGCGCGGGTGTCGGCGTCGGGGTGGTCGAACTTGCCGTTGACGAGGACGCGGTAGGTCGGCATGCGCTCGAATATACAGAACTGTATCCGGATACGAACCCGAATATCCAACGGGTGCCCATGATCCACGGTCGAGTGAAACGACCGTCACGCGCGCAACGGTCGAATCCGACACGCAGATAGTGATCACAAAGGGAAGAACGGCCGATCCGGCTCGCTCTCCATCACGTGAGGAGGAAGCCCATGCGCATCACCATCGCAAGCCGGGCCGGCCTGGTCGGCGCACTGCTGCTGGCGGGTCTCGGCGCCGGAGTGGCACCGGCCGCCGCGTCGAACCCCGCGGGCGTCGCCTCGCTCGGCTCCGCCGCCTTCACCAAGGGCAACTCGGCGCCGATCTCGGTCTCGTCGCTCGCCGACTGCGCGGTCGAGGGACCGACGAGCAACTCGTCCGGGGTCGTGACCAGGACCGGGATCACCTTCGGTGGCGGCACGTCGACCTGCACGACCACCGTCGTCGACCCCGAAAACGACGTGACCACGACGAAGTCGGTCGCCGAAGGCAAGAACTTCGAGCTGTCGGCCCTCTTGTCGTCGAGCGGGCCGCGGATCAAGATCAAGACCTACAAGGTCAGCTGCGACGCGACGCAGAACACCACCAACGCGAGCTGGACCTACGGCGGCGCGACCGGGCTCGGCACCCTGCCGTCGCCGGTGCCGGTCGGCTACGTCAAGCCGATCACCAAGTCCAACGGGACCCTGCTCGCCGAGGCGGTCTTCAACGAGCAGACCTTGCCGGGTAACGGCAGCATCGGGCTGACCATGCTGCGGATCAAGTTCGCGCCCGCCTCCGGCATCACCGGTGAAGTGGTCATCGGGCGCACAGCCTGTTCCCCCACTCCGTAATCCATCCCACCAGGGAAAGGGGCGCCCGGAGCCTTGCCGGGCGCCCCTTTTCTGTCCTGGCTTATATAAGCCTACGCTGATACTTTGGCGGAACCCGAGCAGAGGAGGGCACCGATGGTCGACGTGACCAGCCACATCGACTCCGTCCAGCGCAAGCTGGGCAACCGCGTGATCGAAGCGGGCGAGGCGGTGACGGCCACCATCAGCCAGGTCTACGACACCGACCTCGACGACCTCTGGGACGCGTGCACCAGCGCCGAACGCATCCCGCGCTGGTTCCTCCCGGTCAGCGGCGAACTGCGGGCCGGCGGCAAGTACCAGTTCGAAGGCAACGCCGGCGGGACGGTCGAACGCTGTGATCCGCCGAAGAGCTTCGCCGCGACCTGGGAGTACGACGGCGACGTCAGCTGGGTCGAGGTCCGGCTGAGCGCCGAAGCCGACGGGCGGACGCGGTTCGAACTCGACCACACCGCCATCCCCAACGAGCACTGGAACCAGTTCGGCCCGGGCGCGGTCGGCATCGGCTGGGACATGATGCTGCACGGCCTCGCGCTCCACCTCGCATCCGGTGAGGCCAACGACCCCGACGCCGCCATGGCCTGGATGACGAGCGAAGACGGCGTCCGGTTCATGACCTTGAGCAGCGAGGCCTGGTACGAGGCCGACGTCGCCAACGGGACCGACGCGGCCACCGCCCGCACACGCGCAGACGCGACTCTCGCCGCTTACACCGCGCCGCCGGAGAGCTGAAGGTCTTCGGCGAGCTCCGGGGCGCGAAGCAGCTCGATGAGCTCGTCGTCCTTGCGGAACACGGCGCGGGCCCCGGGCATTTCCGCCTGGCGGAGCATCGCCTGCAGGACGTCGGCATGCGGCTGGTCGAGCAGCGTCCAGGCCATCGCGCGCCGCCGCACGTCGTCTCCCAGCTCGCGCGCGATCCACCATCCTGTGACGAGCGCGCTCACCTGGTTGACCGCCGTTTCCCGCCCGCGCGCCAGTTGCGCGCGGTTCAGCCCGCACACCTTGATCGTCTGCTCACCCTTTTCGGTCAGTGCGCGGTAGGTCCCGATGGACAACACCAGGAACAGGTGCTCCAGCGGGTCTTCGGCGGTCGGGTCGATCAGCAGGCTGTCGCCGTCGTCGTCCACGGGGAACAGGTCGCGCTTGTGGTGGCTGTTGCAGTACTCGCACGCGAGCACGTGATTGAGCCAGTCGAACGCGCGCCCAGGATTCCGCGCGATCGGCTCGAAATGGTCCACAGTGGACCCGAGCCCGTCACCGCAGTACATGCAGTACCCGCGCCCGGCGGCCATGGCGTCGAGGCCCGCCCGCAAAGAGCGCCGCACGGCACGGGAAACCCGCCAGAGTCGTCGCGCTTCTTTGCTGTCACCGGAAGGGATTCGCGCGGTCAGGTCTTCGAGATCGGCCACCACCCGCTCCGGCAGCGCGATCCGGCGGATCCCGATCACCGATCGTCGGCCTCGAACCGCCTGGCCACCTCGTCCACCCGGCTCGGCGGCGAGCTGCTCAGCATGTCCCGGAGGCGTTCCCATTCCCGGACACCGTTCGCGTCCGCCCGGCCGGAAGCCACCTGGAACTCGAGCTCGGCGAGGTGTTCCCGCAGTTCGACCGCCTGCGGCGAATAGGGCGTGTCCAAGCCGAAGAGATCGGACAGTACGGCGTCGTCCCCCGTGCCGAACACGACCCGTTCGTACAGCTCCTCGGAGACCACCCGCGGCGGAACCTCTTCGTCCGGCCCGGAAAGCCGGATGAGCCCGCCGGGATCGGCGGCCTGGCAGACGTAGGGACTGTGCGTGGTGACGATGAACTGGATCCGCGGGAAATGTGCCTTGAACCAAGGTCCCATGCGTTTCTGCCACGACACATGGAGATGCGCGTCGACCTCGTCGATGATCACGACACCGGGGCTCTCGTGATCGAGCCCCGCGCTGTCGAGTTGTTTGAGCAGGTCGACCACGAGCGCGGTCACCGTGCGATAGCCGTCGCTCATCTCGCGCAGCGGGAACCTGTCACCCCGGTACTCGACCCAGAGGCCGTCCGAATCGACGTCCCGGATCCGGTAACCACCGGGCAGAAGGCCGTCGCCGAGGATCTCCAGCGCCGCGTCCTTCAGCTCACGGGCACCCGCTTTTCCTTCCAGGGCGCGGAGATGCTGGTTGATCAGCCAGGTGACACCCTCGGCGAGCGAGGCGTCCTCGTGGAAAAGGCTGGCCATCCGCGCCAATGACCCCGCGCCGCGCATCCACGACTCGGCCTCGCCACTACCGCCCGCGAGCCGCCGGAAGGGCCCGTAGGCCGCGCAGAACGGCTGGCCCGGCGGAAGTCCGGAGATCGGCAGCAGGCCGGAGTCGAGCCAGCGGACCTCGACCGGCGCCGGCCCCTCCTCGCGCATCACCGACAACTCGATCGATCCGGAGGTCTGGTCCATCGAGATCCAGCTCCCGGCGTCCGACAGCAGCCCCCAGGCCACGTCCGGCGCCGCCGCGACCGCGATGGCGCGCAGCAGCGACGTCTTGCCCGAGCCGTTGCGCCCGGCGAGCACCACCCAGCCGGGGCCGGGCAACCGGAGGTCGACGGTGCGGGCACCGCTGAAGCCGCGGATGTTCTCCAGCCGGACCCGCTCGATGTACATGGAGAAAGCTTACGACGGCGCGGACGTCACCTGGTCGTCCGAAAGTGGGTCGCCATCGCCAGTTCCATCACAGCGTGTGCCTTGGCGACGTCCACGGCGGTGACCGCCTTCGACCGGTCCCAGTCGTCGATACCGCGTTCCCGCTGGGGTGCGATCCGGAGCCGAACGTGCCCACGTGAGTCGAGGTTGCCGAGCGGCGAGACGTAAAGGGAGAACTCGCGGTCGTCCGTCGAGCGGAACGTGACGCCAGGGTTTCCGCTGAACGTGACCTTCCGATGATCCGCCCAGGTCTTCTTCGAATCGGTGAGCCACATCCCCGGTGGGTCCCCGAGCCCGGTCGCCCCCGCTTCGATCTGGAGTCGATGCCGCGGTTCGACGAAGTAGCAGGAGCCTGGCGTGGCGATCGGCTCGAACTCCGGCCCGAAGGTCTTCTTGACCGCGTCGCGGAACACCGCGCATTCGACATTCGGATCGGCGGCACCGGCGGCGAGGACCGACTCGGCGCCTGTGGGCACCTGGGCGCCGACCGCCGGATCGCAGTTCTCGCCCTTGCTGGTGACGACCCAGTCGGCGCAGGCCCCGACGCGGCCGCTGTCCTGACCGCCCGGCGGATAGACGAGGTCGCGGGGAAGCTTCGCGGCACCGGCGGTGGCGAAATCTCGGAGGAGTCCGCAGTCCTTGCCACGGCTGCCACTGCCGATCTCGAATCCGATGGCCCGCTCGAAACTGACCGGAACCGTGATCGCGCACCCACTGATCCCGCCTTGCCTGCGCGTTTCGACCTGGTATGCCTTCACTCCGCCCAAGTCGATGGCGGCTCCGTCGACCCGGCGAAGAACAAGGTGGCTCGGCTCCACATCGCGGACTTCGACGAGGTCGTAGCCACCGCGGAACAACGTGCACCGCTTCCTGCCGTCCTTGACCTCCGTTTTCCGCTCGACCGGGCGGGTGTCACCTCCCCTCCTGCGCTCGTAGGCGGCCTGGTCGATCAGTGGACAGAAATCGAGTGCGGCCAGCGCCGCATCGACGACCTGTTCGTCGCGGTCGGCGGGACGCGGTTGTTGCGGATGCCATTTCGGAAACTGCGGTCGCGGCGGGGGTGTATCTACGGAATCCGTACAAGCCGCCAACAGGCCGACGAGTACTGCGCCGAGAATCACTCTTCGGAACTTCATTACGCAGAGTATGCGAAGTCAGCGTGTCGACTACCAGGTAGAACCCTGTTCCCCGAGTCGCATTCACACGAATGGTTTTCACGGATAGTCACCAGGGTCGCTGACGCTATTCAGTGGGGAGCGAGACTTTATGCGGACGGGTTCCCCGCCTCGGGAACCCTGGTAATCTTCCCGGCGTCGGATTACGCAGGGTGCATCGGGGAGACGCGCCTTGTAGCCACGGGAGGGGCACATGACGACGGTGACTTCGGGGCGGCTTCGTCCATTCAGCGGGGTTCGATTCGCGGTGCCAGGGGTGCATGGCCATGCCTGAGGGGCAGCCTGTCTACCAGCCGGGGTTCAACCCGGACGCGATCTGCAAAGCCCCGCCGACCGGCGGCTCCTATGGGACGCCGGTCGCGGAGGGTGCGGGGTTCAAGTACGACGAGGCGACTCTTCATGAGCTGGCGGCGGAGTGGAACGGTCTGGCCAACGAGTACATCGACGACCTCGACGCCGCAGGCAAGATTGCGAGGGCCATGCCTCCAGGAAAGGAGTACGCCAGCGGAAACAACGCCAAGGTCACTCGGCTGTCTGGCGCCGCACTCGAGGGGACCCTAAGGCAACGCATCACTTATTGCGAGAACATGGCGAAGAAGTACATTGCCGCCCTCGGCAAGTATGCCACTGCGGAAGACCACGCCACTTCAGTCATCAACCAACAGCCGAAGGGCATCGCCTGATGCGACGTACCGTCCTTGTCCTCAGCGCGGCCGCACTTACCCTCTCAGCGTGCTCGGCATCTACTACCAACGGCAACCCCGCACCCACCAGTGGCAGCAGCAGCCCGACCACGTCGAACACAGCCGGTCAGCTCCCTGGTCCCGGTGTGCCAAAGGTCGCAAACTCAATCGACCTGACACAGATCAAGCAAGCACCCTGCAACGCCCTCACTGAAATACAAGCCAAGGAAATCCTTGGCTCCGGCGCAGAAACCACGGACCGGCCAGATGGCGCTTCCGGTCCTTCCTGCAGGTGGTCCCCACCAGCCGCCACCCGCCCTCGGGTCAACGTGCTCTTCAGCAAGTCACCCGACCGAGGCATGACAAGTGTCTACGAAGCCAAGGGGAATCCCTACAAACTCTTTGAACCGCTCGAAGCGATCGCCGGATACCCGGTAACCGCGTACGGCACGGAAGATGAGCGGACATCTCGAGGCCGATGCTCAGTCGCATTGGGGACCAGCGACAACGAGACCATCGATATCGTGCTGGAGCAGTCCGAAGCCAACATCGGCAAGAAGGACCCCTGCGACGCTGCCCGCGAAGCTGCGATCAGAGTCCTCGCCACCATCCGAGGGGGCAACTGATGGTCGCCGAAGGACCGCTCACCGCTGCTCAGATCTACGAACAGGTCACCGGCGGCGAAGGCACCGGCTCGCTCTCCGACGCCCAGCAAGGCGCCTACAACCTCACCAAACGGCACCACGAGCGTATGCAGCGGATCACGGCGCTCAGCCAGAAGACGGCCGCAGGTTGGCAGGGCGGGGCTAGCAGCGCGGCCGTGGACGCGACCAAGCCGCTCGTCGAGGCATCGATGGACGACGCCATGCACCTCGCCCGCGCCCAGAGCGCCATCACCTCGCAGATGGACGCGTTCGGGTCGGCGAAGAACTCGGTCAAGCCGGTGCCGCCGGAGCAGCCCCAGCCCACCGCTCAGGACGCGCTCGATCTGATGCAAGGCAAGCCTGTCGGCTACTTCGACAAGCTCAAGGGCTACCAGGCCGACAGCCAGCACAACATCGACACCTTCGCGACCTACCACTCGGCCAGCACCTCCAACGGCGACGAGCTGCCTGCCCAGTACGCGCAGCTCACCGACCCCGGAGGCAGTGTCACCCTGGACGACGGCGGCTCCGGGAAGCCGTCGGCGAAGGGGTTCGGCGACGGCGCGGACGGGCGCGACCCCGGCATCGGCGAGCCCTATCGCGGCACGAGCGGTCCGAACGGACCCAGTGGACCGAACGGGCCAGGCGCCTATGCGCCGGGGCCTGGCCAGGGCGGCCCCGCCGACAGCGGCCCGCAGCCCGGCCAAGGCCCCCAGCCGGGCCAGCACCAGCAGGACCCGGGCACACAGCACCGCCAGCCCGACGACGGCACACGCGCGAATTCGTACACGCCGCCTCAGACCACACCGGTCGTACCGCCGGCGGCGAACCTCGACTTCGGGCCGAACGGCAGACCGCCCACCGGCTACAACCCGCCCGGCACGTTCCCACCTGGGTACGGCCCGTTCGGTCCGGGAACAAGCGGACCGAACGGCCCCGGTCTCGCCGGTCCGGGAACCGGCGGCAAATCGCCCGGTGTGCCCGGCGGCGGGTTCCGAGGCGGCGTTCCCGGAGGCCCTGGCGGTTCCGGGCAGCCCGGGATGGGTGGCCGAAGCGGCGCCGGGATGCCGGGTGAAGGCGTCGGTGGCCGTGGCACGGCGGGAGCGGCGGGTGCCGCCGGTCGTGGCGGGGCGAACGGGATGCCGATGGCGCCTGGCGCGGGTCGCGGGAAAGGCGAGGAGGACAAGGAGAAGAAGGCTCCGGCGTACCTCCAGAACCCGGATCCGGACGAGACCTTCGGCGGCTACACCGAGAAGCCGACGCCTCCGGTGATCGGCGAGAAGAAGAGCTAGCGCCACAGTTCCCAGGGGAGGGAGACACGTGGTGCTCGCGCGCCCGGTCGAGATCACGCTCGACACCTTGTTGACCGCGTTCCGTCACGCCGGCTGCGGAGATCCGCATCTGATCTTCGCGGGCGGCCTGCGCTACATCCCGCCGTCGTCGCGAAACGGCGAAGACCGGGCGGCGTTCGAGGAGCTCGGCGGGCTCGGGTTCACCGAGGGCAAGCGGTTGACCAGCGACTTCGAAGACGTCCTGCATGTACTCGACCGGCCGAACACCGAGTACTACGCGACCGTGCGGACGGAGACCGAGCAGTACGGCGTGCTCGTCGCCGTCCGCGGGCGCGCCGCGGTGACCGCGATCTGCGAAGGAAGCCGGGTGTGGCTGAAAGGCGTGCGGACCACCGACCGCGCGGCGGCCCTCGTGATGAACCTGCCCGAGTACCCGCCGGCGCGGTTCGCCCCGTTCTCGTTGCCCCAGGACGACTTCAAGCTCGACGCCGGGAACGACCTCTACGACGAACCCGAGTCACGAAGCCGGGACGCGCGTCGCTTGGACGAGGTCTTCGACCAGCCGTACTTCGGCGTCGGGTTCTTCGCCGCGGCCAAACGCCCTGACGGGGGAAGGCGCACCGAGGCCATCGACGGCCTGACGTATCTGGACCTCGACGCAGGACGGGTGGCCATGCACGTGACCGGTTCGCCCCGGAACCGGTACATCACCGTCCTGCCCGGCGAACCCACGTTGCTGGCACAGAAGGTCGCCGCGTTGCGGGCGAGCCTCGACCACTAGCCGGACGGCACCAGACTCTCGATCAGGCGCACCGATCGCGCCGGGTCCAGCGCCATGGCGTTCGACCGCAGCATCGCTCGCGCATAGGGCTCGACATCGGCCGCCCGGTGCAGGAAGACACCCGACCGCTGGTGTTCCAGCCGCACCACCGGCGGGCCGCCCGCGAAATCGAGCAGGGCGTAGGCGCCACTCATCCCCGGGTGGCCACCGACGTCAAAGGGGAACACCCGGAGCTCGACGGACGGCCGTTGCGCCATCGAGACGAGGTGCCGAAGCTGGTTCGCCATGATTCGCGCGCCGCCGATCTGCCGTCGCAAGGCACCCTCATCGAGGTAGGCGATCATCTTCTTCCGGCCCAGCACCTTCTGACGTTCCAGCCGCGCCTCCGCCGAGGCTTCGATCTCCGCGGTGGATGCGCCGACAGCGACAAGCGCGGCCCTCGCATAGGAGGGCGTTTGCAGCAGGCAAGGCACCATCGTTGTGCTGGACTCAATGATTCTGGTGGCCTCTTTTTCGTACTGTGCAAGGGTCCTCACCTGATAAGGCACACCGCTCTGGCAAGTTTCGAGCCAGTTCAGCCGGTCGACGTCGCGAGCCATCTCGAGCAGCGCGTCCCGGCGTTCTCCGGTGACTTGGTAGACCGCGAGCAAGGCCGACACCTCTTCGGCGGACGCCGAGCGAACGCCCGTTTCGATCCGGCTTATCGTCGACTGGGACCACGCCAGTTTGTCGGCCACTTCAGTTATCGCCAGCCTGCTGGTCTTCCGCGCGGCGCGGAGGCCGTCGGCAAGTCCTCGAGCCAGCGGCGTGGGCTTCGGTTTCGGCATCGCTCCCCTTCTTCAGGCGAGCGACCTTGCCACGTGCGCGATGGCAATTCGCCTACTCAGTAGGTGTCTTCGTCGGTCCAATCGGTCTGCGCGAAGTCCTCGTCGTCCACGGGCGGACGGGTCTTACGCGGCTTCTGAACCGGTGGTGTCATGACTGTCTGCGCGACGATTTCAGGTTCTGGCGCGGCGTTAGCCGCGGCTTCGGGAATGGGTGTTCCATCAGGCCAGACGCACGGCGACGACGCGATCAGATACAGCTTTCCCAAGTGGTTGGCCTTCATCGCCATCCGGAAGGAATCAGTATTGTTCTCAAGCCACAGATACTCGTTGGGCGGGTTATTGTCGAGTACCCGAAAGTCATGATTCCCGGCCCAGGTCTTCACCGCGGTGAAGTACGACGGAATGTTCTCCTTGGGCAGACCGAGGACTTCGTAGCTTCGATTCGCGACGACACGTTCGGCCGACCCGCCGTCCGTCGGATCGAGGCAAGAACCACGCTCTTCTGCGTAGTCCAGTTGGTAGCGCGCCTCAGCGGGCAGGGCCTCGCGCACTCGGCTCAAGTGGTCTTCAACCCTCTGGTTCGCTTGCTTGATGGTCATCGTGGGCTTCATGTCGCTCCCTCCCGAACCGCACCCGGCCACCAGCGTGGCCAAGATCGCGAATGTCGCCATTGTCATCGAGTACCGCATGATGTCCGATCCATGTCAGTAGGTTGGCTGACCGGCGATGATTCGCCCCATGTTGTCCAACGCCTTGTTCTCGATATCCCAGTACTGCGAATGCGCGGCGTTGTCGTACCCCTCCCAATAGGATGGTGGCGGCTCATTCTGCCGTCCCGAGGAGAACACATCCGCCCCCTCGAAGTGCTGAGGTTCGATGCCATGGACCGGTACCAGCTGGATCGGATCTTTCCGGTCCACAGTCGCATGGACGCGATCCGCGGGCAGGCCGAGTTCGTGGGCTTCGTTCACTCCGACACCTGGACTCGCGACGAACACGATGTCGTCGACCGCCAGTCGCTCATCACGTGCGGCATGCCCGATGACGGTAGTGCCGTAGCTGTGCCCGATCACCGTGTTGTGCGATGGGGTGCCTTCGTGTGTCGCTCGCAAACCGTCCTGGAATCGGTCCAGATCTTTCTTCGCGTTGTCCGCGTAACTCTCGCTCATCGCGTTAGGTAGGACCTCATCCGGGGCGTCATAGCCGACCCACGAGACAACGGCCGTAGACGGTGATCCGGCTTGTCCGGCAGCTTTGGCCATCCGGTCCGAACGCACCATCTCACCGCTGATCCCCGCCAGATCGGCACCGGTCCCAGGAACATAAGTCGCGACATTGGTCGCCTTGTCCGGATTCCCCGCCGAAATGATCGCCTTGCCGTCCCCGCCGACATCCAACCCGAGCAGGAACGCCTGCTGCTGCCCCGGCCCAGGATGATCCAATCGCCCCTGAATCGCCCGCAGCCCGTCCAGTTTCGCCGCGATCTCGTCGAGTTTCTCCTTACCCGCCCAGTCGCCCTGGTTCGGTGTGCGCGGGTCGTTCGGGTTGGCGCGCGAGATCTCGGTCGCCTCGCTTTGCAGGCGGTCGATCTCCCGCTGCAGAACGGCGCGGTTGGCCGCGTCGCGATCGACCGCCGGGACACCGTCCAGGTTGCGGATCAGGTCCGGCGCGTTCTGCAGCAGGGCGACCTTCGCCGTGTCGGACAGGCTGTCCCACCACGCCTTGTTATCGCTCGGCGTGCCGCCTTCGGGCGGTCCGATGATCGACAGTCCGCTCTGCGCGGCACCGACGTCGGCGGCTTGGGCGAGGGTGCCGACGCCCTGTTCGCTGATCTCGCCGCGCATCGCCCTGGTCATGATCGCGGCGAAATCCGCGTCCACGTCCGTCGCCCGGCGCAGAATCTGCTCGACCTTGTCCGCGATCTCCGCTTGAACCCGCTGCCGGATCGCCAGCACTTCCGGCGCGAGAGGCGGCTGTACCGGGATCGGCACCACACAACCGTCGCCGATCGTCAGCCCGTGACGGTAGGCGAGGTCTTCGGTCTCCCGGACGAACGCGCTGATCCGCTCGAGCGCGATCTGCACCTCATGGGCACCACGGCGGACGGCCGACGCCTGCGCGACCAACTGTTCCGCGGTGGTGATCAGCGAGTTTCCCCGCGTCGAAGCGGCGACGGACGCGTCGCCGGTCCAGCCGTCGAACCGCGCCATCGCCTCGACGTCGTCGTTCGCGCCGATGATCCGGGTGCACCACGCGTTGAGGTCGTCCGCGACCCGCCCCACCGCCACCGGATCCCATCGCCGGACGTCGGCCCACGTGACCATCAGACCGGCCTCCGCCCACCGCCGGGGGCCATCGGGTGCAGGTCATGGACCGCGGACTGCTCGTTCGACCGGTATCGCGCCACGGCCTGGTCCAGCTGGGCCGAGTAGGCATCGACGTTCTCGACCCACGTCGGCACCGCCCGGCCCCAGGCGTCGGCGAGCAGCCTGGCCGCTTCACCGGAGACCCCGCCGGGCAGTCCTGCCGCGACGCCGGTCAATCCCGCCGCGAGATCCGTCGGCCGGACCACCTCGGCCGCGCGCTTCGCCGCACCGGCCGAAGACTCGATCGCCGTCAAGACGACCTCATACCCGCCTGACATCGCACCCCTCCCCAAGCGTGACAACGTGACCACACTATGACGCACGGAGCGTGCTCGCGGACCCACTCACCGGGCAAGTACCCGCATACGCGTGAAGGCCCCCTCACAACAGCGAGGGGGCCTTCACGCGCGAAGAACTACTTGAGGGCGAAGCCGCCCGAGCCCGCCCAGTCGAGGGCGAACGCCGGGATCAGGCCGAGCACCAGCGTGACGATGACGCCGAGCGTGATCGCCGTCGTGGTGAACGCGCCGGGCACGGTGACGGTCGGGCCGTCGGGGGCCGGCTCGGAGAAGTACATCAGCACGATCACCCGCAGGTAGAAGAACGCGGCGACGGCACTGAAGATCAGGGCGATGACGACCAGCGGCGCCATCCCGTCGGACAGGGCCGCCGAGAACACCACGAACTTGCCGACGAAACCGCTGGTCAGCGGGATACCGGCCAGTGCGAGCAGCAGGAAGGTGAACACCCCGGCCAGCACCGGAGACCGTTTCGCCAGCCCCGCCCACGCGGACAGGTGCGTCGCCTCGCCGTTCGAGTCCCGCACCAGCGAGACGACACCGAACGCGGCGAGCGTGGTGAAGCCGTAGGCCAGCAGGTAGAACAGCGTGCTCGACAGGCCTTCCTCGGTCATCGTGATCGCACCGATGAGCAGGAAGCCGGCGTGCGCGATGGACGAGTAGGCGATCATGCGCTTCACGTCGGTCTGCGTCAGGCCCAGCACCGCGCCGATCAGCATCGAGATGATCGCGACGCCCCAGAGCACGCCGCGCCATTCCCAGCTGGTCGACTCGAACGCCACCGAGAACACCCGCAGGATCCCGCCGAACGCGGCGACCTTGGTGCAGGCGCCCATGAACGCGGTGACCGGGGTCGGCGCGCCCTGGTAGACGTCCGGGGTCCAGGTGTGGAACGGGCCGACCGAACCCTTGAACAGCAGGCCGACGGCGAGCAGCCCGAGCCCGGCGAACAGCAGCGTGTCCGAGCGGTCCGAACCGGCGGCGGCGTTGGCGATGTCCGACAGCTTCACGGAGTTCGCGTAGCCGTAGAGCAGCGCGAGGCCGTAGAGGAAGAACGCCGACGAGAACGCGCCGAGCAGGAAGTACTTGACCGCGGATTCCTGCGAGAGCAGGCGGCGCCGCCGCGCCAGACCGCACATCAGGTACAGCGGCAGGCTCAGCACTTCGAGCGCGATGAACATGGTCAGCAGGTCGTTGGCCGCGACGAACGCCATCATGCCGCCGAGCGCGAACAGCGTCAGCGGGAAGACCTCGGTCTGCATTCCGGTGGTGCCGACCTGCGCGCGGTCCTGGACGGTGCCCGGGCGGATACCGGCCTGCGCGACGAACGCGCCGCCGGGTTCGACCGAGCGGTCCGCGATCAGCAGCAGCGCGCCGAGCGCCAGCGCCAGCAGGGTGCCCCAGAGGAACAGCGACGGCCGGTCGACGGCGATCGCGCCGCTGAAGGTCGTGACACCGCCCTTCGGCGCGGACGAGCTGGCGTACCAGACCAGGAAGACGCCTGCGGCCCCGATCCCGACCAGGGACAGGAAGACCTGCGACGGCCACCGCATGTGCTTGGGCAGGAAGGCTTCGAACAGCACGCTGACACACGCCGCGCCGAGGATGATCAAGATCGGCGTGACGGCGAAGTAGTCGATCGACGGCACCTGCACCGCCGGCGCCTGAGTCAAGAAGTGCACGGTTTACTTGCCTCCCTGTACGGACGACATCGTCGCCTGCACCGACGGGGTGATCGTGTCGAGCACCGGCTTGGGGTAGAACCCGAGCGCGATGATCAGCACCACCATCGGCGCCAGGATCGCGATCTCCTTGCCGCCGAGGTCCTTGATGGCCTTGGTCGCGCCCAGTTCGGGCGCGATGGCAGTGCCCGGGCCTCCACCGGCGCCCATCAGGGCGTCACCGCGGACGGGGCCCTGCATGACGCGCTGGTAGAGCCAGAGCACGTACGCCGCGGCCAGCACCATGCCGACCGTCGCGATGATCGTGTACACCGGGTAGTCCACAAAGGATCCCAGCAGCACCAGGAACTCACTGATGAAGGAGTTCGTGCCCGGCAGGGACAACGTGGACAGACCGGCGATGAGCAGCATCCCGCCGAGCAGCGGGGTCACCTTCGCCATGCCGCCGTAGTCGGAGATCTTGGTGGATCCGCCGCGCATCACGATGAGCCCGACGACCACGATCAGCATCCCGGTGGCGAGGCTGTGGTTGAGCATGTACGACACCGAGCCGACCATCGCCTGCTCGTTGAAGGTGAAGATGCCCAGCGCGATGAACCCGAAGTGGGCGATCGACACGTAGGCGATGAACCGCTTCATGTCGCGTTGCCCGGCGGCGAGGATCGAGCCGTAGAGGACACCCGCGACGGCGAGCACCAGCACCCACGGCGCGAGTTCCTTGCTGGCCTCCGGGAACATCGGGAGGCAGTAGCGCAGGAACCCGAACGTGCCGACCTTGTCCAGCACACCGACCAGCAGCACCGCGACGCCGATGGGCGCCTGGCCCGCGGCGTCCGGCAGCCAGGTGTGGAACGGCACCAAAGGGGCCTTGATCGCGAACGCCAGGAAGAACCCGAGGAACAGCCAGATCTGGGTGCCCGTCGGGGCGTCGCGGACGACCGTGACGAGCGTTTCCCAGTCGAAGGTGCCCTTGCCGAGTTCGTCCGACGCCATCGAGTACGCCCCGATGGCCGAGGCCAGCATGATCAGGCCGCCGAGGAACGAGTACAGGAAGAACTTGACCGCCGCGTACTGCCGGTTCGCGCCGCCGTAGCCGCCGATCAGGAAGTACATCGGGATCAGCATGATCTCGAACAGCACGTAGAACAGGAAGACGTCGGTCGCGGCGAACACCGCGATGGTCAGCGACTGCTGCACCAGGATCAGCGAGAGGTACCCGCCCGCCGAGCGCCCGGCCGGGAGCTTGTCGGTCAGGCCGAGCGAGCCGACCACGATCGGCACCAGCAGCCCGATGACCGCGATCATCACCAGCGCGATGCCGTCGATGCCGAACGAGATGTGGATGCCGAAGTTCGGGATCCAGTCCATCGAGGACTTCTGCTGGATCCGGTCCCCCGTCGGCGAATAGCTCGCCCACAGCGGGATCACCAGCAGAAACGTCAGGATGGACACCCCGAGCGCGGTGAGCGTCGCCAGCCTGTCGTTCTTCTTCATCCCCGCCACGACCGCCGCGCCTACCAGCGGCACCAGGATGGTTGCCAGGAGCCAAGTCATCAGGAGAACCTCACCAGCAGGAGTGCCGCCAGAAGCAGGAATGTGCCGCCCAGCATGGACAGTGCGTACGAGCGGACGAAGCCGGTCTGCAGGCGGCGCAGGCGCCCGGATCCGCC
Source organism: Amycolatopsis sp. NPDC031561 (assembly GCF_055580625.1). Taxonomy (NCBI): domain Bacteria; kingdom Bacillati; phylum Actinomycetota; class Actinomycetes; order Pseudonocardiales; family Pseudonocardiaceae; genus Amycolatopsis; species Amycolatopsis sp. NPDC031561. The sequence goes on along the minus strand of NZ_JBVILA010000002.1, from coordinate 511,764 downwards.
GCCGAGCGCGGCGGCGAGGCCGTTGACCGCGCCGTCGACCCCGCGGTTGTCCACGTAGACCAGCGCGCGGGCGAGCCAGGTGCCCGGACGGGCGACCAGCGTCTCGTTCAGGGTGTTGCCGTAGAGGTCGTTGCGCGCGGCCTTGACCACGGCGGAGACCCGCTCGGGGCGTTCCACCGGGACGTCCTTACGACCGACGAAGAGCCAGGCCGCGAGCGCGCCCACGACGGACAGCGCCACGGTGAGGAACGGGACCAGCAGGTGCGGGATGACACTGTGGCCACCCTCCTGGAGCGGTCCGACCACCGGCGAGAGCCATTCGGCGAACCGGTCGCCGAGGGCGAAGAACGCGCCGGCGCCGATCGAACCGACGGCCAGGATGATCATCGGCCACTTCATCACCGCGGGAGACTCGTGCGGGTGGAAGTCGCGGCCGTCGCTGGACTTGATCTCCTTCCAGCGTTCCTTGCCGAAGAAGGTCATCACCATCAGGCGCGTCATGTAGAACGCGGTGAGCCCGGCGCCGAGCAGTGCCGCGCCGCCCATCACCCAGCCGCGCCAGCCGCCCTGGGACAGCGCCGCTTCGATGATCGCGTCCTTGGTGAAGAAGCCGGAAAGCGGCGGGATGCCGATCAGGGCGAGGTAGCCGAGCGCGAAGGTCCAGAAGGTGACCGGCAGATGCTTGCGCAGCCCGCCGAACTTCCGCATGTCGACCTCGTCGTTCATGGCGTGCATGACCGAACCGGCCCCGAGGAACAGCCCGGCCTTGAAGAAACCGTGCGCCACCAGGTGCATGATGCCCAGCGCGTACGCGATCGGCCCGAGGCCGACGGCGAGCATCATGTAGCCGATCTGGCTGACCGTGGAGTACGCCAGGACCTTCTTGATGTCGTCGTAGGCGCAGCCGATGACGCATCCGATCAGCAGCGTGACCGTACCGACGAGGGTGACGATCAGGCGGCCGTCCGGGGTGGCGTTGAAGATCTCGTGCGCGCGGGCGACCAGGTAGACGCCGGCGGTGACCATCGTCGCCGCGTGGATGAGGGCCGAGACCGGGGTCGGGCCCTCCATCGCGTCCGGAAGCCAGGCCTGCAGCGGGAACTGGCCGGACTTACCGCAGGCGCCCAGCAGCAGCAGGATCGCGATCGCGGTGACCGCGCCGGTCGGGATCTGGCCGACGGCGCCGAAGACCTCGGCGTAGCCGGTGCTTCCGACGTACTTGAACATCAGGAAGATCGCCAGCGCGAGCCCGACGTCACCGACGCGGTTCATCAGGAACGCCTTCTTCGCCGCGGTGGCCGCGGACGGGCGGTCCTGGTACCAGCCGATGAGCAGGTACGACGCGAGGCCGACGCCTTCCCAGCCGAGGTACAGCGTCACGAAGCTGTTGCCCAGCACCAGGATCAGCATCGAGGCGACGAACAGGTTGAGGTACGCGAAGAACCTCGACCGATCGCGGTCCTCGGACATGTAGCCGATCGAGTAGAAGTGGATCAGCATGCCGACGCCGGTGATCAGCAGCACGAACGTCAGCGAAAGCGCGTCGATCCGGAGCCCGAAGTCGACCTGCAGTGCCGAGACCGGGATCCACGAGAACAGCTTGACGTCCGCGATGTTCTTCGTGTCGGCGGTGAAGAAGAGGATCAGGCCGTACACAAAGGACAGTGAGACGGTCGCGCTGCCGAGGAGGTGTCCCCAGCCTCGGGCTCGTTTACCGGCCAGCAGAAGGATAAGGGCGCCGAGGGCAGGGAAGGCCACCAGCAGCCACGATGATGCGGTCAACTCCGTGCTCCCTTAGTACTTCAGCAGGTTGGTGTCGTCGACCGAGGCCGAGCGCCGGGTGCGGAAGATCGCCATGATGATCGCGAGGCCCACCACGACTTCGGCGGCGGCGACGACCATCACGAAGAACGCCATCACCTGACCGTCGAGCCCGCCGTTGATCCGGGCGAACGTGACCAGGGACAGGTTCGCCGCGTTCAGCATCAGCTCGATGCACATGAACACGACGATCGCGTTGCGGCGCACCAGCACCCCGACAGCGCCGATGGTGAACAGCAGCGCGGACAGGAGCAGGTAGTACGTCGGGGTCATTCCTCGTCCCCTTCTTTCTTACCTACGAGCGCGTGGGCGTCCGGGCCCGGTTCCGAGCCGGACACCTGCTTGCGCTCGTCTTCCAGCCGCGAGGCCGAAGTGGACTCGATGATGTCCGAAAGCGACTCCGGGGCGATCGAGCCGTCCGGCAGCAGGGCCGGGGTGGCGATCGAGTTGGCCGTCGCGAAGACACCCGGGCCGGGCAGCGGCGAAGGCCTGTCGTGCTTTCCGGTGAACCGGTCGACGACGAGTTCCTTCTGCGACTTCTTGCCGCCCTTGGCGTGCCGGTCGGTAAAGGCGAGCACCATCGCGCCGAGCGCGGCGGTGATCAGCAGTGCCGACGTGAGCTCGAACGGGAACAGGTACTTCGTGAAGATGAGCCGTCCCAGGCCGCCGGGGCCACCGCCGTCGACGTTCGCCGGGTCGAGCGGCATCGCCGGGGTGACGTTGGCCAGCGAACGGGCGAGACCCGCCGCGAGCAGGCCACCGACGCCGATGCCGAGCAGGGTCGCCATGACCCGTTGCCCGCGCAGGACTTCGACGACCGAGTCGGAACTCTCCCGGCCGACCATCATCAGCACGAACAGGAACAGCATCATGATCGCGCCGGTGTAGACGATGATCTGCGTGAAGCCGAGGAACGGCGCCTGCTGGATCATGTACAGCGCGCCGAGGCACAGCATCGTGAGCACCAGCCACAGCGCCGAGTGCACGGCGTTGCGGGAGAAGATCATGCCGAGCCCGCCGAGCAGCGCGAGCGGGCCGAGCACCCAGAACGCGATGGTCTCGCCGGTGGTGATCCCGGCCGAAACGTCGGTCTGGGCGAGGAAAGCCGTGATCACTTGACGGCCTCCGTCGACTCGGTGGCGCCAGTGGGCTGCTGCCGTGCGAGTTCCGGGCCGTTGACGTAGTAGTCCTGCTCGTTCTCGCCGAGCCGCATCGGGTGCGGCGGCTGCTCCATGCCGGGCAGCAGCGGCGCGAGGAGGTCTTCCTTGGTGTAGATCAACCGCTGCCGGTCGTCGTCGGCCAGCTCGTAGAAGTTGATCATCGTCAGGGACCGGGTCGGGCAGGCCTCGACGCACAACCCGCAGCCGATGCAGCGCAGGTAGTTGATCTGGTAGTCGGCGCCGTACCGCTCACCGGGCGAGAAGCGTGCCTCTTCGGTGTTGTCGCCGCCTTCGACGAAGATCGCGTCCGCCGGGCAGGCCCACGCGCACAGCTCGCAGCCGACGCATTTCTCCAGCCCGTCCGGATGCCGGTTGAGCTGGTGCCTGCCGTGATAGCGCGGAGCGGCGGGGGCGCCGGCCTCCGGGTACTCCTCGGTGGCGACCTTCTTGAACATCATCCCGAAGGTGACACCGAAACCCTTGATGGGATCAAACATCCCCATCGCCGGCCTCCCTTCCACTGGAAACCGCCGCGGGCTTGCGCTTGGCCGCCCGGGCTTCGGCCTTCTCTAGGGCCTTCTGACGCGGAGTCTTGTCCGGAACCTGGAGGTCGAGCGGCGGCACCGGGAACCCGCCGCCGGTCACCGGGACGTAGTCGTCGTCGGGCACCTTCTTGTCCGGCAGCAGCAGGCTCAGGATGACGACGACGAGGATGAGCGCGCCGCCGCCGATGAGGATCTGCGGCGTGGAGAGCCCGCCCGAGTTCTTGATCGCGCGAACCGAGACGATCACCACGATCCAGACCAGGTTGACCGGCACCAGGACCTTCCAGCCCAGCCGCATGAACTGGTCGTACCGCAGCCGCGGCAGCGTGCCGCGCAGCCAGATGAAGCCGAACAGCAGGATGAACAGCTTCGCGGTGAACCACAGCAGCGGGAGCCAGCCCTGGTTGAGCGCGTGCTCGGCGCCGACGAACGGGAACTTCCAGCCACCGAGGAACAACGTGGTCGCGAACGCCGAAACGATCACCATGTTGACGTACTCGGCGAGGAAGAACATCGCGAACTTCATCGAGCTGTACTCGGTGTGGAAACCGCCGACCAGCTCGGATTCGGCCTCGGGGAGGTCGAACGGCGCGCGGTTGGTCTCGCCGACCATGGAGATCAGGTAGATCACGAAACTCGGCAGCAGCAGGTAGAAGTACCAGCCGGTCTGCTGCGATTCGACGATCTGCGAGGTCGACATCGAACCCGCGTAGAGGATGACGCCCACGATGGACAGGCCCATCGCGATCTCGTACGAGATCACCTGAGCCGCGCTTCGCAGTCCACCGAGCAGCGGATACGGGGAACCGGAAGACCAGCCGGCCAGCACGAGGCCGTACACACCGATCGAGGAGCAGGCCAGGATCACCAGCACGCCGACCGGCAGGTCGACCAGCTGGAGCGTGGTCCGCTCACCGAAGATCGAGACCACCGGGCCGAACGGGATCGCCGCCAGCGCGATCAGCGCGGGCACCGCGGAGATCACCGGCGCGAGGAAGTACACCTTGCGGTCGGCGGTGTCCGGGATGATCTGTTCCTTGAACGGCAGCTTGATCGCGTCCGCGAGGGACTGCAGGTAGCCGCCGGGCCCGACCCGGTTGGGGCCGGGGCGGTTCTGCATCCGGCCGACGGCCTTGCGCTCCCAGACGATCAGGAAGATCGTCAGGATCGGGCCGATCAGCAGGATGACGACCGTCTTGATCAGGATCAGCCACAACGGGTCGTCCGCCAGCAGCGCCGCCCGCTCGGCGGCGTCCGGCATCTGGGTGAGCAACGGAGTCACTTCTCACCTCCGGTGAGGGTGACGGCCGAGCCGTGTCCCGCGGCCAGTGCCGCGCGGACGGCTGAGCCGTCGGAGTTGCCCGGGAGCCACACGACGCCGTCCGGCAGGTCCGCGACCTCGATCGGCAGCGTGATGGAGCCGCGTTCGGTGGAGACCTTCACGGTGCCGCCCAAGCCTTCGGCGGTCTTCGCCGAGAGCTTCGCGACGACCTCGCGCTGCGTGCCCTTGAGGTGCGGTTCGTCGTCCTGCAGCGAACCGTTGTCGATCAGCTGACGCCAGGTGGCCAGCAGGACCTTGCCGTTCCCCGCGACCGAGGCCGCCGCGGCGGCGATCGGCTCGAAGGCCGCGGGCTCGGTCTTGCCTTGCAGCTTGGCCAGATCGGCGGCGGAAGCGGCCGGGGTCTGGGTGAAGATGTCCGCGTCCATCTCGACGGCGAGGGTGTCGAGCACCCGGCAGTCCGGCAGGGCGCCGGTGCCTTCGAGGGTGACGGCGAACTCGCGGCGGCGGCCTTCCCAGTTCAGGTAGCTGCCCGCCTTCTCGACCGCCGGGGCGATCGGGAGGACGACGTCCGCGTGCTCGGTGACCGCGCTGTGCCGCAGTTCCAGGCTCACCACGAACTTCGCGTTCTCGAGGGCGCGACGGGCCAGATCCGGGTCCGCCAGGTCGTCCGGGTCGACGCCGCCGACGAGCAGGCCGTCGAGGTCGTTACCGGCAGCGGCCTTCAGGATCGCGGTGGTGTCGCGGCCCGCCGTGGCGGGAAGCGTGACGCCCCAAGCCTTTTCGACCTCGGCACGAGCCGAGGCGTCGGTGACCGAACGGCCGCCGGGCAGCAGCGCCGGCGTCGCGCCCGCCGCCAGGGCACCGCGCTCACCCGCACGACGCGGGATCCACGCGAGCCGGGCGCCGGTGCGCTCCACCAACCGGTGCAGGGCCGAGAACAGGCCGGGGACCTCGGCGGCACGCTCGCCGACGAGGATCACCGAACCTTCGGCCGTCAGTGCGACGTCGACGTCCTGCGCGTGCTGCGCGATGCCGTCGAGCGCGGCGGCTTCGCTGCCCGGCGCGCAGGCCAGCAGCTCACCGAAGGTCTTGCGGACCGAGGAGGTGGTCCACTGTCCCAAGTGGACGACGCGGGTGCGGTTCTTGCGAGCCGCCTTGCGCAGCCGCAGGAACACGATCGGCGCCTCGTCCTCCGGCTCGAACGCGACGCACAGCACCGTGCGCGCCCGCTCGATCTCGCCGAAGGTGACACCGCTTTCCGGCGTCGTCCCGACCACGTGCGACGCGAGGAAGTTCAGTTCCTCGGCCGAGTGTGGGCGGGAGCGGAAGTCGATGTCGTTGGTGCCCAAGGCGATCCGCGCGAACTTCGAGTACGCGTAGGCGTCCTCGACGGTCAGGCGGCCGCCGGTCAGCACCGCGGCGCCCTTGCCGTCCCGCGCCTCGGCGAGCCCGGCGGCGGCAGTGCGCAGCGCGTCGGTCCAGGAAGCCTCTTCCAGGACACCGTCGGCGTTGCGGACCAGCGGACGACGGATGCGGTCTTCGGCGGAGGCGTAGCGGAAGGCGAACCGGCCCTTGTCGCAGAGCCACTCTTCGTTGACCTCGGGGTCGTCGCCCGCGAGCTTCCGCATGACCTTGCCGCGACGGAAGTCGGTCCGCTCGGCGCAGCCGGACGAGCAGTGCTCGCACACGCTCGGCGCGGACACCAGGTCGAACGGCCGCGAGCGGAACCGGTACGCGGCCGACGTCAGCGCGCCGACCGGGCAGATCTGGATGACGTTGCCGGAGAAGTACGACTGGAACGGCTGGCCCGACGTCGTCCGGGAAGCCAGGTCCAGCACGTCGGCGGTCTCGGCGGTGCCGATCTGCTGGTGGGCACCGCGTTCGAGCAGCTCGATGAACGGGTCGCCGGCGATCTCGCGGGAGAACCGGGTGCAGCGCTGGCAGAGCACGCAGCGCTCCCGGTCCAGCAGCACCTGCGAGGAGATCGGCAGCGGCTTCGCGAACGTCCGCTTCGTGTCGACGAAGCGGGACTCCGCGCGGCCGTGCGCGAGCGCCTGGTTCTGCAGCGGGCACTCGCCGCCCTTGTCGCAGATCGGGCAGTCCAGCGGGTGGTTGATGAGCAGCAGCTCCATCACACCCTGCTGGGCCTTGTCCGCGACGGCCGAGGTCAGCTGGGTCTTCACGACCATGCCGTCGGCGACCGTCATGGTGCACGAGGCCTGCGGCTTCGGCATCGGACGGCCGCCCATTTCGACCTCGACCAGGCACTGGCGACAGGCGCCGGCCGGGTCGAGCAACGGGTGGTCGCAGAAGCGCGGGATGACCGTGCCGAGCCGCTCGGCGGTGCGGATCAGCAGCTCGCCCTTGGGCGCGATGACCGTTTCACCGTCGATGACCAGCTTGACGTGGCCTTCGGGAACCGGAATGTCCTCTGTGGACGTTTCGGGCTTGTCGGGTGCGATCGTCATGCCTGCGCCCCCACCAGTTCGCGCTTGTTTGCGTTACACAAAGCCAGGAATTCATCCCGGAAGTACTTGATCCCGCTCTGGATCGGCGAGACCGCGCCGTCACCGAGTGCGCAGAACGACCGGCCGAGGATGTTGTCGCAGACGTCGAGGAGGGTGTCGATGTCCTCTTCGGTGCCCTTGCCCTCGACCATGCGCTCCAGGATCTGCGCCAGCCAGTACGTGCCCTCGCGGCACGGCGTGCACTTGCCACAGGACTCGTGCTCGTAGAACTGCGTCCACTTCATCACGGCCCACGGCACGGAAACGGTCTCGTTGAAGACCTGCACGGCCGTCGTGCCCAGCATCGACCCGGCTTCCGCCGCGCCTTCGAAGTCCAGCGGAACATCGAGGTGTTCCTTGGTGAACATCGGCGTGGACGAACCACCCGGCGTCCAGAACTTCAGCGGAACGCCGTCCTTCATGCCGCCCGCCATGTCCAGCAGCTCGCGCAGCGTGGTGCCGAGCGGGCATTCGTACTGGCCGGGATTCTCGACGTGGCCGGAGATCGAGTAGATCTTCGGGCCGGGCGACTTCTCGCGGCCCATCTGGCGGAACCAGTCGGAGCCGCCGTTGATGATGTACGGCGCGCTGGCGATGGTCTCGACGTTGTTCACCGTGGTCGGCGCGGCGTAGAGACCCGCGGCGGCGGGGAACGGCGGCTTGAGCCGCGGCTGGCCACGACGGCCTTCCAGCGAGTCCAGCAGCGCCGTCTCCTCGCCGCAGATGTACGCCCCGGCGCCCGCGTGCACGGTGATGTCGAGGCCGAATCCGGAGTCGAGGATGTTCGGGCCGAGGTAGCCCGCTTCGTAGGCCTCGCGCACGGCCGCGTTGAGACGGCGGATGCAGTGCAGCGCCTCGCCGCGGACGTAGATGAAGCAGTGGTGCGAGCGCATCGCGTACGAGGCGATGATGCAGCCCTCGATCAGCGAGTGCGGGTCCGCCATCATCAGCGGGATGTCCTTGCAGGTGCCCGGCTCGCCCTCGTCGGCGTTGATGACGAGGTAGTGCGGCTTGTCCTCGTTCGGCGGCATGAAGGACCACTTGATGCCCGCCGGGAAGCCCGCGCCGCCTCGGCCGCGGAGGCCGGAGTCCTTGACCAGCTGGACGATCTGCTCGGGAGTGCCCTTGAGCGCCTTGCGGATCGCGGTGTAGCCCTCGAGGGCTTCGTAGGACTGGATCGTCCAGGAGTTGGGCGAAAGCCAGCGCTTCGTGAGGACCGGAGTGATGGGATCTGCCATTACTTCTTCTCCACTTCAGGCAGTGGGACGTCCTTCAGCGCGGGCGCTGTCCAGCCGCGGTCTTGCGCGACCTGCGCGCCCCGCAGGGTTTCGACGGCCTGCGAAGGACCGTCGACGTCCGTGCGGTACTGCTGCGCGTCTTCGGGGAAGAACCCGGCGAGCTGCAGTTCGGCGCCCTTGAAGCTGCTCAGCGGCGCGCCGCGCGTCGGGGCGGGCTTCTTGCCCGCCTGCAACGCGTCGACCAGCGCGACGGCCTTGTCCTCGGTCTGGTTGTCGAAGTACTCGTAGTTGACCTGGATGACCGGGGCGAGGTCACAGGCCGCGAGGCATTCGGCGTGTTCGAGGGTGATCGAGCCGGGCTCGTTCGGCGTGCCCGCGGTCTCGTTGTGCCCCAGCGGCTTCTCCTCGGAACCGAGGTGCGTCTGGAGCTTCTTGTAGATCGCGTCGCCGCCCATGGCCGCGCAAAGGGTGTTGGTGCAGACGCTCACCAGGTGCTCGCCGCACGGGCGGCGCTTGTACATGGTGTAGAACGTCGCGACCGCGCTGACCTCGGCGTCGGACAGGTCCAGCTGCGCGGCGCAGAAGGCGATGCCCTCCTGGCTCACGTAACCCTGCACCGACTGCACGAGGTGCAGCAGCGGCAGCAGCGCCGAGCGCGACTGCGGGTAGCGCGAGATCAGGTTCTGCGCCCTGGCGTAGGTGTCGGCGTCGAAGATGTCTTCGAGCTTCGCGTTCTCCAGGATCCCCTCCGCTTCGGCGGGATCCGGCGCGATCGCGATCACGTCGACGTCACCACCGGCGGCGACGTGGGTCTGCTCGGCGAAGCTGGTGCCGGGCTCGGGTGTCGGTGTCGTTCCGGGCTGGGTGCTCAACGGTCCACTCCCCCCATGACGGGGTCGATCGAGGCGATGGCGGCGATGACGTCCGCCACCAGGCCGCCTTCGGCCATCGCGGGCATCGACTGCAGGTTCACGAAACTCGGTTCGCGCACGTGGACCCGCAGCGGCCGGGTGCCGCCGTCGGACACGAGGTGCACGCCGAGTTCGCCGCGCGGCGATTCCACGGTCGTGTACGACTGGCCCGCCGGGACCTTGAAGCCCTCGGTGACCAGCTTGAAGTGGTGGATCAGCGATTCCATCGACTGGCCCATGATCTTGCGGACGTGCTCGAGCGAGTTGCCGAGGCCGTCGCTGCCGAGCGAGAGCTGCGCGGGCCAGGCGACCTTCTTGTCCTCGACCATGACCGGGCCCGGCTCGAGCTTCTTCAGGCACTGCTTGATGATCCGCAGGCTCTGGTGCATCTCCTCGACGCGGATCAGGTACCGCGCCCAGCAGTCCGCGTCGGTCGAGGTCGGGATGTCGAACTCGAACTCGTCGTAGCGGGAGTACGGCTCGGTCTTGCGCAGGTCCCACGGGAGACCGGCGCTGCGCAGCACCGGGCCGGTGACACCGAGCGCGAGGCACGCGTCCACCGGCAGGTAGCCGACGCCCTTGAGCCGGTTGCGCCAGATCGGCTGACCGGTGAAGAGCTTGTCGTACAAGGGAAGCCGCTCGTCCATCGTCTTGACGAACGCGCTGACGACCTCTTGGTAGTCGTCCGGCATGTCCTGCGCGAGGCCGCCGGGGCGGATGAACGCGTGGTTCATCCGGAGACCGGTGAGGTGCTCCAGCAGGTGCAGGACCTCTTCACGCTCACGGAAGCCGAGCGTCATCGCGGTGGTCGCGCCGAGTTCCATGCCGCCGGTGGCGATGTAGACCAGGTGCGAACCGATGCGGTTGATCTCCAGCAGCATCACGCGCAGCAGCTCGGCGCGGCGCGGGGCCTGGATGCCGAGCAGCTTCTCGACGCCGAGGCAGTACGCGAGTTCGGTGGAGAGCGGCGCGAGGTAGTCCATGCGCGTCACGAAGGTGACGCCCTGGGTCCACGTGCGGTACTCGCAGTTCTTCTCGATCCCGGTGTGCAGGTAGCCGATGACCGAGCGGAGCTGGGTGACGGTCTCGCCCTCCATCTCCAGCACGAGCCGGAGCACGCCGTGCGTCGACGGGTGCTGCGGGCCCATGTTGATGACCATGCGCTCGTCGTGGCGCGAGTCCTCGATGACGTCTTCCCAGTCACCGCCGGAGACGGTGTAGACGCGACCTTCGGTGGTGTCCCGGGAATCGGCCTCGGGAACTTCGGTTGCTTCGTCGTGAATGCTCACGAGTAAGACCTCCGCTGATCCGGCGGCGGGATCTCCGCGCCCTTGTACTCGACCGGGATCCCGCCGAGCGGGTAGTCCTTGCGCTGGGGGTGGCCGTCCCAGTCGTCCGGCATGAGGATGCGGGTCAGGGCCGGGTGACCGTCGTAGACGATGCCGAACATGTCCCAGGTCTCCCGCTCCTGCCAGTCGGCCGTCGGGTAGAGCCCGACCAGCGACGGGACGTGCGGGTCCTCGATGTCGAGGGTGACCTCGATGCGGATGCGGCGCCGGTAGGTCATCGACGTGAAGTGGTAGACCGAGTGCAGCCGCTGCGGGACGTCGACGCCGTAGTCCACGCCGGACACCGAGCTGAGCAGCTCGAACCGGAGACCGGTGTCGTCGCGCAGGGTCCGCGCGATCTCGACGAGGTGCTCGCGGGCGACGTAGAAAGTGATCTCGCCGTGCGCGACCGTCGTCTGCAGGACCGCGCTCGCCGGAACCTTGTTGTCCGCCAAGGCCGCGTAGAACTCGTCGGCGAACTCGTCGAACCAGCCGCCGTACGGGCGCTCCGCCGGGGGCGGGTTGTACGCGGGGAGGCGGACGCCGCCGTAGCCGGAGGTGTCACCGGTGCCGTGCACGCCGAACATGCCCTGGCGCTCTTTACCGGTGACGACCGGTTCGGCCGGGCGGACGCCTTGCGGCTCCAAGCCGCCTTCGGGCCGGTCGGCGCTGGACTGCTCGCCGCCGGTCTCCGGGGTTTCGGGGGTCTCTTCAGGCACGTCGCTCACTTCTTCGCGTACTTGATCGAGGAGGCGATCAGCTCGGTGCGCTCACCACTCGCGGCGCGGATCGCGGCGCGGCGGGCGTTGATCGGCTCGTCCTGGATCTTGGCGTGCAGTTTCAGGATCGCGTCGAGGAGCATCTCGGGGCGCGGCGGGCAGCCGGGGAGGTACATGTCGACCGGGACGATGTGGTCGACACCCTGCACCACGGCGTAGTTGTTGAACATGCCGCCGGACGAGGCGCAGACGCCCATCGCCAGCACCCACTTGGGCTCGGCCATCTGGTCGTAGATCTGGCGGAGCACCGGCGCCATCTTCTGCGTGACGCGGCCGGCCACGATCATCAGATCCGCCTGGCGCGGCGTCGCGCTGAAGCGCTCCATGCCGAAGCGTGCGATGTCGTAGCGGGAACCACCGACGGTCATCATCTCGATCGCGCAGCAGGCGAGACCGAAGGTGGCAGGCCACATCGAGTTCTTGCGCGCCCAGTTGACCAGGCCTTCAAGACTCGCGAGAAGGATGCCGTTGGGGAGTTTTTCTTCGAGGCCCATGCTTCTCTAGTTCCAATCCAGGCCGCCGCGACGCCATACGTAGGCGTACGCGAAACCGACCGTCGCGATGAACAGCACGATCTCCACCAGGCCGAACATGCCCAGCGCGTCCGCGGAGACCGCGAACGGGTAGAGGAAGACCATCTCGATGTCGAACAGGATGAACAGCATCGCGGTGATGTAGTACGCGACCGGCATCCGGCCGCCGCCGACGACCGGCTGCGGCGACGGTTCGATACCGCATTCGTAGGCCGCGGTCTTCGCCCTGTTAGGACGGCTCGGGCCGACCAGCGGGCCGAGCAGCACCGAGAGCACCGCGAAACCGAGAGCGAGGACGAACAAGAGGACCAGGGGGAGGTACATGTTCAGGTTGGGCACCGAAGGGGTGCCTGCCTGGGTCAGCACGGGCAACATCAGCACGGGGTTTTCGCCATCCTTTCCGCGCCGCTGCGGTTTTCGAGTCGGGGTTCACCGCTTCCCTCGGTCGGCACCCTAAGTCACCTGGGTCACACCGCCGAGGGTTAGGCAACCCTTACGGGCCGTGCATGACGGCCCCCTTGCTTGTGAAATAGTTCACAAGCCTCCCGTCGAGGATGTGAAGCGATTCACAAAGCATGGGGCGAGTGTAGGACGTGACTCACATTCTTGTCCCTAGGCCCCGTGCTATAAGGCTGCCCTAACTTGGCCGCACGGCCAGTACGGTTACTTCCGGCGTGCGATACCGGTGACCTGCGACGTCGTTCCGAAGATCGACTCCGATGCGGGTTTTGACCGGTTCTGTCCTGTGACCGATACCACTGCGCGGAGTACCCGGGATTGGTCCAGACGTGTGCGAGTCCCCGCAACTAGAGGACTACTTGCGGCCGTTCCCCAAGCGCGTGAAGGCCCCCTTCCCTCGGCTCAGCCGAGGGAAGGGGGCCTTCACGCGAGTTCCCGAGCGTCAGCGCGGAGTGGGCGTCGCCCGAGCCAGCGCGGCGATGAGGCGGTCCACGCCGTCCCCGCCCTTGGCGTCGTAGCAGCCCGAGAGTCCCTTGTAGACCAGCGGAAGGATCGAGTTGATCCGCAGCCCGTACTTCGTCGCGGCGTGCATGATCTTCGGCTTGCCGATCAGCTTCGCGAACACGTTGCCGAGCCGGTAGTAGCCGCCCATCAGCTCCCCGACGGCGCGCGGGTAACCCTCCAGCGCCCGCTCGCGCGAAGGTCCCTCACGCCGTGCCAAGGCCTGCACGACGAACTCCGACGCCAGCTGCGCGGACTCCATCGCGGCCGAGATGCCCTCGCCGTTGAACGGGCTGACCATGCCGCCCGCGTCGCCGAGTAGCAGCAGGCCGTCGCGGTAGTGCGGGGTGCGGTTGAAGCCCATCGGGAGACCGGCGCCGCCGACCTTGCCGATGGCGTTCTCCTCGCGGTAGCCCCATTCCTCGGGCGTCCCGTCGAGCCACTGGCGCAGCAGCGCGCGGTAGTCGGTGCTGCGGAACGCGGCCGACGTCGACAGCATGCCGAGGCCGACGTTCACCGTGCCGTCGCCCAGCGGGAACGCCCAGCCGTAGCCGGGCAGCAGCTTCGGGTCGCGCGGGTCCGAGCGGTCCCACAGCTCCAGGTGGCCCTCGATGAACGGGTCGTCGTGACGCGGGCTCTTGTAGTACTGCCGCACCGCGACGCCCATCGGGCGCTTCTCGTTCTTCTGGATGCCGACGCTCAGCGCGAGCCGCGCGGAGACGCCGTCGCAGGCCAGGACCAGCGGAGCGCGGTAGCTCACCGGCGTCTTCTCCGGGCCGACCTTCGCCTCGACGCCGATCACGCGGCCGGTCGGGCTGGTGATCGCGCCGGTGACGGTGGTGCGCTCGTAGAGCCGCGCGCCCGCCTTGACCGCGGTCTTCGCGAGCAGGTCGTCGAAGTCCTGACGAGTGCGCGAAACGCCGTACGGCGGGTAGCTGGTCAGGTCCGGCCAGTCGAGTTCGAGCGTCAGCTCGCCGGTGAGGATGCGCAGGCCGCGGCTGTGCACCCAGCCCGCGTCCTCGCTGGTGTCGATGCCGAGGTCGATGAGCTGCTTGACGCCGCGAGGGGTCAGGCCGTCGCCGCACACCTTCTCGCGCGGGAACTCGGTCTTCTCCAGCAGCAGCACGTCGACGCCCGCGCGGGCGAGGTACGTGGCGGCGGTGGAGCCGGCCGGTCCGGCACCGACGACGATGACTTCGGCGTCGTGGTCTGCGTTGCGACGGGTCATGTCCGCGAGTTTATGCGGGCTTCTTCGCGCGGTGGATGGCGACGACGCCGAACGTGAGGTTCAGCCACTCCACCTCGGTCCACCCGGCGCTCGCGATGATCTCGCCGAGCGTGCGCTGATCCGGCCACGCCAGCATGGATTCGGCCAGGTAGGAGTAGGCCTCGGGGTTCGACGAGGTCCGGCTGCCGACCCAGGTGAGCAGCTTCGCGATGAACGTCCGGTGCAGGAACCGGATCGGCGGGAATGTGGGCGTCGACACTTCGCAGATGACCAGGCGCCCACCCGGTTTGACCACGCGCGCGATCTCGGTGAGGGCGGCCTTGGTGTCGACGAAGTTCCGCAGCGCGAGCGAGATGGTCACCGCGTCGAAGCTGTCGTCGGCGAACGGCAGCTTCAGCGCGTCGGCGGCGACCATCGGCACGCCGCGGTGCTTGCCTGCCTTGAGCATGCCGACCGAGAAGTCCGCGGCGAGGCACCAGGCTCCGTTGCGCGCGTACTCGACGGTGGACACGCCGGTGCCCGCCGCGAGGTCGAGCACCTTCTCGCCGCGTTTGGCGTCCAGCACCCGTGCGGTGGTGGTGCGCCAGCGGCGGTCGAAGCCGAAGGTCATGAACGAATTCGCGCGGTCGTAGCCGTCCGCGACGTCGTCGAACATGGCGGCGACTTCGTGCGGATCCTTGTCAAGACTCGCTCGGGACATGTCCGAACCCTAGCTCGCCATTCCTGAGGCATCTCGGCCAAGCGGGAGCAAAGCGGCGCGCCGTAGGGTCACCTGGTCCGGTCGAGCAACGCCGGGGCACGGTGCGCACCGGCCCCCGCGACTCCACCGGCGAGGATCCGCCGCTCCAGCAACCGCAGTTCCGGCCCCGGTTCGAGGCCGAGCTGATCGACCGAGACCCGGCGCGCGCGCCGGTACGCCGCCAGGGCGTCGGAGGTGCGCCCGGCTCGCCAGAGAGCGTCCATCAGGAGGTACTGGGCACGCTGTCGCAACGGGTGCCGCCGCACCAGATCCGCCAGTTCGACGGCCGCGCTCGCGTGCCGCCCGAGGCTCAGTTCGGCCTGGTAGAGCTCTTCGAGCAGGACCAGGCGGTGCTCCGAGAGGCGCATCGTCTCGTCCGAAAGCAGCGGGACGTCGAGGCCGTCGTAGGGCGCTCCATGCCAGTGCGTGAGAGCCTGCCGGATCAGTGACGCGCGCTGCGCGGGGTCCGCGGACTTCAGCGCCTGGCTTCCGAGCGTCTCGAAGGTCTCGACGTCGAGTTCGCCGGGGTGGACCTCCAGCCGGTAGCCACCGTTGTCGAAGCCGAGCCGGTCACCCTCGGGCAAGGCCTGCCGCAGCTTGTGGACGTGCCAGTGCAGCTTCGGCACCGCGCGCGGCTCCCACCGGCTGTCCCACAGGGCCTCGGTGAGCACGTTCACCGGCACGAAGGTGTTCGCCCGGACCAGCAGAACCCCGAGGAGCGTTCTTCTCATCCGCCCGCGCAACGGGATCGACCGCGGACCGGAAGAGATGCTGAACGTGCCCAGTACTTCGAACCTCACGTGCCGTCCTCTCGCTCGATGGCTGAGGGGACGATGAATGCCGGTTGTACAAATTGGATACAAAAGCTCAAATGAGGACGGAGAGCATCCCCTGAACCGACTGTGGCCAGGCGAATTCCTCCGCCCGTGCCCGCGCCGCCGCCCGTCGGGTCCCCTCGGGACACTCCAGTAATCCGGTGACGGCCCCCGCGAAAGCCGAGGCCCGGTCGTCGACGGCCTCACCGCAGCCGGGGCGCACGATCTCCCGCAGCGCCGACGACGCCGAGACCACCACCGGCGTCCCCGAAGCGAGCGCCTCCAGCGCGGCCAGCCCGAACGTCTCGTGTGGACCGGGCGCGAGGGAGACGTCGGCGCTGGCCAGCAGGCGCGCGACGTCGCCGCGTCCGGACAGGAAGCCGAGGAAGGTCACCGGGAGCCCGCGCGCCCGCCGTTCCAGCGCTCGCCGCCGGGGCCCGTCGCCCGCGATCACGAGCCGCACCCGGTGTCCGGCGTCGGTCAGCTCGGCGACCGTGTCCACACTGCGCTCGACGTGCTTCTCCGGCGACAAGCGTCCACAGTGGACGATCAGTGCGTCGGCGTCGCCGGACAACGTGTGCCGCCAGCCGTCGTCGCGGCGGGCCGGAGCGAACGTCGTGAGGTCGACACCGAGCGGGACGCGCCGCACGTTCGGCGCGGCGATCCGGTCGAACTCCGCGCGGGCGAACGCCGTCGTGCAGACCACCGTGTCGTAGTGCCGCGCCATCCGCCGGTTCGCGACGTCGGCGACGCGCCGGGCGACGGGTTCCGGCATCAAGAACTGCTCCAGCAGCTTGTCGAGCCGCTCGTGCGAGATCACCATGCTGGGCACGCCGTTGCGCCGCGCCCACCCGCCCATACCGCGCAGCGTGAGGCGGTCGGACACCTCCAGCCTGTCCGGTTCCAGCCGGTTCAACACCGCCCGAACCCGGTGTGGATCGACCGCGCGATAGCCGCCCGTACCCGGGATCCGGGGTGCCGGAAGGGAAAACCGGCGGACGCCGGAAGGCAGCGTCTCGTCCGCGTAGCGCCGTCCGGGCACGACGAGGGTCACCTGATGACCGCTCGCCACGTACCCGGCGCCGAGATGATGGAGCGCCGTCCGCAATCCGCCCGAGCGTGGCCCGTAGAAGTTGGCCAGCTGGACTATATGCATTTCAGGCCGCGCGAGCGATTTTGCCTTGAACGGCCTCGTAGTGGCCGACGAGTTCCCGGCAGACCGCGGGCCAGGTCCGGTTCAGCACCACCTTGCGTGCCTTCTCCCCCAGCCTGGCGCGCAACGCGTCGTCACGCAGGTCGTTCACCTTCTCCACCAGCGCCGCCGAGAACCCGGCGCGGTCGGCGGGCAGCAGGTAGCCGGTGCGACCGGGCAGGACCAGGTCCTTCGGGCCGCCCGCGTTCGGCGCCAGCACCGGCAGCCCGGAGGCCATTGCCTCCTGGATGGCCTGACAGAACGTCTCGTGCGGTCCTGTGTGGACGAAGACGTCAAGGCTCGCGTACGCGGCGGAAAGCTCTTCGCCGTATCGGGCGCCCAGGAACGCGGCCCCCGGGATCCGCTCGCGCAGCATCGGCAGCTCGGGCCCGTCGCCGACGACGACCACGCGGATCCCGTCGACCCCGGCGAGCGCGGTCAGCCGCTCGACCTCCTTTTCGGGCGCGAGCCTGCCGACGAAACCGACCAGCAGCTCGCCGTTCGGCGCCAGCTCGGCGCGCAACGCGGGATCGGCGTGGACCGGCGAGAACCGCTCGATGTCGACCCCACGCGCCCAGCGGTGCACCCGCGGGATCCCGTGCAGCCTCAGCTGTTCCACCGAATCCGACGAGGGCGCGAGCGTGCGGTCGGCCCGCGAGTGCAGCCGTCGTACCCAGCGCCAGGCCGCGCGGGCGGCGAGACCGAAGCCGTACGCGGAGGCGAAACCGGCGATGTCGGTCTGGTACACCGCGACGCACGGCACCCGCAGCCGTCTCGCCGCGGCGAGACCGCGGGCGCCGACCACGAACGGCGACGCCAGGTGCACCACGTCCGGCCCGAAATCGGCCAGCGCGGTGAGCACCGTCCTGGTCGGCACGCCGACCGGGAGGGAGTTCACCCCGGGGAAGTCGAGGGCGGGAATACGCACGACCGGGGCGCCGAGGTACTCGACGGGACCCGGTCCCGGGGCGATGATCAGCACGTCGTGCGCGCGGTCGCGGAGGTGTTCCACGACGCGGAGCACGGAGTTGGTCACGCCGTTCACCTGGGGCAGGAAACTTTCGGTGACTATCGCGACTCGCACGATGCTCACTGTCGCATCCGGTTGTGACGCCCATGCCAACAAAAACGGAACAGACGACATGTCATCTCAAGGTCGTGTTCCGGAAACCAGCTTCGGCCACACTAGGCAGGCATGACCCTCCTGTCGTCAAGGCCGCCGCAACCCGTCGAGCCCGGGTTGCTGTCGAGGGCCCTCGAAGTGGCCGGGCGGCTGGCCAACGACGCGACCGACGTGATCACCGCGACCGCGGGCCGGGGCGCCCAGCCGGATCCGAACGACTCGCCCTTCGACTGGGTCACCGACACGGACCGGATCCTCGAACGCCACACCCGCCGTGTCCTGACCGCCGAGTTCCCCGGCATCCCCGTCGTCGGTGGTGAATTCGGCGCCGACCACGGTGCCGACGTCGCCGAGTACCGCTGGGTCGTCGACCCGGTCGACGGCACCGCGAACTACGTCGCCGGCGTCCCCTGGTGCGCCTACAGCCTCGCCCTGATCGACGCTTCGGGGCCGGTGGTGGGCGTGGTCGCGGACCCGTACCGCGCCCAGATCTACGCCGCCGCGCGCGGCCGCGGCGCCCGGGCGAACGGCAAGCCGATCACGCTGACCGACCGCTGCGGGGTCGCCGGGGCGATCGTCTGCACGGAACTCACGCGCAAGGGTGTCTGGCCCGGGATGGGCCACTTCATCGAACGGGCCGCCACCGCGCACGCCGGGGTCCGGGTGCTGGGCTCGGCGGCGCTGGCGATCGCGCAGGTCGCACTGGGACACGCGGCAGCGGCGGTGCTGCACAACTACCGCGAATGGGACGTCGCGGGCTCGGTCGCGCTGGCCATCGAGGCGGGGGCCGTGGTGCTGGACCGGCACGGGGAGGGCTCGGCGCTGCCCGTCGACGCGCTACTGGTGGCGGCGCCGGGGGTGGCCGACGAGGTGCTGGGGTGGTGGCAGGAGTCGGTCGGCTGAGGGCCGTCTGCGCACCGTGTCACGAAAGGGGCTTTCAGGACAAAATTTGTCCTGAAAGCCCCTTTCATGACACTTGAGCGTCCGATCAGGCGAAGTGCTCCGCCGCCGGAGGCGCCTCCGCGAGCGAGCGCCGGTGAGCCAGCCGCTGCCGCCGGATCCACCACAGCAGCGGCCCGGCGACCAGCCAGGTGAAGAAGATCATGCTGCCCAGCGGCAGCAGCGTGTTCGCCGCCGAGCGCCCGGCCACCCGCGCGAGTTCCGGGTCGCCGACGTCGTACTCGATGTTCACGAGCTGCCCGGCGGCCAGCCCGGCCGGGTAGAGGACGCCGTTGGCCGGGCTGTGCACGATGCCGTCGGGGGTGGCGTAGTTGATGATCGTGCGGTCGAACGTCACCGACTCGACCTGCGCGGTGGCCTGGCCGAGTTCGGCTTCGATCGCGCTGTCGTTGCGGAAAGCGGCGAACAGCAGCGAGACGCCGAGCACGGTGACGAGTGAGGCGACAACGAGGGCGGCATACCACCCGATGCGCCTCACCCGCTCCGCTTTGGCCGTCACGCCGCGAGCGTAGCGCTACCCGTCAGTGGGCGTGTCGCTCGCCGAGGAATTCGTGCGTCGCCTTGATCTGCGGGTAGGACTTCGGCGCGACCGGGGCCGCGGCGGCCCGAAGTGCCGAGGCCGGGGTCCCATTAGGACTCACCGACGGCTTGCCCTTGGTGTAGAGCCAGGTCTGGAACAGGTCGTAGAGCGGCTTGCCCGAGATCTTCTCCGCGAGCGCGATGAACTCCGGGATCACCGCCGACTTGCCCTTCTTGACCTGCTGCCAGGTCTGCAGGATCCGGAAGAACGTGTCGTCGCCCACAGCCTTGCGCAACGCGTGCACCGCGAGCGCGCCGCGATCGTAGACGGCCGCGTGGAACTGGTTCGGCTCACCGGGGTCGGCGGGCAGGACCTGCCAGAACGGGTCCTCGGCGGGCGCCGAGTCGTAGATGTACTGCGCGAGTTCGTCGGCGGTGCCCTCGCCGGTCTCCTCCGACCACAGGAACTCGCCGTAGGAGGCGAAGCCCTCGTTCAGCCAGATGTCGCTCCACTTGCCGAGCGTCACGTTGTCGCCGAACCACTGGTGCGCCTGCTCGTGCGCGACGACCGAGGTGTTCGAGCCGGACCGGAAAGCCCGGGCGCCGTACACCGGCCGCGTCTGGTTCTCCAGCGCGAAGGTGATGCCGGTGGTGGCGACGCCGCCCTGCGCCTCGAACGGGTAAGGCCCGAACTTCGAGGCGAGCACCTCGGTGATCTCCGGCGTCCGCTCGATGCTGGCCTTGGCCGCGCCGAGCGATTCGCCGAGGTCCGCGCCGTAGGCGGTGATGAACGGCTTGCCGTCCGGCGTGGTCTGCTCGTTCACCTCGAACTTGCCGACCTCGAGCGACGTGAGATACGTCGCCTGCGGTTTGGTGCTGCGCCAGTTCCAGCGCGTCCAGCCCGGACGCTGCACCGTCTTGCGCACGAGGGTGCCGTTCGACAGCGCGGCGACGTCGTTCGGGACCTCGACCGAGATGTCGTAGGTGGCCAGATCGGTCGGGTGGTCGTTGGACGGGAACCACCAGGCCGCGCTCTGCGGCTCGTCGACGGCCAGCGCGCCGTCCGGGGTCTTCTTCCAGGCGGTGAAGCCGTCGATCTTCACCTTCGACGGCGTGTCCGCGTAGGCCACGACGACGGTCGCCGTCTGGCCCTTCTTCAGCGGCGTCGACGGCGTGACGGTCAGCTCACCGGTGCCGTCGGTCGACGTCGCGAACTGCGCGGGCCGGTTGTTGACCCGGACGCTCGACACCTTGAGGCCGAAGTCGAGGTTGAACCGCGACAGGTCCTGCGTCGCGGTGAGCAGGATCGTCGTGGCCCCGGACAGCAGGTCGGTCGAGGGCTGGTAGGTCAGTCTGAGGTCGTAGTGCCCGACGTCGTAGCCGCCGTTCCCGGCGTGCGGGTAGTACGGGTCACCGACGCCGATCGAGCCAGGCGCGGGTGCGGCGGCCGCGGAGCCCACGAGCAGCACCGAGACGACGCCCGCGGTCAGTCCGGCGAAGCCGGCGCGAGTCTTCAAGCGCATTGCGAATCCCTCCCAGGATTTGTCAGCGCGCTCGAACGTAGCCAGATGATCACCACGCAGACACGTCCGAAGGAGGGGTTCCTACCCTCTGGACTGAGACGGAAATCGGCTAGACAGCCCGCACCGCGGAGGAAACCGCCGTACGGAGGCGCCCGTGCAGCTCGCGGTGGCGCGTTCGGTCCACCCGGACCTCCACCACCCGCAGACCCGGCGCGGGCTTCAGCGCGGCCCGGAACTCGGTGAGCGTCTCGGCGACGACGTGCGGGACGCGGTAGCCGGCGCACAGGGCGCCGAGATCGGCGCCGTGCGGCGTCCCGAACACCCGCTCGAAGCTGGCGTTGTGCTCGGGCGCGCCCTGCTCCAGCAGCGAGAAGATGCCGCCGCCGTCGTCGTTGAGGACCACGATCGTCAGGTCGGGGCGCTGTTCGGCGGGTCCGGTCAGCAGGCCGCTCGCGTCGTGCAGGAACGTGAGATCGCCGAGCAGGGCGTACGAATGTCCCCTGTGGACGGTCGCGGCGCCGATCGCGGTCGAGACCATGCCGTCGATCCCGGCGACGCCGCGGTTGCGGTGCACGAGGACGTCGGGCCGCAGCCGTCCCGCGAGCGCGACGTCGCGGGTCGGGTTGGACGAGCCGACGACCAGCAGTGATCCCTCCGGGACCGCGTCGACCAGCTCGGTGGCCAGGCGCAGCCCGCTCGGCCACGGTTCGTCGGCGAGCACCTCGGCCACCGCCGACGACGCCGCCTTGTCAGCGCGCTGCCAGCTGGCGAGCCACTCCGGATCGGCCGGTTTGGTCGGTTCGTCGAACCACTGGCCGACCTGACGGACGTTGTGCGCGGGCGCGGGCCAGTCGGAATCGGGCCGGACCAGCAGCACCTCGACGTCCGGATCGGACAGGACCCGCTGGACCTGCCGGAACACCGTCGGACGGCCGATGCAGAGCACCTGCTCGGGCTTGTGCCGCGAAATGAACTCCTCGACGCCGAGCAGCCACGCGCCGGACGAGATCGCCGTCGCGCCCGCCAGCCCGATGCCGCCGGTCTCGGAGACGACCGGCCAGCCGTGCAGCTCGGCCCATTCGCTGGCGGCCTGCACGCCGGTGTCGCACGCGATGACCAGCCCGTGGCGGGCCGAGGGCACCACGAACGAGGGAAGCGCGCCGAAGTCGGGGAGCTCGGTCCAGCGAGCGCCGTCGGGGCGCCCTTCGAGTGACTCGTACCACTCGCCGTCATCGTCGATGTCCGGCACGAGCGGCTCGCGGAACGGGATGTTCAGGTGCACCGGCCCGCAGCGCCACTCGCCGTACGCGGCGTTCCAGGCCCGGCAGATCTGACCGCGCCAATACGAGTTCTGCCCGGCGCGGCGTTCGGCGACGGCTAGCTCGTCGAAGTAGCGGATGGCGTTGCCGTAGAGCTGGTGCTGGTCGATGACCTGGCTCGCACCCGCGGCCCGCAGCTCGGGCGGGCGGTCGGCGGTCAGCACGATCAACGGGACGCCCGCGCGGTCGGCCTCCAGCACGGCGGGGTGGAAGTTCGCGGCCGCGGTGCCCGAGGTGCACAGCACGGCGACCGGGCGGCCGGTGCGCGCGGCGATGCCGAGGGCGAGGAAGGCGGCGCCGCGTTCGTCGATGCGGACGTGCAGCTGGAGACGTCCGGCGGCCGCCGCGTCGTAGAGCGCGATCGACAGCGGGGCGTTCCGGGAACCCGGGCAGAGGACGACGTGGGAGACGGTGTTGCGAACGAGTTCGTCGACGATGACCCTTGCCTGCGCGGTGGAAGGGTTCACCGGCAGACCTCGGGTTTCACACTACGACTCACGGCCACACGTCCTATTCTCCCAAACGTGGATGACGCCCAGGTTTCCGAGCTGTTCGACCCCGCCTCGTGGACGGAAGTCGAAGGTTTCGACTTCACCGACATCACCTATCACCGCTCCTCTGAGAGCCGCTCAGGCAAACGTGTCGTGCGCATCGCGTTCGACCGTCCCGAGGTCCGCAACGCCTTCCGTCCGCACACCGTCGACGAGCTGTACCGCGCGCTCGACCACGCGCGGATGAGCTCGGACGTCGGCTGCGTCCTGCTCACCGGCAACGGCCCGTCGCCGAAGGACGGCGGCTGGGCGTTTTGTTCCGGTGGTGACCAGCGTATTCGCGGACGCTCCGGGTATCAGTACGCGGATGGGGAGACCTCCGACACGATCGATCCGGCCAGGGCCGGACGGCTGCACATTCTCGAGGTCCAACGGCTGATCCGGTTCATGCCGAAGGTGGTCATCGCGGTGGTCCCGGGGTGGGCCGCCGGTGGCGGGCACTCGCTGCACGTGGTGTGTGACCTCACGCTCGCCTCCGCCGAGCACGCGCGATTCAAGCAGACCGACGCCGACGTCGGCTCGTTCGACGGCGGCTACGGCTCGGCGTACCTGGCCAAGCAGGTCGGGCAGAAGTTCGCGCGGGAGATCTTCTTCCTCGGGCGCGAGTACACGGCCGAGCAGATGCAGGCGATGGGCGCGGTCAACTCCGCCGTCCCGCACGCGGAGCTCGAGGCCGAAGCGCTGGACTGGGCGTGGGCGATCAACGGCAAGTCGCCGACGGCGCAGCGGATGCTCAAGTACGCGTTCAACCTCACCGACGACGGCCTGGTCGGCCAGCAGCTCTTCGCCGGCGAGACCACGCGGCTCGCCTACATGCAGGACGAGGCCGTCGAAGGCCGGGACGCCTTCCTGGAGAAGCGAGACCCCGACTGGTCCGCCTTCCCGTACTACTACTGACCACCCCGCTACTGACCACCCGCGTTTCGTCCTCTAGTTGCGGTAGTTGGCAACACGAACCACCGCAACCAGAGGACGAATTGCGGGCATAGGCTGGCGGGATGCGCACGGTAGGGATGGACGGGAGTCCGGCGTCGATCACCGAGCTGACCTCGACACTGGCCGAGGCGCTCGGCGGCGGCCCGGCCGTCCTCCCCTATGCGTCGGAGGCCCTGCGCGACGCGATGGAGCCGGCACGCCCGGCCGAGCCCGGGACGGCCGTGATCATCGCCACCTCGGGGTCCACCGGCGAACCCAAGGGCGTCCTGCTCTCGGCCGCCGCGCTCGCCGCGTCGGCGCACGCGACCCACGCGCGGCTCGGCGGGCCGGGACACTGGCTGCTCGCGACACCGGCGCAGTACATCGGCGGGCTGCAGGTGCTGGTCCGCTCGCTCCTGGCCGGGACGACGCCCGCCGTGCTGCACGCCTCCGGATTCCGCCCGGACGACTTCGCCGAAGCCGCCGCACCGCTCCTGACGCTGGAGGGACCGCGCTACACCGCACTCGTGCCGACTCAGCTCGGGCGACTGCTGGACGACGCCGGGCCGGGACTGGCGGCGGCCCGGGCGTTCGACGCGATCATCGTCGGCGCCGCGGCGACCACCGCGGAACTCCGCGAACGCGCGGCCGAAGCGGGCGTGAAGATCGTGCCCGCGTACGGCATGAGCGAGACCGCGAGCGGCTGCGTCTACGACGGCGTACCGCTGGATGGAGTACACGTCGAACTCGAAGACGAGCGGGTCTGTATCACGGGTGACGTGCTCGCGCACGGCTACCGACTGCGACCTGACCTGACTTCGGAGGCCTTCGAGGGAGGCCGGTTCCGCACCTCCGATCGCGGCCGTTGGTCACCGGATGGACGGCTGGAGGTCCTCGGCCGGGTCGACGACATGATCAACACCGGCGGGGTGAAGGTGGCCGCCGCGGCCATCGAACGGATCTTGACCGCACAGCCCGGAATCCGGGACGCGTGCGTGGTCGGAGTACCTGACCCCGAGTGGGGCGAAGCCGTCGTCGCGCTCGTCGTCGGCGCTGGTTGCGACGTCGATTCCCTGCGTGCCGCGTGCCGCGAAGAGGCCGGTGCGGCGGCCGCTCCGAAGCGGGTCGAATTCACGGAAGAACTGCCCTTGCGGGGCCCCGGAAAGGTCGACAGGACAGCCGTCCGGAATCTCCTACGAAGGTCGTGAATTCTCCACCGATTACCGGGACGTTGTTGACACGATCATTACCCGCGGGTTTACGTCTAACCATGACGCGCTGGACACGCACAGTATTGGCCTGCACCGCCGTCACGATGGGACTGGTCGCTTTGGCCGGGCCCGCGCTGGCGGACGAACCGGAAACAGCCGTTCCGAACAGCGGCACACTCACCTGGACGCTCGAAGACACGATCAAGGATCTGAAGTAGCACGATTCGTCCCCTGCTCGCGGTGGCTCGGCACCGCGAGCGGGTGACGAGCCCCGCATACCGGCGGGTAGTCGCCAGGGCCAGAATGACGGAATGGCGACTGCTGGTGAATGGATCGAAGGGGCGCGCCCGCGGACGCTGCCCAACGCGGTGGCGCCGGTGGTCGCCGGAGTCGGCGCGGCGGTCGCGCTCGACGGCTTCTCCTGGTCCCGGTCGCTCCTCGCGCTGCTGGTTTCACTGGCCCTGATCGTCGGCGTCAACTACGCCAACGACTACTCCGACGGCATCCGCGGCACCGACGAGAACCGCGTCGGCCCGCTGCGGCTGGTCGGCTCCGGGGTCGCGAAACCGAAAGTCGTCCTGACGGCCGCTCTCGTGTCCCTCGGGCTCGCCGGAGTCCTCGGACTCGTGCTCGTCGCGATCAGCGGGCTGTGGTGGCTGCTGGCGATGGGCGCGATCTGCATCCTCGGCGCCTGGTTCTACACCGGCGGCAAGAAGCCTTACGGCTACTACGGTTTCGGCGAGATCGCGGTCTTCGTCTTCTTCGGGCTGGCCGGTGTGCTGGGCACGGTGTACGTCCAAGCCGGACAGCTCAGCTGGACGGCGTTCGGCTGCGCGGTCGCCGTCGGCTCGTTCTCGACCGGCGTGCTGACGGCCAACAACCTCCGCGACATCCCGACCGACATCGAGTCCGGCAAGCGCACGCTCGCCACCCGCCTCGGCGACAAGGGCACCCGGCGGCTTTACCTGGCGCTGATCGCGGTGCCGTACGTCGTGAGTGTGCTTCTCGCCTTCGTGACGCCGTGGGCGCTGCTGGGCCTGCTGACCGCGCCGCTGCTGCTGAAGTCGGTCAAGGCCGTCGGCGGCGGCCAGCAGGGACGGGCGCTGATCCCGGCGCTGCGGGACACCGGGTTCGCCATGCTGGGGTGGGCGATCCTGACCGCGGTCGCTCTCGCGCTCTGATGGCTCTTTAGTGGGTTGAAGGGGCCCTTCACCGAGTGTGATGCGGAGAAGGGCCCCTTCGCTGCGTCTGACGCGGGGAAGGGGCCCTTCAACCCATGTCGGGCTCGGGTGGGCAAGGAGGCGTGAACGGACCGTTCATGCCTTGGGTTTCCCGCTTCGACCCACTATCCGTGGGCGTCGCCGGAGGTGGCGCCCACTACCGGTGGCCCCGGCGATAGCAAAGGTCCCTCGCTCCTTTGGCGATCCCGCGATCTTGAGGTAGGCCAGGATCGTGAGTGGCGATTCGGCTAGAGCCAGGAGTGCCTTAGGTACCTACTGGATTCTGGGGGCGCCGGTCCGAAAGCCCAGCGGCTGTGTCGAGAAAGCCACTTTCGGGACGTCTGATGTCCCGAGAGTGGCTTTCGCGACACCCGAATCGGCTGGTGGGGCCGCACGGTAGCCCGGATCAGCGGCTACTCAGTCGTGAGTGGGGGTTTTTGGTTGGGACCCAAAAAACCCCCCCCCCCCCCCCCCCCCCCCCCCCCCCCCCCCCCCCCCTCCCCCCCCCCCCCCTCTCCCACTTC
>NZ_JBVILA010000002.1:476372-484851 GCF_055580625.1 Amycolatopsis sp. NPDC031561 | reverse complement strand
GCGCGGGCTGGCAGTGGCAAGGCGCACCGCTGGGGTCGTGAGTGGCGTTTCGGGTTAGAACCCGAAACGCCACTCACGACCAACCCGACCCACGCGCTCCGGCACCCTGGTCGCCCCTATGCCTCTGGAGCGAGCTTCCCGCTCACCAGGAACTCCTGGTACTTCTCCAGATAGGGCGCGATGTCGATGTTCTTCCGCGCCAGCCACTCGTCGTCGTAGTACGTGTTCGCGTACCGCTCGCCGCCGTCGCACAGCAGCGTGACGATACTGCCCGCCTGCCCTTCCGAGATCATCCGCGAGATCAGGGTGAACGCGCCGAAGAGGTTCGTCCCGGTCGAGCCGCCCGCCCAGTGCCCGGTCCGCTCGCGCAGCACGCGGATGGCCGCCAGCGAACCGGCGTCCGGCACCTGGAACATCTCGTCGATCACGCCGGGCACGAACGACGGCTCGACGCGCGGCCGCCCGATCCCCTCGATCCGCGACGGCATCCCGGTCGCGTAGTCGAGCGCACCGGTTTCCCAGGCGCCGAAGAACGACGAGTTCTCCGGGTCGACGACGGCGATCTTCGTGGTGTGCCGCTTGTAGCGCACGTAGCGGCCGAAGGTCGCGCTCGTGCCGCCGGTCCCGGCGCCGACCACGATCCACGTCGGCACGGGGTGCCGCTCGGACTGCATCTGCGCGTACACCGATTCGGCGATGTTGTTGTTCCCGCGCCAGTCCGTCGCGCGCTCGGCGTAGGTGAACTGGTCGAGGTAGTGGCCGTTGCACTCCGAAGCGAGCCTCTCGGCCTCCGGGTACATGTCCGGCGCCCGGTCGACGTAGTGGCACTCGCCGCCGTAGAACTCGATGAGCGCGATCTTCTCCGGCGAGGTGCTGCGCGGCACCACGGTGATGAACCGCAGCCCGAGCATCCGCGCGAAGTAGGCCTCCGAAACCGCCGTCGAGCCGCTGGACGCCTCGACGAGCACGGTGTCCTGCCCGATCTGGCCGTTCACCAGGCCGTACAGGAACAGCGAACGCGCGAGCCGGTGCTTGAGCGAGCCGGTCGGGTGGACGGACTCGTCCTTCAAGTACAGGTCGATGCCCCAGTCGGCGGGCAGCGGGAAGACGTGCAGGTGCGTGTCGGCACTGCGGTTCGCGTCGGCCTCGATGATGCGGACGGCTTCGCGGACCCAGCTGCGGCTGTGGAGCCTGCTCACGCTGCCCCGTCCGCCCGGTCGCCGCGGAGCTGGGAGCGCAGGTCGGCACGAGCGCGAGCGCGCTTCTCGTTGCGGCGGGCGAGCCCGGCCGTCACGCGCGCGTTCAGCGGGCGGAACAGCAGCAGGCCCAGCGGCAGACCCACGACGAGGCCGATCAGCAGCGAGACCAGCAACGGGACGTTGACCAGCAGCAACCCGCCGGCGATGACCCCGACCAGGACGAACCTGGCCAGCACGTACAGCGTCAAGTCACGGGGCAGGTGATTATCGCTCACATCAACGGAGGCTACGCGTTGCCGTTCTGCACGTCGTCCAGGCCCGCGTTGTTGGGCCGCCCTTCGAAGCGGGTGGAGAGCACGACGGTGGTGTTCGTCCGGCCGACGCCGGGGATCCGCCGCAGCCGGTTGAGCGACCGCTCCAGATCGTCGACGGTCGCCACGCGCACCTTGACCACGAAGGCCTCGTCACCCGCGACGGCGTAGCAGCTTTCGACCTCGTCCAGTGCCCCCAGCGCGGCCGCGACGTCTTCTTCGGTCGCGGTGTCGGTCGGGTGGATGCCGACCAGCGCCGTCACCCCGAGTCCGACCGTGCTGGGATCGACCATGGCGTGGTAGCCGGTGATCACGCCGGCGGCCTCGAGTTTGCCGACCCGCTCGTGCACTGATGAAGCCGAGAGCCCGACAGACCGGCCGAGGTCGGCGTAGGTAGCCCGGCCGTTCTCCCGCAATGCCGCGATGATCTTCCGATCCACCTGGTCCACCGCTACACCTTAGGTCCCATGGCCCGATTCGCATGACCAGGGCGCGTTTTCGTACATCCGTGACAAGACCGCGGGGTCCGGCCGTACATGTCGCGGTTGTCGGTTTTGACCTTTAAGGGCTCTTTACTGTTGGACAACCGTTCGAGTACCTGACGGGTGAGATGCAACGATTGCCGTGTTGGCTACCCGAGCTCGACGGACACAAGGCCTCTCTCGGTTTTGGCAGTAGAGCCGGTTTAGCAGTTGAGCCGTGAAGGAGGCGGAAAATGACCGCGACCATGGGCGGAAGGTTGCTCACCCCCGGTGAAGTGGCGGCCCTGTTCCGGGTTGACCCCAAGACCGTGACCCGATGGGCGACCGCGGGCCGGATCGGCTCGATCCGCACGCCCGGCGGGCACCGCCGGTTCCGTGAGGCCGAAGTGAACGAGCTCCTCGCCGAGCTGACCACCGACGCCAGCGAGCCCGCCCGCAAGGTCTGACCTCGCATTACTCCCAAACGGGACTCCGGTGACGAAGGGTTCGTAATGGCCCTTCGTCACATTGGGGTATCCATGAGTCCCCCCGCGCGCGGCAAAGAGGCTAGCCTCGTGGGACTGAGCAACGTCCTCCACGCGGAAAGGGACCGAGCATGATCTATTTGCTCGCGGCCATCGGAGCGCTCACCGTCGCCGTGGTGTTGTGGCGCGCGTTCGGGATCGAGCGTGTCGGGGTGCCCTCGCCGCGGCCGACACTGGCCCCGGACGACGACCCCGACTTCCTGCGCAAGCTCGGAGAGCAGCAGCGCAAAGGTAAAGACGAGGACAAAGACTAGGGCTGGACCTGCCGGTACTGCTGGCCTCCGAAACCGTCGGCGACGGTGGCGGCCAGTTCCAGCAGCGCGAGCCGGGTGTCGGCGTCGAGCCGGTCCAGTTCGATCTCGGCGCCCTCTTCCAGGTGCGGATCGAACGGGATGCGGCAGACCGAACGGACCCGCGCGCCGAAGTGCGCGGAGAGCTTGTCGAGGTCGACGGAGCCGCCCTTCGGCCGCACCGAGTTGATCACCGCGACGGACCGTTTGACCAGGTCACCGTAGCCGTGCGCCTCCAGCCAGTCGAGCGTGGCCGAGGCACTGCGCGCGCCGTCCACGGACCCTGACGAGACCACCACCAGCGCGTCCGCGACGTCCAGGACGCCCTTCATCGCCGAGTGCATCAAACCGGTCCCGCAGTCGGTGAGCACGATGTTGTAGAAGTGCTCCAGCAGGTTGACCGTGCGCCGGTAGTCGTCCTCGGAGAACGCCTCCGAAACCGCCGGGTCCTGCTCGCTGGCGAGGATCTCCAGCCTGCTCCCGCCCTGCGAGGTGTACGAGCGGACGTCGCTGTACCTGGTGATCTTGTCCGCGTCCCGCAGCAGGTGCCGGACGGTCGCGGTGGTCTCGATCGGGATCTTCTGCGACAGCGTCCCGCGGTCCGGGTTCGCGTCGACGGCGACGACCCGGTCACCACGAAGCGACGCGAACGTCGAGCCCAGCGTGGTGGTCGTGGTGGTCTTGCCGACGCCGCCCTTGAGGCTCAGCATCGCGATCTTGTAGCACCCGCGCAGCGGCTGGTTGATCTGCGCGATCAGTTCACGCTTGCGGGTGTCGGCCGGGCTTTCGCCCGGGTTGAGGAGCTTGCCGGTACCCACGTAGACCGCCTTGCGCCAGCCCGACTGCGGCTTGCGCTTCTGCGGCTTGACCAGGCTCGCGGTGGCGAGCTCGTCCGGGAGCGCGTGCCTGCCTTGCGGCTGCGGAAGCCCCGGCACCCCGGGCTGCTGGACGGCCTGCGGAGGCGGCGCGTACTGCTGCTGCTGCTGAGGCTGAGGCGGGTACTGAACGGCCTGCTGCGGCGCCTGCTGCTGAGGCTGAAGCGGGGGCAGGTTCTGGTCGTAGGCCTGCTGGTACTGCCCCTGCGACGGCTGCGGCAACGGCGGCTGCTGCTGGGCGGGCTGCTGCGGGTACTGCGCCTGCGGCGGGTACTGGGGCTGGACGACCTGAGTCGGCTCGGCCTCGAAGCCGCTCGCGGGCGGGTGAGGCGCCGAGTCCGTCCTGTCCTCGGAGAACAACTCCGAGGGCTGGGCGCTCTCGGTGGGTTCGGGGTGGCCAGGAGCCGATTCTTCATTGGGTCCGGTCACCGCTGAATTCCTCCTCCGCGCACGTCTTTCCCCATTACCTCAGTATTGACGGTAGTCGGCTCGCGTGCAGCGGCGACGGTCAGCCCCCGGCGTAGGAGTGCAGGCCCGACGTCACCAGGTTCACGAAGAACATGTTGAAGATCGTCGCGGAGAAGCCGACGATGTTGATGATCGCGGCCCGCTTCCCGCGCCAGCCGGCGGTGGCCCGGGAGTGGAGGTACGCCGCGTAGACGACCCACGCCACGAACGCGACGGTCTCCTTGGGGTCCCAGCCCCAGAACCGGCCCCACGCCGCCTCGGCCCACACCGCGCCGCAGAGCACGCCGAAGGTGAAGATCGGGAAGGCGAAGATGGTGGTCCGGTAGGCGATGCGGTCGAGCACGTCCGCGGCGGGCAGCTTCGGACCGAACTTGGCGAACTTCGCCGGGTTGTCGTCGTGGGCGGCGCGGAAGAGGTAAAGGACGCTCGCGACACCTGGCACCAGGAAGACACCCGAGCCGATGATCGCCGCGGAAACGTGGATGATCAGCCAGTACGACTGCAGCGCGGGCTGCACCGGCGCGGCCGTCGTGTACAGCATGGTGCCGTTGACGAACATCAGGATCACGACCGGCAGCAGCAGGAAGCCGGTGAGGTGGCGGACCGGGAACTTCCGCATGATGACGATCCAGGTCACCACGGCGATGAAGGTCGTGGCCATGCCGTACTCGTAGAGGTTGCCCCACGGCGCGCGGTTCACGGCGAGGCCGCGCAACACGATCGCGGACAGGTGGAGCAGCGCGGCGAGCACCAGCAGCGCGGCGCCCATGCGGCCGATGCGTTCGGGGCGGCCGATCTCGCGCGAGGGCTCGACGGGCGTCCCGTAAGCCGGCGGCGTCGACGGCGGACCGCCCGCGCCGACCAGTTCGCGGGAGCGCTGCATGCTGCGTTCGGCCGCCAGGCGGCCCTTCGCCCCGAAACCCTGCTCGATGAGGGCGAACATCAGCGCGATGACGTAGATCGCCGCCGCGGTGGTGTAGGAGTAGTCGCTGTACTGGGACAGCGTCTCGTTGATCGGCATGACCTCTAGTTGCCTCTCTGCCCCTGGACCAGCTTGTCGCCGATCCGCTGGAACTCTTCGCCATAGCCCGCTTGATCGGTGCGCGCCAGCCCGGCGACCTCGATCACGGTACCTGTCCCGCCCTCACGCGCCGGGATCACCCGGACCCAGACCCGGCGCCGCTTGACCAGCAACGATCCCGCCAGCCCGATCAGCATCGCGACCGCGCAGACCAGCACCCAGCCCTGCACGGGATCGTGCGAGACCTGGATGGCGACCCATTCCTGGACGCCGTCGAAGCGGACCTTCGTGCCGTCGTCCAGCACGGTCTCCTGGCCCTGGTCCAGGTTTTGCCGGGTGAGCTTCTTGAGCCTGCCGTCCTCGACGAGCGACTGGTCGATCTGGAAGATCGACTGCCCGCGGCCGGCGTCGAGGCCGAGGTCGCCGCGGTAGATGTCGACGGCCACCGCCGGCTTGCTCGCCTCGGGCCGCGACGACGTCAGCACGTTGCCGTGCAGGAACGCGGTCGGGGCGAGCAGTCCGGTGATCGCGAGCTGCCGGGTGCGGCGTTCGATCGGGTCGGCGATGCCGGGCTGGTCGATCTTCGTCGCGCCTTCGGAGAGCTTCGTCGGCTCGTCGGCGGGACGCCAAGGCGTGATGTTGGTGCGCACGGTGCCGTCCGGGAAGGTCACCGTGAACTTCGGGGAGTAGCCGAAGTTCAGCAGATAGACGCGGTCGCCCGCGGTGCGCAGCGGCGAGTTGACCTCGAGTCCGTACGGCTTCCACGCGCCGGTCTGCAGGTCTTCGCCGGACTGGTACTCCATGTTGGAGTGGTAGTAGTTCGCCTGTCCGGCCTCGGTGTAGCGCGCCTCGAAGTCCTTCAGGCGGATACAGAAGGGGTTCAGGTCGGTGCCGTCGACGCGAAGTCCCGCGTTGAAGGTGTCGTAACCGAGGATCCCGGAGTTGCACCACTGGCTGTTGTCGGCCTGGACGATGACCTGGCCTTCGTAGCCGAAGAGTTTGCCCAGCGCGAAGAAGATGATCAGGCCGAGCATGCCGAAGTGGAAGACGAGGTTGCCGGTCTCGCGGAGGTACCCGCGTTCGGCGGAGATGCTTCGGGCTCCGTCGGCCTCTTCGTGCTCCACGCGGCGCCAGCCCTTGAGCAGCGAGTGCGTGTCCTTGATGACCGCTTCGGGAGTCCGATCGGTCGTGGTGGACAGGTGATGCGGCATCCGCGCGAGCTTGCGCGGCGTGAGCACCGGCTTGGCGCGCATCGCCTTCGCGTAGTCGAGACTGCGCGGCGCGAGGCAGCCGATGAGCGAGACCATCAGCAGGATGTAGATCGCCGAGAACCACACGCTGCCGTAGACCTCGAAGAACTGCGTGCGGTCGAGCAGTTCGCCCCACCAGCCGTGCGCGGCGATGTACTCGTCGGTCTTGGCGACGTTGAGGTTCCGCTGCGGCAGCAGGGCGCCGGGCATCGCGGCGAGCGCGAGCAGGAACAGCAGCACCAGCGCGGTGCGCATCGAAGTCAGCCCGCGCCAAGTGTTGCGCAGGAAGGCGAGGACCCGCTTCAGCGGCGTCTGGCGGTATTCGGTGGTCACAAGGGCAGCCTGAGGTCGGTCACGAGGGTGTCTCTGATCCAGCCGGTCATGTCGCCCCACAGTCCGGTCACCAGCAGGATGCCGACGATCATCAGCAGGGCGCCGCCGAAGACCTGCACCTGACGGCCGTGGCGGCGCAGCCAGTCGGTGGCGCGGACGGCCCAGCGGGCGCCGAACGCGATGAGGAGGAACGGCAGGCCGAG
Source organism: Amycolatopsis sp. NPDC031561 (assembly GCF_055580625.1). Taxonomy (NCBI): domain Bacteria; kingdom Bacillati; phylum Actinomycetota; class Actinomycetes; order Pseudonocardiales; family Pseudonocardiaceae; genus Amycolatopsis; species Amycolatopsis sp. NPDC031561. The sequence continues at coordinate 477,895 of NZ_JBVILA010000002.1, read as the reverse complement.
GCCGAGGCAGTAGACCAGGATCAGCACGTAACCGCGCGCCGCCGCCCCGCCGGTGGCGCTGGCCATGGAGATGACCGCGGACAGCGTCGGCCCGATGCACGGCGTCCAGCCGAGCCCGAACACCGCGCCGAGCACCGGCGCGCCCCAGAGGCCGCCGCGCGGCACGTGGTGCGAACGGAACTCGCGCTGAAGACCGGGGATCCAGCCGAGGAAGACGAGCGCCATGGCGATCGTCAGCACGCCGCCGAGGCGCTGGAGGAGGTCCATGTTCACCGCGACGGCATCGGCGATCCAGACCAGCGTCCCCAGCGTCACGACGAAGACGACGGTGAACCCGAGCACGAACAGCGCCGCCGCACCGACGACGGCGTAGCGGCCCTTCTTGCGCGCCTCGTCGGCGCTGACCGCGGGGGCGTCCGCGCCGACCAGCGCCGCCAGGTACGCGAGATACCCGGGCACCAACGGCACGACGCACGGGGACGCGAAGGAGATCGTCCCGGCCAGCAGCGCGACACCCGCAGCGAGCAGCAGCGGCCCGGTGAGGGCCAGCTCGGTAACGGAGTTCACTCGGCTGAGCGTAGGCAGTGTGGTCGGAGTTAAAACGCCGGGGCTGGCCCAACGGGACCTACGTCGCACCCGGTCAGGACGTTGGTCCCGTCTCCCTTCCCGCGTTTCGTCCTCTAGTTGCGGTACTTGCACGCGTAAGGACCGCAACTAGAGGACTACTTGAGGGTGTCGGGCGGCGTCAGCGGGATGGTGGGGAACGCGGGCGCGGCGTCCACGGGCTTGGGACGGCGGTCCCGGAACACCCAGCCGCCGATCAGGCCGCCGAGGAAGCCGAAGAGGTGCGCCTGCCAGCTCACGCCCGCGTCCTGCGGGAACAGGTTCGTGAACTGGTACGCGAAGCACAACGCCATGACCAGGCCGATCACGATGTCAATCTTGTGCCGGTCGAAGATCCCGCGCACGAGCACGTACCCGAAGTACCCCATCACCAGCCCGCTCGCGCCGACGCCGATCGTGCCGGAGTCGTGCAGAGCCCACGCGCCGAGGCCGCTCGTCACCGCGATCAGGACCGTGACGCTGAGGAACTTCTTCACCCCGCGATACGCCGCGAGGAACCCGAAGATGAACAGGGGCCCGGAGTTGAACTCGATGTGCCCCCAGCTGGCATGCATGAGCGGCGCGGTGAGCACGGTGGGCAGCGAGCTGATCTCCCGCGCCCGTGTCCCGTATTCGAGGGCGAGCGCGTAGCCGTCGATGGCGTTGTAGATCTGGATCAGCCAGAGGACCACGAGCACGCCGACCATGACGAAGAGGGCCTTCTTGGCCTCCGCGATCATGGCTTCGGCGTCACGCTGACCTGCTCTGGGCACATCTCCAGCAGTCGTCATGTTCCTTCTCCCCAGTTCAGAGCCGCCCTACGCGGCAGACGAGGAGGATAACCAGCCGCCGCGGTTTTTTCTCTCCTTTTTGTGGTTTTTTTTTTCAAGAACACCAAACCAAAAGAAAAAAAAAAGGGG
>NZ_JBVILA010000002.1:190741-476362 GCF_055580625.1 Amycolatopsis sp. NPDC031561 | reverse complement strand
CTGCGGTTTTTTTCTCGGGGTTGGGGGGGGTGGGGGGGAAAAGAACAAAAAAGAGGGAAAAAACCGCGAGGGGGGTCAGGCGGGTTCGGCGACCAGGCGTTCGACGACGGGCAGCAGGTCCGAAGCCAGCAGGTCCCGCAGGAACACCGCCGCGACGCGGTGCTGTTTGTCCAGCACGATCGTCGACGGGATGATGTTGCGCGGGTAGCCCGAGAGCTGCAGCAGCGTCCGCCCCGACGGGTCGTAGATCGACGGGTACGTCAGCTTCCGGTCCCGCATGAAGTCCTGCGGCGGCTGCCGGTCGTTGTCGCGCAGGTCGATGCCGACCACCTCGACGCCGGACGCCTTGGTCTGGTCGTAGACCTTCTGCATCTCGGGCGCCTCGACGCGGCACGGCCCGCACCACTGGCCCCACAGGTTCAGCACGATGACCTTGCCGGGGAAATCGGCGATCGAAAGCTGTTTGCCCTCGTTCATGAGGTCGTCGCCGGACAGCGTCGGGGACTTCTGGCGGTCCGCGACGTCGTAGGTGATGTCGACCTTCCCGCCCGGCGACACGAAGTTGAAGCTGCCGCCGGTGACGACGGCGTCCTTGCCGGTGGTGCAACCCGTGACGGCGAGCAGCAGCACCGCCATGGCCGCCAGCATCCGCTTCATGCCCCGGTCACCTTCGGATCGGTGGTGCCGGCGGGCTCGCTGTAGACGATCCGCACGAGTTCCTCACCCTCGAAGACCAGGCTGGTCAGCGAAGCGAGCGAACACTGCCGGACGCGCGGGTCGTGCCAGAGCCGCTTCGCCTCCAGGAACCGCCGCACGGTCCAGATCGGCAGCTGGTGCGAGACGCACAGCGCCTCGTGTCCCTCGGCCGCCTGCCGCGCCCGGTAGATCGCGCCGAGCATGCGGTGCGCGATCTCGACGTACGGCTCGCCCCACGACGGCCGGAACGGGTTGACCAGCTTCGGCCAGTGCTTCGGCTGGCGAAGGGCACCATCGCCGACGGCGACCCGCTCGCCCTCGAACTGGTTGTCCGCCTCGATGAGCCGCTCGTCGGTGTCGACGTCGAGCCGGTGCGCGGCCGCGATCGGCGCCGCGGTCTCCTGCGCGCGCTGAAGCGGCGAAGCGACGACATGCGTGATGTCGTGCGTCGCGACGGCTTCGGCGACGGTCAGCGCTTGGCGCTGGCCGCGGTCGGAGAGCTTGAAGCCGGGCAGGCGGCCGTACAGGATCTTGTCCGGGTTGTGCACTTCACCGTGGCGGAGCAGGTGCACGATCGTCGTCTCGCTCACGCCTGGACCGCCTCGGCCGCGGCGCGGGCGGCTACGCGCAGCGCGGAGTCGATGATCTCGAACTCGGCGTCACCCATGGCCGCGTTGACGAACCACGCCTCGTACGCGCTCGGCGGCGCGTACACGCCGTTGTCCAGCAACGCGTGGAAGAACGCCGGGAACCGCCAGGTCTCCGAAGCCTGCGCGCCCGGGTAGTTCGTCACCGGGTTCTCGCTGAAGAACACGCTGACCAGGTTGCCCGCGTACTGCACGGTGTGCGTGACCCCGGCTTCGGTCAGCGACCGGTCGAACAGGTCGCCGAGCCGCTTCGCGTTGGCGTCGAGGGCCGCGTACACGGCGTCGTCGGCCGCGCGCAGGGTCGCGAGCCCGGCGGCGACGGCGACAGGGTTCCCCGACAGCGTCCCCGCCTGGTAGACCGGCCCGCCCGGGGCCAGCTTCGCCATGACGTCGGCGCGGCCACCGAAGGCGGCGGCGGGCAATCCGCCGGACATCACCTTGCCGAAGGTGTACAGGTCACCGGCGACGCCTTCGAGGCCGAACCAGCCCGCCTTCGAGACGCGGAACCCGGTCATCACCTCGTCCATGATCAGCAGCGCGCCGTGCTCGTGCGCGATCTCCTTGAGCCCGGCGTTGAAGCCCTCGGCCGGGGCGACGGCGCCCATGTTGCCCGCGGCCGCTTCGGTGATGATCGCGGCGATCGACTCCGGGTTGTCCACAAAGGACTTCCGAACCGCGTCGAGGTCGTTGTAGGGCAGGACGATCGTGTCGGCCGCCTGCGCGCCGGTGACACCGGGCGACGTCGGGAGGCCGAGTGTCGCGACGCCGGAGCCCGCTTCGGCGAGCAGCGCGTCCACGTGACCGTGGTAGCAACCGGCGAACTTGATGATCTTCGCCCGGCCCGTGAAGCCCCTGGCCAGCCGGATCGCGCTCATCGTCGCCTCGGTGCCGGAGTTGACCAGGCGGACCTGCTCCACCGGCTCGACGCGCCCGATGATCTCCTCGGCCAGCTCGACCTCACCGAGGGTCGGCGTGCCGAACGACAGGCCGTTGACGGCGGCTTCGCGCGCGGCGGAGACGACGTCCGGATGCGCGTGCCCGAGGATCATCGGCCCCCACGAAGAGACCAGATCGACGTAGCGGTTGTCGTCGGCGTCCCAGAGATACGGACCCTCGCCGCGCACCATGAACCGAGGGGTGCCGCCGACGGAGTTGAAGGCCCTCACCGGGGAGTTCACCCCGCCCGGGACCACGGCCTTCGCTCGTTCGAACCATGCCTTGGACTGATCGACTCCGGTAGTCACGCCCCCAGTCTCGCAAATACCGGATGACACCCGCCGCCGAGTCCTCGCGGTTCCGGGCGCGGCGTGACCGGTCCCACTAGGGTGGGAAGCACTCCTGTCGAAACACTCGCGGAGGAACCCACGTGTCCACGGTGCCTTCACCGCCGACCCACCATCGTCGCCTGCGCTGGCAGGCCCTGGCCGGATTCATCGCCCTCTCGGTGATCGTCGGGGTGGTGGCCGCACTGGCCGTGGCCACCCGCTCCGAGGCGCAGAACGCGCTGGCGCGCCCGTCGTGGGCGCCGCCGGGCTGGCTCTACGGCCCGATGTGGTCGGTTCTGCTCCTCGTGGTCGCCGTCGCGGGCTGGTTCTACTGGCGGACGGACGGCGAAACGCGCGGCTTCGCCTTCTACGGCCTCTGCCTGCTGCTGACCCTGCTCTGGACGCCGTTGTTCTTCGCCGGTAGCGCGCACGCCCTGGCGCTGGCCGACGTCGTCCTGCTGGACTTCGTGGTGCCCATCACGATGATGGAGTTCGGTCGCCGGTCGAAGATCGCGGCCTGGCTGCTCGTGCCGTATCTGCTGTGGCTGCTGTTCTCGACCGCGGTCAACGCCGCCGTCGTCTGGCTCAACTAGTCCTTGGGCTTGCGTTGTTTGGTGCGGACAGCGAGGAGGAACTGGCGGATCGCGTCCACCACCAGGATCGCGGCCAGGACACCCAGCCCGATGGCTCCGGCGAGCGGGCCGCCGAAGTAGCGCTGCGATTCGAGGGTCGTCGTCTCGCCGTAGGTGATCACGACCGGGACGACCCCGGCTTTCCAGCACGCGAAAACACCCCACACCGCGAGAGCGGCGAGGATCAGCTCGACGGCACCCACCACGGCGCGCAGGGGTTTGTGCAGGCGGGCCGCGGGCCGGGCGTCCTCCGGTGGCCACAGGTCGGCCCCGGTCGGCTGGGGAAGGTCGATCACAGTGAGCAGCTTCTCATGACTCTGTGGTGCGAGCACGCACCAAATCCTCGAGAGCCTCACGGAGGGCGTCCGGATCCTTGGCCCAGGCGCGGACGAAGACCCCGTCATCGAGCTTCAGGCCGACCTCGCCGTGCTTCTTGGGGATCGTCCAGCCGCCGCCGAGGACCCGCGCCCCGACCGGGGCTTCTTCGTCACCGAGGACCTCGGTGATCCGGGCGGCCTCCAGGGTTTCGCGGCCCTGCCGGTAGCCGTCGGCGGTGACTTCGAGCGAGAGGTACCGGCGGCGGGCGTACACCCACGGCAGGGTGATCAGCACCAGTCCCGCCGCGACCAGGATCCAGGCCAGCCAGTGGACCGGTCCACCGGTCGCCAGTTCGGCGAGCAGCCCGGCGAGCGCGAACAGCGGTGCCCACAGCAGCGCCGTCCAGCCGACGCCGGGTTCACCGTAGAGAGCCGGCTCGGGCGTCATGGCAGCTCGCGCCCGACCTTCGGGAAGTAGTCGGCGACGCTGGGCAGGTACATCAGGATCAGCGCGATCGCCGCGATCAGCGTGGCGATGACCACGAAGAGCGCGCCACCGAGGAGGAAGACCCCGACGAGCGCCAGGAAGATCGCGAGGCCGGTCAGCACCGCCCTGGCCGAACGCGTGCCCTCGCGGGCCTTGTAAGCGAAAAGGCCGAACAACAGGGCGAAGGTGATCGCTCCGACGAAGAGGTTCCTGATCAGGACATCGACGCCCTCGACGATCCGCGCCGGGTCGACCTTCAGCGCAAGGTCGGGCTGCACGGCGTTCTGCCTGGAGTACTCGTCGATCACCTGTTGCCTGCCGATCTGCAGCCAGGCGGGTCCGGCGATCAGGGTGAGACCGGTCGCGATCCACAGCCAGAACGACAGGGCGACGGGCTTCGGCACGACCCGCTTCGGCGGCTCCTGACCCGGAAGGATCGGGTCGGGCGCCCTCCCCCGCTTGCGGCGCTCGTCGTCCGTTTCGCTGTCGCTCACGCGAGGCAGCCTAGTCCAGCCAAGCAGCGGCTTCGGCCGCCCAGTAGGTGAGGATCATGTCCGCGCCCGCGCGGCGGATCGACGTCAGCACCTCGAGGATCGTGCGCTCGCGTTCGAGCCAGCCGTTCGCGGCGGCGGCTTCGACCATCGCGTACTCACCCGAGATGTTGTACGCCGCCACGGGAACCGGCGACGCTTCGGCGGCGGCCCTGATGACGTCCAAATAGGACAGTGCGGGCTTGACCATGATCATGTCCGCGCCCTCGGCGATGTCCAGCTCGATCTCGCGCAGCGCTTCACGCACGTTGCCCGGATCCTGCTGGTAGGTCTTCCTGTCGCCCTTCAGCTGCGAGTCGACGGCCTCGCGGAAGGGGCCGTAGAACGCGCTGGCGAACTTCGCCGAGTAGGCGAGGATCCCGGTGTCGGTACGCCCGGCGCGGTCGAGCGCGGCGCGGATGACGCCGACCTGACCGTCCATCATCCCGCTGGGCCCGAGCAGATGCGCGCCCGATTCAGCCTGCGCGAGACCCATTTCCGCGTACAGGCGCAGGGTCGCGTCGTTGTCGACACCGCCATCGGCGTCGAGGACGCCGCAGTGACCGTGGTCAGTGAACTCGTCGAGGCAGGTGTCGGCCATCAGGACCGTCGAGTCGCCGAGCTCGGACTTCAGATCGCGCAAGGCGACGTTGAGAATGCCGTTCGGATCGACCGCGCCGGAACCCTCCGCGTCACGCGTCTTCGGGATGCCGAACAGCATCAGTCCGCCGACACCGGCGTTGACCGCCTCGACGGCGGCTTTGCGCAGCGTGTCGCGGGTGTGCTGGACGACCCCGGGCATGCTGGAGATCGGGCGGGGCGCGTCGATGCCCTCGGCCACGAACATCGGGAGGATCAGCTGGCGCGGGCGCAGCGTCGTCTCACCGACCAGCCTGCGCATGGCCGGAGTGGTACGGAGCCTGCGGGGACGATGTTCGGGAAACACCCCTACGACGGTACTCCGGCCCGCTTGAGAACCGGTCCGCAGGCGCGATGAAAGGCGCATTGGTCCAGTCGGGCGGCGTTCCCTAAGAGACGGTAAAGAGTCATCTTCGTCCGGTTTGTACCCGCTGTGACGCGGGTTACCTTCCACCGCATGTCGAGTTCAACGGTAACCGACCAACTGGAAGAACCGCCCGTCGGCTGGCGCGCACGGCTGCGCCAGGTCGGGCCGGGAATCATGGCCGCCGCGACCGGGGTCGGCGCGGGCGACCTCGTCGCGACCATGGTGGCCGGATCGCGCTTCGGGTACACGCTGCTGTGGGCGGTACTCGTCGGGACGATCTTCAAACTCGCGCTGGCCGAGGCCGTCGGCCGCTGGCATCTGACCTCGGGCCGGACGATCCTGTCCGGCTGGCGGACGCTGGGGATCTGGGCGCTGATCTACTTCGGGATCTACGCGGTGATCTGGGGGTTCGTCTACGGCGCGACCGCGATGTCGGCGTCCGGGCTGCCGCTCAACGCGCTCTTCCCCGCGCTCCCGGTGCGGTACTGGGCGATGATCTGCGGCCTGCTCGGCTTCGCGCTGGTGTGGTTCGGCCGGTACGCGATCATCGAGAAGCTGATGACGGTGCTCACCGGCGTGATGTTCGTGACCGTGGTCGGCACGGCGATCCTCGCCATGCCGAACTTCACCGCGCTGTTCGAAGGCGCCGTCCCGACCCTGCCCGACGGCTCGCTCGTCTACGTCCTCGGCCTGGTCGGCGGTGTCGGCGGCACGATCACCCTGGCGGCCTACGGCTACTGGACGCTCGCGAAGGGCTGGCGCTCGGCGAAGTGGCTGCCGATGATGCGCACCGACAACGCCGTCGGCTACCTCATGACCGGGATCTTCGTGATCGCGATGCTGATCGTCGGCGCGGAACTGCTGCTGGGCCAGAAGATCATCTCGGGCGACAAGGGCCTGCTGTTCCTCGGTGACACGCTCGCCGCGGACTACGGGCAATGGGCGCGGATCCCGTTCCTCATCGGCTTTTTCGCGGTTTCGTTCACGTCGGTGATCGGCGTCTGGCACGGCGTGAGCCTGCTCTTCGCGGACTGGTGGCGCATCCTGCGGCTGCCCGCGGACACGACGGAAAGCGTTGAGGCGTACGAGAAAAGGCCGGGGAGCGCAGTCTCGCCTATCGGGGTTACGTGCTGTGGCTGACTTTTCCGCCGATGGCGTTGCTGTTCCTCGACCAGCCCTTCCAGCTCACGGTGATCTACGGCGTGCTGGGCTCGTTGTTCATGCCGTTCCTGGCGGCGACGTTGCTGGTGATGCTGAATACGTCGCGGGTGCCGAGGTCGGGGCGGTCCGGCTGGGTTTCGAACGGGCTGCTGGGCATCTGCCTGGCGATGTTCGCGTACCTGGCCTACACGGAGGTCGTGAAGTTCTTCAGCTGACGTTCTCGTGAGTGGTAAAGACGGTTCTAACCGTCTTTACCACTCACGAGGCCTTACAGCGGAATGGTCTTGCTGTTGCAGCCCCCGCCCCCGCAGGCCGACACGGTCAGCTGGGTCGCACCGACCGGCAGCCGGAGCACGACCCGCCGCACCCCGTCGTCGACGACGATCTGGTTGATCACGCCCGGCGGGGACACGGCGAACCGCGCGATGAGAGCCGAACCCGGTGCGCTGTCGGTCACCGTGGCGAGCAGATCTCCCCGATCGACGGTGCCCCGGACGCTTTGCACCGCGCATCCGAGCGGACTGCAGACCTCGAACTGCTTGGGAGCCGCGGCCGCCGTGCCCGCGAATCCGGCGAAACCGAGCGCCAGCACACCCAGAGCGGTGGTGGCACGAGCAAGAGCCTTCATGATCACTCCCCAGTGATTGTCGGAACCACCGACGCTACGACCCACCGCTTCGCGCGCGGTGAAGTTTCACTAAGGACCGAAAAAGCCCCCTTCCCACGCGAAACGTGAGAAGGGGGCTTCAGCGGTGATCGTCAGGAGACCAGCGTCCTACGCAAGTAGTCGACTACTTGCGTAGGGCCCAAGTACGAACCGTCAGGAGCGGCGGGCCCGCTTCGCCTTGCGCGGCGGCGGGAGCGCACCTTCGGCGCGGAGCCGCGCGGCGTGCTCGGCGAGCGCGTCGACCAGGTGCGGGACGTCGGCCTTCTCAGGCTGGACATCGACCCGCAGCCCGAACTCCACGGCGGTTTCCGCGGTCTTCGGGCCGATGCACGCGACCAGCGTGCGGGTGTGCGGCTTGCCGGCGATGCCGACGAGGTTCCGCACGGTCGAGGACGAGGTGAAGCAGACCGCGTCGAAACCGCCGGTCTTGATCATCTCGCGGGTCTCGGCTGGCGGCGGCGCGGCGCGCACCGTGCGGTACGCGGTCACGTCGTCGATCTCCCAGCCGCGTTCCCGCAGGCCGGCCGAAAGGGTTTCGGTGGCGATGTCCGCCCGCGGCAGCAGCACGCGGTCGACCGGGTCGAGGACGTCGTCGTACGGCGGGAACTCGGCGAGGAGGCCTTCCGAAGACTGCTCACCTTCCGGGATCAGCTCGGGGATGATGCCGAACGAGCGCACCTTCGCGGCGGTCGATTCGCCGACGCAGGCGATCTTCACGCCGGAGAAGGCGCGGGCGTCGAGGCCGAACTCCTCGAACTTCTCCCACACCGCGCGGACGGCGTTGGTCGAGGTGAAGACGATCCACTGGTAGCGGCCGTCGACGAGACCCTTGACCGAACGCTCCATCTGCGCGGGGCTGCGCGGCGGCTCGACCGAGATGGTCGGGACCTCGTGCGAGGTGGCGCCGTGGCCGCGAAGCCGCTCCGCCATCTCACCGGCTTGCTCCTTGGTGCGCGGCACCAGGACCTTCCAGCCGTACAGCGCGCGCGACTCCCACCACGACAGCTTCGAGCGCTGGCCGACGGCCTGGCCGATGGTCACGATCAGCGGGCCGACGAGCTCGCCCGCTTCGTTCGCGACGGTGGCCAGCGTGGTGTCCAGGGTGCGCTGGGTGTTGATGGTGCCGTTGGACGTCACCGCGACCGGGGTGCTCGACGGCAGCCCGTGCTCGGTCAGCGCGGACGCGGCCTCGGCCAAGTGCGCCGAAGTCGCGTGCAGCACGATCGGGCCCGGGGTGGCGGCCAGCGCGGCCCACTCGACGTCACCGCGGACGTCGACCTCGGTGTGTGTACCGCCGAGCGCGACACCGGCGTACGCCGGGACGGCGGCGCCCGGCGAGACGCCCGGGATGATGTCGAAGACGGCGCTGGTCCGGGAAACGGCCTGCACCTCGGCGACGACGGCGGGCTGGGTCAGCGGGTCGCCGGCGATCAGCCGGAGCACCAGCCGTCCCGCCTTGGCCTCGTTCACCAGGTCCTTGGCGACCTCGGTGGCCTCGCCGACGGCGGGGCGCACTTCGGCGCCCTCGGCGGTGAGGGCCAGGACGCCCGAAGGGACGTCCGGGTCGGTCACCACGACCTCGGCCTTGGCGAGCAGCTCCTGAGCGCGGACGGTCAGCAGACCGGCGTCACCGGGGCCCGAGCCCACGAAGGCGACACGCCCGGTGGTCTTACGCGCGGGGGTCATCTGTGCGTTCTCCTCTTGAGCGGCCGCAGTCGATCGCGGCCCTACCTTCAACGTTCTGACTCACTGGGCGGGGCCGGACAGTGCGCCGGCCCCCAGATCGAGCAGCTCGGCGGCCAGTGTCCGGCCGAGTTGTTCGGCTTCGTGCTTGTCGGCGAGCGCGGAAGCGCGCACCATGTCGACCGCTTCCCCGTCAGCTTCGACGGCGGCGGTGCCCCGCAACGAGATCCGCTCGACGACCCGGCCATCGGCGTCCAGGTCTTCGACGATCTCCGCCAGCGCTCCGACCGGTGCGCTGCACCCGGCTTCCAGCGCCGCGAGCAACGCCCGCTCGGCGGTCGCCACGGCACGGGTGCCTTCATCGTCCACTGTGGACCCGAGCAGGTGCTCGATGTCCACGTCTCCGGCCCGGCACTCCACCGCCAGCGCGCCCTGTGCGGGCGCGGGCAGCATCTGGATCGGGTCGAGGGTCTCGGTGATCTCCTCCGCCCGGCCGATCCTGGCCAGTCCGGCACGCGCCAGGACGACGGCGTCGAGCTCTCCGTCGGTCACCTTGCGCATGCGGGTGTCGATATTGCCTCGGATCGGCACGATTTCCAAACCGAGACCGAGCGCGCGCAGTTGCGCGGTGCGCCGCGGCGAGCCGGTGCCGACGGTCGAACCGGGCGGCAGCTCGCCGAGAGTGAGCCCGTCACGGGCGATCAGCGCGTCACGCGGGTCCTCGCGGAGCGGCACGGCGGCGAGCACGATGCCCGGCTCCGGCTTCGTCGGCAGATCCTTGTAGGAGTGCACGACGACGTCGACTTCCTCGCGCAGCAAGGCTTCGCGCAGCGCGGAAGTGAACACGCCGACCCCGATCGTCGGGATCGGGGCGGACGATTTGTCGCCGGGGGTCGTCACGGTGACGAGCTCGACCTCGGCCCCGGTGGCGCGCAGGGCGTCGGCGATGGTGCCGGTCTGCGCGAGGGCGAGTTTGCTGCCGCGCGTCCCGATCCGGATGACTCTGCTCACTGATGATCACTGTCTTTCGGCGTTGACGTAGGACTCGCCACGGCGGCGGGCGCCTGCGGGTCGAGGCAGAACAGCTCGCGCAGCGCGTTGGCGTAATCGGTGTCGGCCGTCTCGGCGGCCAGCTGCTTGACCCGCACCGTCGGCGCGTGCAGCAGCTTGTCGACCACGCGGCGGACCGTGCGGCCGACCTCCTCGCGGACCCCGGCTTCGAGGTCCGGCAGGCGGTTGTCCAGCCGCAGCAGTTCGGCGTCGACCACCTCGGCCGCCCGGCGCCGCAGCGCCGTCACCGTCGGGGTGACCTCGGCGCTGCGCTGACCGGCGAGGTACTCGCGCACCTCGTCGAGCACGATGCCGGTGGCCTTCGCGGTCTGGCGTTCCGTGGTCGGGGTGCCCGCTTCGCGCATGCGGCGCTGGATGGTCTCGAGGTCGACAACGGTGACGTCGGCCAGTTCGGCGACCTCGTGCTCGACGTCGCGCGGGAGTCCGAGGTCGCAGACGACCAGCGGGCGACCGGCGCGGGCCGGGACGTGCCCGGTGGTGAACACCGCGGCGTTCGCGCCGGTGCAGCAGACGACGACGTCCGCCTCGGCGACCGCGTCCGCGATCCCGCTCATCTGGACGGCTTTCGCGGGCACTCCCTGCTCGACGCTCGCGGCGGCGAGGCGGGCGGCCCTGGCTTCGGTGCGGTTGGCGATGGTGATCTCGCCGATCCCGGACTTGCGCAGCTGGGACGCGGTCAGCGCGCCCATCGACCCGGCGCCGACGATCAGCGCGCGCTTGCCCGCGATGTCCCCGGCCGCGGCCAGCGCCTCGGAGACGACCGACGCGCCGAGCTTGTCCAGCCCGGTTTCGGTGTGGACGCGTTTGCCGACGCGCAGCGTGGTCTGGATCAGCTCGTGCAGCGTGCGGCCGACGGTGCCGGCGTCGCGCGCGGTGGCGTAGGACGACCGGATCTGGCCGAGGATCTGCGTCTCGCCGACGACCATCGAGTCCAGCCCGGAGGTGACCGAGAACAGGTGCTCGATCGCGGCGCCCGCGTAGTGCACGTACAGGGAGTCGTAGAGGTCCGCGGGCTCCATCCCGGCCTGGCGGGCGAGCACGTCGGAGACGTCGTTCAAACCGCCGTGGAAGGTCTCGACGACCGCGTAGACCTCGATGCGGTTGCAGGTGGAGACGAGGATCGCCTCGCTGACGTGCTCGGCCTGCTGCAGTTCGTGGAGCACCTTGGTCACGTCGGTCGCGGGGACCGCGACGCGCTCCAGGGTGTTCAGCTCGGCACTGCGGTGCGAAAGCCCGACAGCCAACACGCTCATCTTCAGCGCACCACCATTCCGTTGCCGTGGCCGTTCACGCTGCCATTCTCGGCGCCCTTGGGGGCGGCGTCTCCTCCGCCGTTGCCGTGAGCGGCCAAATCCGCGCGGCGAGCGACGTGGAACGACAGGATCTGCAACTCGACGGCGAGATCGACCTTGCGCACCTCGATATGTGCCGGAACCTGCAGCACCACCGGGGCGAAATTCAGGATGCACTGCACGCCACCTGCGACAAGCCGGTCGCAGACCGACTGCGCGGCGGTGGGCGGAGTGGCGATGACGCCGATGGAGATCTGCCGTTCGGCGCAGACTTTGGGGATCTCGTCGAGATGGGAGACCGGGAGGCCGCCGACCGGCACGCCGACCAGGTCCGGGTCGAGGTCGAACAGGGCCTCGACCGGGAACCCACGGCCGGGGAACCCGCCGTAGTTGGCCAGCGCGTGCCCGAGGTTACCGATCCCGACCACGGCGACCTTGTGCTTGCGGGTCAGGCCGAGGATCCGCTCGATCTGGCTGACCAGGACGCTGACTTCGTAGCCGACGCCGCGGGTGCCGTACGAGCCGAGGTAGGACAGGTCCTTGCGCAGTTTCGCGGAGTTGACGCCCGCGGCCTGCGAGAGCTCCTCGCTGGAGATCGTCGTCGCGCCCTGCTCGGCCAGCCCGGAAAGGACGCGGAGGTAGACGGCGAGGCGCGCGACGGCGGCCTCGGGGATCGACTTCGCGCGGACGGCTTCCGGCTCGGCGGTGGCCTCGACGGCGGGCATCTCCGCGGTGGGCGCGTTGTCGGCGTCCGGTGTCACCCGGGTGCGCCGGCCTCGTTGCGACACCACGCTTGTCCGCTCCTCTGGTCCTGCTGAGTACATGAGTCGCCCGAACCAGGAAATCGGCTCTTGACCCGCGGCGCTGAGTCCGGTTCGATGCCGGGCGCTTTCGGAGGCGACGTATCTACGGTAGCCACTTGTGAACGCAGGCACAAAGTCACTGGTAGAGGGGATGACGCACCCCACACCCGCACAATTTCCCGCGTGAAGGCCCCCTTCCCTCGGCTGAGCCGCGTGAAGGGGGCCTTCACGCGGGTCTAGCGCGCGTTGACCGACACCGTGTGGAGTCCGGTCGCCCCGTCCGGGACGGTTCCGACCCGCGTTTCGGTCTGCGTGTAGCCGGACTGATCTGTCGCCCGGACGGCGACCTGATGCTGACCAGCGGCGACGTCCACCTCGGCCCACCACATCCGCCAGGTGTCCTTCGAGGTCTCGGCCGACAGGACGGTCTCCCGCCACGGTCCCTGGTCGACGCGGACCTCGACCTTCGCGACGCCGGTGTGCTGCGCCCACGCGATCCCGGACACGACGACCTTGCCCGCGGTCACGGCCGAACCCGGCGCGTCGATCCGCGACTGCGTCTTCACCGGCCCTTCGCGGCCCCAGCCGCGGTTGAGCCAGTACGCCTCGCGGTCCTTCCACGTGGTGATCTCCAGCTCGGTCACCCATTTCGTGGCGGACACGTAGCCGTACAGCCCGGGGATCACGATCCGCGCGGGGAAGCCGTGCTCGATCGGCAGCGGCTCGCCGTCCATGCCGATGGCGAGCATCGCGCCGCGTCCGGGATCCAGCGCGGCTTCGACCGGGGTTCCGCAGGTCCAGCCGTCGACGCTGGTCGCGAACAGCTGCTCGGCGCCGGGTTTCACGCCCGCCTCGTTCAGCAGGTCTCGCAGGTCGATACCGATCCAGCGCGCGTTGGAGATGTACGGACCGCCGACCTCGTTGGAGACGCAGCACAGCGTGACGTCGCGTTCGAGCAGCGGCCGCGAGCGGATGTCGTCATACGTATAGGTGACTTCGCGATCCACCATCCCGTGGATCCGCAGGCTCCAGTCCTCGGTGCGGACCTGCGGGACGACCAGGGCCGTGTCGATCCGATAGAAATCCTTCGATGGAGTGAGATACGGCGGGGTGCCGAACTTCACGAAGTCCGCGTCGGGCGGGGTCGGCGGCGCTGTCCTCGCCGCGACGAGCCTGCCGACGGCGGCGCGAGACTCCTCGGCGTTCTTCCGCGTTCCGACGAACTGGCCGGTCAGCGCGGCGACGCCCGCGCCCGCCGCGACGGAAGCGCCGGTGATCAGCACCTTCCGCCGGTCCGGCCCCTCGCCCTCGCGGGCGTCGAAGAACACCGGCGGGCGGAAGAACGACTGCAACCAGGTGAAGACGACGAGCCCGGCGACCGTCGCGGCCACCGGCGCCAGCAACGAGACCTGCCCGAGGTCGGTGCGCACGTAGACGGCGGCGACGCCCGCCGCGCCGAGCAGGCCGACGATCACCTGGCCGGGCAGCGGCTTACGGCGCGAAAGTTGTCCCGCGAGCAGCGCGATCAGCACCAGCACCACGGCGAGACCGATCTTGAGGATCGGCTTGTCCCACGTCTCCAGCGTCCGCTCGGCCCAGGCCACGACGGCGTGCGGACTGTGGTCGATGACGAAGTTCGCGACGGCGACGAACGGCGAGGCCGTGTACCCGACGAAGCCCGCGACGAGATGTCCGACGCCGAGCGCGGCGGCGAGAGCCAGCAGCCCGGTCAGAGCTGCTTGCGGGAAGGTGAGCCTGCGTTCGTCGTCCACGTCTCCATCTTCGCCAGGGATATCCCCGAAGATCGGCCGTTCGCCCTTACGAGTGTGTTACGCCAGCGCCTTCCGGAGCCTGTCCTCTTCGACCCGCCAGTACCCGTGCTCGGCGTCGTCGATCAGGATCACCGGCACGCGGTCGCCGTATTCGGCCCGCCATTCGGGGTCGCTGTCGACGTCTTCCGCCGACCAGGCCACGCCGAGTTCGCCGCAGATCCGCTCGATGTCCTGTTCCGCGACCTCGCACAGGTGGCAACCCGTGCGGGTCATGACGGTCACGTGGTGCGCCATACGTCAATCCTTACCTGAGCCGAAGCCTGCGCAGTTTGCCGGTGGCCGAATGCGGCAAGGACTCGGCGAACTCGACGGTGTGCGGCACCTTGTACCCGGCCAGGTGCTCCGCACAGTGCTCGACGACCTGCTGCTCCGAGAGCGAAGCGCCGGGCGCGGGGACGACGACGGCCTTCACCGCTTCGCCGGTCCGCTCGTCGACGACACCGACGACACCCGCCTCGACGACCTCGTCCAGCATCGAGATCACGTTCTCGACCTCGTGCGGGAAGACGTTGAAGCCGTTGACGATGATCAGGTCGTTGGCCCGGTCCACCAGGTGCAGGTCGCCGTCGGTGTCGAGGTAGCCGACGTCGCCGGTGCGGAACCAGCCCTCCTCGTCGGGACCGTGCGAGCCGTCGGGCCAGTAGCCGGAGAACAGGTTCGCGCCGCGGATCGACACCAGGCCGGTGCCGCCGTCCTCGTCGAAGGCGTCTCCGAGTTCGTCCGGGTCCTGCGGGACGGGCGTCGCGTCGCCGTCGCTGTCGACCAGCCGGAGCTCGACACCGGGCAGCGGCCGTCCCACCGAACCCGGCTTCGGATAGCCGGTGACCAGCGTCGTGGTGACCACGGGCGCGCACTCGGTGAGGCCGTAGCCCTCGTAGACGTCCAGCCCGGTGGCGCCGCGGAGGGAGGTGAGGATCTTGGGGTGCAGCGGTGCCGCGCCCGACGTCATCCGGCGGACGGTGGAGAGGCCCTGCCCGAGCTCGTCGGGGTCCATCGCGGCGAATTCGGCGTACATCGCGGGCACGCCGGCGATCGAGGTCACCCGGTACTCGGCGCAGTCGGCCAGCGTCCGCTCGGCGAGGAAACGCTCGGACAGGATCGCCGTCGCGCCGACCGACGCGACCTGCAGCAGGCCGGGCCCCAGTCCGTAGACGTGGAACAACGGGATGGTGATGAGCACGCGGTCGCCGTGCACGAGCGGCGTCGGGACGATCCGGCTCAGCTGGTCGAGGTTCGCCAGCAGCGCCCGGTGCGACAGCATCACGCCGCGCGGCGGGCCGGTCGTTCCGGAGGTGTACGAAATGACCGCGATGTCCTCACCGGCCCCGGCCGCCTCGACCGGTTCGGCTGCTCCATCCGAGGTAACAGGTGGTGAGAGGCTCGTCACTCCGTCGAAGAGCTCTTCGGTCGTCTCACGTTCGAGGACGAGCCGCGCGCCGCTGTGCTCCAGCAGCCCGTTCAGCTCCGCCACCGGAGCCTGCGGCGAGATCGGGACGACCACCGCGCCCGCCCGGAGCGCCCCGAACAGCGAGACGGCGAAAGCGGCCGACGTCGGCAGCCGCAACGCCACCCTGTCGCCGCGCTCGATTCCCGCGTCGAGCAGGGCGCGGGCCAGCGCGTGGGCGGCGTTGTCGAGTTCCGCCCAGGTCAGCGCGACCCCTCCGCCGGTCTCGTGGACGGCGGCCTTGCCGGGCCACTGCCGGGCGGCCTCCGCGAGCAAGGTGGGCACGCTTCCTTCGGCAACCTGCTCCGCGCTCAACTGCGAACCTCTTCCCTCGGTGAACGGCGTTGCCAGTTTGTCATCTCGGCCACCGTCATGGGTGTCACTCGCTTTCGTCGCAGTTCCGTAACCCCGGCACCGCTACCTACTTCGCGGTAACTACACGTATGCTGCTGATCGTCGTCGAGTGGTGTTGATCACTCGATGGTGAGAAAGGGAGTCCGGACGTGCAGATCTTGCAGGCCCACGCGGCGGTGGGACATGCGGGCCGGTCTTCGGAGTCCGGAACGGGAGGTGCGCCATGACCCTTCCTGCGCCGAACCCCGTCTCCATGCTGGCGGGCCACATCCTCCGGCGGAGCGGATTCCCCGCGGTTCCGTCGTCCAGGGCCAAGTCCGGCGACACGACCGAGACCACCGACGCCGCCGCCGAGGCCGCGAAGGCCGAAGCCTGGGACCTGGTGAGTGCCGCGCAAGGCGGCGACACGTCCGCTTTCGGCAGGCTCTACGACCGCTATGTCGACGTCGTCTACCGCTACGTCCTGTTCCGCCTCGGCGACCGGGACCTCGCGGAGGACGTCACCAGCGAGACCTTCCTGCGCGCGCTGCGCCGCATCACGTCGGTGAGCTACCAGGGGCGTGACGTCGGCGCCTGGTTCGTCACCATCGCGCGCAACATCATCCTCGACCACGTGAAGTCGAGCCGGTTCCGCCTCGAGGTCGTCACCGACGAGGTCGCCGAGCCGAACGGGGCGCCGATCGGGAACGTCGGCGTGCAGGCCGTCGCGGGGCCCGAACAGCAGGCCATCAGCCGCGCCACCCGCGCCGAGCTGCTGCGTTGCGTCGCCGAACTCGGTGAAGACCAGCGTGAGTGCATCGTGCTGCGGTTCATGCAGGGACTTTCGGTCGCCGAGACCGCGGCGATCATGAAGCGCAACGAAGGCGCCATCAAAGCCCTTCAACACCGCGCGGTACGCCGTTTGGCACAACTTCTGCCCACCGGATTGCGTTAAAGTCCCATATTTACTCCTGACCGGGCCTTGCCGTAACCCTTGGGCGTCCCCGCTCGTTTTCCCAGCCAGACCGGTGTCAGGACCGGGCTGAGCAGATGGAGACTTCGCCGTGGGCGTGCCGGGATGGTTCGCACGGGAGCGAGCGGACGGTGACCGCTTCGCGGACCTTGTCGACGGCACCCCACCACAGGACGACGAATTCGAGCTGGAACTCGCGCTCGTCGGCGGCCTGCGCGAACTGGGCGCCGGTGGCGCCCCCGACGCCGAAACCCGGAAGCGGATCCGCGACGAGATCGCCGGACGCCTCGCCGAAGCCGAAGCCCCGTCGAAACGCCGTGGTCACGCCATCGCCAACCTTTCCGCGGCCGCCGTCGCCCTCGTCCTCGCACTGGGCGGCATCACCCTCCTGCTGTCCAGGGACGCGTTGCCGGGCGATCCGCTCTACGGCATCAAACGAGCGGGTGAATCGGCCGCGCTCGGGCTCACGTTCGACGAGCAGGACAAGGCGAAGAAGCATCTGGAATTCGCCACGAACCGCGTCGGCGAACTCGACGAACTGACCAGGCAGGGCGCGTCCACCGGCGCGTACTTCACCGGTCTCGCCGATTTCGAGACCGATCTGCGGGCGGGCGTGTCACAGCTGACGGCGATCGTCACCGACCAAGGCGGCCAGAGCAGGCTGTCCGAACTCCGCTCTTGGGCGCGGCAGCAGTCCGACCGGCTCGGCCTCCAGGTCGGGAACGCCCCCACCGAGGCCCGCGACAAGTTCGCCGCCGCCCGTGTCCTGCTCGACAAGGTCCAGACGCGGACGACGGATCTCGGCTCGCGACTGGTCTGCTACACCATCACCACGGGCTCTTCCGACGATCTGGGCGCGCTCCCGGCCGCCGGTGACTGCGTCCGCGATCCCGGCTCCCCCAACGCCGTCGTACCGCCGGTGATCTCGCCCGCACCGTCCTCGGCACCGGCCGGCTCACCGTCGCCGACCTCGCCTCCGCCGTCATCCGGCGTGGACACCGCCGTGCCGACCGGACCGCTCGTGCCGCCTTCCGGCGGGACGCCACCGCCCGTGGTGGCGACGCCCACCCAGACGAAGACGCCGCCCCCGCCGACGACCACGACACCCCCGCCGCCGCTGATTTCGATTCCGCCGCTCATCCCGGGGTTACCGCCGATCATCATCGGCTGACGCGCTAAGTGATGAGGCAGGCGCCACACCTGGTACGACTCGGTTGAGCTCTCGCTACGCTGTGCATAGGCACCTGGGATTCCGGAGGCGGTGTGCGTGTCAGTTTGGCGGGGCAAGGATAAGAGTCAAGAGCTCGAACGGCTGGCCGAGCTGGCGGGTGAAGCGTCGGCCGAGGCCGCGATGGCGACAGCGTCCGCCGAAGCACTCGAACCACCCGCGCCACCCGCACCGCCGGACCTGACAGCGGCCGCGTTCTTCGACGTCGACAACACCATGATGATGGGCGCGTCGATCTTCTACTTCGCCCGCGGCCTGGCCGCGCGCAAGTTCTTCACCTCCGCCGATCTGGCCGGATTCGTCTGGCAGCAGGTGAAATTCCGGCTCGGCGGCCGGGAGAACAAGGAAGACATCAAAACCCACCGCGAGCGCGCACTGTCCTTTGTGGCCGGTCGCACCGTGCAGGAACTGACCGACATCAGCGAAGAGATCTACGACGAGCTGATGGCGGACAAGATCTGGTCCGGCACCAGGGCGCTCGCGCAGATGCACCTCGACGCCGGGCAGCGCGTCTGGCTCGTCACCGCGACCCCGATCGAACTCGCGGCCATCATCTCGCGGCGCCTCGGCCTCACCGGCGCACTGGGCACGGTCGCCGAGACCAAGGACGGCGTCTACACCGGCCGTCTGGTCGGCGACCTGCTCCACGGCCGCGCGAAGGCCCACGCCGTCCGGGCGCTGGCGTCACGCGAAGGGCTGAATCTCAAGCGCTGCACGGCGTATTCGGACTCGCAGAACGACGTCCCGATGCTGTCGGTCGTCGGGACCGCGGTCGCGGTGAACCCCGACGGCGGTCTCCGGGACGTCGCGCGGGCACGCGGCTGGGAGATCCGCGATTTCCGGACCGGGCGGAAGGCCGCGAAGATCGGCGTGCCTTCGGTGCTCGGCGTCGGCGCCGTGGCCGGCGCTGTGGCGGCGGGCATGGCCTACCGGCGCCGCTGACGCTTCGCCCCCGCTCCGCCGCGTTTGGTCCTCTAGTTGCGGTACCCCCTCAATGCAATGAAAGGCCCGTTACTTGCAAATTTTGCAAGTAACGGGCCTTTCCTAGCGTCCGGAAGGCGGAGCAAACCGCAACTAGAGGACTAAACGCGTGGGTGGGGGCTCAGCCCTTGAAGACGCTCTTCCGCCGCGAAAGCCGTTTGTACAGCGACTGCTGGATCGACTCCCGCACCTGGTCGGTCAGCGTGAACACCAGCATCGGGTCGTCCACGGCGTCCGCGTCGTAGGTGTCCGTGCGGATGGGCTCGCCGAACTCGATGCTCCACTTCGTCGGCAGCGGGATCGCGCCGAGCGGGCCGAGCAGCGGGAAGAACGGCGTCACCGGGAAGTACGGCAGGCCGAGCACCCGTGCGAGCAGCTTGATGTCGCCCACCTTCGGGTAGATCTCCTCCGCGCCGATGACCGACACGGGAATGATCGGCACCCCGGTCCGCAGCGCGGCGGAAACGAAACCACCGCGGCCGAACCGCTGCAGTTTGTACCGCGACGAGAACGGTTTCCCGATGCCCTTGAACCCTTCCGGCCAAACGCCGACGAGTTCTCCCTTGCGCAGCAAGCGTTCCGCGTCGGCGTTGCAGGCGAGCGTCTGCCCGGACTTGCGGGCGAAGGAGCCGACGAGCGGGACCTGGAACACCAGATCCGCGCCGAGGCCGCGCAGGTGCCTGCCGCCGGGGACGTGGTCGTGCACGGCGACGGCGGTCATCAGCGCGTCGAGCGGCAACGTGCCGGAGTGGTTCGACACCAGCAGCGCGCCGCCGTCGGCCGGCAGGTTCTCGACGCCGAAGGTGTCGACGCGGAACCACTTCTCGTACAGCGCGCGCAGCGGCGGCAGCAGCAGGGTTTCGGTGAGCTCGGCGTCGAAGCCGAACTCGTCGACGGTGTAGTCACCGGTCAGCCGGTCCCGCAGGAACCCCAGCGCCGTCCTGAGCGAGGCCGGGAGGAGGTCCGCGTCGGCCGGGCTGGTCCGGGCGGGCGAGACCCGCGTCGCCCCGGGGAACTCGACGACGGGCGCGTCGGCCCGGCGCTCCTGCTTCAGCTGCTCTTGCGCCTCTTCGGACTCGCGAAGATCCCGATCCGCCTGAGCGGCCGAGTCCGGCTTCTCTCTGCCGGGGCCGTGCAACGGGATGACCTGCGCTTCAGCGCCGCTCACGTTTTCCGCCTCGCCTTCGTGAGAGTTTTCGGGGGTGTTCTCGCGCGGCCTGCTCACCGGTGCGCCGCCTGCCCGGTCGCCGCGGCCACCAGGACCTTGCCGGCGAACCCGGCCAGCCTGCCACCGTCCACCACGGGCCTGAGCCCGCGGCCGGTGATGTAGTCGTCGAACGCCTCGCGTGTCGTCCACCGCGGGATGTAGCCGAAGTCCTTTTTGAGCTTCGTGATGTCCACGACGCGGCCGAAGTTCAGCAACCGGACCTGATCGGCGGAGAAATCGACCACCCGGGCTCCGCGCAGGACCTTGCCGACCGACGGCACGACACCGCTGGGCATCGGCAGTTCGACCCGGCCGGCTCGCCGGATCGCCTGTGAAAGGGTGAGTACCCCCTCCGAGCCGACATTGAACACGCCGGGTTTGTCGTTCAGCG
Source organism: Amycolatopsis sp. NPDC031561 (assembly GCF_055580625.1). Lineage (NCBI taxonomy): Bacteria > Bacillati > Actinomycetota > Actinomycetes > Pseudonocardiales > Pseudonocardiaceae > Amycolatopsis > Amycolatopsis sp. NPDC031561. The sequence goes on along the minus strand of NZ_JBVILA010000002.1, from coordinate 455,716 downwards.
TCGCCTGTTCGAAGACGGCGAGCGCGTCGGTGGCGTGGAGCAGCTGGATCCGCGCGTCGTAGCCGAAGACGGTCGGGACCACCGGCAGCGCGAAGTAGCGCGAGAGCACGGTGTCGATCTCCGGGCTGATGATGTTGGCGAACCGGAGCAGCGTCGTCGTGATGTCGGGACGGCGGCGCATGAGCCCGCGGACGTATCCCTCCATCTCGACGGCGTCCTTCGCGTAGCCGCTGGTGGAGGTGGGGATGAGCTCGGAATCCTCGGTGAAGACGGCCTGGGAGCGCGCGCCCGCGCCGTAGACCGCGGCCGTCGACTTCACCACGAGCTTGCGCACGAGCGGCGAGCGCTGGCAGGCCGCCAGCAGCCGCATCGTGCCGATGACGTTGACCTCTTTGATCGCCGTGCGGCGAGCGGGACCGGCCGGATGCGCGGTGCACGAGGCGTGCACGACGGTGTCGACCTTGGCCGTGCTGATCACCTTGGCGATCAGCGGATTGCGGATGTCGGCACGGACGTACTCAGCGCGCCCCATGCGCTGCAGAACCGACTTCTGCGGGGGCGTGGTGTCCACGCCGATCACCCGCTCGAACTCCGGATTGTTGCCGAGTCTGGCGAGCAGCTTCCCGCCAAGGTCTCCCCCGACCCCGGTCACGAGCACGATGTTCGACGGCATAGGACTCCCTGCGGCTATGGGGCGGTTCTCGGACTTCGATCACGGGGTCCTGATGACCTTGAGCACGACTTTGATCCACCGAGTGTGCGCGAACCTGCACTCATGGGAAGCATCGCGCGGCTGCCCTTGAGATGTTACCGCTCATTAGGGGTAGTCGAGCCAGCGCTTACATGCTATTAACCCGACGCTCGCAGAGGGGATCCACGTCTCACTCGAATGGGCGGAAACCGTCCACCAAATGGGAATGGCCCGTCCAGAAGCTGGACGGGCCACTCACCGGCTGTGTCTTACTTGCCGGCCTTCCTACGCTGAACGCGCGTCCGGCGCAGCAACTTCCGGTGCTTCTTCTTCGACATGCGCTTACGGCGCTTCTTGATCACAGAGCCCATCGAGAGCGCTCCTTCCTTCGTCGTCGGTCACGCTGCCCGGCGCAGCGTCCAACGGGTGGAGCGCACAGGCACGAGCGGTCTTCCAGGGTACTCGCGCCCCGGAAGACGCCCTCGGGCGGGCACGCTGTGCTCCGCGAAGCGAGCCTCAGCCCACGTCGAAGTACGCGCCCTGCAGATATTCGTGAACGGCCTTTTCGGGCACTCTGAACGACTTCCCGACGCGCACCGCGGGCAACTCGCCCGAGTGAACCAGTCGGTAGACGGTCATCTTGGAGACCCGCATCAGCGTGGCCACCTCGGCGACCGTCAGAAACTGGACCTGACCCACTGAGGGCAGATCATCCTTCTTGTTCGACGGCATGAATCACCGTGCCCTTCGACACGTGTCGCGCCACGCGGCTTCCCCACCTGTGGTATCGACACGCACGTGCTCTCCTGAGAGTAGCGGGACACGTGTGGCTAAAGCGACGCGAGTCACCGAGATGGGCCTGTCCGACTCGCAATCAGTCGGCTACTTGCGCAGGCCCAGGACGTGCGCGAGCAGGTGCCCCCGCAAGTAGAGGACTAATTGCGGGGGTCGTGCGCACGGCCCAGCTCGGTCGAGCGGTCCTTCGCGGCCTCGATGGCGGCCAGCAGCGCGGCGCGGACGCCGTGCTTCTCCAGCTCCCGGATGGCGTTGATGGTCGTTCCGGCGGGTGAGGTGACGGCTTCGCGCAGCAGCACCGGGTGCTCGTCGGACTCCGCGAGCATCTTCGCCGCCCCGACCGCCGACTGGATGATCAGCTGCCCGGCGAGCGCACGGGGAAGGCCGAGCAGGATCCCGGCGTCGATCATGGCCTCGACCAGGTAGAAGAAGTACGCCGGCCCGGATCCCGAAAGCGCCGTGACGGCGTCCTGCTGCGACTCCGGCACCTCGACGACCTGCCCGACGTGGGAGAGCAGCTCCTTCACCACCGCGACGTGCTCGGCGGTCGCGTGCGCACCCGCGGAGACCGCGCTCATCGCCTCTCCGACGAGCATCGGGGTGTTCGGCATGACCCGCACCACCGGGACGCCCTCGGCCAGCCTGCGCTCGTACAGGGCGGTCGGCAGGCCCGCGCACAGCGAGACCACCAGCGACTCCTTGCCGAGCAGCGGCGCGAGCTCGGCCAGCACCGGGTCGATGTCCTGCGGTTTGACCGCGACGACCAGCACGTCGGCCCGGCGCGCGGCGTCGGCGACGGTGACCCCGTGCACGCCGTAGCGCTCGGTCAGCTCGGCAGCGCGCGCCGGATACCGCTCGGTGAACAGCAGGTCAGCGGGGCTGTGCCCGCCGTGCAGCAGGCCCGAGAGCAGGGCCTCCCCGATCTTCCCGGCACCCAGAACCGCGATCACAGTCATGCGGTTCAGCGTGCCAAACCACCGTCAGCCCCCGGGCGCCGGGGCGAGCGCCAGCTGACGCGACTGGCAGACCAGCCTGCCTTGCGAGTCCACCACGACGGCGTCCGAATCGAACCAGGCCTCGTGCACCGACTGGGCCTGCACGATCACCCGCAGCCAGCCCGGCGCCGGGCGGGTGCGCAGCAACGCGGTCAGCTGCACGGTCGGCGCCCAGCCGACGCGGCCGAGGTTGTAGACCACCGGCGGGTTCACGTCACCCGCGAGCAGGGCGAAGTAGGGATCCGGCAGACCGTGCCGCGGCCGGACCCACAGGCGGATCTTCGGCGGGTCGCCGATCCGGCCGTGCAGGTAGCCGACGCTCGCCGGATCCAGCCGGACTTCGCAGCCCTTCGCCAGGTTGAACATGCCTTCGGACGTCTCACCGGTCATGGGCACCGCGCCGGGCGGCGGCTCGGCGGGCATGGCCGGGACGTCGGTCCACTCCGGACGCCGCATCGGCAGCCGCCCGGTGGTCACCCTGGCCTCGACGCAACTGCGGCCCCGCTGCTCCAGCAGGACCGCGACGACCGAGGCGCGCCTTCCGACCTTCCGGACGTCGGTACGCAGCAACACCGGACCCACCGCCGGGGGGTGCAGGAACTCCGCGCTGATCGCCAGCGGCTCGGATGGCGGCTCGCCGCGTTCGTGGAGGAGCGAGAGGGCGGTCCGCGCCATCAGGGCCATCAGGAAGCCGCCGTGCGGATGGCCGCCGATCGACCATTCGGTGCGCAGTACCGCCGTGAACGTGCCGTCACCCAGTGATCGAGTCGCGCATGCCGCGTCGAAGGAGGTGCCCGTTTCGTCTGCCCCGTTCACCGAGCACTAACCCAGGCCACGAGCCGATCCATCGGGGTGCGGGAGATCAACAAGCGCAGCTGGTTCACGGTCGGAACTTTACGTGTACCAGCGCCTTGGGCGCAGGCAGGAATGAATCTCCGCACCTGGAGACGATCTTTGTCACTGACCGAGGTGAAACCTCGCGAACAAGAGTGACTCCGCGAGATCTCGCGACCGCTGTGCCGCGCTCGGCGACCGGCGGGTGTTGATCTCCAGAACGATCTGTCCGGAGAAATCGCTGTTCACGAGCTTTTCGAGGAGTTCGGCGCAGGGTTCGATCCCGCGTCCGGGCACCAGATGCTCGTCCTTCGGGAGGCCGGTGCCGTCCGCCAGATGGACGTGCGTGAGCCCTTTTCCCATTCGCTCGGCGAGCGCGAGAGCGTCCATTCCGGCTGCCGCTGTATGGGACAGGTCGAGCGTGTAGTGGCGAAACCCTACGTCCGTAGGGTCGATCGACGGCCGGAAGGCCGAAACGCGCGAGGTCCGCGATCCACCGGGCGGGCGGACCTTGAACATGTTCTCGACGGCGATCTCGATGCCGCTCTCTTCTTCGAGTTCGTCGACGAGGTCCCCGAACGCGTCGCCGTAGCGGCGCTGCCACCGGAACGGCGGATGCACCACGACCGTGCGCGCGCCCAGTTCCAGTGCCGCGTCCACGGACATCCGCAGGCGCACCTCGGGATCCGGCGACCACACGCGCTGGGTGATCAGCAGCGACGGCGAGTGGATCGACAGCACCGGCACCCCGGTGCGGCGCGACCATCGGCGCAGCGCGGAGACGTCCTGGCTGACCGGGTCGGCCCAGATCATCACCTCGACGCCGTCGTAGCCGAGGTCCGCGGCCATCTCGAAGGCCACGCCCGCCTTCAACGGCCAGACGGACGCGGTGGAGACGCCTACTGGAATATCTGTCGCGCCCTTCGCGATCTCGCTGCCAGGGCGCGAGTCTCCGGGTGAACTCACGCCGAGAGCCTAAGGCGCCCTGTCATCGAGATCGCGAGCCTCCGGCGAAAGAGGGGCGCGACGGTGAAGTCTCCGTCGCGCTGGCGCGCTTCGGAGACCGTGTGGTCACCTTCGAACCGGGCACCTTTGCCTGTGGTCGTGTTGGAGCTGGTCGCGTTGCGGCTAACGCGCGACCAGCAGGAGTGCGGCCGGTGAGACCGTCACCACCAGTCCGACCAGCACCGCGAGCACCGTGGTCTGCAGATCTTCCGCCCGGCGGATCTTGCGGACGATCCACACCAGCGCGACGATCACCAGCAGCGCGGCGACCAGCGCGGCGGCGGGGATGTTCACCCACAGCCAGTTGAAGCCCAGCCAGACCCCGGCGCCGCCGACCACGCCGAGGGCGAGCTGACCGGCGAGCGCCAGCCACTGCTTCCCCGGTGAAGCGTTCTCGGCGGGCTCCTCGACCTCTTCGACGACGTCCGCGTCCCGCTCGTCGTAGTCGTCTTCGTAGTCGTCGGCGCGATAGCCGTACTCCTCGCGGCCGAAGTCCGGGCCGCCGTCGGGGTACGCCGGGTCGGCGAACTCGCGCTCGTACTCGTCGAGGTCGTCCTGCCGCTCGCGATCGTCGAGCGAATGCGGCGGCACGAACGGCATCGGCGCGGGGTGGGGCTGGTGGGACGAAGCCTGGGTCGGCGGGCCCGCGTCGAACGGGTCCGGTTCGGGATCGGCGTCCGGTTCGACAGGTGCGACCGGGGGCGGCACGGCCGGGATCCCGCCGATCTCGGTGTCCTCGGACTGCACCTTCTGCCTGCGTTTGCGCCAACCCGCGAGACCGGCGGGCGGAGCCGCGGGCTCTACGGGCGCCTCGGCTTCGGGCGCGGTGTCGTCGCCGACCGCGGCGAACTGCTCGGTGCTCGGCTCGGCCTTGGGCTGGGCGGGACGAGCGGGTGGACGACGGCGCCGCGCCGGCTGGGCGGGCGGGGTCGCGAACGCGCCACTGGCCATCGGGCCGGGCGGGTCCTGGACGTCTTCGGGCGGAGCGTCGGCCCCGCCGTCGAGTCTCGCCGAAAGTCCTGCGGACGGCGGTCCGGCGGGGGGCTCGGGACGGCGGCGGACCGGCGGCACGGCGCCACGGGTCTCCTCCGGGCCCGCGGGCCTCGGACGGCCACGCGGGGGCAGGCCCTCGGAATCCGGCGGGCGCTGCTGATAGCCGGACTGTTCCTGCGGCGGGGTCGGCCGGACGAACTGGCCCGACTGCTGAGGCGGCTGCGGCGGACGCTGCTGGTAACCGCTCTGCTCCTGCGGCGGGGTCGGCCGGACGAACTGCCCCGACTGCTGAGGCGGCTGAGGCGGCTGCGGCGGACGCTGCTGATAGCCGCTCTGCTCCTGCGGCGGGCGCACCGGCGGCGTCTGCCGGGTCGGGGTGGACGCGACGTCCGGCGGCACCGGCAGCGGCGCGGCGTCCTGCTGCGGCGGAGGCGGAACCGGACGCGCTCCGGAGTCTTGGGGTCGCGAACGGCGCGGCGGGCGCGAAGGCGGCGGCGGGGTGTCGCCGGACACCCTGTCGATGATCGCCTGCGGCGCCGTGTCGCTCACCGAGGGCTCGCGTCGGCCGCGCGGCGGCTCGGGAGCCTCGTCCTCGTCGTCGGCCGCGCGGCGTCGCCTGCGGCGCCCGCCTTCGGGCTGGGCTCCGTGCTGCGCGAGCAGCTCCGCCACGGTCTTCTGCGGCGGGCCGCTCTCTGTTTCGTCCGTCATACCGTGCTGTCCAATGCGCGCTCCAGCCGTTGCGAACCGGCACGCGACGGGGCATCGGCGGCGTCGCGCGCGCTATCCACCGTCATCCGCATTTCCGTCACCTCTTCACCGTGCCCGTTCTCCTTCGACGAAGTCCAGTCGGGCGCTGCCGCCCCCAGTCTCGTCCGCACCGTTCGAATGGTCCAGCCGTCGCAGGATGACACCTTCTCGCAGCGCCCACGGACAGATCTCCAGTTCTTCCAGGGAAAGCGCCCGCATGGTGGCTTGTGCGACGAGCGCTCCCGCCACCAGCTGATGCGACCTGCTCGCGCTGACCCCTTCGAGTTGTGCCAGGTCATGGGCGGTCATCCGGGAGATGAACGCGATGAGCTGGCGCAACGCGGTGTCGGTCAGGGTACGGCGCACATGCGGTCCGCTGGTCGACGGCGCCGCTCCGGTCAGCCGGGCGAGTGACCGGAACGTCTTCGACGTCGCCACGACACGATCGGGTTCACCCAATTTGGCGACCTTCTTCGCGAGCGGGGCGAGTTGTTCTTCGAGCCACGCCGAAGTCGCGATGAGCTCGGAGCGGGTCGGCGGGTCGTGCTGGAACCGCGTCCGGGTGGTCCGGCCCGCGCCGAGCGGGAGGGATTCGGCGAGCTCGGGTTCCTCGTCGCGGCCCATCGCGACCTCCAGCGAGCCGCCGCCGATGTCGAGCACCAGCAGCTTGCCCGCCGACCAGCCGAACCAGCGGCGGACGGCGAGGAAGGTGAGCCGGGACTCGTCGACCCCGGAAAGCACCTTCAACTCGACGCCGGTCTCTTCTTGGACCTTCGCCAGTACCTTCGGGGCGTTCTTGGCTTCGCGGACCGCGGAGGTCGCGAACGCCATGACGTCTTCACAACCGAGCCGGAGGGCCGCCGCCTTCGCGGATTCGACCGCCCGCACGAGGCTGTCCGCGCCCGCGCGGCTCAGGTCACCGTTGCGGGTGATCTGCTCGGCGAGCCGCAGGACGGCCTTTTCGGAATGCATCGGGGTCGGGTGGGCGCCACGGTGGGCGTCGACCACGAGCAGGTGGACGGTGTTGGAACCGACGTCGAGTACCCCTAGGCGCACGAGCGTCTACGGTACCCGCCCGCACGTCAGGTCACGAAACCGTAACCGTGATCTGTATCGCAACAGCCGGTGGCTGAAGGGGACTTTCCCCGCATGCGATGAGGGGAAAGCTCCCTTCACCGCGTCTTATGCGGGGAAAGTCCCCTTCAGCTCACGTCTCGAACTTGTAGCCCAGACCACGCACCGTGACCAGGTGCCGGGGCGATCCCGGGTCCGGTTCGATCTTCGACCGCAGGCGCTTCACGTGGACGTCGAGCGTCTTCGTGTCGCCGACGTAGTCCGCGCCCCACACCCGGTCGATCAGCTGCCCGCGGGTGAGCACGCGGCCCACGTTGCGCAGCAGGTACTCGAGCAGGTCGAACTCCTTCAGCGGCAAGGAGACCTCCTGGCCGTCGACGGTCACCACATGCCGCTCGACGTCCATGCGCACCGGCCCGGCGGTCAGCACGAGGGGCGCGAGGTCGCCTTCCGACCCCGGCTCACCGCCACGCCGCAGCACCGCCCGGACCCGCGCGATGAGCTCGCGGGCCGAGTACGGCTTGGTGACGTAGTCGTCGGCGCCGAGTTCCAGTCCGACGACCTTGTCGATCTCGCTGTCGCGCGCGGTCACCATGATCACGGGCACCGCGGAACGCTGCCTGAGCTGCTTGCAGACGTCGGTGCCGCTCATACCGGGGAGCATGAGGTCGAGGAGCACGATGTCAGCACCGTTGCGGTCGAACTCCTCGAGTGCCTGCTGCCCCGTCACGGCGACGGCGGCGGTGAAGCCCTCTTTGCGGAGCAAGAACGCGAGCGGGTCGGCGAACGACTCTTCGTCCTCGACGATGAGAACCCTCGTCACAGGTTTCCTCCATGGTCGGGGCTTTCTTGCCCTGTTGCCACGAGACGGGGTGTCCGCTCGGGGGTCTTCTCCGGCCGGGATGCCGGCGGAGCCTGTTTCGCGGTCGCGGCCGGTTCGGCACCGATGTGCGCGGGGATCCGCAGGGTGAACGTCGACCCGGTGCCCGGACGGCTCCAGAGGCCGACCGAACCACCGTGGTTGGCGGCCACGTGCTTGACGATCGCCAGCCCCAGCCCGGTGCCGCCGGTCGACCGCGAACGCGCCTTGTCCGACCGGAAGAACCGCTCGAAAACGCGCTGCTGCTCGTCTTCGGCGATCCCGATGCCGCGGTCGGTCACCGCGATCTCGACCTTCCCGTCGACAAGCCGCCTGCTGATCGACACCGGGCTGCCCGCCGGCGAGTACGCGACGGCGTTCTCCAGCAGGTTCGACAGCGCGGTGACCATCAGCGTGCGGTCACCTTCGATCAGCAGCCCGCTGGCCGCGTCGGTGGTGATGGTGATCTCGGCGGATTCCGCCGACAGCGTGGTCCGGCCGAGCGCCTCGCGGACGACGGCGTCGACCTCGACGACGTTCAGGTCGGGCAGCCGTTCGGCGCCCTGCAGCCGCGAAAGCGCGATCAGCTCGGTGACGAGCTGGCCGAGCCTGGTCGACTCGCGGAGGATCTTGCCGCCGAACCGGCGGACCTCCTCGACGTCCTCTGCGGCGTCGAGGACGGCCTCGGTGAGCAGCGCGATCGCGCCCACCGGCGTCTTCAGTTCGTGGCTGACGTTCGCGACGAAGTCCCGCCGGACCGCTTCGAGGCGGATCGCCTCGGAGTGATCGACGGCCTCGACCACGGTGAACCCGTCGCCCAGCGGGCGGACCTCGCCGAGGACGGCTTCGGGCTGGCGGCCCCTCGCCTCCAGCGGGGACAGGTCGATCTCCATCGGGTCGTCGGTCTCGACCACCTGCTCGGCGGCCTTGCGGGCCCGCGGATCGGCCTGGTTGACCTTCACCAGGCCCAGCTCGTAGGCCCGCGGGTTGTGCAGGACCATGTCACCGAACTTGTTGAGGACGACGACGCCGTTGTTGCTGGAACGCACGAGGCGTTCCAGCAGTTCGGCCACGGTGGGTCCGGTCGGGCGACGCTCCTCGCGGCGGGCGCGGCCCCTCGCGATCAGGAAGCCGACGACCACACCGACGATCAGTCCGCCGACGGCCAGGGCGAGTGCAACAGGCGTGGTCACAAGGGAATCGTAAGCGTGCGGGTAGCCTTTTGGCCTAGTCCCGGCCGCGTACTCGTGATGCCTATGACACCTGGGGACACCCTGTTCGCCTGCAGGTCAGACGCCGTTCACGTGGTCGACCCCTGGCCGAGATCTCCTGGGTGAGGCGGGTCACCCGAAGTGGGGACATCGACGGCGCGATGCGCCCGGATCCCTACTTTCGTCTTGACTATCCGGGCAGCGTTGTTCCGGCGCGTGGGCAAATAGCGACGTTCCCGCACGGCGGCCGGGGAATGTTGGAAGACTGTCGCCGTGGAACTCGTCAGTGACATCTCCCTCATTCGCGGAGAAGAAGAGCTGTTCGACCGGACGGCTCATCTGTTCGTCGCGGCGACCGACATCGCGTGCGCGGCCGATGACCTCTACACCTGGGCACTTTCCCGGCCGTCGCTCACGCGGCAGGGCGAACGGCTGGTGCACGACAAGCGCATCCGGAAGCTGTACCGCCCCGGCGTCCTGCTGAACGAGCAGACCGCCCAGCATCTGCACCACCTCTCCGGCCTCGGCGCGCAGATCCGGATCGGCACCGAGGAGATCAACGAGACCATCCTGCTCGACCAGCGGGTCGCGATCATGGCCGGTGACGAGGGCAAGGCGGTGCGCTCGTACAGCGTCATCTCGCGCCCGGAGCTGGTTCAGGGCATCCTGTCGCTGTTCGAAAACGCCTGGCAGGCGGCCGCGACCCTGGAGACGTTCGACGCGCGGTTCGCCGACATCCGGATGGAGGCACCTCAGATCCTCGAGTTCCTGACCACCGGCTGCAAGGACGAAAAGGCGGCGAAGAGCCTCGGCATGGGCGTGCGCACCTATCAGCGGCGCGTCTCGGAACTGCTGGTCGCGCTCGGCGTGACGTCGCGGCTCCAGGTCGACGCGCGGGCGCGGGAGCTAGGCCTGCTGTGAAGCGCTGGGCCGGGTTCGCCGTACTGCTCGCGCTCGCGGGCTGCACCACCGCGATCCCCGGCACCGCCCGGCCCGAACCGGAAACCCCGCCCTCGAACCTCGCCCTCGTCGATCCGGCGCGGACGGCGTCGGTGCTGACGGCGGTGAAGACGGCCACCGAAACGGTGTTCTCCTACGACAGCGCCGCCCTGCCCGCCTACGACAAGGCGGCAGGCGAGAACCTGACGCCGAGCGCGCGCGACGAGCTGGCGAAGCTGTTCGCCGAGGTCCGGAACTCGGCGGAACCGATCAAACTGGTCACGCGGGTGATCGTCTCGGCCGCCGTCGAGCAGACGCCGGACAAGGCGCGGGTGCTGGCCGTGCTCGACCAGAGCAGCACCAGGGCCGGGGCCACGAGCAAGGGCATCGCGTCGGTGCTGCTCGCGACGGTGCGCGAGGGTGAACGCTGGCGCATCGGCGAGATCAAGGTGAACCCGGCGGGGTCGCCGGTCGCGCCGGAGAAACCGGGCGCGGGTGACCGGGCGATCGCGAGGGTGCGGGATTCCGCCCGCGACGGCGCTCTGAGGGCCGCGGAGGCCCTGCTGAGCTTGGACCCGGCCGATCCCGAGGGCAGCTACGCCCGCTACGAGTCCGTCTCGACCGGACAGCTGCTGACGGGGTTCCAAAAGGACAAGGCGGCGCAGGTCGCCCGGCTCCGGACCGCGGGCACGAAGTCGGCGATGGATCCGAACGCGGCCGCGGCGGTCATGGAGATCGTGGACGACAAGGCGAGCGTGCTGCTCTACGCGACGACGAGCGTCACGGACGCGTCGGGCCAGGCGACCAAGAAGTACCTGCCGGTCGTCCTGCGCCTGCAGCGCCTGCCCGAGGGCTGGAAGGCCGCCGGTATCGAGACGGTCCAGGCCCTCCCCTAACGCAATTCGTCCTCTAGTTGCGGTGGTTCGAGAGCGAACTACCGCGACTAGAGGACGAAACGCGAGGAGGAACTAGCGGCCCTGGTTCGCCACGGCGGCCGCGGCTTCCTTGGCGGCCTCCGGGTCCAGGTAGGTCCCGCCGGCGGTGACCGGCTTGAGGTCGTCCGTCAGGTCGTAGCGCAGCGGGATGCCGGTCGGGATGTTGAGCCCGGCGATGGCGTCGTCGGAGATGCCGTCGAGGTGCTTCACCAGCGCGCGCAGCGAGTTGCCGTGCGCGGCGACCAGCACGGTCTTGCCCGCGCGGAGGTCCGGCACGATCTCGGTCTCCCAGTACGGCAGCAGCCGCGCGACGACGTCCTTGAGGCATTCGGTCAGCGGGGCGGAGTCGCCGAGGTCGGCGTAGCGCGCGTCGCCCGCCTGGCTGAACTCGTCGGCCGGGTCGATCGGGGGCGGCGGGGTGTCGTACGAGCGGCGCCAGAGCATGAACTGCTCCTCGCCGAACTCGTCGAGCGTCTGCTTCTTGTTCTTGCCCTGCAGCGCGCCGTAGTGCCGCTCGTTGAGGCGCCAGTCGCGCTTCACCGGGATCCAGTGCCGGTCGGCGGCGTCGAGCGCCAGGTTGGCGGTCGAGATCGCCCGGCGCATCAGCGACGTGTGGACGACGTCCGGCAGCAGACCGGACTCGGCGAGCAGCTGCCCGCCTTTACGCGCCTCCTGCTCGCCCTGCTCCGACAGCGGCACGTCCACCCAGCCGGTGAACAGGTTTTCGGCGTTCCACGTGCTCTGCCCGTGACGCAGCAGCACCAGAGTCCCAAGCTCAGCCATGGGGTTCAGCCTGCCAGAGCCGGAAGAAGCGCCGGTCAGAGGGCCGGGATTGAACCACGTTCTACGGAGAGTGCGTTACCCGCGAGTAACACTTTCACCCGTCCAGAAGACGGGTTGCCAACAAGTCCGAATCTCCGGAAAACAAGCTGCACTCCGTTATCCCGGTTTTCGAAGTTCACTCGAACAGAGTAACCAGTAGTCTTGTGATTACAGGTGGAGATCTGACAGGTTGACTACGTCCCGCGCGGCCGGATTCCACGCACTCCCCGGCTCGACGCGGGTGACGACCGCGACTCGTCTCCCCCCTGCCGAGTCGCGGCGCCCGCCGGCCCCGTTGGCATCCCCCTCGTCACCGGGTCCACCTTGGCGGGAACTTCAGCGGGGCGGCTCGAGATCGCGACTCCCCCCTCCCTCGAGCCGTCCCGCCTAGTTTTTCCGGCTCACTCCAACGGCGGAGCCGACGGCAGATCGGGGCCCGCGGCCATCACGGCGGCCGCCGGACGGCGCCGCTTGCGCAGCCACCACACCAGGGCCGCCGCGGGGATACCGAAGACCAGCAGGAACGGCGCCATCGCGCCGATCACGGTCAGCAGTCCGCCACCGAAGGTCAGGAAAGCGTCCCAGCCGTCGGTCAGCCCGCCGAAGAACCCACCGCGGGATTCCTCCGCCGCCGCGACCGTTTCCGCCTTGATCTGCACCGAAATTGTCGACATGGCAACACTTCCGGCCAAACTCTCGCGGCGCTTCTGAAGCGACTCGAGCTCGGCTTCGCGGCTTGTGAGCTCACTCTCGACCGACGTGATCTCCGAGACCGAGGTCGCCCTGGCGAGCAGCGCACGGATGCGTTCGACGCTCGCCTTCTGAGTCGCCAGCCTCGAGTCGACGTCGACCAGCTGCTCGGTCACGTCCGTCGCGGTGACCTCTCGCCGAGTCTGCTTGCCCAGCTTCCCCAGCTGGTCCAGCACGCCGTCGAGGCGCTCGGAGGGGACGACGACGTTGATCGTCGCCCGCTTCTCCTGGGTGCTCTCCTGGCCGGTGTAGCCGGCGGCACCCTGGGTGATGACGCGTACCTGCGAGATCAGGTCGGCCACGTTCGGCGTGGTGAGCTCCAGGCTCGCCGTGCGCACCAGCTTGCGGTCGGTGATCCCCGGCTGACCGGCGGGCGCCGGCGTCTTGTTCGCACCCGCCTTGCCCGTGCCGCCGGGGCCTTCCTGACTCGGCGCGCCCTGGTTCGGCGCGGCCTGCTTGCCGTCGGCCGACATCGGCATCGCGGCGGATTCGCCGCCGGAATCGGTCGCCGAGCAGCCGGCCAGTGCCAGCACGATGCCGGCGGCGGCCACCCATCTCAATCGCTTGAACATCAATCCTTCTCCCTCCAGTGCTGCGGAGAGAGACGGAGCCGGATTCAGACCCGTTGCACCGTTCGGGTCACGAGTCGGTCAAGGCTCCGGGTTCGTGCCCGTTCGCGGGCTCGACGAGGTGCTTGAACGCCTCCAGGTTCGCGAGCGATTCGCCGCGCGAGACGCGCCAGTCCCATTCGCGCCTGATCGACTCGGCGAACCCGAGTTCCAGCAGCGTGTTGAAGTCGCCGTCGGCGGCCTCCAGCACCTGCCCGAGGATCTTGTCCAATTCGGACTCGGTCACCGTGTCCAGGCCGAACTTGCCGACCAGGTAGATGTCGCCGATCGCGTCGACGGTGTAGTGCACTCCGTACAGTTTCGCGTTGCGGCGCAGCAGGAAGCGGTAAACGTCCTCATGGGACTCATCGGGACGGCGGCAGACGAAGGCCTCGACGGCGAACGCGTGGTCCCCGGCGACCAGCCAGCAGTTCGTCTGCAGTTTCTTGGTACCGGGCAACGTGACGAAGTACTTTCCCTCGCCGCGCCTGTCGTACTCCAGGCCCGCACTGTCCAAAGAGGACTTCAGGGTCTCGTCGAGCGTCAAACCGCCACCTCCGCGCGCTGTTCGAGGGCACGCCGGAACGCGCCGGTCGCCTGAGCGTACGTGTCCAGCAGACGGTCCGTCGTACGGCGCCAGGAAAAGCGCTGCGCGTGGACGACGGCGTTGGCCGAGAGTTCCGCACGCCACCCAGGCCGCAGCGCGACGTTGGCGAGCGCGGCCGCCCACTCCTTCGGATCGTGCGAAGGCACCAGCAGCCCGGAAACCCCGTGCGGGACCGCGACCGGCAGACCGCCGACCTCGGCCGCGATCACCGGCGTCCCGCAGGCCTGCGCTTCGAGCGCGACCAGCCCGAACGACTCGTTGTAACTCGGCACGGCCACGATGTCGGCCGCACGGTAGACGTTGACCAGCGATCGGCCCGGTTGCGGCGGCATGAACCGGGTCTGCTCCTCGATGCCGAGGGAGGCGGCCAGCTCGCGCAGGGCCTGCGGCTGCTCCAGCCCGGTCCCGGACGGGCCGCCGACGATCAGCACGACCAGCCGCGACGCCAGCTCCGGCCGCTCGCGCAGCATTTCGGCCGCGGCCAGCAGGAGGACGTCCGGCGCCTTCAACGGCTGGATCCGCCCCGCGAACGCCAGCACGATCGCGTCCTGCGGCAGGCCCAGCGCCCGGCGCGCGGCCTGCCGCGAACCCGGCGTGAAGCGGTCGAGGTCGACGCCCGGCGGGATGGCGTGCACGGCATGCGGGTCGGCGTCGTACAGCTCGATCAGCTCGCGAGCCTCGACGCGGGTGTTCGCGACCAGGCAGTCCGCCTCGGTGACGACCTGCTCTTCGCCGATCACGCGGGTGCGCGGTTCGGGGGTGTCCCCCTCGGCCAGCGCCGCGTTCTTGACCTTCGCCAAGGTGTGCGCGGTGTGCACCAGCGGCACGCCCCAGCGGTCGCGGGCGAGCCAGCCCGCCTGGCCGGAGAGCCAGTAGTGCGAATGGATGAGGTCGTAGTAGCCCGGCTCGTGGAACGCCTCGGCCCGCAGCACCCCGGCGGTGAACGCGCACAGCTGCGCCGGCAGCTCGTGGCGTCCCAGCGGCTCGAACGGCCCGGCCGGGATGTGCCGCACCAGCACACCGGGCGCCAGTTCGGCGACCGGAGGCTGGTCCGAGGACGTCGCCCGGGTGAACACCTCGACCTCGACGCCCCTGCGGGCCATCTCGGTGGCCGTCTGGCTCACGTAGACGTTCATCCCGCCGGCGTCGCCGGTACCCGGCTGTTCCAGCGGAGAGGTGTGCAACGACAGCACCGCGACGCGCCTGGGCGCGGCATCGAACCCGTGCAGAGGGATCGTCACCTGGTCAACACTCCCGAAGTCCTACTGATCGGCGAACCCGCGCAGCAGATCACCGAACTCATCCGCTGCTTCGGCGAACGGCAGATGCCCCACCTCAGGTAACCAACGCATGACGGCACCCTGAATCTTCCCGGCCGCGTATTCCGCGCACGTCGGATCGATCACAGCGTCCGCGAGACCATGGACGATCAGTGCCGGTTTGTCCAGATCGCGAAGAACATCCTCGCTCCCGGCGTCACGCCGGAACAGCGCGGAACGCACCGAAGGCGGCGTCGAAAGGCAGGCGCCGAGCAGGGATTGGGTGAGCGTCCCGGACACCGGCGAGGCGGTCATCCGCGCGCTGAACTGCACCAACGCGGGAATCGCGACCGCGGGGTCGTCCGACAGCACCGCCGGAATGGCCTCGCGCATCGCCGGCCCGACCTTGCCGCCCGGCCGGTTCTTGCCGATTTCTGTGATAGCGCCCACAAAGACGACGCCCTTGAGCCGCGCGGAGCCGTGTACCCGGAGGTAGTCGGTGATGACCAGCCCGCCGTAGGACCAGCCGACGACGATCGCGTCGTCACCGGCGAAGTCGAGCACGGAGGCGAGGTCCTCGGCCCAGACCCGCGGATCGTCGTAGCCCGCGGAGGGGACCTCGGAGTCCCCGTGGCCGCGTAGATCCATCGCGACCAGGCGAAACCGCCCGGACAGCGCGGGATCGGCCATCTGGGGTGCCCAGGCCTTGGCGGACTGGGCCCAGCCGTGCACGAACACGATCGGACGGGTGTTCTCGGCGCCTTCGACCCACAAGCCGATGCGGGTCCCGCCGTAGCCGACTACCTCGGTCTTCATGCCCGCACTTTATGGGCTGTCGCGGGGTGATCCCTACCCGCCGGAAGTCCGACGCACTACTTGACAGCCGAGAGGGCCTTCCAGGACTTCCAGTCGTAGAACCAGTTCTTGACGTCCGATTTCATCGGGCTGGCCAGTTTCGAACCGGTGATCTCGACCGGGTCCCCGATCATCGCCGAGTCGAAGAACTTCTTCGCGTCCGCCTCGAGCAGGTTCACGCAGCCGTGCGAGGTGTTGGCCTTGCCGATGTTCGACGCGTTGTCCTGGTTCTCGTGGATGTACTCGCCGTTGTTCGAGATCCGGCAGGCCCACTTCTTGTTGACGTTGGTGTAGCCGTAGCGCGCGTTGTCGAAGCGGGCCGTCGGCTCCTTCGTCATCACGATGAACGTGCCGTTGGGGGTGTTCCGCTGGACGTCGCCGTCGAGCCCGTTCGAGCAGGGGTAGCTCGCCGACTCCGACCCGCCGCGGTAGACCTTCATCGAGTGGTCCGGGGTGTTGACCTTGACCACCTGGTTGCGGCCGATCTTGAACTTGGTGGTGACGTCGGCCTTGCCGTACGCGCCGCCGCCGAGCGCGACGCCGTACAGCTTCGCCTCGACGTTGACCGTGATGTTCGCGGGCCAGTACTCCTTCGGCCGCCAGTCGACCTGCGTCTCCGACAGCCAGCCCCAGGAGCCCTCGACGTCCTTGTCGGTCGTCACCTTGAGCGCCTTCTCGACGGTGGCCTTGTCCTTGACCGGGGACGCGAACTTCACGCTGATCGGCATCGCGACGCCGACCTCGGCGTCGTCGGCCGGGTTCAGCGTGGCGCGAACCTCCTTGGCGGGCTTGACCGTGGTGAAGGTGCCCTTGAACTCGGCGGGCTTGTTGTCGCTGCCGGTGGCCTTCGCGGCGTAGGTGTAGGTCTTGCCGTAGCCGAGGACCTCGGAGGCCGTCCAGGTGAGACCGTCGGGCGAAAGCTCACCCTTGACGTCTTTGCCGGAATCCCCGGTGACCTTGACCTCGGTGAGCTTGCCGTCGGCGACCTTCACCACGACCGGCGTGACCACGGACGCGTCCTTGGCGTCGGCGGCGGGCTCGGCGGTGATCTTGGCCACCGGCGGCGCGGAGTTCTCCCCTTGGCCACCACTGCCTTCCGGCTTGGCGTTGCCGCCTGATTCGCTGGAGCAGGCAGCGGCCACCATGGCCGCACCCGCGGCGAGCGCGGCCTTGAACACCGTGCGCCGTTCGATCACCGTGTACCTCCCATTGGCCCCCGCGAGCTTCTACCCGCTCAGCGCTGAGGACCTCTCCGACGTTACCCGCGGCGATGGAACTCACCCTCGCCCCTCAAGGGGATAGACGCACGGGACCGGCGTGGGGTTGTTCACCACCCGCAATTCGTCCTCTAGTTGCGGTAGTTCGTGGCACAAACGACCGCAACTAGAGGACGAAACGCGGGAGAGGGCTAGAGCGAGCAGTTGATGAGCAGGGGCTCTGGGTGCAGCGAAACGCCGAAGCGAGCCTCGACGCCGTCGCGCACTTCGCGGGCCAGGGCGAGGAGATCCGCTGTCGACGCCTTACCCCGGTTGGTGAGCGCCAGCGTGTGCTTCGTCGACAGCGACACCCGGCCGCCCGGCCCCTCGTGCCCCTTCGCGAACCCGGCGCGCTCGATCAGCCAGGCCGCGGACAGCTTCGTGCCGCCGGGCGCCGGGTACCGCGGCACGCGCACGTCCTCGCCGACGACCTCCACGATCCCCGCCAGCACCTTCGCGACCTGCGCTTCCCCGATGATCGGGTTGGTGAAGAACGAGCCCGCGCTCCACGTGTCGTGGTCGTCCGCGTCCAGGACCATGCCCTTGCCGCGACGCAGTCCGAGGACCGCTTCGCGCGCTTTGTCCGCCGAGACCCGGTCACCGATCTCGACGCCGAGCGTGCGGGCGAGTTCGGCGTAGCGGATCGGGGCCGAGAGGCCGTCTTCGGTGACCTTGAAGCGCACTGTGAGCACGACGCCCGCGTCGGTCCCCTTCAGGATCGACGTGCGGTAGCCGAAGCCGAGTTCCTCCGCGGTCAGCGTGCGGAGCTCGCGAGTGGCCCGGTCGTAGAGGTCGACAGAGACCAGTGACTCGGCCACCTCGCAGCCGTACGCGCCGACGTTCTGGATCGGGGTCGCGCCGACCGAACCGGGGATGCCGGAGAGGCATTCGAGCCCGCCGACACCCTCCGCGACCAGACCCTCGACGAAACCGTCCCAGTTCTGGCCCGCCGCGACCTCGACGAGATCCCCGTCACGCGTCCAGCCGGTGTTGCCGACCTTCAGCAACGTGCCCTCGAAGCCGTCGTCGGCGACGACGAGGTTCGAGCCGCCGCCGAGCAGCAGGACCGGCTCGCCCGCTTCGTCGGCCTCGCGGACCGCGTCGACCAGGGCCTGGGCGGTCGTCGCCTCGGCGTAGCGCCGCGCCGGGCCGCCGAGCCGCAGCGTGGTGTGGTCGGCGAGGACGGCGTGCTGGGTGGGAGTTTCGGCAGTGCTCACGCCCGTGAACGGTACTGTCTGGCGCCATGGCCTCCCGTATCGAGCACCGCACAGCCTTCTCCGCCGACCTCGCGAGCGCGTGGGAAGCGGTGGCGAGCGAAGAGGCGCTGCGGGCCAGGCTGGAGCAGATCGGCGGCGACAACGCGGAGCTGCTGGAGTACGTCCCGGCCGAGGACGGCGTGCGCTACAAGCTGCGTCAGGGCATCAGCTCGGACAAGCTCCCGTCCGCCGTGCGGACGCTGCACCGGGGCGACCTCGTCGTCGAGCGCGAGCAGACCTGGAAGGCCTCCGGAGACGGCTACGCCGGCACCGCGACGGCGTCCGTGCAGGGCGTGCCCGGCGAGATCACCGCGAAGACGTCGCTGACCGGCGAAGGCGAGCAGACGACCCTGGTCAACAGCGGCGAGGTCAAGGTGCGGATCCCGTTCGTCGGCGGGAAACTGGAGAACGTGATCGCCGAACAGGTCACCAAACTGCTGGAACGCGAGGCGGAATTCGTCGCGAAGTGGCTGGCCGAGCGCTGAAGCCGGTCGGGGCACCGACACGCGGGACGACCAACCCCAACCGGCTCCGGCGAGTGGACCGGTGGCTCGCGCGCGACCCGGCCGTGACGCGGCTGCTGCGCCGCGCGGACGAGCCGCTCGTGGTCGACCTCGGCTACGGCGCCTCACCGGTGACCACGGTCGAGATGGCACGCCGGCTGCGTTCGGTCCGGCGTGACGTCCGCGTGCTCGGCCTGGAACTGGACGCCGAACGGGTCGCCGTCGCGCAGTCCGCCGTCGACAAGCCGTGGCTGGACTTCCGGCGCGGCGGCTTCGAACTCGCCGGGACCCGGCCGGTGCTGGTGCGCGCGTTCAACGTGCTGCGGCAGTACGACGAGGCCGAGGTCACCGGGGCCTGGTCGCTGATGCTGGACGCGATGGCGCCGGACGGGCTCCTGATCGAAGGCACCTGCGACGAGATCGGACGGCTGAGCACCTGGGTGGCCGTCGGGCACGACGGGCCTCGCACGCTGACCCTTTCGGTCCACCTCGCCAGCCTGGAACGTCCGTCCACAGTGGCCGAACGGCTGCCCAAGGCCCTCATCCACCGCAACGTTCCCGGCGAACGCGTCCACGAACTACTGTCCATTCTGGACACCTGCTGGGCGACGGCGGCACCGCACCAGAACTTCGGCGTCCGGGCCCGCTGGGCGCATACCGTCCACCTGCTCACCGCGCGGGGCTGGCCGGTGCTGAACCGGCCGTCGAGGTGGCGGCTCGGCGAGCTCACCGTCCCGTGGTCGTCGGTCGCTCCCGACTAGGAATTCATCGGTACAACCCCACTCCGTCACCCCGATGCGACCTGCGGTGATCACCATGGAACCGTGGAACTGCTGGAGTACGTCACCGAGCTGCTGCGGGGCTCGCTGGGATCACCCTGGCTGTGGGTGATCGTGTTCCTCGTGTCCGGGTTGGACGCGCTCCTGCCGTTCATGCCGAGTGAGACGACGGTCATCACCGTCGCCGTCCTGATCGGCCCGGACCTGCCGCAGCTGGCGCTCCTCGCGCTGGTCGCCGCGCTCGGGGCGTGGGCGGGCGACTGCCTCGGCTACACCATCGGCGCCGCGGCGGGCCCGCGAGCGCTGGCCCGTCTGCAGCGCGGTCCGGACGGGGTCCGGCGCTACGAATGGGCGAAGATCCAGGTGCGGCGCAACGCCGTCCTGCTCATCCTCGCCGCCCGCTACCTTCCCGGCGGCCGTGTCGCGAGCGGACTCGCGAACGGGAGTCTCGGCTACCCGCCGGGCAAGTTCGTCTCGCTCGACGCCCTCGGCGCGAGCGTCTGGGCGGTGTACAGCGTCCTGATCGGTCTCGTCGGCGGAGCGGCCTTCACGGACGAGCCGGAGAAGGGCCTTCTACTGTCCTTCGCGCTCGGGTTGGTGCTGGTCGCGGCGATCGAGATCGGGCGGCGGGTCCGCGTCCGCATCCTGACCCGGCGCCGTGCCGCGGCCGAGACCGGCGACAATGGCGTGTGTGTCGAACCCTGAACGCCGCTATGTGATCTCCTTCGGCTGTCCTGACCGCACCGGCATCATCGCCCGGATCTCGGGTTTCCTCGCCGAGCACGGCGGCTGGATCGTCGAAGCGGCGTACCACACGGACCCGGACACCGGCTGGTTCTTCACCCGCCAGGTCGTCCGCGCCGACTCGCTCCCGTTCGACGCCACCGAACTCCGCACGCGCTTCGCCGAAGTCGCCGAGTCGCTTTCCGCCGAGTCGAGCTGGCAGGTCAGCGACACGGGTGAGCGCCGTCGCGCCGTGATCCTCGTCTCCAAGGCCGGGCACTGTCTCTACGACCTCCTCGGCCGCGTCGCGTCGGGGGAACTGGACGTCGACGTCGCCGCGGTCATCGGCAACCACGAGTCGCTCGGCGACATCACCCGCGCCCACGGCATCCCGTTCCACCACGTCCCGTTCCCCGCCGGTGACGCCACCGCCAAGGCCCCCGCGTTCGCCGAGGTACGGAAACTGGTCGACGAGCACGACCCGCACGCCGTCGTCCTCGCCCGGTTCATGCAGGTCCTGCCCCCGGAACTGTGCGAGGCCTGGGCCGGACGGGCGCTCAACATCCACCACAGCTTCCTGCCGTCGTTCGTCGGCGCGCGGCCGTACCACCAGGCCCACGCGCGCGGGGTGAAGCTCATCGGCGCAACCTGTCACTACGTCACCGCCGACCTCGACGCGGGCCCGATCGTCGACCAGGACGTCATCCGCGTCGACCACGGCGACTCGGTCGAGGACATGGTCCGCAAGGGCCGCGACATAGAAAAGGTGACCCTGGCGCGCGGGCTGCGGTGGCACCTCGAAGGCCGCGTTCTGGTGCACGGGAACCGGACTGTCGTCTTCTGATGGTTCACTAAGGTCATGGGGACTTCAGAGATCAAGGTGATCGAGACGCGGGAAGCCCTGCGCGAGCACCTGGGGCATCCGAAAGAGACGACCAAAGGGAAGATCCTCTCCTTCGTCGACGAACACGCGCGCACGGTGATCGAGCACTCGCCGTTCCACCTGCTGGCGACGGCCTCGTCCGACGGGACCTGTGACGTCTCCCCGCGCGGCGACCCGGCCGGTTCGGTGCTGGTGCTCGACGACAAGACGCTGGTACTGGCCGACAGGCCCGGCAACAAGCTGCTGGACAGCCAGACCAACATCCTCGAGAACCCGCATGCGGGACTGTTGTTCCTGGTGCCGGGCATGAACGAGACGCTGCGGATCAACGGCCGCGCGAAACTGGTCGCGGACGCGCCGTTCTTCGACGACCTCGTGGTCAAGGGCAAGCGGCCGCAGCTGGCGATCATGGTCGAGGTCCAGGAGCTGTACCTGCACTGCGCCAAGGCGTTCCTGCGGTCCTCGCTGTGGAAGCCGGAGACCTGGCCGGACCGTTCCGGCATCCCGAGCGCCGGCCGGATGTTCCGCGACCAGATGAAGCTGGACATCTCGGCGGAGCAGCTCGACGCCGCTTTGACCGAAGGTGCCCTCACGACGCAGTACTGAGGCCCTCGCGCGTGCTATGAAAGGCCCGTTACTTGCAAATTTTGCAAGTAACGGGCCTTTCATAGCGTTTGCGGGGCGGACTCAGACGCGGACCAGCATCTTGCCGGTGTTCGCGCCGCCCAGCAGGTCCAGGAAGGCCTGCGGCGCGTTGCGGATACCGTCCACAATGGTCTCGGAGTACTTGAGCTCGCCGGAGGCAACCAGCGGAGCGACCTCCTCGACGAACTGCGGCTGCAGCGCGAAGTGGTCGCCCACCAGCATGCCGCGCATGGTGAACCGCTTCGCGATGATCGACGCGAGGTTGCGCGGCGCCGCGGCGGGTTCGGTGTTGTTGTAGACCGAGATCATCCCGCAGATCGCCATCCGGCCGTGCAGGTTGATCGAGTCGATGGCCGCTTCGAGGTGTTCGCCGCCGACGTTGTCGAAGTACACGTCGATACCCTCGGGCGCCGCCGCGGGCAGCTGCTCGATGACCGGGGCGTCCTTGTAGTTGAACGCCGCGTCGAAGCCCAGCTCGTCGGTCAGCCACTTGACCTTGTCGTCCGTGCCGGCGCTGCCGATGACGCGCTTCGCGCCCTTCAGCTTCGCCAGCTGGCCGACGACGGAACCGACCGCACCGGCCGCGCCGGACACGAAGACGGTGTCGCCCTCCTTGAACTCCGCGACGTCGAGCAGTCCTGCGTACGCGGTGAGCCCGGTCATGCCGAGGACGCCGAGGTACGCCGTGATCGGCGCGGCTTCGGGGTCCACCTTCACCGCGTGCTTCGCGGCGACGACGGCGTGGGAACGCCAGCCGAGGCCGTGCAGCACGATGTCGCCGGGCTCGAAATCGTCCACGGTGGACTCGAGCACCTCGCCGACGGCGCCGCCGTGCATGACCTTGCCGACCTCGTACGGCTCGGCGTAGGACTTCGCGTCGCTCATCCGGCCGCGCATGTACGGGTCCACGCTCAGGACCTGGTTGCGGACCAGGATCTGGCCCTCACCCGGCGTCGGGATCTCGACGTCCGCGATTTCGAAGTTCTCGAGCGTCGGGACACCGTGCGGACGGGAGGCGAGCCGGATCTCGGTTGCGTTCACGAGGTAACTCCAAGTCTGTTGCGAACCACAAGCGGGGCGATCGCCCCGTATTCACGACGGGTACAACGAGCTAACCGGGGCGACCATTCCGATTGTGGCGAGTACTACACGACCTCGGCGAGTTTGCCGAGAACGCCTTCGTAGATCCGCTTGAGGCCACCGGGCGCGAAGGTCTTCTCGAAGAAGCCTCCGATGCCGCCCGCGCCGTCCCAGGTCGTCTCGATCCGGACGAGGCTGCCCTCCGGCACCTCGCGGACGGTCCAGGTGGTGACCATGCTCGAGTTCGCGTCGGTCTCGACGATGGTGCCTTCGGACGGCTCGGTCACCGTCGCGGCGACGTCACGCACGCGCTTCGACGTCGCCTGCAGCTTCCAGCTCGCCTTCGTACCCGCGCCGACGCCGCCCTCGGTGACCTCGTAGTCGCGGTAGTGCTCCGTCAGCAGCTTCGGCCGGGTTTCCGTGTAGTCCGCGACGAGCGTCCTGACCTTGTCCGCCGGCGCCTCGATGGTGCGCTCCGCGATGGCCGTGACCTTTCCCATCCCACTCCCTTTCACCCGTGTTGCAACGACAGCGTCCACGATTCCACCGCTGCCCGCAGGGGGAACGAGCGCCCCCTCGGTCCTCCCCCGAACGCCATGAAAGGCCCGTTACTTGCGAATTTTGCAAGTAACGGGCCTTTCATGGCACGCGCGCGGGGGCTAGATGAGGGACTTCTCCTTCAGCCAGTCCTTCGCGACGTCGCCCGGCTTCTCGCCGTCCGAGTCGACGCGCTTGTTCAGCTCACGCAGCTGCACGGTGTCGAGGGCCTTGCTGACGGCGTTGACGGCGGCCGCGAAGTCGGCGCCACGCTCGTCGAGGACCTTCTTGTTCACCGCGGGCACGACGTTCTCGGTCGGCACGATGGCGAGGTCGTCCTCCAGCGCCACGAACTGCGGGTCGCCGACGAGCGGGCTCACCGAGTCGACCGGGATCACGGTGACCTTGCCGGACCGCAGCTGCTCGACGCGCGGGCCTGCCTCCTGCACGGTCTGGAAGGTGGCCTTCAGCTTGTAGACGTCCGTGAAGCCCTTGAAGCAGGGAAGCCGCTTCTCGCACTCCGGGCCACCCGCGACGATGACGTTGTCGACCTTGGACAGGTCGCTGATCTTCGCGAGACCCTTCTCCTTGGCGAGATCGGCCTTCACGATGTAGGTGTTCTTGTCCTCCGCCGGCGAGTAGTCCAGCAGGCCGACGCCGTCGGGCTCGAACAGCTTCTTGAGCTGTTCGTGCTCGCCCGCCGCGTCCTTCGCGGCGTCCTTGCCGAAGCCGGTGGTGATGGCGGCGCCCTGGTACTCCGGGATGAACTGCAGTTCGCCGGACTTGAGCGCCGGGTAGATCAGCTCGCGCGAACCGAGGTTCAGCTTGCGGGTGATCGGGTAACCCTTGGCCTCCAGCGCGTTCGCGTACAGCTCGGCGAGGACCAGGCTGTCGGTGAAGTTGAAGGAGGCGACGACGATCGGCGCCCCGCCCTTGCTCTGCGCGGCCGGGGCCGCCGCGTCTTCGCCACCCCCGCAGGCGGTCATACCGAGGACGGCGGCGGCGAGCACCGCGCCCACTCGAACATTCCGTGTCCAGCGCACGTGCACACACTCCTATGACTCGAACAGAGGATTGGACAGTATCTCCGGGTCACGACAGAATCCACATTTTGAGAGTTGCGCCCCGTGTGCTCTCAGAGAGCGGAATCTGTACGCCCGATCGGGGTAGGGTCGGCCGGTGCGAGCCTCCTCCGTGTTCCCGGTACCCGCCCAGGGCGGGCGGCCGCTGTTCGAGTGGCGGTGGGTGGACCGTCATTTCGACGAGATCCTCGATCGGCTCGGCGAGCACGTCACGCTGACAGCGGCGGCGCTCGCCATCGGACTCGTGGTGTCCATCGGTGTTTCCGTGGTTTCGCTGCGTCGCCGGTGGTTCTACGTCGTCGCGCTGAGCGCGGCCGGTTCGCTCTACGTCATCCCGAGTCTCGGCGCCTTCGCCGTCCTGGTGCCCTTCACCGGCCTGACCTCCTTCACGACCGCGGTCATCCCGTTGGCGACGTACACGTTGCTGATCCTCATCCGCAATATCGTCACCGGCGTCGAACAGGTACCCAAGGAAGTCCGCGAAGCCGCGCTGGGCATGGGTTTCACGCGTTCTCGGTTGCTGTGGCAGGTCGAGCTACCGCTCGCGCTGCCGGTGGTGATCGCGGGCCTGCGCGTCGCGGCGGTGACCACGATCGGGCTCGTGACGGTGACTTCCATGCTCGGCAAGGGCGGGCTCGGGTACTTCATCCGCGCCGGGATCCAGACCGCGACCCCGAACCCGACGTCGATCATCGTCGGGGTCGGGCTTTCCGTGGTGCTGGCCGTGGTGGTGGATCTCCTGCTGTGGGTCGGCGGGCGCGCGCTCGCGCCGTGGTCTCGGAAGGCGGCGCGATGAGCATCATCGACCAGACCATCGAGTGGTTCGGCGAACCGAACCGCTGGAGCTGGACCGACTCCGCGGGCGTGCCGTACCGGACGGTCGAGCACCTTCAGTTCTCGTTGCTGGCACTGGTGATCTCGGCCGTGCTGACGATCCCGCCCGCGTTGTGGCTCGCGCACTACCGCCGCGCGCAGTTCCTCGCGACGAGCGCGGTGAACATCGGCCGCGCGATCCCCAGCTTCGGGCTGGTGATCCTGTTCTGGTTCCTGGCTTCCCGGCTCGGAGTCGACACGACGTTCTGGCCGCTGATGCTCGCGCTGGTGGCCCTGGCGCTGCCGCCGTTGTTCACCAACACCTACGCGGGCGTCATCCAGCTGGAGCAGGAAACCGTCGACGCCGCGCGCGGAACCGGCTACCGCGAGTGGCAGATCATGCTGCGCCTGGAGTTGCCGCTCGCGTCGCCGGTCATCCTCGCGGGCGCCCGCGTCGCGTTCCTGCAACTGGTGGCGACCGTCGCGATCGGCGCGATCGTCAACGACGGCGGCGGGCTCGGACGGTACATTGTGGACGGTTTCGCGCTCGGGGATCCGGGCCACGGCGAGATCCTGGCAGGCGGCATCGCCGTCGTCGTACTGGCTTTGGTGTGCGAGGGCGTTTTCGCGCTCATCACCCGGGTGGTGACTCCGCGCGGGCTGGCGATCCAGTCCCGCGCGGAGGCCCAAGCCTGATCCCCTGACTATTCGAGCAGCCAGATCCAGTAGCGGTCACCGTCGAGAATGTGGTGACGGCCGATGAAGTCGTTCACGGTCTGCTCCATCGCCGAGAAGGTGCGCTCGGGGAGCGGCAGGACGGCGAACGACGGATTCGCCCCGGTCACGTGCCCGGGATAGCGGCCCGCCCCGTCCCTCGTGTTGTTGAACGGATACACCGCGCACTTGAGGACCAACCCGTCCGGACCGGTATGCCAGTCCGGGCCCCACCGCCGCGCGCAGTAATACTCGGAGCGCGTCTTGCTCGCGTCCTGAGCCGCTTGGTGGTGGGTCCGCGTGAGCGGGTAGCTGCGCAACGCCAAGATGTCGCCGAGCCACCCCGGAATGTGACTGCCTTCCGCGGGCCCGGGATACAACTTGTCGATGGGACTGTGGATCGCGTCCGCCACCAGTCGCCCGTAGTCCCTGATCGCCGGGTCGTGAAGATCCACGAAGAACAGGGCCGGCTTCGGGAAGACGCACTTGCTTCCTTGGACGTAGCCGGCCTCGTCGCACCGCGCTTCGGTCGAAAGCTGCGGCGCGTTCTCCACCTGGCCGTTCTCGCCCTCGACGAACAGCGTCCGGCCCAGGTTGTACCAAGTACGCTTCTCGGCCTGGATCTCCGGCGGGTCCTGGTAAATCGGAGGGCCCTCGCCGCGCATGGTGAACACCGTGTCCTCGACGGGCCTGGCCTTCCACTCCACGATGCTCTTCGTGACCTTGGCTTCGGGCACGTCGCAGTCCGCGGTCCCGGAGGTGTCCTTCGCGGCGCACGTCATGGTGGCGCCGAACCGCGTGGTGTCGGGCAGGCCGTGGAGGGAGGAGAACTGCATCCGGTGGCTGATGACGACACGACGCTGCGAAGGCACCATGTTCCGGGTGACGACCACGTAGACGACCGCCTCACCGACCAGCTGGCAGCCGGGCTCGGGACAGGCGTATTGCCGATAACGCAATTGCGTCTTCTGACAGGTGGAAAACCGATTCTTGAAGTACCCGTCCGCCGGATTCGGGCGACTGGGAGTACATTCGTCGAAAGTGACCGGCTGGGGTATGTTCCGGTCGGTGGACGGAAGGGGATTCTCCGACGGTGGCGACTCCCGCAGTATCTCCAAAGATGTTGCGAGAGAGGCGGTTTGCGTAAAACTCGTCATCGATGCGACGAGCAAGACCACCATGGAGATCATGAGCGTGCCGCGAACAGGTCTTCGACGATTCATGGGTGTCCCCATTCTCGAAATAATGTGGACCACCCAGACTAAAGGAGACCCGACGGCGAAATCGCCGTCAGAACGGCCCAAATTTCCCCGCGGAAAACGCGGCGACGAGAGCAGTCACTTCAGGCCCCAACGCCCGGTCCGTCTCCACCGGCGGCACCAACTCCCGCAGCCGCTCGTAGGTCGCCCGAAGTCCAGGCGGCTCGTTTCCGGACGCCAGCCACCGCGCCTGCGAACCCGTGATCAGCTCACAAGCCGTGATGGCGGACATCCGCGCGCAGGCGTCACGAAGCTGATTCCCGGCCGCCCAAGCGAACGCCTGCACGTCCTCTTGTCCGGCGGAAGTGTCGACGGAGCCCAACGTCGCGGGCGTGGCCAGCCGCCGCAACGCGTGCAGCTCCCCCACCGCGCGTTTGTGCAGCGGCACCAGTCCCGCCTGCGGTCCCGGAGCGGGCGCCAGCTGCGCGGGCAGGCCGCTGAACCGCTCGTCCAGCAACCGGTGCGTCCGCTGGACGCTCACTTCGCCGAGATGCACCAGCGCCGCCGTCACCGCGTCCATCCGCAGCCCGAGTTCGACGGCGTGGAAACCCGTCGTGGACACGAATTCGCCGTCCAGGAAAGCCGGCGAATCGGTCGGCATCGAGCGCCGCAAGGCCTCGTCCAGCTCGGCGGCGACCCGGGTCAGATGGGCGATCGCACGAGGCGCGACCCGGACGGAAACCGGCGCCTGCACGACCTCCGGCCGTTCGACAGACCCGTGGATCAGTCCGCTCACTTCGAGAAGCACCGAGCGGAGAACCTGATCGTCCCCCGCCAGCGCGGGACGGTAGACCGCTTGCGGCGCACCGAGGACGTCGATCGCGATCGCCGCGGCCAGCGTCTGCAGGTCCACGAGCCGCCGAGCCTCGACGAGTGCGAAGGCGGCGAGCGTCTCGGCCAGCGGCGAGCCCTGGATGAGGGTCGCGCCCTCCTTGAGACCCGGCTCGTACGGCTTCGCCAGCACCTCCGACGCGGGCGTCTCGACGCCGTCCACCAGCACGGTCCCGACGCCGAGAAAGGTCTGGAAGGCATGTGCCAGCGGGATGATCTCGCCGGCGCTGCCCAGCCCCGTCCTCGGCACGGCGGGCGTGAACCCCTCGTTCAGCCGGTCGACGAGGAACGTCACCAGCTCCGGGCTCGCGCCCGCCTCCGGCGCGAACAGATCACGCAGGCGCACCAGCAGGAGCCAGCGCACTTCCTCCGCCGAAAGCCAGGGCGGGCCGCCGACGGCCCGGCCGATCAGCAGGTTCCGCTGGTGCGCGCTCGACGCGGGTGAGGCGACTCCCGCGAGCCGCCCCATGCCGGTGTTCACGCCGTAGACAGGACGATCGTCCAGCGCGGCGAGCACGCGGGCGCGGTTCTCGCCGAGACTCGTCAACAACGCGGGATCGACCTCGAGGACCTCGGCTTCGAACGCCGAAACCAACTTGAAGTCCTTTGTGGACAGCCTCACTCGACGGGACGCGCGAGCCCGTCGATCACCTCGGCACCGGGCAGGGACGCGAGGGTCGCGCCCGAGATCAGCAGCTTGCCGCCGCGGATCCCGCTGCCGATGACCAGTTCGGGTTCGTCCGCGACGCGCTGGTCGATCAGGATCGGCCAACCCTCGGGCAGACCGACGGGGGTGATGCCGCCGTACTCCATGCCGGTGAGCGAGACGGCCTCGTCCATCGGGGCGAAGGACGCCTTGCGCACGTCGAGGCGGCGCTTGATCACGCCGTTCACGTCGGCGCGGGTGGTGGCGAGGATCATCGCGGCGGCGAAGCGGACCTCACCGGCGCGTTTGCCCGCGACCACGACACAGTTCGCGGACGCCGACAGCGGTGAGCCGTACGCCTCGCAGAAGGCGGCGGTGTCGGCCAGGTCCGCGTCGATCTCCACGACCCCGACGGCGTCGGGATCGGGAAGGGCGGCGAGCGCCTTGGCGACGGGCTCGGCGACGAGGTCCGGGCGGGAGAGGGCGGGGACGACGGTGAGGCTTCCGGCGATGGTCCAGGTAGTCACAGCGCCACGATAGCCACCGCGGTCACCAGTTGCGGCCGCCCCGCTGGACCTCGATGAGCTTGGGGCGGACGTCCACGAGGTAGACCAGGACCGCGACCAGCGCGGGCAGCCACAGGATCATGCCGCCGCCGTAGAACTTGAAGAGGGTCAGCACCACGGTGGCCCCGCCGGTGATGAGCATCCAGATGGGCTTGGTCTTGCGGTCGGCGGCCGAATACGCGTCCGCGCGCTGCAGCAGCGCGTGCACGAAGGCGAACAGCCCGGTCAGTGCGCCGCCCCAATGGATGGCGATGAGGATCCAGTCGGCAACGAACACGAAGTCAGCTTACGTCAAACCGGGCGAATGACCCGGGCCCCTGGTACCGAAGCCGGTACCAGGGGCCCTGGGTTCACGCGGACCTTACTTCTCGGTCGTCTTCGGCGCGGTGGCCGGCTTCTTCACGACCGGGCTGGTCGTGGTGCGGCGCGCGGCGGGCGACGTGGTCTTCGGCGCGGTCTTGTTGGCGACCTTGCGCGAAGCCGAACGGGTCTCGTGCGCGAGGTCGTCGCCGATCTCCTCGACCTCGTCAGCGATCTCGCCCGCGACCTCGGTCACCTTGCGGGCGGTCTTCTCGCCCACCGAGCGGGTGCCCTTGGTGACCTTGCCGAGCACGGTGTCGATGCGCTCACGGGTGTCCGCGGTCGCGTCTTCGAGCTGCTCGATGGCCTTCTTGACCTGCGGCTGCGCGGCGATCTTGTCCCACGCCTGCTCGCCGGACTCGGCCAGCTTGTTGTACAGCTTCAGCGCGGCTTCGGTGTACTCGTCGATGACCTTGCGCAGCTCGGCCGGGTCCAGCTTCTCGCGGAGGCCCTCGACGTCGTGCGGGAGCTCTTCGATGTTCTTGCGAGCGGTCTCGCCACCCTCGACGACCTTCTCGCGGGCCTTGCCGACGGCATCGATGACGGCCTGGCCCGCCAGGTTCCCGGCACCCAGCGCGGCGAGCAGCGGCGTGCGGAACTGGTCGAGGGCGGTGTTCTTGCGGTCGGTCTTGGTGGTCGTGGCCGTGGTCATGCTGACTCCTCGGTTTCGGCTTGGACTGTGGTTTCCGCCCGCGGGGGCTTCGCGGCGGCGTTCTCGCGGCGGAACGATTCGTAGACGTCGAGCAGGACCTGCTTCTGCCGCTCGGTCAACTCGGTGTCGGCGCGGATCGAATCGCCGACCGGGCCGCCCGTCGGCAGATCGAGGATTCCCGCTTGCACGTAGAGCGCCTCGGCCGAAATACGCAGGCCCTTGGCGATCTGCTGCAGGATCTCCGCGCTGGGTTTGCGGACCCCGCGCTCGATCTGACTCAAGTACGGATTGGACACGCCGGCGAGTTTCGACAGCTGCCGCAAGGAGATCTTCGCCGTGCTGCGCTGCTGGCGGATGTACTCGCCGATGTCGGAAGCGATGTCCGCGACCTTCTCCATCGGTCCGCCCGATGGGGGCTGATCCCGGTTGGTGTCTGACATCGGTCACCTCCTCGCGACGTCTTCAACGCTACGCGCGAGTGCTAGCTATTGCAAGCACTCTGCTTGCAACCATCGGGTGTGTTGGTGCTCACCCCGCTGCGACATGAAGGATTACGGTGGAGGGATGTCGAACGCGACGCGGCTGCGGCGGCGCCTCGTCGAGCATCTGCTCGCCGAGGGCGTACTGCACGACGCGCGCTGGATGACCGCGTTCCGCACCGTGCCGAGGCACGTCTTCCTGCCGCGGTTCTTCGTCCCGGCGGCGAACGGCTGGGCCGCGGTGGAGAACGGCGACGAAGAATGGCTCAGGCGCGCCTACTCACCCGAAGTGCTGGTCATCCAGCTCGACGACGATTCGGGACTCTGGGAACGGGCGCGCTATCTGGGCGCGCAGCCGGGAACGCCGACGAGTTCGTCCAGCCAGCCGTCGATCATGGCGATCATGCTCGAAGAGCTCCGGGTCGCCGACGGGCACCGCGTACTGGAGATCGGCACGGGCACCGGGTACAACGCCGCCTTGCTGTGCCATCGGCTCGGCTCCGGGCTCGTGTACACAGTGGACATTGACCCGGAACTGGTCGACGCCGCGCGCGAGCGGCTCGCGGAGGCCGGGTACGCGCCTTCGTGCGCCGCGTCCGACGGAGCCGACGGCTTCCCGGCGGGCGTCCTCTACGACCGGGTGCTGTGCACGTGTTCGGTGTCGTCGATCCCGCCCGCGTGGCTGGAGCAGACCGTTCCGGGCGGGCTGATCGTCACCACGCTGAACCGGCCGATCGGCGGCGGGCTCGTCCGGATCGTCGCGGGCGAAGGCGCGACGGGACAAGGGCGCGTGCTCGGCCGCGACGGTCGCTTCATGCCGCTGCGCGCACACCGGTTCAGGCCGTCGAAGGTGCCGGACGGCGACGTCGCCTGGCGGCCGACCCGGCTGCCGATGGGAGTCATCACCGAGGTCCGCAGCCGCTTCGAGTTCTTCGCCGGGCTCCAGCTTCCCGGCGTGACGGCCTTACGGGACGGCCAGAACACCGCGCTGGTCCATGCGGACGGCTCTTGGGTCCGGCATCGGCAGTCGGACCGCGAGTACGAAGTGGCCGAGGGCGGCCCGCGACGGCTGTGGGAGCTCGTCGAAAGCGCGCAAGAGGAATGGCTCGAACTCGGTCAGCCGTGGCGGGACCGGTTCGGACTCAGCCTCGACGGGGACGACCAGGAGATCTGGCTGGATTCCCCCGAAGGCAGGACTTGGCCGCTGTGTCCCTGAAACCGCTACGACCGTGAAAGCAGGCCGCGCACCCACGTCTCCACGTGATCGACGGCGGCGTCCACCGGGATGTGGGTGGTGTCGAACAACTCGACCGGCGGATCGAGCGACGGCGCTTCCCGTTGCAGCCACTCGTTGAACTCCAGCATCTCCTCGACCCGCTCCTCGTCCCACTCACGCCAGGCGGGCCGCGCCAGCAAGCGCTTGCGCAGCGCGTCGGGCTCGCTGACGAGCGCCAGGTAGTGGATGTCGGAGAAGAAGACGCGCTCGGGCAACTGCTCGAACTCGGGCGGCGCGACGGTGCCGCAGAGCACGACCGGGCGACCGTTCTGGTGCAGCATCGCCGCCATCCGCAGCCAGGTCGACCGGAACGCGGGATGGCCGGGGACGTCGTCGCGCAACGCCCCTGTCCACAACACGTCCTGCTCGACCACGAGCGCGAGGTCGCCCAGCCGTTCCGCCAGCCGCGGCCCGACGGTGGACTTCCCCGCCCCGCTCGGCCCGGTCAGCGCGAACAACGGGAGCCGCCGGAACGGCCACCGGTGCGCGCATTCCGCGCACACCAGCAGCCCGCTCTCGGCTTGTGGCCGTTCGGCGCGATCGCCGCAGGCCGGGCAGATCTTGAGATCGAGGACCACGGTCAGTCGAAGAGGCCCTCGAGGAAGCCACCCTTACGACGCTTGCCTTGGTGGCCGTAGCCGTGCGGGGAGTCGGCGTGGCCGCGGTACCCCTTGGGCGAGTCGGCGTAGCCGCCCCGGTAGCCCTTCGGCGAGTCGGAGTACCCGCCGCGGTGCGGCCGCGGGGAGTCCGGGCGGCCGTAGTGCGGAGCCGGCGCGTGCCCACCCCCCTGGTACGGCGGAGGCTGGTGCCCGCCGTAGTACGAGTTCTCGGCACCGGCGATGGCTTCCAGCTCGCCCCTGTCCAGGAAGATGCCGCGGCATCCCTGGCACTGGTCGATGTGGACACCGTTCTTGTCGACGGTCTTCATGGCGTTCTGGCACTTCGGACAAATCACGTATCAGAGATTACGCATTTTTCGCGTCCGAGGTCAGCAGGCGCACAGGCAAAACGGGTGTCCGGCCGGATCCGCGTACACCCGGAAGGTCTCCGGGGAGTCGTCGAGCAGCTTCGCGCCGATGGCCAGCGCGCGCTCGTGACCGGCTTCGAGGTCGGTGACGTCGAGGTCGACGTGCGCCTGCTGCGGGTTCTCCGCCGACGGCCACGCGGGCGGGCGGTAGTCCGCCACGCGCTGGAACGAGAGCCGCGCGCCGCCCTCGGGGTTCCGCAGCGTCACCCAATGGCCGTCCGTGGCGACCTCGGCCGCCTGCCAGTCGAGCAGCTCGCGGTAGAACTCCGCCAGCGCGACCGGGTCCGGGCAGTCGAGGGCCACCGCGCCGAAGGTCGGTACCGCTCCCATGGGCCATCCTCCACGATGATCGAGTAACCAGCGAAGAGAGTATGCGGGTTATCGGAGCCGATGACAACAGGTCTCGTCCGTACACTGGGCGAGGTGAACACCGACGCGTCCCTGGTGGTCGAGTTTCTGAACACGGTGAACGTCGAACGCGGCACCGACCTCCTGGACGATCTGGAGACCTGGCAACGCTGGGCCCGCGATCACCGGCTGCGCGCGGACACCCCCGCGGCCGCGCGCGAAACCCGGGACGCGCTGCGCTCGGCGATCGGCGACCCGCGGCTGCCCCGGCTCGGCCTGCGCGCACCGGCGGAGATCGTCCTCGGCTCGGAAGGCCCGCTCCTGGTCGCGGAATCGGTCAGCGAAGCGGTGATGGCCGCGTCGACCCGGCTGACCGTGCTCGGCGAGTGGATCCGGCTCAAGATCTGCCCGGCGGACGACTGCCTGTGGGCCTTCTACGACGAGTCGCGCAACCGGTCTCGGACGTGGTGCTCGATGCGGTCGTGCGGGAACCGGGAGAAGGCGCGGGCCTGGCGGGCGCGGACGGCGGACGTCTCGACCTGAGCCGAAGGGGCCTTTCCCCGCATGTCACGCGGCGAAGGACGCTTTCACCCCATCGCATGCGGGGAAAGGCCCCTTCAGCCCCCGCCCTCACGCCCGCGCGACCACAACTTCTGGGGTCACCCACCCCCGAGTTACCCCCAGGGGTTGTGCACACCGTTAGGCCAAAGACGTGAAAAGCTGTGGATAACCCTGGGGATGACTCCACTTCCTGTGGACAACTCCCGGAAGGGCCTCCGGAGTGTGGTATAAGTGCCGCCGCTCAGAAGAGCAGCTGCGCGACCGCGTAGATGACCAGACCGGCGAGCGCGCCGACCACCGTGCCGTTGATCCGGATGAACTGCAGATCCCGGCCCACCTGGAGCTCGATCTTGCGCGAGGTCTCCTCGGCGTCCCAGCGCTCCACGGTGTCGGTGATGATCGTGGTGATCTCCTGGGAGTAGTGCGTGACCAGGTAGGCCGCCGCCCCCTCCACCCAGGTGTCCACTTTGGACCGGATGTGGTCGTCGGAGACCAGCCGCTCGCCCAGCGTCTCGAGTCCGGTGCGCACCCGGCGCCGCAGCTCGCTCGACGGGTCCTCGGCGGCGTTGAGGAGCATGTCCTTCGCGGTCGCCCAGGCCGAGCCGATCAGCTTCTGCACCTCGTCGTGCCCGAGCATCTGGGACTTGACCTGCTCGGCGCGCGCCATCACCTCGGGGTTGGTCTGCAGGTCGAGGGCGAACTCACCGAGGAACTTGTCCACCGCCAGCCGCATCGGGTGGTTGACGTCGGTCTTCACCGCCCACACGAAGGACAGCACCTCGCCGTAGACCTTGTCCGCGAGCATCTCGTCGACGAACTTCGGCGACCAGCTCGGCGCCCGGTCCGAGACCACGCGCAGCATCGTCGTGTGGTTGTCCCGCACCCATTCGTAGGCGCGGTCGCACATCAGGTCCACCAGCTTGTGGTGTGCCCCGTCGGCGAACACGCCTTCCAGGATCTTGCCGAGCGGCGGGCCCCACGGCTTGTCCACGATCCGCTTGACCACGGCCTGTTCCATGATCGCCTGGACGTCTTCGTCGCGGAGCACCTTGACCGCGGCCCGGACGACGGTGGCCAGTTCGGACGTCACGCGTTCGGCGTTCTGCGGCTGCGAAAGCCACCCGCCGAGCCGCTTCGAGACCTCGACCCGGCTCAGCTTCTCGCGGATCACCGACTCGGACAGGAAGTTCGAGCCGACGAAGTCACCGAGGCTGCTGCCCAGCGCGTCCTTCTTGTTCGGGATGATCGCGGTGTGCGGGATCTTGATCCCCAGCGGATGCCGGAACAGCGCGGTCACCGCGAACCAGTCGGCGAGCGCGCCGACCATCCCGGCTTCGGCGGCGGCGCGGACGTAGCCGACCCAGCCCGGCCAGCCCGCGGCCTCGGCCCAACTGGTCAGCAGGAAGATCACCGTCGCACCGAGCAGGAACGACAGCGCGACCAGCTTCATCTTGCGCAGGCCGCGGCTCTTCTCCTCCTCGGCGGCGGTTCCACCGGGCGGATCGGCTGGGGTCACCTTGGCGGGCGTCAGTTGCTCCACAGGGCCATTGTCCGTGAGGATGGCTGATCGTGCGCGAACCTGTCCTCGTACCCCGCCTCCAGCCCTTCACGTCGACCATCTTCGCGGAGATGACGGCACTGGCCGTCCGCCACGAAGCCGTCAACCTCGGCCAGGGTTTTCCCGACACCGACGGGCCCGCCGGAATGCTCGACGCCGCCAAGAACGCGCTGTTCGGGGGCGCGAACCAGTACCCGCCGGGGCCGGGGCGCCCGGAGCTGCGCGCGGCGATCGCGCGGCACCGGCTCCGCTACGGCGTCGAGTACGACCCCGACACGGAGATCCTGGTCACCGCCGGGGCCACCGAGGCCATCGCGGCGTCGCTGATCGCGCTGACGCAGGCCGGCGACGAGGTCATCGTCATCGAGCCGTACTACGACTCGTACGCGGCCGCCGTCGCCATGGCGGGCGCGGAACGTCGCGTCGTCGGCTTGGTCGAGCGTGACGGCCGATTCGCGCTGGACATCGAGGGCCTTCGGGCCGCGGTGACCGATCGGACCAGGGCGATCCTGATCAACTCGCCGCACAACCCGACCGGCACGGTGTTCACGCGCGCCGAACTGGAAGCCGTCGCCGCGCTCTGCGTGACGCACGACCTGATCGCGATCACCGACGAGGTGTACGAGCACCTGGTCTTCGACGACGCCGAGCACTTCCCACTCGCGACCTTCCCCGGCATGCGCGACCGCACGGTCTCGATCTCCAGCGCGGGCAAGACGTTCAACTGCACCGGCTGGAAGATCGGCTGGGTCTGCGCGAGCCCCGAGCTGGTCGCGGCGGTGAAAGCGGCGAAGCAGTTCATCACCTTCGTCTCGGGCGGTCCGTTGCAACCGGCCGTCGCCCACGCGCTGGACCACGAACTGCCGTGGGCCGAAGAGCTGCGCACGAGCCTTCAGGGCAAGCGGGACCGGCTCGCCGCCGGCCTCGCGGAGGCGGGCTTCGCGGTCCGGCCGACCGCTGGGACGTACTTCATCTGCGTCGACGTCCGCCCGCTCGGCTTCGACGACGCCGCGGAACTGGCTTGGGAACTCCCCGAACGGGTGGGCGTGGCGGCCGTGCCCGTAAAGGTGTTCACCGATCACCCGGAAGAGTGGAAACACCTCCTGCGTTTCGCGTTCTGCAAGCGCAACGAGGTCATCGACGAAGCGGTCACCCGATTGCGCAAACTCCGGTGACTCGTCCGATGTTCAGGTCCAGCCGCCGACTTCGAGGGCACGCTTGAGCCGGTCCAGACACCGTCTTCGCACCCTGCCCACGCTGGCCGGGCTGATCCCCAGTTCTCCGGCGAGCTGGACGTAGGACAGCTCCGGCCGGTGGGCGAGCAGCCACATCAGCCGCCGGTGCACGTCCGGCAGGCGATCGACCGCCGCCCACAGCGCGCGGTCGCGGGCGGCCCGGACGACCTCGGTCTCCGGGGTCGTTTCCGGCCCCGGGAGCGGACGCGGCGTTTCGCGCCTGTTCCTGGTGATCATCCGGAGCGCGCGGCGCCGCGCGGTGGTCGTCAGCCATGCCCGGAGCTTCGCTTCGTCACGCAGCGCGCCAGGCGCGCGGAGCAGGTCCAGCCAAGCGTCCTGACAGACGTCCCTGGCGTCGGCTTCGCTCAGGCGATAGGTCTTCAGCACCCCGAGCACCGCCGCCGACACCGCGTTCACGTCCCACATCGCGGACTCTCCCGTCCCGGCGGCTCGCGTCCGCCACCTCGATCACCGAACGCGACTTTGACGGCACGCACCGCAGCAGGGATCCGGCTCGAGCCCCTAAAACATCAGGTCACCGAGTATTTGAGTAGTTCCACCCGGGTCCGGATAGCCGCCGGGCACACACCGAGAGTGATCAACTTCGGTACTCCAAGCACCGGAGCCGGTTGCGTCGTTCCGCCTAACGGGCTGGATCGGCGGCGGCAGAGGTGAAACACTCCCCTCCGGTGCTAAAACTGGTGCAGCCCCGGGGGAACTGCGACCTGACCGGAAGAGACCCCAAGCAAGATCGAACTCACGCGGCAAACGTGGGTTTCAGGCGCGGACGGTGGTGATTGCTGTGAGTGGTGCGGCAGTCGTACCCCGTCGCGGCCTCAAGGCCCCGAAAGCCGGCGCGCGAATCCTTTTCGCGGGTGGGCTCGCGCTCACCGGCTGGATCCTCGGCGCGGTCTTGAGCACTCCGGCTTCGGCCGACGAGCAGACCCCCGTGACGCCGGAGACCTCGGTGGTCCAGCCCGAATCCGGGAAATCGACCACACCGGAGGAGTCCACTTCGGACTCCGGCTCGGCCGAAACCACGAAACCCGTTGAAAGCACCGAAACCAAGAAGGCCGAAACCCCGAAGGAAGAGCCCGCCCCCGCGTCGAGCGAGGAGCCTGAGGCCACCGTCGAGGACAAGGCCGTTTCGAGTGCGAGCTCCGTCGAGACGTCTTCTTCGCCGGAGCCGGAAAAGAAGACCGCGAAGCCCCAGGCCTCCAACGGTTTGCTGGGCGGCCTCATCGGCGGTGTGCTGGACCTCGTCACGAACACGGTCGGCGGCGTCGTCGAAACCGTCGGCGGGGTCGTCGGCGGAATCGGCGAGCACGTCGTCGCGCCGATCGTCACGCCTAATCCGTGCTGCGGGGCGAGTCCCCCGGTGATCCTGCCGGGTACCGGCGACATGCTCGACCCCGTCTTCGGCGGCGGCTCGGGCGAGTCGGCGAGCGGCTCGGTCACCATCGCCGTCCCGGCCAAGAACATCGCGACGAACACGCCCGCGCCGAGCACCCCGGACCCGCGTCCGTTCGTCCCCGCCGAAACACCCGTTCCGGCGGCGGCGCCCCAGAACCACCGCGTCACCCTGCCGCTCCGGGTCAAGCTCGACGCCCAGCCCGCTCCGGCCGTCCCCGCCGAATCCGACACGCACGCGTCCCCGGACGGCGGCGGCTCGGGCGGCGGCGGCGGTGGCCTGCCGAACGCCCCCGTGGCCCCGCTCGCGCCCACGACGAGCGCCCAGCCCGGGCACGACCACTCCGGCGGCGGCCGCGGGCCGCTCGCCGTGCTCGACGCCGGAATCCCCGCCACGCAGCTGAAACTCCTCGGAGCAGGCTGCGATCACGAAGGCGAGCGCACCGGCCGGGAAGCCGCGCTTCCCACCACCTCCCCCGACTGACCTGACCGGGTCGCCGGGGAGAACCACGTCCAAACCAAGATCAACTTCGGTTTTCGACGTCCTCTGAAATCCCTGGCAGAAGTCGCTTTCGCCTGCCCTCGTTCAGGTAACCCCTTGTCTTTCCGAACGGCCGACCGCGCCCGGCCGGTTCGGATCCCGGCCCCGGCGCCGCACTGCCCCTGGGGCGGCGCCGGGACCAGCACCGGGTGGACTTCGGGGGCTTCTGCTCACCGCGCCGAGCAGGAGCCGGCCAAGCTCGAAGACCACCTGAACCGCGGGCGGTTCCCGGCACGTCGAGGGGCTGTGCCGGGTAACCGCCGCGGTGCCCGTCCCGAGATTCCGGTCTCGGGGCGGGCCGGATAGCCGGTGCGCTGGTCGTGCGGCGCCGATGCCCTCCCTGGAGCATCGGCCGCCCCGCCGGCGCACCGGCTATTTCCGTTTCCCCACCCCGCCGTTTTCCCACCCCGCGTTTCGTCCTCTGGTTGCGGTAGTTGGCACCACCAACTACCGCAACTAGAGGACGAAACGCGGGGGGGTGTCAGGTGACTTGGACGGCCACGGGAGCGGCCGTGGCCGGAGTAGCCGCCACCGAGGCGGCGGCCGCGCCCAGCCGCCGCACGGCCTCGAAGAGCCTGTCCGCCGGGAGCGCGTACGGCAGCCGCAGCCAGCGCTCCAGTCCACCGTGGACACCGAAACGCGAGCCCGGCGCCACCTGCACCCCGTGCCCAGCCGCCGCGACGGCCAGGCGCGTGCTCATCGGCTCCGGAAGACGGCACCAGAGCGAAAGCCCGCCGGGCGGCACGGTGAACGTCCACTCGGGGCAGTACCAGTTCAGCGCCCCGGTCAGCGCGTCGCGCAGGGCCAGCGTCTCCTCGCGACGGTGCGCCAGCGCGGCCCCGCCGTCTTCGAGCAGCTCGGCGAGGACCAGCTGCTCGAAGACCGGGGACCCCAGGTCGACGGCGAAACGGGCCGCGACCAGCCTGCCGATGACGTCCTCCGAAGCGCGGATCCAGCCGAGCCGCAGCCCCGCCCAATGCGACTTCGACGCCGAGCCGATCGTGATGCCGAGATCGCCCGCGAACGCGCCCAGCGGCGGCGGCCCGTCGGCGGGATCGCCTTCGAGATCCAGTTCGACCAGCGTCTCGTCGATGATCGCCGGCGTCCGCGCGCGGCTCAGCGCGGCCGCGAGCCGCTCCCTTCCGACGGCGTCCAGGCGCAGGCCGGTCGGGTTCTGGAAGTCCGCGACGAAGTACGCGAGCCTCGGCGCGGATTGGCG
Source organism: Amycolatopsis sp. NPDC031561 (assembly GCF_055580625.1). Classification (NCBI taxonomy): domain Bacteria; kingdom Bacillati; phylum Actinomycetota; class Actinomycetes; order Pseudonocardiales; family Pseudonocardiaceae; genus Amycolatopsis; species Amycolatopsis sp. NPDC031561. Next base: position 415,498 of record NZ_JBVILA010000002.1, on the reverse strand, counting down.
CAGCGCGGCCTCGATCCCGACGATGTCCCAGCCGGTGGCCGGGTCGAGCGGCACCGGGACCGGGATGGCGTGCGCGGCGGCGATGGCTTCGAGCGCGTTCGGATACGTCGGCTGCTCGACCAGAACCCGGTCGCCCGGACCGGCCAGCATCCGCAGGACCTGCACGAACGCGTGATGCGCGCCGTTGGTGATCATCACCTGATCGGCGTTGGTCGGCAGGCCGCGGTCGGTGTAGCGGCGGGCGATCCGCTCGCGCAGGACCCGCAGCCCGCGTACGTGATAGCCGTTCTCGCCGAGGTGATCCACCAGCGCCTTCCGCGCGGCGTCCACGGCGGGGACCAGACCGGCGATGGCGGGCGGACAGGCCTGGGCGAGGTCGATGAGGTCCTCCCCGGACGGCAGGATCGCGTCCCGCCCGCGCCCGCCGGGAGATGCGATCCAGGAGCCCGCCCCGCGACGGCTGGCGACCAGCCCGTCGGCCCGAAGCTTGTCCAGCGCGGCGCCGATCAGCGTGCGGCTGACCTCCAGCGCTTCGGCGAGCTCCCGTTCGGCCGGGAGTTTCGTGCCGAGCGGCAGCCTGCCGTCGAGGACCAGCAGCTCGACGGCCGCCGCGAGATCCGCGGCACCGTGTCGAGAACCACTCTGCCGCCAACTTCCCAGCAAAGTGGCCAATTTCAGGCCCGAAACGCGTCCAGTCAGCGGGATCAGCGGCTCCATAAGACCAATTGTTCCAGATTGGCCATGGTCAAGGTAGCCACTTACCCCTGATGGTGCATTCGTGGCACTTACACTCGATCTCCGACCCGTCGGCATCTCCCAAGACACCACCCGCCGCTCGATCCAGCTCGTCGGCGGGCTGGCCCTCTACGGCGCCAGCATGGCCATGCTGACCAGGTCGGGCCTCGGCCTCGACCCGTGGGACGTGCTGCACGAAGGCCTGATGAAGATCACCGGCCTCTCGTTCGGCACGGTCACCGCGATCGCTTCGGTCCTGGTGCTCGTGCTGTGGATCCCCCTGCGGCAGCGGCCCGGCATCGGCACCGCCGCCAACATCGTGGTCATCTCGCTCACCGTGGACCTCGTGCGGATCTTCCTGCCCGACCAGCACGTCCTCGGCTGGCAGATCGTCAACCTGGTCGCCGGCGTCGTGCTCAACGGTCTCGCCGCCGCGATCTACGTCGGCGCGCGGCTCGGGCCCGGCCCCCGCGACGGGCTGATGACCGGTCTCGCGGCCAGGACGGGCAGGTCGATCCGCCTCGTCCGGACCCTCATCGAGATCACCGTCCTCGCCGCGGGCTGGCTGCTCGGCGGCACGGTCGGTGTCGGCACGATCCTCTACGCGCTCGCCATCGGACCGCTGACGCAGGCGTTCCTGCCGTACGTCGTCTGGCGTGAGCGCGCACGGAGCTGAAGGGGACTTTCCCCGCGTCGCACGCGGCGAAGGGAGCTTTCCCCGCATGGCATGCGGGGAAAGCGTCCTTCAGCCCCCGCTAGCTGGCCGCCCGCTGCTCCAGCAGGCGCCGGACGGCGAGGTAGTCGATGCCCCGCTGCGCGAGGACGTCGGCCGCCGGGCCGGGAACGGCGGTCAGCGCCAGCAGGAGGTGCTCGGCCTCGATCCGCTTGTCGCCGACATCGATGGCTTCGCGAAGGCTCTTCTCCAGCACCTTCTTCGCCTCCTGCGTGAACGGCCGATGGCCTCGCCCGGCGCGCTGCCCCCCGGTCAGCGCGCCGGGTCCGTGAGTCTCCTCGACCCGCTCGACGATGTGCTCGACGTCGATGCCGAACCCGCTCAGCGCTTCGACATCGGCGTCGCTCATCCCGCCGCGGCGGCGGACGCGGCGGAGGTCGTCGGCCAGTTCGTCCGCCGGGCAGCCCAGCGTGGTGAGCACGCCGGTGTGCCGGGCGAGCGACGTCAGCAGGTGCAGCGGGTCGACGTTCGCGGAAGCCTCGTCCGACGCGACGTGCTGAGCCCCTATGACGACCTCGCAGAGTTCGGTGGTGAACCGTTCGAACATCAGTGCCTCCCGTACTTCTTGTGCACCGCTTGCCTGCTGACCCCCAGCTCGGCCGCGATCTCCTGCCAGGACCAGCCGTGCACCCGCGCGCTGCGGACCTGCACCGCCTCGAGTTGTTCCAACAGCCGGCGCAAAGCGGCGACGGCGCGCAACCCCACCCGGGGATCGCGGTCACCGGCTCGCGCGGCCAGATCTGTCGCTTCGGTCATGATGTCAACCTACGTTGACATGACGCCGACGTCAACCTCGGTTGACAGTTAGGGTCGGGGACATGGCCGAAATCGCAGTGGCGGAAAGGGACGGAGTAGGCGCGGACGGAGCACCGCGCCCGACCGAAGACCACGTCGCCGTACTCGACAACGCCGTGGTGATCCTCGACGGGGCGACCTCGCCGCATCCGGATCTGCCGCCCGGCGGCTGGTACGCGAGCCTGCTCGTGCGCAGCCTTTCGCAGGCGCTGAGCGCGGAACCAGAGGCGGATCTCGCGGCGCTGCTGGCCGGGTCGATCGCCGACGTCGCCCGGCGTGAAGGTCTCGAACCGGGGCACTCGCCATCGAGCACGGTCTCGATCGCGCGCTGGACGGACGACACCGTCGACGGGCTGGTGCTCGCCGACAGCCCCATCATCGCCTTCGGGCCTTCCGGCGTCGACCCGCTCACCGATGACAGGCTGGCCACGCTGCGCGACAGTGGCCAGCTCCGCACGGGGGCCGAAGTCCGCGCAAAACGCAACGCGCCGGGTGGCTTCTGGGTCGCCGAGGCGGAACCGAAAGCCGCCACGGAGGCCGTCCGCCGCAGCTGGCCGCGCTCGGAGGTCGAAGCCCTCCTGCTGGCCACGGACGGTGTCGCGATCGGTGTCGACGAGTACGGCCTGTTCGACTGGCCCGAGGTCCTCGCCATGAGCCGGAAGCGTGGTCCGGACGCGGTTCTCGACGCGGTGCGCACGGCGGAGAAACAGGACCCGGACGGCGAGCGCTGGCCCCGCGCGAAAAGGCACGATGACCAGCTACTGGTAGTGGTCGAGTTAGGGTTAGCCCCAGGGTAAAACCGGGGGCTTCCCGGATCGGAAATCCGCGGCCTCGCGAGCACGCTGGACGCATGACGTTCCCTGGGGAGAGATCGCGGGCCAAGCCTTGGCTGATCGCGTCGGGCGCGGCCATCGGCTGGGCGTTGGTCACCATGGTCGTGCTGCATCTGATCAGCTCACGCGATCCGGTTTTCGACACGCTGTCCAGCTACGCCTACGTCGACCGCGGCACGGGCATGCTCGGGGCCAGCGTGCTCTCCCTGTCCATCGGCTCGCTCACCGCGCTCGGCGCGCTGGCCGCGGCCGGGATCCCGCTCAGCCGCACCACGAAACTGCTGTTCGTGCTGTGGTCGCTGGGGCTGGCGGCGGCCGCGGTCTTCCCCGCGAGCTACCCCGAGTACCCGGACCCGGTCAGCGGCGAGATCCACCTGTACGCGTGTCTCATCGCGTTCCTCAGCCTGCCCGCCGCCGGGTTCACCCTCCGCGACAACCTGCGCGGCACCCCCGCGGCCAGGCAGGTCGGCCGCCTGGCCTGGGGCAGCGCGGCGGGGCTGATCGTCTTCGGGCTCAGCTTCATCTTCGTGCGCCTGTCCGACATCCCGTTCTTCATGACGCTGACCGACATCTTCCCGGTCGGCGTCATGCAGCGGCTTTCGCTGGTGGCGCACGTGATCCTGATCGCCGGGGTGCTGAAGGTCGCGTCAGCGGCCCACCGTGCCGGTGAATTCGGGGGCGTAACCGTACAGTCCGGGCGAACCGCCCGTGTGCAGGAAAACGACGTGCTCGTCGGCCGCGAAATGGCCTTCGGCGGCCCAATCGACCAGCGTGGCGGCCACCTTGCCGGTGTACACGGGATCGAGCGCGATCCCTTCCGTACGGCCGAAAAGCCGCACCGCGTCCCACGTCCCGGCGGTCGGGACACCATAGCCGGGGCCGATCGCGCGGTCGTCGATGCGCAGACCTTCGAGTGACGGCGGCGCGGTCCCCAACAACGCGGAGACCGCGGTGGTGAGGTCGGCGAGGTTGTCCAGGGCTTCGTCGACCGGGTGACTGACGCAGGCGACGTCGAGCGTCAGCCAGTCGAGGTCCGTCGTCCCGACGAGGAGCCCGGCCGACGTCCCGCCGCTGGCGTGCGGGACGACCAGCCGCGCCTTGGTGACACCGCGGTCGGCGAGTTGCCCGGCGATCTCCCTCGCGGCCGCCACGTACCCGAGTGCGCCGACAGCGTCGGAGCCGCCGACGGGGAACGTGGCCACCTCGCGCCCCTCGGCCGCGGCCTCGGTGATCAGCCGGTCGTAGGTCTTGCCGGTCTCCACCCCGTCGCGGCAGACGTGCACGTTCGCACCGAAGAGGTGGTCGAGCAGGACGTTGCCGGACTGTTCGTACGCGTCACCATCACGAGGAACCTTCGCGGTGAGCACGAGTTCGCACCGCAACCCGAGCTTCGCGCAGGCCGCGGCGGTCTGGCGGCCGTGATTGGTCTGCAGCGCGCCGAAGGTGATCACCGTGTCGACGCCCGCCTCGATCGCCGCGCCGAGCAGGAACTCGAGCTTGCGCAGCTTGTTGCCGCCCAGGCCGAGCGGATGCACGTCGTCCCGTTTGAGCAGCAGGTTCGGCAGGCCGAGAGCCTCGCCCAGCCGGGGTGCGGGATGCAGCGGCGTCGGACGGCCGCCGAGGTCGACGCGAGGGAAGCGATCGAAGTTCATGCAGGTCACGTAACCACACCGAGGCTACTCGGTGGTATCGTTCGTTTGAACGAACGAGACACGCAGGGGGAGTCATGACCACCTCGAAACCGGACCTCGCGTTCACCGGCCTGGCCGAACAGGCCTCGATGCTCGCCACCGGAGCCACGACTTCTGTCGAGCTCACGCGCTTGGCGCTCGAACGAGCCGAAGCCAGTCAGCCGACTCTCAACGCCTTCAAATGTCTTCGCACCGAGGAAGCCCTTCGCGAGGCCGAGGACGCCGACCGCCGGTTGGCCGGCGGCGAGACCGCTCCCCTGCTCGGCGTCCCCACCGCGATCAAGGACGACCTCGACGTCACCGGACTGCCGACGGCGTTCGGCTGCGACGGCGACTTCTCCCCCGCGACAACGGACTCCCCGCCCGTCGCCGCGCTCCGCCGGGCGGGCGCGGTGCTCATCGGCAAGACCAACACCCCGGAACTCGGCCAATGGCCGTTCACCGAAGGCCCGGCGTTCGGCGCGACCCGCAATCCGTGGGACACCGAGCGGACCCCGGGCGGTTCCTCCGGCGGCGCGGCGGCGGCCATCGCGTCGGGGGTGATCGCCGCCGCGCTGGGTTCCGACGGGGCCGGGTCGATCCGGATCCCGGCCGCGTGGACCGATCTGGTCGGGATCAAACCGCAGCGCGGCCGCGTCCCGACCGAACGCGAACTGTTCCACGGCCTGACCGTGGTCGGCCCGCTCGCGCGCACCGTCGCCGACGCGGCCCTGCTGCTCGACGTCGCGGCGGGCACCGGGACCGCGTTCCAGGCCGCCGCCCGCCGTGAACCGGGCAGGCTGCGCATCGGGTTGTCCACGCGGATCCCTTTCACCGCCACGAAAACCCGGCTCGACCCGGACGCGCACACGGCCGTCGTCCGGCTCGCGGAACGGTTCGCCGAACTCGGCCACGAGATCGTCGAGGTCGAACCCGACTACCGGTTGATCGGCCTGACCTTCCTGCCGCGGTCGCTCGTCGGCGTGCGTGACTGGTCCCGTCGCGTCCCGGACCAGGCCCGGCTCGACCCGCGCACCCGCGCCAACGCACGGCAGGGCTCGGCGCTCGCCGGTCCGGCACTGCGGCTCGCCAGGGCGACGGAACCGTTGCTGCAGCGGCAGATCGGCTCGGTGTTCGGCCGGGTGGACGTCCTGCTCACGCCGACCACCGCGACGCCACCGCCGCGGATCGGCACCTTCGACAAGCTCACCGGCTGGCAGACCGACCAGGCCATGATCGCCGCGTGCCCCTACGCTTGGCCGTGGAACGTCTTGGGCTGGCCGGGGGTCAACGTCCCCGCCGGGCTGAGCCCGGAAGGCCTGCCGCTGGGCGGGCAACTCCTCGGCCCGTCGCACGGCGAGGAACGGCTGATCTCGCTGGCCGCGCAACTGGAAGAGGTCGAACGGTGGCAGGACCGCAAACCCGAGACCGCTTGGTGAACACCCGCGAGAACATCCTCCACGCCGCGCTCAAGGTGGTCGGTGAACAGGGTGTCGGCGGGCTGACCAACCGCCGGATCGCGACCGCGGCCGCTGTCTCGCTCGGCACGCTGACCTACCACTTCCCCAGCCAGACGGCGTTGCTGCGCGAAGCGATGCTGCTGTTCGTCGAGGAAGAGACCACGAAGCTGACCGGGTTCGTCGACGCCTACCGCGAGCAGGGGTTGAGCGTCGAACAGGCCGCCTCGGTGGTCGAACAGGTCATCACGCAGCTGCCTTTCGGCACCGACGAACTCGGCGCGCACGAGCTGTACCTGCAGGCCGCGCGCGACCCCGGACTCCAGGACGCGGCCGCGCGGTGTTTCGCCGCCTACGACGAACTCGCGCTGGTGATCCTCCGGACGCTGGGTGTGCCGTCGCCGGAGCGGCTGACCGGTCCGGTCGTGGCACTGATCGCCGGGCTGCAGTTGCGCAGGCTCGCCACGGGTGACGACGGTGTCGGGGTGGCGCAGCCGTTGATGATGCTCATCCGCGGCGCGTCATGAACGGTCCGCCGATCGTCAAGGGGACGGCGGCGTGGAGGTACTTCGGCGACTTCCGTGCCGGGCTGATGGCGGGCCAGGTGCTGGTGCTGCAGGTCGCCCATCCGGTGGTCGCGGCCGGGGTCCGGGATCATTCCGACTACGTCGAGGATCCGTGGACGCGGCTGATGCGCACGGCCGCGTCGCTGTCCATCTACATCTACGGCGGCCCGGAAGGCGCGCGCTACGAAGCGGATCGGCTGCGCGCACTGCATCGCGAGTTCACCGGGGTCGACGCCGACGGCCGCCGGTACAGCGCGCTCAACCCGCACGCCTACGCCTGGGTGCACGCCACGCTCGTCATGGTTCCTGTTGACACGCAACGGTTTTACGGCACGCCGATGACCGCGTCCGAACTGGACGAGTACTACGCGCAGATGTGCGACGTCGGGCGGCTGCTCGGCCTGCGTGCGCAAGACCTGCCGCCGACGTGGCCGGAATTCGAGCGGTACTACGCGGACATGATCGACGGCTTCGGCCCGAACGAGACGATCTCGACGTTGTTCGAGACCATCCGGACGGTGAAGAAACCCTGGCGGTGGCTACCCGACAAACGGTGGACCCGGCCGCAGCGGTGGCAGTATCGAGGGCAGATGTTCGTCCTTCGCGGCACGCTGCCGCCCGCGCTGCGTGATCGACTCAGTCTACAGTGGACAGACAAGGACCAGCGCCGGTTCGACCGGTTTCGCACCGTCGTGAGGCTGATCGGCGGGCTGGTGCCGGTGACGTTGCGGTCCTCGCTGGTACGCCGGATCGGCAGGCTCAACGTGTGGTTCCGTGCGCATCCGCGCGCGTACCGTTTCCTGGGCGGCTGACTTCCAGGGTCACCCCCCACCGGCGTAAGGGCCACAGTCCCCTTTACGGGGGACCCCGGTTCACTCCGCGCCGTGACGCTTTCCCCGGCCGGCGTCGCTAACTTCAGCCGGGATGGGGAATTCACCGAGGGGGCGGCGCGCGGCGCCGTTGGTCATCGCCCGCGTGCTCGTGCTCTGCGCGCTGGCGTCCTTGCTGTTGAGCGGCACCGCGCGAGCCGACGGCGCGTCGAGCGGGGCGGACGTCCAGGTCGCGCAGACGCTCGGCACCCGGGATCTCACCGTCGTGCTGCGGCGGATGGACATCGCGCCCGGCCCGCTGCACGTCGACGTCGTCACGCACGCCGGAAGCGCGCCGGGAACGCTGAAACTGCGCGCGTCCGCCGCGGGAACGACGTTTTCCGAAACCACGGTCCAGCTGGACGGGAAACCCGGCGCCCACCCGGCGCTGCTGCGGGTCGACCAGCCGGGACCGTGGGAACTCGGCCTCGACGACGGCACGGACACCGCGTCGATCCCGTTCATCGTCCCGGCCAGGGTCATCCCGCCCTGGGAGAAGGCCACTTTCGGCGGCTTCGTGGGCGCGGGCGTGTTCCTGGTGATCGGCCTCGTCGTCGCGATGCGCGTCAAACGGCCGCAGCTCGCGCTGATCCCCGCCGGCGGGATGGTCGCCGCGCTCGCGGTCGCGGTCACCGGCGCGATGCTCTCGGCGTCGACCCCGGCGCCGCCCGCGCCGGGCGCGGCACTGGACCCGACGATCGACAACGTTCAGGACCCGTACGCGAACGCGCAGATGTCCACTGTGGACTTCTCGCGGCCTCCGGTGAACCTCGCCGTGCACTCCGCGAACCCCAAGGCGGGCAGTCTCGCCGACGTCCGGCTCGCCGTGGCCGACGGCGCGACCGGCCGCCCGGTCGACGATCTTCTGGTGCACGACAACGCTTTGATCCACCTCGTCGTCATCTCGCCGACGGGAAGGCTCTGGCATCTGCATCCGGTGCGCGTCGGCCCCGGCGACTACCGGGTGAAGTTCACGCCGCCCGAGGCCGGGACCTACGCCGTCGCCGCGGAACTCGCCCGGCGGGGCGGTGGGGTGCAACTGGTCCGCACCACCCTGCCGGTCGCGGCAGGCACCGACTCCCCTGCCGAACCCGTGCCCACCGGAGCCGGTGCGCGGGTCGTCGACGGGAATCCGGTCGACGTCGACATCAAGCCGGGTACGCCGACCACGATCACCGCGCGGTTCGGCAAGGCGGATCTCCAACCGTGGCTGGGCATGCTCGGCCACCTGATCGTCGTCGGCCCGATAACCGACGATCGCCGGGTCGGCGCGGACGCCGCTGCCGCGCCGACCTGGGCCCACGTGCACTCGATGATCCCGCAGTCGCCCGGTATGCCGGGAAAGCCCGATGAGACCGTCGCCGCGTACGGCCCCGACGTCCCGTTCACCTACACCTTCGCCGCCCCCGGCAAGTACCGGATCTGGCTGCAGGCCGAACGCGACTACCGGGTGCTGACCGTGCCCATGCAGCTCGAAGTCCCGCAAGGAGGCGCACCCCAGTGACATCCACGGTGAAATCCACAGTGGACAGACGGAGACCCGTGCTGCTCATCTCGGTGGTCGCCGTGCTCGCGGCGGCGATCGTCGCCTGGCTGGTGTGGCCGAGCGGCGGCGGGGACCAGGTACAGCGCTCGACCCGGGGTGCGTCCACGGTGGAGTTGTCGGTCACCGATCCGCACCAGGGCGGCAATGTCTTCGCGCTGACCGTCACCGGTGCCGCGCCGGACGTCGTCACCGTCGAACCGGTGATGCCGCAGATGGGGCACGCGCTCGCCCCGTCGCCCGCGCTCCCGCAGGCACCGGGCCTGTTCCGCACCGGCGACGTCCTGCTGCCGATGTCGGGGCAGTGGGAGATCACCGTTTCACTGCGCGGGCCGTCCGGCACCACGCAGCACGTTTTTCCTTTGCTGGTCAAGTAAGAGAGGGAGGTCGGGGGGTATGGATCTCACCGCGGGAGGGGCGAGGGTCGCCTCGGTGGCACGAAGTGAACGCACCGGGCTGATCCCGGCGGGCACCGTGCTGGCCGGGTCGGTGATCTCGCTGATCGGGCTGACCTGGGACATCCAGTGGCACGGCGACGTCGGCCCGGACACGTTCTTCACGTTGCCGCATCTGTTCCTGTATTCGGGCAGCGCGATCTCCGGGCTCGCGAGCCTCGTGGTCGTGCTGATGACCACGGCCGCGCGCCGGGCGGGCCGTCAGGTCGACGCCCGGGTCGGCGGCCGCGCGATCAACGTCTTCGGCAGGGTCTTCGCCGCGCCCGCCGGATACCTGGTGACCGGGACCGGTGCGGCGATGTTCCTGCTGTACGGCCTGTGGGACCAGTGGTGGCACGGCCTATACGGCTTCGACGCCGTGATCGACTCGCCGCCGCACATCGGGCTGCTGCTGTCGATCACGCTGAGCATCATCGGCACGGTCATGGTGTTCGCGGCCGCGCGGGAACATCGCTGGGGCACCCTCGGCGTCGTCGGCACCCTCGGCGTGCTGATCGCGTTCAGCACGGTCACCGTGCTGGGGCTGCAGCAGATCGACGTCGACCTGGTCGACGTCATCTCCGTGGGGATCGCGCTGCTTTCGGTGCTGCTGGTGTCGGCGGGCGCCGGATTCTGGCGGCGGCCGGGCGGAGCGGTCCGGGTGGCCGCGTCGCTGGCGGTCATCCAGGCGATCACCTGGTGGTTCTCGCCGTGGGCCGCGGAGGCGTACGCGGGCGCCGTCGGCCTGCCGATGCGGGACTACATCGACGGTGTGCCCGCGATGCCCGCGATGATGCCGATGGCGCTGCTGCCGATCGCGGCCGTGCTCGAAGCGGTCTACCTGCTTTCGCGGCGTGGCTGGTCCGCGGGCCGCGTTTCGGTACTGGCGGGCGCGATCGGCGGTCTTCTGGTCGGCGCGTCGATGCCGATCCAGAACGCGATCGTCTACGGGGCCGCCTCGGTCGACTGGCCGGTCGTGTTCGCGACGGGCGCCGTCGGCGCGGTGTTCGGGCTGCTCGGCGGGTTCGCCGGGTGGCGGTTCGGCGGGATGCTGGGGCTGCTGGCGCCGGCGAAGGAGGACAACGCGCATGCGTAAGACACTGCTGGCGCTGGCGGCGGCGATCGGGTTGCTGTTCGCGACCACCCCCGCGGCGAACGCCTACGAACCGGTGAACATCGTCCACACCGAACGGGTGCAGGTCGGCCCGTACGGGATGACGGTCGGGTTCAGCACGTGGCCGTTGCGCGCCATGCAATCGCTGGACTTCACGTTCATCCCGGACGACGGGATCGCCGGGAAGGCGGGGACGCTCGCGTTCCTCAATCCGGAGACCGGGCGGCTGGGCCGTCCGCAACCGCTGGCGAAGCATCCGCGGAAACTGGAGGTGTGGGGGCTGGACATCCGCGCCCTGCAGACCGAGGGCTCGTGGACGTTCCGGTTCGAGATCGACGGGCCCGCGGGCAAGGGCGCGGGGGAACTCCGTGATCTGACGGTGCTCGAACAGCCGGGGCCGCCGATGGCGGTGAGCTGGTCGATCAGCCTGATCCCGCTGATCGTGCTCGCCGTCCTGATCACCGTCGCCTGGCGGCGCACCAAACTCAGGCTGCGGGGCAACGGGCTCCCGGCGACGGTGTGACTCGAAGTGGCCGAAGATCGGATGGCTCGCGTGTCCCGATGGGCACGCGAGCCTTTCGTCATGGGCTCAAATCGAACTGTCCGGCCTTGACCGCCGTGAGGAAGGCGTTCCACTCACCGGCATCGAAGACGAAGACGGGACTCGCGGCCAGTTTGGTGTCACGCACTCCCACCAGGCCTTCCCTGCCCAGGTTGACCTCGACACAGTTCCCGCCGTTGGGCTCACTCGCGAAGGACTTCTCCCAAGCTGCGTCGTCGAACAGCGACACGGCCGTGGTCGGATCGTAATCCGCCGCCGATGGATAATCGGCCATTGGTCGTACCTCCGAACGTCGGTCGGGGGTGCGAGTCGCGACCTGCGCGAACCGTCACGGCCCCAGCTTCTCCCTGCCTCAACGGGACTATCCCGCACGGCCAAGTGGGTGATCAACTCTGCCCACCCTCGACATGAAGATTATTCCAGGAGTAGGATTAATCGCAGCGGCCGGGGCTCGGTTGTTGGTGAATCGCTCGCAGTATGGAACGACCTCGGCGACAGTTGTCACCGGGTGGCGTTCAGCAGGGGTTTCACCGTCCCAGCGGGGCACCGACGGCAGGTGACCGGCAGGGGCCACACCCCGCGGCGCATGACCACCCACCGCCGACCTCGTGGGGGAGGATCAGCGTGATCATTCAAGACACCATGCCGGCGACGGTACTCGCCGTCGGCAGGCTCATGGCCGGAACGGCGGGCGAAAGCCGCCGCTCCGCGCATCTTTTCGACCTGCACTCGGGGGGTTCGCACCCCGAATTCCTGCACGCCCGTTGCGGCGCGGCGATGCCTTACGACCACCTGGAATGGATCCCCGTCGGTTCGGGGATGCCCTGTGAGCGTTGTCTCGGCCTGGCCGGTTCGGCCGACCAGACGCGGTTGCCGCGGCCGAGCCGGGGGGTGTGACCGCGATGGCCGTCCGCCTCACCACGTTGTTGTTCCGCCGTGAGGACGAACGCCTGGCTTCGGCGAAGCGCCGCAACATCGGTCTCGAACTGCGTCAGCGTTTCGGGTTCAGCCTCATCCAGGCGCCGCTGCGCAAGCAGCCGCCGTGGAACTCCGAAGTGGATTTCCCCGGCAAGCGCGGCGCGCACCGGGATCTGATCAGGACCGGACGGCCGCTCGAAGGTCAGTTCGAGCTTTCGCCCTTGATCGGGCATCTGACCGGCCGGGCCTGATCACTCGGAGCACTCAGGGCTTGCGGCCCAGCCCGCCGAGACCACCGGTGAAGGTCGGGTCGTCGGTGAACCTGTCGCTCGCGCGGGACGCCGCTTCGTCCAGATGCCAGGCGGCCATCCAGTCGATCCCCGGCTCCACCATCTCCAGTCCGTCGAAGAACGAGGCGAACTCCGCGCGGGAGCGCAGGTGGAACGGCGCGCTCGTCTTCTTGTAGAGCTCCTGGACGTTCTCCCGGTTGTCGCCCTCCTTGCGGGTGACGCCGTCCTCGGTCAGATGCGAGGACAGGAAGTACGAACCCGACGGCAGCAGGTCGATGTAGCGCTGGACCATCTCGTGGACGGGTTCGTCCGGGCCGAGGAAGTACAGCAGGCCGACCAGGACCAGCCCGATCGGCTGCCGGGGGTCGAGCACCCCGGTTTCGAGGGCGCGCTTCCAGATGTCGGCGGGATCCCGCACGTCGCCCTGCAGGACCGCGTGCCGCCCGAGCAGGCCCTCACGTTCCAGGAGCAGCTGGGAATGCGCGACGGCGACCGGTTCGATGTCGATGTAGACGACGCGGGACTCCGGGTTGATCGCGCTCGCGATCTGGTGGACGTTGCCGACGGTGGGCACGCCGGAGCCGATGTCGAGGAACTGGGTGATCCCCTGGCGCGCCAGGTATCCCACGCCGCGGCCGAGGAAGTCGCGCCCGACCCTGGCGAACGTCTTGACCTCCGGGAACTGCTTGAGCACCTGCGCGCCGAACTCGCGGTCGATGGCCCAGTTGGCCGAACCGCCGAGGAACCAGTCGTACACCCTGGCCACGTTGGGTCGTTCGAGGTCGACACCTTCGGGGGCTTCGGGGTCCTGCTGCGTCGTCATACCGTCACACCTCGTCAGAAAGCGGGTTTGCGGGCGACCCCGCCGATGGCGCAGTTAAGCGTAGGCGAGCCGGGATCGTCCAGCCGCCATGCGCCGACCGGGACCAGGCCGGGCGCCACGAGGTCGAAATCCCCGAAGAAGCCGAGGATCTCCTCCTCGTCGCGGAAGGACGCCGGCGTACTCGACTGTTCGTACTGCTTCACGACGCGCTGGATCTGTTCCAGCTCGGCGCCTTCCACGCCCGACATCGTGACGTGGGAAAGACCGTAGAACGAACCGGCGGGCAGCAGTTCGCGGTACCGCGCGATGACGGGGGCCAGTCCGGGGTTCGGCACGAAATGCAGGACGGCGACGGTGAGCAGGGCGACCGGTTTCGCCGGGTCGAGCACGCCGGTGTCGAAGGCGCGTTCCCAGACGTCGTCCGCGTCGCGCAGGTCGGCGCCGATCACCGCGTGCCGGGCGGGGTCGCCGCTCTTCTCCAGCAGGATCCTGGCGTGCGCGACGGCGACCGGTTCGTTGTCGACGTACACGCAGCGGCTGTCGCCGTCGGCCTCTCCGGCGATCTCGTGGACGTTGCCGACCGTCGGCACGCCGGAGCCGAGGTCGACGAATTGGTTCACCCCGTGCTCGGCGCAGTGCCGCACCGCGCGGCCGAGGAAGGCGCGGTTGGCCCTGGCGAGGGCGCGGATGAGCGGGAAGGCCTTGACGAGTTGCTCGCCGAATTCCCTGTCCACCGCCCAGTTGGCGGTTCCGCCGAGGGCCCAGTCGTAGATCCGCGCGGCGTTGGGCCGCTCGAGGTCGACACCTTCGGGCAGGAACTGCGGGTCCACGCGCATGACCCTACCCAAGGGACGTCGTTCTTCCTCAGGATTGCATCTGATTGCGGTACAGCTCGGCGAGTTCCTTGAGGAACTGCCGGGTCTCCTGGCGTTCCAACGCGGCGCCGCGCAGACGGTCCCAAGAGTCGACGAAAATGTTGAAGTCCTTGACGTCGTCGAGGTACAACCCGCCCGCGGAGTGTTCGATGTAGACGAAATCCCTGGTGCGGTCGGGAAAACGCATAATGGTGAAGTCGTTGGGCACGGCGGCGAGCCGCGCGCCGAAGGGCAACACGTGCACGTACACGCGCGGATGCTTGTCCAGGGCCAGCAGATGCTCGACCTGGTCCAGCATCACCGCCGGGGCGGAACCGCCGGGAGCGCGGCGCAGGGCGCCTTCGCTGATGATGAACCGGTAGTAGGGCGGCTGTTGTTGCTCGAAGACGGCTTTGCGGTCCAGCCGGTTACGCACCAACGAGGTGACGTCGGTGGCGCCCGCTTCGGTGAACTGCTTGAGCATGTAGTGCTCGGACTGCAAGGGGCCGGGGATGCGCTCGCCGTGCCAGGTGAGGATCTCCGCGGCGGCGGGTTCGAGGTCGGTGAAGGTGCGGAACCAGTGCGGCACCACGGATCGGTAACCGGACCAGTGGCCGCGCTGCCCGGCCGCGGCGCGGGCCAGGTTCATCAGCGTGTCGGCCTCGTCGCCGTTGATCCCGAACGCGTTCAGCATCGATCGCACATCCCCGAGCTTGACCCCGACGGCACCGGACTCGATCTTGTTGACCTTGCCCTGGGTGCAGCCGAGAACCTCGGCGACCTGTTGCTGTGTCATCCGCGCGGCGTTGCGGGCATGCCGGAGCTCGTTCCCGAGCTGCTTCCGGCGCGAGGTGACGGTGCTGGCCATCAGCCTTGCTCTCCCGGACCACATAGCCAGGACAACGGCTCCCCGCCGTCCTGCGCGCGAATACTCGAACCCACCCAGGGTACTTCACCTTGCGGGGTTCGATGATGACATTGCGCAGCGTTCCAGGAAACGGCCGAAAACACCAGTCACCTGGTACGTCACCCTGGTGGCGGAACGATCTCGTCACATTTCGGGCACGTTCGTCGGGCATAGTGACCGGGTGGACCAATCCCCCTTCGCCCGGCAGGTCTCCGACGGTGTCTTCGGGTACGTGCAGCCCGACGGTTCGTGGTGGATCAACAACTGCGGCTTCGTCGCGGCGGGGGATCACACCGTGGTCATCGACACCTGCTCGACCGAACGGCGCACGCGAGCCCTGCTGGAAACGGCGGTGTCGACCAGGGGCGCGCCGGTGACCACTGTGGTCAACACGCATCACCACGGCGATCACACGAACGGTAATTACCTGGCGGCAGGCGCGACGATCATCGGGCACCGGAAGACGCGCGAGGTGATGGTCGCGACCGGGATCAACACCTACGGGAACGCGTTCACCGGGAGCGACTGGGGCCATCTGGAGCTGCGGCCGCCGGAGGTGCTGTTCGACGACCGGCTGACCGTGCACGCGGGCGACGTCCGGCTGGAACTGATCCATCCTGGACACGCCGCGCACACCACCAACGACGTGCTGGTCTGGCTGCCGGAGCGACGGGTGCTGTTCGTCGGAGACCTGATCTTCAACGGCGGCAGCCCGTTCGCGCTGATGGGCTCGCCAGCGGGCTGGCGGAAGGCCCTGGACCTGGTGCGCGAGCTGGAACCGGAGACGATCGTGCCGGGCCACGGCCCGGTGTGCGGGCCCGAGGCGATCGACGTCGTCGACGGTTACCTGGGTTTCCTGCAGAAACTCGCCTCACGAGGGAAGGCCGCGGGCCTGACGCCGCTCCAAGCCGCCCGGGAAGCCGATCTGGGGCCCTACGACGCACTGTCCGAACAGGAACGACTGCCCGCGAACCTGCACCGGGCCTACGCCGAACTGGACGGCCTCGAGTGGGGCGCGCCGATCGACCTGGGGGCGGCCATGGCGGACATGGTCACCTACAACGGTGCCCCGATCCGGTGCTTCTCCTGACGCGCGCCGCGCTTTCGCTCACGACCCTCTCCGCAGCGCCCCGCACTCCCGGCCCGGGATGTCGCGAAAGCCACTTTCGCGACATCTGACGTCCCGAAAGTGGCTTTCGCGACACCTCGAAAATCCCGCGCGCCCGAACCCCAGCCCCCCCACCCGTCCCTGGGGGACGGCCCCGAACCCAGCGTATCGGTGCCCACCCCCGGTGCGGGGTCGTCGAGCCGAGTTGTCCACAGGCCTGCCCACTTGTGGACAACTCGCGTTTGATCCCTTCTCGCCCCGGCGCCGTATCCCTCAACGGGGATAGGCTCGGCAAGGGAATCGAAGCGGAAGGGTGCGGATGAGCAAGAAGGCGAGCATCGGGGTCACCGGTCTGGCGGTCATGGGCCGCAACCTGGCCAGGAACCTGGCGAGGCACGGGCACACGGTGGCCCTGCACAACCGCTCCGAGAAGCGGACGAAGGAACTCGTCGAGCAGTTCGGCGACGAAGGCGACTTCATCCCGGCGTATTCGGCGCAGGCGTTCGTCGACGCGCTGGAGCGGCCGCGCCAGGTCGTGATCATGGTCAAGGCCGGTGCGCCGACGGACGCCGTGATCGACGAGTTCGTCCCGCTCCTGGAGAAGGGCGACGTGATCGTCGACGCGGGCAACGCGCACTTCGCGGACACCCGGCGCCGCGAGGCCGCGCTGCGCGAGAAGGGCATCCACTTCGTCGGCACCGGTGTGTCCGGCGGCGAGGAGGGCGCGCTGCACGGGCCGAGCATCATGCCGGGCGGGTCCAAAGAGTCGTATCAGTCGCTCGGGCCGCTGTTCGAGGACATCTCGGCGAAGGTCGACGGCGAACCGTGCTGCACGCACGTGGGCGCGGACGGCGCCGGGCACTTCGTGAAGATGGTGCACAACGGCATCGAGTACGCCGACATGCAGTTGATCGCCGAATCGTTCGATCTGCTGCGCGGCGCGGGCGGCTACTCCCCCGCCGAGATCGGCGAGGTCTTCCAGACGTGGAACTCCGGACGGCTGGACTCGTACCTGATCGAGATCACCTCGCAGGTGCTGGCCCACACCGACGCCGCCTCCGGCAAGCCGTTCGTCGATGTCGTGGCGGACCAGGCGGAGCAGAAGGGCACCGGCCGCTGGACCGTCCAAATCGGACTGGACCTGGGCGTGCCGATCAGCGGGATCGCCGAAGCCGTCTTCGCGCGGTCGCTGTCCGGTTCGTCGAACCTGCGTGAGGCCTCCCGTGGTCTCGGCGGCCCTTCGCGCACTCCGCTGACGGGGTCCGCTTTGGACACCTTCGCGGACGACGTCGAGCAGGCGCTCTACGCGTCGAAGGTGGTGGCGTACGCCCAGGGCTTCAACCAGATCCAGGCGGGCGGCGCCGAATACGGCTGGGACATCGACCTCGGCAAGGTCGCGTCCATCTGGCGCGATGGCTGCATCATCCGCGCGAAGTTCCTGAACGACATCACCGCCGCGTACGCCGAAGAGCCCGGGCTGCCGACGCTCCTGACGTCCGGCGGCTTCCGCAAGGCCGTCGAGGACGCCCAGGACTCCTGGCGTTCGGTGATCTCCACCGCGGTGCGGCTCGGCATCCCGACCCCGGGCTTCTCGACCGCGCTGGCCTACTACGACGGCCTGCGCGCGGAGCGGCTCCCCGCCGCCCTGGTGCAGGGACAGCGGGACTTCTTCGGTGCCCACACGTACCGCCGGGTCGACCGGGAAGGTTCGTTCCACACCGCTTGGGCGGCCGACGGCCGTCCCGAGTCCTCCGCCTGACGGAGCTGAAGGGACCTTTCCCCGCATCGCATGAGCTGAAGGGGCCCTTCACCGCATCGCATGCGGTGAAGGGCCCCTTCAGCTCTCCCTAGGCGTCACCCGCGAGTAGCCGCGAAAGTCGCCTTGAGATCGAACCCGTTGGCCTCCAGCGTCTCGAACCGCGGCGCCGGGTCCGCGGCGAACAGGCGCCGCGCGGCAATGTGGTCCGGCGGCCGGTTCACCGACTCGACACCGGCGAGAACGCCGTCCCGGAACGACAGGACCGAGAACTTCCCGCCCTCCCGGTCCCCGGTCACGACGACCTTTTCGGACCCGGTCAGGATCCCGGCGATCTGCAGTTTCGCGCCGAGCTGGTCGGTCCAGAACCAAGGCAGGCTGTCATACGGCGCGGGTTCGCCCGCGATGGCGGCCGCCGCGGCCCGCCCCTGGTCGACAGCGTTCTGCACCGACTCCAGCCGCGTCGCCGTCCCCGCCTGGACACACGGGAAGTTCGCGCAGTCCCCGACCGCCGAGATCTTCGGGTCGCTCGTGCGCAGGTGCTCGTCGACGACGACGCCGTTCGCCACGGCGAGCCCGGCCTCCTCGGCCAGTCGCGTCCGCGGCTCCACGCCGACCCCGACCAGGACCAGATCGGCGGGCAGCCGGGCGCCGTCGCTCAGTTCCACCTCGGTCACCCGGCCATCGCCGTGCAACGCGGCGACGCCCTTGCCGAGCAGGATCGTGTGCCCGGCTCCCTCGTGCAGGGCGGCGAAGTACGCCGAGACCTCCGGAGTCGCGACACGGGCCATCAGCCTGTCCTGCGCTTCGACGATCGTCACGGGCCGTCCGGCGTGCGCGGCGAACTCGAGCCCGATGAACCCGCCCCCGACCACGACGACGTTCTCCGCGCTTTCCAAGGCTGCACGCAAGACGTCGGCGTCGTCCTTGGTGCGCAGCGTGAACACACCGTCCAAAGTGGACCCGGGAACGGGAAGCACGCGATTGACCGCGCCCGTCGCCAGCACGAGATGGTCGTACCCGTGGGCGCTCCCGTCCTCCATCACCACCTTCGCGTCGTCGCGATCCACCGACGCGACGCGGCCAGGGATCAGTTCGATGCCCTTCTCCGCGAAGAAGTCCTCGGGCCGCAGGCGCAGCTGGGCATCGCCCGCGGTTCCGGCGAGGTAGCCCTTCGACAGCGGAGGCCGTTGGTACGGCAGGCCGGGTTCGTCACCGATCAGCACCACCCGCCCGGCGAACCCCTTGTCCCGCAGCGAGGTCGCGACTCCGAACCCGCTCTGCCCGGCCCCTACGACGAGGACGGTCTCCATCGGCGCTCCTTCCGTTGTTCCCGGTGTCCATTCAACACAGCCCCCGGCCCTTTCGACCGCCCTTTCGCACCGTGATCTTCACGCGGTGGACGCGCTACCGTCATTCCCGGCCGGTCCACTGGCGTTCCCGCACGTGAGGAGGGGGTTCCATGACCCATCCCGAGGTCCATCCGGTCGACGCCCGCCCGCCGCTGCCGAAGCTGACCCTGCTCGGCCTGCAGCACATGTCGATCATGTACGCGGGCTCGGTGGCCGTCCCGCTCGTCGTGGGCAGCGCGCTGAAACTGGACGCGGCGACGATCGCGCTGCTGGTCAACGCGGATCTGCTGGTCGCGGGGATCGCGACGCTGATACAGGCGATCGGGATCGGGAGGATCTTCGGCATCCGGCTGCCGGTGGTCGCGGGCGCGACGTTCACCGTGGTCAACCCGATGATCATGATCGCGTCCCAGTACGGCATGCAGGCCGTCTACGGCGCGATGCTCGCGTCGGGTGTGTTCGGGCTGCTCATCGCGAAGCCGTTCGCGAAGATGATCCGGTTCTTCCCGCCGCTGGTTTCGGGCACGCTGCTGGTCGTCATCGGCATCTCGCTCATCGCCCCCGGCGTCGGCCTGATCGCCGGCCACGACACCGGATCGCCGGACTACGCGAAACCCGCCAACATCGCGCTCGCGTTCGGCGTGATCACGGTGATCGTGCTGTTCACGCGGGTCTTGCGCGGCTTCGCGAACCAGATCGGACCGCTGCTGGCACTGCTGATCGGCCTGGTCGCGGCCGTTCCGATGGGCCTGGTGAGCTTCAAGGGCATCGCCGACGCCGACTGGTTCGGCCTCGCGTCGCCGTTCCACTTCGGCCCGCCGACCTTCCCGATCGCGGCCGTGCTCTCGATGTGTGTCGTGATGCTGGTGACCTACACCGAATCCACCGCGGACCTGGTCGCGGTCGGTGAGATCACCGGACGGCCGCCGACCGACTCCGACCTCGCGCGCGGTCTCGCCACCGACGGCCTCTCGGCCATTCTCAGTGGCGCGATGAACTCGTTCCCGGACACGGCTTTCGCCCAGAACGTCGGCCTCGTACAGATGACCGGGGTGCGCAGCCGCTGGGTGGTCGCGATGACGGGCGGCCTGCTCGTGCTGATGGGCCTGGTGCCGAAGGTCGGCGCGTTCGTCGCAGCCGTGCCGGAACCGGTGATCGGCGCGGTCGCGGTGGTCATGTTCGCGATGGTCGCCGTGGTCGGCGTGCAGAACCTGAAGAAGGTGGAGTTCTCCGGAAACCACAACACCTTCATCGTCGCGGTGTCGTTCGGCGTCGGCCTGCTGCCCGCCTTCTCGACGAACCGTTTCGGCAACTCGATCTTCTTCCAGCACTTCCCGGCGTGGTTGCAGACCATCTGCGGCAGCCCGATCACGGTCGCCGCGATCGTCGCGTTCACCCTCAACCTGCTGTTCAACCACCTCGGCAGGCGACGGGAGCCGGATCTACTGAAAGCGCCCTAACACCAGAGCCACTTCGGCCACAGGTTGCACTCTTCGGTAGGCGTCGTGGACGGCGGCGTCGGCGGATTCGGGTTGGGCGGCTGCGGGGCCCCCGTGGACCCGGTCGTGCGCGGCGGGTCCGCCGGCTCGTTCGAGGAAGTCGGTGTCTTCGTCGGATCGTCGCGCGTGTCGGAGGTCGGCGTGGCCGAACTCGACGTACGACGGCTGGACGTCGTCCTGCTGGGCTGCGACGAAGTCCCTCCGTCACCACCCTCACCGGTTTCGACCGTCTCGGTGGACGGGACCGCGGACGTCGCGTCGGCCCCCCGGTTTTCCGAAGGGCGTTTCGGCATCTCGATGACGCTGATGTTGTTCGGCTGCGCATTCTGTTCGGGATCCGGGTCGAACCCGACGAGAACAGCGGCCGTGCCACAGGCGACGACCACGGCGATCACCACCGCGATCACTCTCCAGCGTGACTTTGCCCGTGACTCCTCGTGGTCGTCCCAGCCCTCGCGAATGAGCAGGTCGGCGACCGAAACGTCGTCGTCATCCACTAGCTGAGACCTTTCACGCCGGGAACGAGCGGACAGTAGTTTTACCGCAACTCACCGCCGAATGGGTGAAGTTAACCAAAAATTATTCACCCGATGGAACACCTTAGCGCGTGCCAGTCACACAGCGTGTATTCATATGCTTTTGCGCATATCTGCGGTGGTCGCGCTTCGGTTCGCGTATACAGCGCTCTCCGCGGGTGGTGTAATCGACGGTGCCAGCACCGGAAGAGGGGGTTCGGACGGATCATGGAGGCTGACGCCCTCGCCGTGCCGGGGGCCGGAAATTCCGGTCATCCGACAGGTACACCGCTCGGGAACGAGCCGGTCGGCGATCTCGGCCTCGCGGGCGACCAAGCCGCCATCTGGTCGTACGACTTCGGGGGCGAGACGCTGTCCTGGCTGCCCGGACTGGAGAACCTGCTGGGTGGAACCGGTCTCACCGAAGCCGAGATCGAAGCCCGACTGGCCGATCTCGTGGCGCCGCTGACCTCCGGCACCCGCACTTCCCCGCCTTGGCGCGAATTCGAACTCGAGCAGTCGTTCCGGAATCCGGCGGGCGAACTCCGCTGGGTCCGCTTGCGCGCCCGCACCATCGGCGACGAGAACGGCTCGTCGGGGCTGCTCGGGATCGCCACCGACGTGACCGACGTCCGCGAGAATCGGCAAGCCCTCGAGGATCTCACTGACCGTTACCGGCTTTTGGTGGAACTCAGTCCCGACGCGGTCTGTGTCCACGAAGCCGGCGTCGTCACGTACGTGAACAGAGCCGCTGTCACCGCGCTGGGGGCCTCCTCGACCGCCGAGCTGATCGGGCGGCCGATCATGGACTTCGTCGCCGACGAGTCGCTCCCCGCCCTCCTGGACAGGATCGCCTCGCTCCATCGCCAGGGCGCGTCGACCGACCCCACCGACACCGTCATGCTCCGCCTCGACGGCGCGAAATACCTGGTACAGAGCATTTCCGTGCGGACGACCTGGGAGGGCAGGCCCGCTTTCCAGGTCATCATGCGCGACATCAGCGCACAGAAGGCCGCCGAAGCGACGCTTCGCTACCAGGCCGCGCTGATCAGCCACGTCAGCGACGCGATCATCGCGACCAGCGGCGCCGGCGTGGTGACCAGCTGGAACCCCGCCGCGGAGAACGTCTACGGCTGGACGGCGAGCGAAGCGATCGGGGGCACGGTCAGTGACCTCGTCGGCGCCTCGCTCGCCCCGGAAGCGGTGCTGCGCAAGGGCGGCGTCATGCAGACGACCCACCGTCACCGCAACGGCTCGACCCTGGCCATCCGCATCTCGGCCGCTGAGATGACCAACGGGTTCGTCCTGGTCTGCGCCGACGAGACGGCCCGGCGGCGTGCCGAGCAGCACTACAGCACCGTGGTCGCGTCGCTCGACGAAGGCGTTGTCGTGATCGGTCCCGGCGGGCTCGTCGAATCGGCCAACCCCGCCGCGTGCCGGATCATCGGCGTCGGCCACGACGATCTCATCGGCATCCCGTGCGTGACGCTGGAGCTGTACGACGAGCAGGGCCGCCTCCCACCGGCCCGGATGCCGTCGGTGATCACCCGGCGCACCCGTGTCACGCAGAACGGCCTCGTGCTGCGGCTGCGCAGGCCCGACGGCGCCGACGTCTGGATCTCGCTGACCTCGCGGCTGCTGACCCCCGAGGATCCGTCGGCCACCGCGGTGGTCACCTCGTTCACCGACATCACCGAACGCCGCGCCATCGGCGAGCGGCTCGCCCACGAAGCGACGCACGATCCGCTCACCGAACTCGCGAACCGGACGCTGGTGCTGGACAGTCTCGCCGAGGCGCTGTCCGGCGCGGGCCGCGCCGAGCTGACCACGCTGCTGTTCATCGATCTCGACAAGTTCAAGGTGATCAACGATTCGCTCGGGCATTCCGTCGGTGACAAGGTGCTCCGCATCGCGGGCGAGCGGCTGCGCCGGGGAATCGGCGAGAGCGACCTCGTCGGCAGGCTCGGCGGCGACGAATTCGTCGTCGTCACCGCGGAGATCACCGAACCGGGCGAGATCAAGGCGCTGGCCGAGTATCTGCGCGAGGCGCTGACCGAACCGATCACCGTCAACGGCAGGCAGCTGCACATCGACGCCAGCATCGGCATCGTCACCGCGGCCAACGACGACACGCGGACCGCCGAAGATCTGCTGCGGGACGCGGATGTCGCGATGTATCAGGCGAAAACGCTCGGCCGCGCGCGGTACGAGTTCTTCGACGTCGAGCTGCGCGAGCGGATGCAGCGGCGGCTCCGCATGGAGCAGGATCTGCGCGACGCCCTGCAGAACGAGGAACTCTGGACGGCGTACCAGCCTGTCGTGGACATCGAATCCGGCGAGATGGTCGCCGTGGAAGCGTTGCTGCGCTGGAAACATCCCGCGCACGGCACGATCTCGCCCGCCGAGTTCATCCCGCTGGCCGAGGAAAGCGACCTGATCAACCTGATCGGCAAGCACGTCCTGCGCACGACCACGCGCGAAATCGCCAAACGCCGCGAGCAGCTCGGCATCGACCTGAACCTCAAGGTCAACCTGTCGGCCCGGCAGCTGGACGACCCGCATTTGGTACCCACCGTGCAGGACGCGCTGAAGACCACGGGGCTCCCGCCGCACGCGCTGACCCTGGAAGTCACCGAAAGCGCGCTGATGCGTGACCAGGCCGCGGCCGCCGAAGTCCTCACGTCGTTGCGCGATCTCGGTGTCTCGCTCGCGATCGACGACTTCGGCACCGGCTATTCGTCGCTCGCGCAGTTGCAACGGCTCCCGCTCGACACGCTCAAGATCGACCGCACCTTCGTCACCGGCATCGCGGAATCGCGCGACGCGGCCGCGATCGTCAAGAGCATCATCGCGATGGCGCACGCCGTCGACCTGATCGTCGTCGCCGAAGGTGTCGAAGACGAAGATCAGCTCACCGTCCTGCGTGAGCTGAACTGTGACCAGGCGCAGGGCTTCCACCTCGGCCGCCCCGCGCCCCCTGACGACCTTTTCGGAGCCCTTGAATGAGTGTCGAGATCAAGTCCGGAGAAGACCGCTACGACATCGTCGTGGACGGGAAAACCGCCGGGTTCCTGGAAACCCGTACGCGACCGGACGCCATTCTGTTCCTGCACACCGAGATCTCGGACGACTTCGCGGGCCAGGGCCTGGCGGGCAAGCTCGTGACCGCGGCGCTCGACGACGTCCGGGCGCAGGGCAGGTTTGTCCTGCCCTACTGCCCGTACGTGCGCTCGTTCATCGCGAAGCACCGCGAGTACGAGGATCTCGTCCCCGAGGACAAGCGCGCGGAATTCGAACTCTGACCGCTCATCCCGGGTAGATCGTCAGCAGCTTCGCGAGTTCGTCCTCGGTCAGGACGACGTCCAGCTCGCGCAGTGTCGCGTCGAGCCGGCCGGCCGGGATCTTGGTGGTCTCCTTGGTCCCGTCCGGACGCTCGACGATGAACTCTTCGCCGACCAGCTTGCGGCTGAGCCCTTCCGCCAGGCGCATGATCACCAGCTGGCCGGTGAACGGCGACCGCGGATGCGTCGACGTGTAATGGTGGTACACCTCGTAGTCGATCCGGTGCATCGGCGTGAGTGTGAAGGCGTGCAGGTCGGTCCAGTCGTCGCCCTCCTGCTTCTGCAGGCGCCACCAGTCGCCGTCCTGAACCAGCCGGTGCGGCCAGCCAGCCTGATCCACCACGGCGCCGTCGATGAGCGGCATCGGCACCAGCATCCCGGCGCCGAAACCGACGTCGACCAGGTGCTGGACGCCGTCGGCCTCGATCGCGAGCGTCATATGCGTGTACGGCCCGTTCCGCTGTGGCTGCACCCTCGCCACGAGACGGCGCACGGTGTAGCCGAGTTGCTCGGCGGCCGCGGCGAAGAGGCTTCCGTGCTCGTAGCAGTAGCCGCCGCGATGACGGCGGACGAGCTTGCCGATCACGTCGTCGAGCGCGATCCCTTTGTGCTGTCCCAAAACCACGTCGACGTTCTCGAACGGAACGGCCAGGATGTGCGCCTTGGCCAGTTCACGCAACGCGCCGGCGGAAGGCTTCGCCCGGTCCTGGCCGATCCGGCCGAGGTACGCGTCGAGGTCGAGGGTGTCGACGGTCCATTCGTCGACCTGCTCAGCTGCGAGTGTCATACCCCGAGCCTGACACCTCCACCTGACTCGAGGTCAAGATCAGCGACCCGCCTCTCTTGCTTCAGGTCGGACAGCTTGCCCGCCCGGCTGCCCTTGGCCGTTCGGCGTCACGGCCTGCCGGGCGGGCGCCGGAGCCGACCCGAACGCCACGTGCGTCCAAGCACCGCCGGCGAACACGGCCGCCAGCACGACCAGCCCGGCCAGCACCTGCGTCGCCCGGGAGAACGGCCGCGCGGCGCGGCGCATCTCGCCGTGGAGGTCACCGGTCACCGCCGGGCCGGAGACGATCTCCTCCGCGGTCGGTTCTGTTGACGACATCGGAACTCCTATTCGTGCCGCAAGGCGTCGATCGGCCGCAGCTTCGCGGCCCGGTTCGCTGGGAAGACCCCGAAGAACAGCCCGATCAGGGCGGAGACCGCGAAAGCCAGGAAGATCGAGGACGGCACCACGACCGGCTGGATCCCGGAAATGGTGAACCGACTGCCGATCAGCCCGATCGCGACGCCGAGCAGCCCGCCGAACAGGCTGAGCATGGTCGCCTCGGCGAGGAACTGGCCGAGAATGGCCGATCGCGGAGCCCCGACCGCCTTGCGGATGCCGATCTCGCGGATCCGCTCGGTCACGGTCACCAGCATGATGTTGGTGACGCCGATCCCGCCGACCAGCAGCGAGATCGCCGCGACGGCGGCGAGCAGCACGGTGAACGTGTCGGTGGCCGACGTCCGGGTCGCGAGCAGTTGTTCGGAGTTCTGGATCTGGTAGTCGGCGGTGCCGCCCGCGCGGATCCCGTGCCGCGCGTCGAGGATCGCGGTGATTTCGGCCTGGGCGAGGGAAACGGAGTCCGCGCCGGTCGCCTGTACGGCGATCTGGCTCAGGCTTCCGTAGCCCGCCAAGGAGTTCTGCACCGCGGAGATCGGCGCGATGGCGACGTCGTCGGCGTTCTGCGGCCCGGTGCTCCCCTGGGCCTTCAGCACTCCGGCGACGGTGAACTGGATACCGTCGAGCAGCACGTTCCCGCCGACCGGCTCGGCCGTGCCGAAGATCGACTGCGCCGTCGTGGCACCGAGGACGACGACCTTCCGCGCGGCCGTGACGTCCTCGGCGGTGAACAGCGCGCCGTCGGCGATCTCCTTGTTGGTCGTGGTGAAGTACGCGGGTTCGGTGCCCACGACGCTCTGGATGTCGTACGACGTCTGCCCGCGGGTCGCGGTGGCCGTCGTGGTCACCACGGGCGACGCCGCCTTGACGTCCGGCGCGCCGATCGGGTCGGCGAGCGCGTGCGCGTCCTGCACCGTCAACGGGCGCGCCGTCGCGCTCTGGCCGCCGCCGCGCGCCGGGGAGACGTTGACGACGTTGGTACCGAGCCCCTGGATACTCGCCGCGATGGCGGCGGAGGCGCCGTTTCCCACCGCGACGAGCAGGATCACCGCCGCGACGCCGATGGTGATCCCGAGCGTCGTGAGCGCCGACCGCAGTTTGTTCGCGGTGAGACCGCGGATCGCGAAACGCAGGATCTCCAGGAAGTTCACGACGCCGCCCCCACGACGCCGGTCATCTCGTCGGAGACGATCAGCCCGTCGTCGACGCGGACCACGCGGCGCGCGTGCGCGGCGACCTCGTCCTCGTGCGTGATCACCACGATGGTGCGGCCGAGCCGGTTCAACCGGTCGAACACCCCGAGGACGTCCGCCGTGCTGCGGCGGTCGAGGTTGCCGGTGGGCTCGTCGGCCAGCAGCATCGCGGGCCCGGTGACCAGCGCCCGCGCCACGGCGACGCGCTGGATCTGCCCGCCGGACAGCTCGCTCGGCAGATGCTTGGCACGATCGGACAGGCCGACCATCTCCAGCGCGGCGAGCGCGCGCCTGCGTCGCACCGATCGTCGAAGTCCACTGTAGACCAATGGAAGCTCCACATTGGACACGGAGGACGTCCGCGGGACCAGGTTGAACGACTGGAAGACGAAGCCGATCTTGCGATTGCGCAGCAATGCCAGCTGGCGTTCGTTGAGCTCGCCGACACCGAAACCGTCGAGCAGGTACTCCCCCGAGGTCGGCACGTCCAGG
Source organism: Amycolatopsis sp. NPDC031561 (assembly GCF_055580625.1). NCBI lineage: Bacteria > Bacillati > Actinomycetota > Actinomycetes > Pseudonocardiales > Pseudonocardiaceae > Amycolatopsis > Amycolatopsis sp. NPDC031561. Next base: position 387,974 of record NZ_JBVILA010000002.1, on the reverse strand, counting down.
CAGCCGAGCATGTTCAGCAGCGTCGACTTGCCGGAACCGGACGCGCCCATGATCGCGACGTACTCACCCGGCAGGATGGCGAGGTCGACGCCGCGCAACGCGTGCACGGCGGTTTCCCCTTCCCCGTAAGTCTTGCGCAGTCCGGAAACCGCGATCACCGGGTTCATCCCCGACCGCCGAATCCGCCCCCGGCACCGGTGCCGCGCTGGCCGCCGCCGGGGAAGCCCCCGGTCCCGCCCGTCCGCCCGGTACCGGCTGTGCCGCTGGCGGCCGTCGCGGTCAGCACGACGTTCTCCCCCTCGGTCAGCCCCGAGGTGATCTGGACCGTCGATTCGCCGCGGAGGCCGACCTGCACCCGACGCTGGACGTTCTGGCCGTTCTCCTGCACGGTGACGACGTTCCCCCGCACCGCGGCGGCGGGCACGCTCAGCGCGTTCTGCGCCTCCGCGACGGCGACCACGACGCTCGCCGACTGACCGGGCCGCAGTCCTTCCGGCGGATCGGCCAGCGCCAGCTTCGCGCGGTAGGAGACGACACTGCCGCTGGTCGTCGGCGTCAGGTCGACGCTGGAGACGGTCGCCTGGACCGGCTTGTCCGGCGACGAGTTCAGCGTCACCGTCGCCTTCTGGCCCGCCTTGACCTTGCTGACGTCGATCTCGGCGATCGAGGTGTCGACGACCAGATCGGTCATGTTCGTGATGGTGATGAACCCGGTGCCGCTGGAAGTGGACGACGTCGTGGCGCTGGAATTCCCGCCCTGGGTGGACGGTTGCGAGCTTGCCGAAGAGCCGCTGGAAGACTGCTGCCCGACGGTGCCATTGATCGCGGTGACCGTCCCCGCGCCGGGCGCGTGCAGGGTGGTGTTGTCGAGCGCTGTCTGCGCGTTCTGGACGTCAAGCTCGGCCTGATCCACCTTGGCCTGTGCTGAAGCGACACTGTTCTGAGTGCTTTGGGCGTTCTGGCCGGTGCTGGGGGTGTCCTCCGCCGTCTCGGCGGTATCGAGGTTGTCCCGGGCGACCGAGAGGTTCGCCTTCGCGACCTGAAGCTCCTTCGCGGCCTGAGCGCTCTCGATGGTCGCGAGCTTCTGGCCCACCGACACGACGTCGCCCACCTTCACGTCGATCGACGCGACCTTGCCCGCCGTCGCGAAGTTCGCGGTGCCGGTGTAGCCGCTGGCGAGCGTCCCGGCGGCGGAGACGGTCTCGGTGACCGTGGCCCGGCGGACCGGCGTGCTGCGGGTCTGGGCCTCCGCCGTGTTCTGTTCGGGACTGAATGCCTGATATATCCCAAAACCTGCTCCGGCCAGCAGCACGATCAGGGCACCGTTGATCACCCAGGCCTTGGAGGGGCGAACTCGCGTCATGCGGCGACCCTGCTGCCACTGGTTGGCAATGACCTGTTGATTGGCTGTGTGTCAGCTGTGTATCCCCGGGCGACGCGATCCCGAGCCCGGGCATGAAAAAACCGCCTCGATATGCATCGAGGCGGTTCTGCGAGCGGTGGCCAGGGCCGGGGTCGAACCGGCGACCTTCCGCTTTTCAGGCGGACGCTCGTACCAACTGAGCTACCTGGCCGGGAACGCCGGCAAGTAGCCGAACGATCTTGCGACCCTGACGGGACTCGAACCCGCGACCTTCGCCGTGACAGGGCGACGCGCTAACCAACTGCGCCACAGGGCCTTGCATACTGCTTTGTAACTGTACTGCGTACTCCCAACGGGATTCGAACCCGCGTTGCCGCCTTGAAAGGGCGGAGTCCTAGGCCGCTGGACGATGGGAGCCCGGTTCGGTTTCGGCGAACCGATCCGACCCGCGCTCTCCGGTGTCCCCGGGAGCGAACATAACTATAGGACACGCTCGTTTCAGCTCCCGCACAGGGGGTCCTCTAGTTGTTCACAGGGCTGGGACCTGCGAGAACGCGGTGACTTCAGGACATCAGGGCCAAGGTGTCCCGCAGGGTGCCGAGACGCCGCCGGAGCTCGTCTCGCTCGTCATCCGTGAGGGTGACGGCGAGGAGTTCGGTCACGCGCTGGTCGGTCAGGTCCTCGGCGTACCGCCACCGCTGCCGCAGATCTCCCTTGGCCTCGGCCGCGGCGATCAGCGCGTCCGCGGCCTCCTCGGGCCACGCGGTGCGCAGGAGGCGGCCGCGGCCGCCTTCCGGGTCCGCGATGACGGCCTCGGGCACCGTCAGGCCCACCGCGCGAAGGGCGGCGAAATGGACGCCGCCGCGGAACTCGCGGAAGACCATGAGCGCGAACGCCAGGCGCTCGACGGTGTCTTCCGGGCGTTCGGCGAGTTGCCATCCGGCGAACAACGCGAGACCGCTCGCGTCCGCCGCGTCCACGAGACGAAAGAGCAGATCCGCCGTACGGCCGGGGTCGTCGGCGTCCGAAAGGCTGACGTGCGCCCACTTCGCCGATGACCGCGAGTAGGCACGGACCGCGGAAGCCGCGTCGAGAGCCGCCATCGCGGGCGGCAAGGCGAACTCGAAGAGCCACCGCGGGAAGATCCCGAACAGCTCCGCGACGACCTTCGGCGGCGGGTCGCCCAGCACCGCCGAACGCCCTCGCAGATAGAGCGTCCGCGGCGGCAAGCCCACCTCGGCTTCGACCTCGGCGAGCTCAGGGGAGGTCATGAACTTCCCGCCCAACACCTGCACCACGTCCCGGATTTCCCGCGCCGCCTCGTCACCCATACCGCTCACGCCTTCCCGCCAGTTGAATAATAACAGTGTTACACAACTGGCGGATCCCTCGTCAAGCGCAAACGAAAGCCCGGCCCCGCGGCGAACACACCGCGCGACCGGGCCTTGCGGACGAACTCAGCGCTGGACGGGCGCCTGCCCGTCCTGGTCCAGCGTCAACCCCAGCATGTCCAGCAACTGGACACAGTCATCGACGCCCAGCGCCCCGTTGGCCACCGCCAGCCGGGCACGCCGCACCTGGTCGTCGGACACCCGCTGGGTGTCCCCCTGACCCGTGCGCTGCGCCGGCAGACCACCGGCCAACGTCGTCGAGCTTCCCCCATCGGCACCTTCGTACCGAAGGAGGAACTGTCGCACTTCCACAGACCCACCCATGGTTCCTCCAGACGGCCAACGAACAGCTTGGCCGCGAGGCTAGCCAGAGCCGGCCGCGACACACAGCCCCCCGGAGAGTGAACCTGTCGCCACGCTCCGCACAACGCAGAGCAATCACGTGCACACCGGCGCCACATGAACCACAGACGAACCAGAGGTGGCGCCGCGACCGGGAATTCTGCCCGCGCCCACTCGCCCTTCTCAGCAAACCGTGCGACAATCGATTTGCTGACACACCCCCGGTCAGCGCCTGTGGAGATCCCCTCCGACCCCCGCGTTCCTCCCCCTGGCGCGGGGGTCGCTCCGTGTTTTGGGGGGCCACCCCCCAAACCCCCAGGGTCCGTTCCGTGGCGGTTGGCGGGCCCGGACTCGGTCCGATTGAGAGACCAGGCGGCGCTGCGCGAATGGTTTTCTTAGAGTGTTGTGGTTGCGTTTAGTGATCACGGCCGTGTTGGGCTTTGGGGGGCTGGGCCATTCGAGACAAATTATTGGGTGTGTCGTGGCTCACTGTGGTTGGTTTGCCGAGACCGAACCGTTATCGTGGCCCGGTGCCCCTTCCTTCCTTGAGCCGTCGTAGCGGCAGCCGCACGAACTTGAAGCCGGTCAACCCCGGTCGTCACCGCAACTCCTCCACCAAGGAGGCCGAAGCGGTCGTCGAAGACACGGAGCTCACCAGCTACCTTCGTGCCCTCGCCCCCGACAACGACCCGGAAAGCACCGGCACCGGCAAGCGCTTCGGTGAAGCGCAGGTGTTCCAGCTGCGGATGAACCTCATCGCGATGGAGCAGCTCAAAGACGCCGCCCAGGAACGCAACCTGTCGCCGCAGGCGCTGGCGCAGGAGTGGATCCTCGAACGCCTCTCGTGGGAGTCGCAGGCCAACTCGGCCCAGCAGCGCCGCCACGAGGAAGCCCACACGGACGAGTTCCGCTTCGACGCCAACACGTGGGAGCAGCCCGTCCCCCGCTGACCCCGTCGACCGCGGAACGGAACAGCACATCCGAAGAAGCTTTCAAAGCCATAGAAAAGGCCCCCGGCGAGAACGCCGGGGGCCTTTCTGATCAGTCTGAGCAACGCCGAATGGGCGGACTCAGATCGCGCGGACCTTTTGGGCCTGCGGGCCCTTCTGACCCTGACCGACTTCGAACTCCACTCGCTGATTCTCCTCGAGAGTGCGGAAACCGCGCCCCTCGATTTCCGAGTAGTGCACGAAGACGTCGCCCTCGCCGCCATCCTGCGCGATGAAGCCGAAGCCCTTCTCCGCGTTGAACCACTTCACAGTGCCTTGCGCCACCGCTGTACTCCTCGTTGCACATCCGCTTCGAGTGCCTCCGAAGCGACACCCAGACCGTCCCGGGCGGTTCCAACGAGTCGAGCGAAGAGCGCGTCACCGGCTCATGGCTCGCGTCAGAAGTTCCGCGAGTGTGAAGCCACGAACACGCAAAACGACGGCCTGATGGCAGAGTACCGGGATCTGGCCATATTTGAAGCCCGTGATCGGACTCTGGGCACCCCCAAGTACCAAGGTCACCGGAACGTCGTATAGCGCTCCGGCTTCTGTCGGACCCTCTCGCTACCCTGTCGCCGCACGCCGACCTCAGCTCATCGCCGGACACGGACCGAAGTCGGCCATGCCCCGATCGTGAACTATGATCCACCCGATTGTGACTCGCATCACTCCCGGTGGGATCAACTTCAGGGGCGGTCCGGACGTCATGGTCGGTGTACAGGGGAGCAAAGGGGAAGCTTTGAGGTTCACTGAAACCGCACGCCGCCGCGCGGCGATCGCGGCACTGGGGTTGGTCGCCGTTCTGACGCTGGGGGCGTGCAGCAGCGAGCCGACCGTGTCGGCCAGCGGGCCGGACGGCGGCGGCCCGATCAGCAGCGAGACCGGCGGGAAGGCCGCCGCGCCCGCCAAGCTGACGTACGAGCCGGCCGCGGGCGCGCAGGACGTCGCGCCCGGCCAGCCGATCAGGGTCAGCGTCGCCGACGGCACGCTCGATCAGGTCGTCCTGACCAATCCGGAGGGCAAGCAGGTCGCGGGCCAGCCGTCCGAAGACAAGAAGAGCTGGTCCACCACCGAACAGCTCGGCTACGGCAAGGCCTACACGTGGTCCGGCAAGGCCACCGGCACCGACGGCAAGCCCGCCGAGGTCGGCGGGGCCTTCACCACGGTCAAACCGCGCAAGCAGGTGGGCGCGAACATCAACGTCTTCGACGGGCAGACCTACGGCATCGCGATGCCGATCACGCTGACCTTCCCGAGCAAGGTCACCGACAAGGCCTCGGTCGAGAAGGCGCTGTCGGTCGAGACCACGCCGAAGACCGAGGGCTCCTGGGCCTGGGTCCACGACGACACCTCGGTGCACTGGCGGCCGAAGGCCTACTGGCAGCCCGGCACCACGGTGAAGTTCAACGCCAAGATCTACGGCGTCAAGATCGGCGATGGCGTGTACGGCAAGGAAGACCGGTCGGCGAGCTTCACGATCGGGCGTTCGCAGGTCGTCAAGGGCAACACCCAGACCCACCGGCTCCTGGTGATCCGTGACGGTCAGCAGATCGCGGACTACGCCGCCAGCTATGGCCTCGACGCCGATCAGGGCCGGGTCACCCCGAGTGGCACGCACGTGGTGATGTCCAAGCACGACACGTACTCGATGACCAACGAGCGCTACAACTACGAGAACATCGTCGTGCCGTCCGCGGTGCGGTTCTCGACCAACGGCGAGTTCATCCACGGCTACGGGCCCTCGATCTGGGCCCAGGGCAAGAAGAACATCTCGCACGGCTGCGTGAACCTCGCTCCGGTGAACGCCAAGGAGTACATGGCGGGCGCGCTCGTCGGGGACCCCGTCGAGATCGAGGGCAGCACGGTCAAGATCAACCGGGCGCGTGACTACAGCGACTGGACCTACTCCTGGGACGAGTGGACGAAGCTGTCCGCTCTCGGGAGCTGAAGTACTTCCACGAAACCGGGCGGCCGGAGACCCTGTGGTCTCCGGCCGTTCGTGCTTGACCGAGAGTATGTCTTCCGGGAGCGCGTCAGCGCGACGGAAGACTTCACCCCGCGCGCCGCTGACCTGCGGTCGAGCGCCCGGCGGAATATTTCCGTCAGCGCGCGGAAAAGTCGCTGCAACCCCAGGGTGGGCGGGACGCATGTCTAACGACGTAAGGCGCCGCGGCCAATGAGCGGCGCCCGGATCGAGGAGACACCCTTGCGTACTCGTATCGCTCTTTCCCTCGGCGCGCTGCTGCTCGCGGGCGGCGCCGCCTTCGCGACCACGTCGCTGGCGTCGGCCGACCAGAGCGCCCCGTCGCCCACGGTCACTCAGGCACCGACCCAGGCGCCGGCCCCGGCTCCCACCACCACCAAGCCGGGCGAACCGCCCCGCGTCACCACCGCCCCGCGGCCCGCCCAGAAGACCCCGTCGGTCGCCGCTCCGGGCGAGCACCGTGTGCCCAAGGCCGTCCCGGCCGGGCCGACCGGGGACCTGAACCTCCCCGCCGTCGTCGAAGGAGCCGGTAACTAGGTGTCGTTGAGCCGCTCGTCGAAGACCGGGACGGGCTCGCCGTGGGACGGCGAGTTCGCCCGGTACTTCGGCGAGCGCGCGCACAGCCTGCGTGCCACCGCGTACCTCCTGTGCGGGGACTGGCACCAGGCTGAAGACATCACCCAGGCCGCGCTGCTGAAGCTGTATCTGGCTTGGCCGAAGCTCTCCCGGCACGACGCGCTCGACGGCTACGCGCGCAAGATCGTGCTGCGGACGTTCCTCTCCGAGCATCGGCGCGTTTGGCGCAAACGGGAGAAGCTCACCGACGCCCTTCCCGAAGTCCCGAGCGAAACGGGCGGTACGGAACAGGAGATGCTGGTCAGGCACGCCCTGTCCGGCATCGCCCCGAAGCAGCGGGCGGTACTGGTGCTGCGCTACTTCGAAGATCTCAGCGTCGAGGAGACGGCCGCGGCGCTGGGCTGCAGCACCGGGAACGTGAAGAGTCAGGGCTCGCGGGGTCTGGCGACCCTGCGCAAGCGGCTCGGACCGCATTTCAGCGAACTGGCCTTGAGCGGAGCGCACGACGATGGGAGGTGAGGAGATGGACGAGGACATCAAAGGCGTGCTTTCGCACGGGGTGAGCGGTCCTCCGCTGGGCATCCGGGCGGCGGACATCATCGAGCAGGGTGGCCGGATCCGGCGACGACGCAAGCGGCTGGCCGTCGCGGGGAGTTCGGTGGCGACGGTCGCGGTGATCGTGCTCGGCGCGATCGCCGTCGGCGGTCGTGGCGGCGAGGGGTCCGCGCCGGTCCAGCCCGCCGGGCCGGGCCTGTCGACCATCTCCCCGGCACCAGACCCGGTCCCGGTCTCGCCCGCGCCTTCCGGGGCGACCCCCGGGCCGGAAGTCACCACCCAGCAGCCTGGTGCCTCGAGGCCCAGCCAGGCACGCTCGACGCCCAGGCCTCCGCAGCCGGGCCGGACGACGGTGGCGCCGCCTCGCGCGCCCACCTCGACCAGCGCGTCGAAGGAGCCGAGCGAGCCGCCGACGGCGGGTACGACTCGCTGAGTTCCCGCCCGGAACGTCCGGATTCCCGATCGATTACGCAAAGTAGTCGGAAATTCCCTGATATCGGCTGCACCTGGTGGTTCGTCACCGGTTTGGGGGAACGGCACCCCCGCGATCGGCCCGAATCGCTGAGCCCGGACGTTTGAACACCTACGGTCGAGGGAACAAACCCTCGTCGATGGGTAAGTAAACGGGTGGGTCGGGAGGTCAAACCCATGGCCGAAGAGGCGCTGAGCGCGTCACATCAGGAAAAAGGGGAACCCGCGGAGGCCCCACCTGAGCAGATCAGAAAGGCCGTCGCCGGAGCGGCGATGGGTAACTGCATCGAGTGGTACGACTTCGGTGTTTTCGGCTTCATGCCCGCCATCCTGGGGCAGGTTTTCTTCAACGCTTCCAGCACTTCCGAAGGCGCACTGGCGACCTTCGCGGTGCTGGCGATCACTTTCATCGTGCGGCCGTTCGGCAGCTTCGTGTTCGGTCCGCTGGGGGACAAGATCGGGCGCCAGAAGGTCCTCGCGCTGACGATCATCCTGATGTCGGGCTCGACGTTCGTCATCGGCCTGCTGCCGTCCTACGCCACGATCGGACCCGCCGCGGCGGTCGCGCTGATCCTGTTGCGCATGATCCAGGGCTTCTCGGCGGGTGGTGAGTACGGCGGGGCGGCGACGTTCATCGCCGAGTACGCCCCCGCCCGGCGCCGGGGTTTCTGGGGCAGCTGGCTGGAGTTCGGCACGCTCGTCGGGTTCGCGATGGGTGCCGGCTTCGTCACGATCTTCACCGTGGTCCTCGGCGACGACGCCATGCGCGAATGGGGCTGGCGCCTGCCGTTCCTGATCGCCGGACCGCTCGGCATCGTCGGTCTCTACCTGCGGAACAAGCTGGAGGACACTCCGCTGTTCCAGGAGATCGAGAAGAAGCAGCAGGTCGAGAAGTCGCCGCTGAAGGCTCTGCTCAAGAAGCATTGGACGTCGATCCTGCACCTGATCGGCATCGTGGTGATGCTGAACGTCGCCGACTACATCGTGATCACCTACCTCGAGACCTATCTCAAGGACGTGGTCGGGTTCAGCGGGCATACGCCGTTGCTGATCATCCTGGCGACCATCGCGCTGATGCTGATCCTGATCGTGCCGGTCGGCATACTGTCCGACCGGATCGGGCGAAAACCCATCCTGATCGCGAGTTGCGCGAGCTTCCTGGTGTTGCCGATCCCGGCGTTCTCGCTGATGGGCGCTGCCGCGGACGACCAGAACGCCTGGCAGCTCATGCTCGGCCTGCTGATGATCGCGGTGCCGCTGGTCCTGATCCTCGCGGTGCTGGCGGCGACGCTGCCGGCGATGTTCCCGACGCAGGAGCGCTACGGCGGCTTCTCCATCGGGTACAGCGTCTCCACCGCCGCCTTCGGTGGCACGGCGTCGTACGTCATCGGCAGCCTGGTGGACAAGACCGGCGACAACCTGTGGCCCGCGTACTACCTGATGGGCGCGGCGGCGATCGCGGCCATTCCGATCCTGCTGCTGCCGGAAACCGCCGGAGTCTCGTTGCGCGGCATCGTGAATTCGCGGATCGCGCGACGCCGGAAGCCGGAATCGGTCAGTCCCGGCGGCGCCTCGGAGCTACCGGCGAGTTAACGTCTCTCCATGAGCCGTATCTCGCAGCCGTGGCCGCCGGTCGAAGTCGAACCGGCGACCGTCCACCCGGAAGCCCCGCAGCCGGGCAGCCACCTTGGCATCCACTTCGGTGAGTGTTTCGGGTGCGGCGACGAGATCGAGGCCGGGCTCCACCTGCACTCGACGGTGGGCGAAGGAACGACGGTGTACTCCAAGTTCACCGTCACCTCCGCCCACCAGGGTGCGCCCGGCCTCGCCCATGGCGGCCTGCTGGCTTGCGCCTTCGACGAGGCGCTCGGCGCGACCGTCGGCAACCTGCTGCGTCGTCCCGCCGTCACCGGGAAGCTGGAGACGGACTTCCTGCGGCCGGTCCCGGTCGGCTCGACCCTTTACATCGCCGCGAAACTGGACGGCATCGCCGGCCGGAAGATCTACGTGAGCGCCGACGGACGGCTCGACGCCGAAGACGGCCCGGTCGCGGTGCGCGCGCGGGCGTTGTTCGTGCGGGTCGAGTTCGAGCACTTCAGCAAGCACGGGGATCCCGAGGCGCTGCAAAAGCTCGCCGCCGCGCACGAGAAGGCCGAACGCGCACGCGAGTGGGAAATCAACCCTTGAGCGTTCAGTCCTCTGGATGCGGTGGTTCGGCATGCGAACTACCGCATCCAGAGGACTGAACGCGTGCTCAGGTAAGGGTCCTTGGCCTTATCGCGTTGGCCTTGTCGACGAGTTCGACGCGCTGGTCGACGGTCCCGGCCAGGCGGGCGAGGGTCCGATAACAGCGCTCGAGCCCGAACCGCAGGTCTCGCTCGTCCAGGGCACAGCCCAGCACCTTCGCACCCGGCGTCGGCCGGTTCTGCGAGTTGAGCCAGCCGTACGCCGCTTCGAGAACCTCCGCCGACAACCGCGTGCGGCGTTCGGCGTCGAGCTGCAGTCGCTCGAGCCGCGTCGAGGCGTCGACGAGATCCCGCTCGGACACCTGCACCGGATCCTTGCCGCCGCCGTTGATCCTCGTCTTGATCTTGATCGCGGCCACCTGCGCGGCGACGTAGTGCGTGGACGACGCCGGGACGGCCTCCAGCACCTCGATCGCGCTGGCACGGGCGCCCTGCGCGAGATACACGCGAGCGAGCCCGAAGGCCGCGCTGACGTACGACCGGTCCGTTCGCCACACCAGCTCGTAGTAGCGCGCGGCGCCGAAGTAGTCCCCGACGCCCTCCGCGCTGACGGCCAAGGCCAGCTTCGGCGCGATCTCGCCGGGAAGGTCGTCGTACACCGCCTCGAACGCGACGTGCGCGACGCGGGAGCGGCCGCCCGCGAGCTCGATCAGGCCGCGGTACCAGTCGATCCGCCAGTCGTGCGGGAAACCGGCCTTGATCGCGAGGTACTGCCCGGCCTGCAACTGCCGCTGCGCCTCGACCAGCTCACCGAGCTCGATCCGGGCGCGGACGATGCGCAACCGGACCTCGATCGACTCGCGCGGCGCCCCGGCCAATGACTCGATCGCGCCCGCGGGATCGAGTGCGACGGTCGAGGCGAGCATGCCCGCCGCCGGGTCGTCCGTGTCGACCTGCGGGATCGGCAGGCCCGAGACCACTTCGCCGGGATCCGGCAGCGGCACGCTCCCGCCGTGCTCCGGGACGACCAGGTCGACGCCGAACGTGCGGGTCTCCGGGCCGAAGACGGTCGATGCGCCGGGACGCGGCTTCCCGGTGCCCAGCGCCATGATCTCGCGGAGCACGCCGGTCAGCTGGTCGCCCATCTCCTCGGCCGCGATGAACCGGCGGTCCGGGTCGGTGTGCGTCGCGCGCCGCAGGAAGCGGTAGTACGAACCGAAGAGCGCGAACAGCGGGACGACGTCCGGGCCGGGCAAGGTCGCCTTGTACTTGCTGGTGTACCCGGAGAATTCGAAGCTGAGGACGGCGAGCGTGCGGCCGACCGTGTACAGATCCGATGCCACCGAAGCGCCGTGGGTCGCCAGCTCGGGAGCGCTGTAGCCGGTGGTGAAGAACAGCGGGCTCTCGTAGTCGTCGATGCGGCGGACCGCGCCGAGGTCGATCAGCTTGAGCTGTTCGTGCGTCTGGATGACGTTGTCGGGCTTGAGGTCGCAGTACAGCAGGTTCTGGCTGTGCAGGTAGCCCATGGCGGGCAGGATCTCGAGCCCGTAGGCGATCACCTGGCCGATCGGCAGCGGCTCCGGGCGCTTCGTCTCGCGGTGGTGCGCGAGCGCGAGCTGGCGCAACGACTGGCCACCGACGTACTCCATGACGATGTAGCCGACCGAGTTGCCGGTGTCGCCGTCCGGATGCTGCACGAAGTTGTGGATCTTGACGATGTTCGGGTGCTCGACCTCGGCGAGGAACCGCTGCTCGTTGGCGGCGGCCGCCATCGCGGTGGCATCACCTGTGTCGATCAGGCCCTTGAGCACCACCCAGCGATCGCTGACGTTGTGGTCCTGCGCGAGATAGATCCAGCCGAGCCCGCCGTACGCGAGCGCGCCGAGCACCTCGTACTGGCCGCCGACGATCTCGTTCGGGCGCAGCTTCGGGACGAAGGAGAACGGGTTCCCGCACTTCTCGCAGTTGCCCTCGGGCGAACCGGGCCGGCCGTCCTTGCCGCGACCGACCTTGGCGCTGCAGTTGCCGCAGAAGCGCTTCTCTTCCGACACCATCGGGTTGTCGAGGACGGCGGACGCCGGGTCGCGGTACGGCACCTGCGGGACGTCGACGAGCCCCGCGCCCAGACGGCCGCGGCGAGACGTGCGCGACGACGTCCGGCGTGCGGTGCCGGGGAACGAACCCGTTCCGGTGCCGGTGCCCCGGCTGCCCGATCCGGTCCCGGTTCCGTGGCTTTCGCTGGAACGTTCGGGGAGGACGCTTTCCGTGCCCGGGTCCGGCAGCTGCCCGGGGCCGGGGTCGACGCGCGGCGCCGGCGGCATGATGCTCTGCGTCTCCGGGGTGGGCGACGAGAGCACGCTGGTCGGCTGCGGCGCGTCCGCGGGCGCCTGCCACGCGGGGCGGACGACCTGGGTCTGCGGGCTCACCGGGGCCATCTCCCCCGGTGGGCGCGTCGGGTCCTCGGCGCCGGGGATCGGCCGCTGCTGGCCGCGCGGCGGGGTCTGCGGACGCTGCTGGACCGGCGCGTGGAAGATCGTGCGTTCGGCGTCCGTCTCCGGCGCGGCTTTCCGCTTCGGCGGCTCGGAGGAATCGAGCCTGCCGGAAATCGACGGTTCAGGCGTCTCCCAGCGGACCGGTGCCGGCGGCGTCCAGGACGCGGACTCGGCCTCTTGGTCCGGCTTGGTGTCGTCCGGCGCTGCGTGCCGAGGACGGCGCGGCTCTTCCGACACAGGTACCTCCCGAAATCCCCGCGACCACGTCGGACTCAGTCTAGGGGTGACCAGGCAGGTCGTGTCCGCGCCGGGTCGAACCCGCTACGGTGCGAGAGAGAACCGATTCAGCAGGTGATGAGGGGGAGGCCGAGTGCCTGCGTCATTTTCGATGTCGATGGCCCAGCTCGACGTCGTACTCGAAGAACTCGGGCTCGGCAGATTCGTGCTGCCGTTCGAAATCCCGACCGTCGGTACCACCATCACCGAACGCGAGCGGCACTGCGCGGAAGTCTGGGCCGACCTGGCCGACCGAGGCTTCGCGCGCGGCCGCGAACTCCTGCGCGACTACGAGCAGGCGCTCCGGCTCTGGGCCACGGGGGACTTCGTCGTCACCCTGGAGGCGCACGAAGTCGAGCAGAACGCCGAATACCTCTATCGAGGTTGCTGGGACCGTCGCTTGGGCGTCGTGAGCCAGCAGCGCGGATTCGACATCCTCTTCGAGACGGTTTACCCCGAACAGGTCACCGCCGCCCTGCTCGGCAACTTGCCGTCACTACAGCCGTTCCCCGCACGGGTGACGACGTCCAGCACTCTCCCCCCGTCCAAACGACCGGACGACCCGTTCGACGAGGACCCCGGCAATCTCCGGCTGGGGGCGGCAGGCCGGTTCTTCGAATTCCCGCTCGCGAGGCTCGGCACGATCGGCGTCACCCTGCGCGACGATCGGGGTAAACCGCAGCAGAAGAGCGTCCAGTGGTTCGACAGCGTCCAGGGCCGCTTCATGCTCACCACCGACCGCTTCCCCGACGGCGAAGTCCGCCGCACGTTCACCCCGACGAGCGGCTCTCACCTGGCACGATGGATCCACGACCTGGTCGAAGCCGCCCGCGTCGGCAGCGCGTGATCCTCAGCGGAAGGCGGCCTTTCGGTCCTCTTCCGCTGATATCGTGACCTGACGAGCGCTACGAGTAACCGGGACTTGGTACAGGGGAGAGACCATGACTGACGGCACCGGCGGACCGCCGGGCAACTTCTCGCAGATGCTGGGCGATTTCTCGGCGCAGGCCGACGCGATGGTGAAGGCGGCGAACGAGGGGCGGTTCGCGGTCAGCCCGGAGATGGGCGAGGCGTACAAGACGGCGCTGCGCGCGTACTTGGAGGACTGGGCAAACAACAAACAGGACTTCACTCACCTCGCCCAGCAGCCCGAGCTGGGAACCAGCCCTTACGCAGCAGAAATCGGCCGACACGCTGTCCTGGTCGCAGACGGCGACGATCAATCGGCGAAAACTCAGCTGGAGGCCCTGAAGGCCATCGTGGAGCGAGCCGAAGAGGCGATCAAGACAGCGATAAGCAAGTACCGAAGCCAAGATTCCGAAAACGCTAGCACCTTGAATTCGCTGGAACGGAACTGAGTCAGACACATGCGCAATATCCGCCTAACGATCACCGCCGCAGCGGGCATAGTCGTCGGTATTTTCCTGGCAGGCTGCACCAACAGCAATGGCGGGACGCCGCAGCCGGCGCCGCCCAACTCGCAGTCACCTGGCACAACAGCGTCCAATTCACCCCAGGGCACCTTCGGCGACCTCAAGGCGTGCGATCTCTTCCAACCAGTCACCGAATCCCAGGGCTTCGAGGCTCCCAAAGAAGTGAAATTCGAAAGCGACAATGGATGCCAGGCCCGGAAGTCCGGGGTGGGAACCGCGAGCATGTATCTCGTCAACGCTGGGATCGACAAGCTTGAAGATCTCGGCGGCACCAGAAGCACGGCGAGTATCGCCGGCAAGGATTCGGTCATCATCGCGGGCGCCGGCGGCAGCAGCAGCTGCTTCATCGGAATGGCAGTCGGGGCAAGCGCACGAGCGACCGTGAGCATGACGCTCGCAAGCGGGTCCAACGAAGAAGCATGTGATTCAGCGCGGTCCATTGCCGAGCAGATCGCACCCAGGCTGCCCAGAGGGAACTGAACGGATCGGGAGGGGACCATGGCGGAGAACACCGGTCAGGACAACTTCGAGTCAGTGCTGAGCGCCGACGGCAAGGCCCACCGCACGTACGAGGGCAAGCGCTACGCGGAGACCTACGACGAGACCAACCGGGGTCCCGGCGGCAACGACCTCACCGCGCGGCTGACGGCAGAACAGAAGGCCGGCCAGTATTCGGGCGAGCAGGCCGCGGCTCTCACCCAGGGACAGGAGTTCCGGGCCGGGCTCGGGCCGTCGGGTCAGCGGTACGAGGGCAACTCGCACGGCGACCTGATCGGCATGGTGACCGACAATCTCTCCGCCGAGAAGATCGATCAAAAGGGCGAGATCTGGAACAACCAGGGCAACGCGCTGAACACCTTCAGCAGCGCCCTCTCCTCCGCCGCCAACAAGGAGGGCGCTCACTGGCAGGGGCCCTCCGCGGAGGCCGCGCATGGGTTCTTCAAGAACCTGGGCAAGTGGGCCGACACCGCGGGTGACGGCGCTTACCTCGCGTCCAACCGCTTCTCCCAGTCGGCCGCCGCGGCCACCACCGCGAAGAACTCCATGCCCGAAGAGGTCCCCTTCGATCGCAACACCGAGTACAAGAACGCGATGCAGCAGCTCTCGACCGGGAACTTCGCGGGCGCGGTGGAGACGGTCGGCAACATCTCGGCCAAGCAGGAGCAGTCGTTCCAGGCGCATCAGCAGGCCGCGCAGGTGATGCACACCTACGACCAGTCGCTCTTCGACGTCAATTCCAAGCAGCCCACCTTCGCCCCGCCGCCGGAAATGGGCGATTCGACGACGGCGTCCGGGTTTTCCGGGGGCACCGAGGTCAAGGGCTTCAGCGGAGGGCCAGGACAAGGCCCCGGCCCCGGGGGACCCGGTCCGGGCTACTCGGGCGGACCAGGGCCGACATCGGGGCCGGGGCCGGGGCCGGGAATCACGACGGGCGGCGGGCACACCGGGGTTCCGGGGCCGGGGCAGTCGCTCAGCGGGCCGCCCGGGTCGTTCCGGCCCGGGCCGACGCCGGGGCTGGCGGCCATGAACGGTCCTGGTCCCAGCGGTCTCGGACGGCTGGGCAGCGAGCAGTACCGCGGCAAGCCGGGCCGGACGACGAGCGGGCCGGGTGGCAGCGCGGCGAGCCGGTTGACCGGTGGCGGTAGTGGCGGCGGCTTCGGGCGCAACGGCGGGTCGGGCAACGTCGCCGAGCGGCTCGCGGGCGGCAAGGTGTCGGCCGGTGAGGCCGAGAAGCTGGCAGGCAAGGGCGGCGGGTCCGGGGCGGGCAAGCTGCCCGAGGAGCGGGTGACGCGGGGTGGCGCGGCCGCGGCGGGCAAGGGCGGCGGCCAGGGTCCGATGGGCGGCGGTGCTCCCGGCGGTAAGGGGCAGAAGGAAGAAGACAAGGAAAAGAAGGCCCCGAACTACCTGCAGGAAGAGGACGCCGACGTCTTGTTCGGCGGCTACGACGGCGACATGAAGCCGGTGCCGCCGGTGATCGGCGAGAAGTCCCCCTGAGACGAAGCGGGCCGTTCGGGAGCGATCCCGAACGGCCCGTTCTCACTTGTACTGCGCCGAGGGCGGCGTCCCGCCTTCGAGTTTGTTCCCGATCCACTTCGCGTAGCTCGTCTGCCACGCGCCACCGCGCACGTTCTCCAGCACGGCGTTCACGTACCGCACCATGTCCTCGTTCTCCTTCGGGACACCGATGCCGTAGTTCTCCTCGGTGAACCGGTCGCCCACGATCTTCAGCGTCGGGTCCTGCGCGAGCATCCCGGCGAGGATGACGTCGTCCGTCGAAACGGCCTCGACCTGCTTCTGCTGCAGCATCACCAGGCAGTCCGACCAGTTGTCCACGGAAACCGGCACCGGCTTCGAGGGATCCGCCGCGATCTTCAGCAGCGAGGTCGACGTCTTGGTCGCGCAGACCCGGCGTCCGGCGAGGTCCGAGAGCTGGGCGACCTTCGAGCCCGCTTCGACCAGGATCCGTTGCCCCGCCTTGTAGTACGCCGTCGAGAAGCCGACCTTCTGAAGCCGGCTGCAGGTGATGCTGTAGGTCCGCACCACGATGTCGACCTGCTTCTTCTGGAGTACCTCTTCCCGCAGTTTCGACGGGATCGCCCGGAACTGCACCCGGCCTTCCGCACTGCCGAAGATCGCCTTCGCGACTTCGTTGACCATGTCGATGTCGAAACCTTCGAGCTGGCCCGACGTCGGATTGCGGAAACCGAACAGGAACGTCGTCTGGTCGACGCCGGCGATCAGTTTGCCGTTCTCCTTGATCTTCGCCATCGTCGATCCGCTGGTGATCGACGTGCCGTTGGTCGGCCGCAGACTCGCGAGCGGGTTGCAGCTCGTGTCGGCCGTCCCGCCGCCGGCGTTGTCGGCACCGCCGACGTTCGCGGGCAACGGCGGCGCGACCTCGCCGACCGGGGCCGGGTCGACCGGCGCCCCCGCGCTGCCACAAGCCGTCGCCAGCACCAAGACGGCGCCGAGCACGGCCGCCCGCAGACCGTTCCGCATCACCGGTACTCCCTCAGCCGTTCACGGATTCCCAACGCGGACCCCGCCGCCGCGATCAGCGCCAGTACCGCGATCCCCGGCGCGAGCAGGGTCAGCGCGCGCTCGGCGCCACGGGTGTCGTCGAGGAACTCCTGCCGTCCCACGTTGATCGCGGCCACCAGGTTCTCGTCGAGGCGCAGGAACGCCCCCGCCGCGCCGTCCTTCTTGTCGTCACGGATCGCCGTGTCGACGGCGTCCTGGTAGAAGCCGTCGTCGTCGAGGCGCCGCACCTCACCGTGCGCCTTGAACCACGCCGACGCCGCTTGGATCGCCGCGTCCACCTTCCCTGCGGCCGCGCCGCCCGCCGCGAGGCCCTTGGCCTCGCCCAGCAGGCCGCCTTGGCCGTCCGTCCCGCCGAATTGCCCGGCGAGGTTACGGAAGTCCTGTTCATAGGCCGCACCGTCGCCGCGCGCGACGAGGGTCAGCGTTTCGTCGGCTCGTGCCTGCAGTGCCGCGATCCGGGCGCGCACGAGGACGTCCACCTGGTGCGAGCCGTCCTCCTCGCCACCACCGACGAGGCTGCTCTGCACGATCAGCGCCACCGCGCCCCACAGCAGGGCGACCACCACCGAAGCGGACGCGACGACGAGCCCGACGTTCAGCAGCCGGTTGGTCTTCCGGGTCAGGTGCACCTGCGTGACGATGAGCGCCGCGAGCAGGGCGAGCAGCAAAGCCGTTGCCAGCCAAGGGAATCCGGTCGCGTCATCCTGTTCGGCGGTGAGCCTGTCGGTGTCGATGCGGTACAGATCCTGTGCGGCGGGAAGGATTTTCGTCCGCATCAGCTCGGAGGCTTCACGCAGATACGAGGCGCCGACGGGATATCCCTGCCGGTTGTAGGTGCGCGCGGTCTCGATCAGTCCTGTGTAGACAGGGATCTCGCGGCCGAGGATGTTGATCTGTTCGGCCGCGTCGTCGACGCCGGAAGAGTCCGACGCCGCCTTCGCGAGCGCCGCGCCCGCCTCCGCGACGTCGCGTTCGTAGCGCTGGCGCATCGGGAGCGGCTCGGTGCCGATCGAGAGGAACGAACTCGCCGCTGTCGCGTCGGCGTCCGAAAGCGCGCGGTAGACCTGTTGCGCGGCGGCCGCGAGGGGTTCGCGGTGGTCGATCAGGCCGTTGATCGTGTCTTTCTTGTCCTGCGCGGCCAGCGTGCCGAACAGGCCCGCGACCAGCGACAGCAGGACGAGCCCGATCGCGATCACCGACAGTCTGCCCGGCGTGGTCGCCGCGGACCGGACGATCGCGCGGATCCCGTTCCCCGGCAGTTCGAGCACTCCGGCGATCCCGCCTCGGCCCCCGGGAGCCGGGGGCGGCACGGGTGCGGCAGGACCCCCCGGCGGCCCCGGCCGGGTCACAGTGCTCGTCATCGCCGTTCCTCCCCATTGGCTCTACCCGCAAAGAAGGTATCCGAGTCGGGATCAGCGCAGCCAGTGACACCGGCGTGTGTCATCGGCACGTGATCTCCCAGCAGCGTCAGAGGCCTTTTTCCAGGCCGTAGCGCACGGCCTCCGCACGATTGCGCACACCGATCTTCGCGAAAGCGTGGTTGATATGGCTTTTCACGGTGGCGTCGCCGATGAACAACTCGGCGGCGATTTCCGGATTCGACAACCCGCGCGCGATGAGGCCGAGCACTTCCGCCTCGCGTGTGGTGAGCCCGTCCGGGAGCTCGGTCTTGGCCCGGGTGACCGTTCTCGCGTTGGCTTCGAGGCAAGTTTTCCCGCCGAGAACCCGTCCACACAGCGCGGCGGCGAGCCTGTCGGAGACTTCGGCGGCGAAGACGGCCTGCCCGTTGGCGGCGGAGCGGACGGCCGCCCCGATCTCGGCGCGGCCCGCGTCCTTGGTCAGGTAGCCGCGGGCCCCGGCACGCACCGCGTCGGCGATCGAAGTGTCGTCCGCGTACGTCGTCAGGACCACGACCGCGACGTCCGGGTGATCCCGTTTGAGCAGCCTGGTCGCGGCCACCCCGTCCAGGACGGGCATGCGCAGATCCATCAGCACGACGTCCGCCGCGGTGGTGCCGAGCAGGTCGAGCGCCTGCCGCCCGTCACCCGCGGAGCCCGCGACCTCGACGCCGTCGATCAGCCCGAGCAGCGCGACGAGCCCTTCGCGCATGACCTGCTGGTCATCGACGACGACCACCCGGATCACGTCCTCACCACCGCCTCCACCGTCCAGTGCCCGCCGTCCGGGCCCGCGGTCAGCGTGCCACCGGCGAGCGCGAGCCGCTCCCTCATCCCGGTGAGACCGAACCCGCCGGCGTCCTCCGATCGGACGCTGTCGCCGAGGTCGTTCCACACCCGCAAGCGGACCTCCGATGGGGTGAAGCGCAGCAGGAGCGACACCGGCCGCCCTGGGGCGTGCTTGGCCGCGTTGGTCAGCGCCTCCCGCGCGACCCCGACCAGCGAGACCACCGCGGCGGACGGCAGTGGCGGCTCATCGCCCGATGCCTCGAACGAGACGCCGTCGTGATGCGCGTCCGCCAGCAGCCGCAAGGCTTCGGCCAGCGACGGGACGTCGCTGCGTAAGGCGGCGACAGCGTCGCGAGCCTCGGCGAGCCCGTCCGCGGCCAGCCGCCGTGACAACCGGACCCTGCCGAGCGCACCGTCCACATCGGACTTCTCGGCCAGCAGCGCCTCGGCGACCTCCAGGTGGATCCCCAGCGCCCCCAGCGAATGCGCGAGGACGTCATGGATCTCCCTGGCGATCCGGGTGCGCTCGTCGAGCGCGGCGGCCCGCGCGTGTTCGCTCTGCGCCAGCTTGGTCTGCTCCAGCAGCGCGGCCGCCTGCGCCGCCTGCACCTCGTACTGCCGCCGGTTCAGTCCCAGCAGCATCAGCACGAGCAGCACGCCGACGTTGCCGAACACGAGCGGCGCGGACGCGCCCGCGACCAGGCCGGTGACCGCCGCGAGGCTCGCGTCGAGCCCCACCACCCCCAAGATGGCGGCCACCGACGGCTCGGTCAGGGTGGCGAACCGGCTGACCGTGACCACCGCCAGCACGATGGCGGAGGAGTCCTCCGCCCAGCCGAGCGCGATCGACGGCGCGACGCTCGACACCGCGAGCAGGACGGTCGCCACCCGGGGGAACCGCGGGGAGGCCGCCACGAAGCCCAGCCAGCAGGCCCCGCAAACGCCGTACGCCGTCCAGATCCAGGCACTGGACTCGCTCGCGGTCAGCAGCACCACCACGACCGCGGCCGTGCCGAGCAGCTGGACGACCAGCCAGCTCGGCGCGATCGTGTCCGGCAGGAGCGGCCTTTCCCGTTTCCCCATTTCTCCCCTCAGTGATCACTCAGCCGCGTGATCATCTCCACCAGGATCAGCCGGTAGGCCAGGAACCCGAGCAGGACGACGACACCTATCACTACCAGCCCCAACAGGCCTTTCACGGTCATTTTTCCCATGACACGGACGTTAGGCACGCCGACGGGTGGAGCGGGACCGTCGCCGGGTGGAGCCGGGGGTGGAGGTTCAGCCGCGGACCGCGGGCGCGACGGAGTACGGGAGGACGTCGCCACCGTCGGCAGGCCGTTCGACGACGACCTCGACGTCGTCGGCGAACCGGTACGGCCTGCCCAGCAGGATCCCGCCGAAATGACGCCGCATCCTGGACATCTCCGCGCGGACGGTGACGGTGCGGCCGGGGACTCCGAACAGGTCGAGCGACAGTTCCGAGGCCGACCTTCCCTCCCGATGCAGCGCGAGGACGTACAGCATCTCCGCGTGACGCGGGCTCAGCCGGTGCGTCCAGGTCCCCGCCGGGCCCGAGGCGCGCAGCGTGCTCTCCCGTGACGACCTCAGATCGAGCACGACGCGGGTCGGCGGCGTGTCCTCCTCTTCGGTGAGCCGGACGAGCCAGCCGCCGGGCAGCGGCTCCAGCAGGCAGTTCCCGTAGGCGGGCAGCCGGTTCCGGCCCGGGGCCGCGTCGTTCGGCAAGGCGATCCGGCCGACCGGGACGAGACCGGCCGACGCCGCGATCCAGCCGTGCGGATCGGCGATCACCGCCCGGCCCTTCACCTTGGTCAGCAGGGGCGAAGCGAGCCCTCGCAGCCGCTCGAGTTCCGAAAGGTGGGCGGTGCGCAAATGCGCTTCGGCGAGCTTCGCGACCGCGTCGACCAGGGCGAGGGTCGTCGGGTGCACGGTCGAAGCCGGGCCGGAGAGGTCGACGACGCCGAGCAGCCTGCCGTCCCGCGGATCGTGCAGCGGCGCGGCGGCGCAGGTCCAGTCGTGCTGGTTACGGACGTAGTGCTCGGCGGAGTAGACCTGGACCGGATGCCGGGTGACCAGCGCTGTGCCGATGGCGTTGGTACCGGCCGAGTTCTCGTGCCAGTCGACCCCCTCGACGAACCCGAGCGCGTCGGCCCGGCGGCGGACCGCGGTGCTGCCGTCGCGCCAGAGGACGCGGCCGTCGGCGTCGACGACGGCCATGATGTGCGCGGCCTGCTCGGCCAGGCTGATCAGGCCGCCCCGCAGGGCGGGCAGGACTGCGGCGAGGCCACTCCCGCGACGACGGGCCTCCAACTGCTCCGGGCCGAGCACGGGCACCGGCGCGCCTCGATCGGGGTCCAGGCCGAGACGGCGCATGCGCTGCCAGGACGCTCCGATGACCGCGCGCGGGTGGCCGGGGAGCGCGTTACCCGCGAGGGCGGCTTCGTGCACCTTGGCGAGGGCGCGCGCGTGCCGCCGCGGATCCGCGCCGACCGGCAACGCCGCCTCCAGCTGCACCTGGCCCACTCCTCTGGTCCGTTTCGGCCAGTGTGCCCGGGGATCACGGTGTTCGGAAGGTCTCTGTGACCTGGGCGGGTTTACGCGGTGAAGGGCGCATCCACCAGGTGGGACGCGGGAAAAGCCCCCTGCGGCTTCCGCCCGAGCAGCAGGCCGGTCCTGGTGGCCTCGGCCATCACGGCGCGGACGTCGACGCACCACGGGCCGTCGGGCTTCAACTCGACGAAAGCGCTCTCTCCCGGCTTGAGCACGAAGTGCGGTTGCCCGTCCAGCGCGATCGAGCCGCCGGCGGCGGCGAGGTCGACACGCACCCCGGCGTCCAGCACACTCCAGCCCCGGACACCCACCGCCCGGACCTCGCCGGGCGCGATCGGCGCCTGCACCACGTAGGGCGTCTCGTCGACCGGCCCGAGCGAGACCGCAACACCGTCCACAGTGGACTTCGGACTGGGGCACAGCCTGCCGGGGATGCTCGACAGGCCGATTCCGTCCGGTACGGCGAACGTGCAGTACAGCTCGGTCAGCGACGCCGGGTCCCACCGGCTCTCCGAACACACGCTGACGTCGTTCAGCGCGATCTCCCGGCGGGCCTTGGTGACGACCTCGAGGATGGTCGCGCGGTTCGTGACCAGGTCAGCGTCCACCTGATGGGTGGCCAGCAGCCCGGCGGCGAGCCCGGCGACGGTGGGCTCGGGAAGCGCGTCGGTGCTCCCCGACGGCAGCATGAGCAGCGGGACGTCACCGCAGGCGGCCGCGGCGGCCCGCATCATGCCGTCGTCACCCAGGCAGATGAGCACGCTCGCTCCCGCGTCCACCATCCGCCGGACGGTGCCGATGATCTTCCCGGCCTCCGTCCACACCATCACCCGTCCGACCCCCGCCACGCGGAGTGCCGAACGCAGGCTCTGGATGTCACGCTCCGAAGCGGGGTTCGCCACGATCCCCGCAACCGCTTCGCCCACATGTCCTCCGCTGCCGCGCCAAGTCCTACTAGGAAACGACGCCGGGGCCGGGAAAGAAAGAGTTGCACGAGGTTGCATCGCCCTTTCCTGTGCCGATGCGGCCGTATTGGTCACCCCGTGGCGGACTCCGGCTGTCCCCCACGGCGGGATGTGCGCTGGTCGTGGCCTCGCTAGCGTCGACTCATGGACTCGCTGGGGTGGGCGCTCTTCACCGGGCACGACGCCGATCTCGAACCGCCTTCGGCCTGGTGGCGCGGGCCGGCCTGGGTCAAGGGCGTCCTCACCGCCTCGGCACTCACCGTGCTGGTGGGCCTGACCTACGGCTCTTGGGCGCGCTACCTCGGCTCGGAGAGCTTGCCGCTGGTCTTCTTCCTGCTGCTCCTGCAGCTCGTGCCACCGCTACTGGTCGTGCGGTTCCCGCTGACCGCCGTCCGGGTGGCGGCGGTGGGCATGGCGGCCGCCACCATCGCCACCCTCTTCCCCACGCGCCATCCGCCGTTCGGTACGACGCTGTCCGACTGGCCGTTGCAGACCCACGTCCTCCCGTACCTCCCGGTGCTGGCGCTGACCCTCGCCAGGACGAAACCCGGGCAGGGCACGGGGATCTCGATCATCGCGGTGGTGCTCACCACCGCGGTCGGCCTCGCCCAGCTCCCGCGCGGGGGGACGAAGACACTGGTGTCGTCACTGATCGTGGTGACCGTGACCATCGTCGCCGGGTACGGCATGCAGCAGCGCCGGCGGGCGCTGACGCAGGCCGACACGGCCGAGCGGACGGCGGTCGAGGAGCGGACGAAACGCACGGCGCTGCAGGAACGCGCGCTGATCGCCAGGGAACTGCACGACATCATCGGCCACCACCTGTCGCTGATCGCCCTGCGCACCGACAGCGCGCGCTACCGTCTCCCGGACGTGAACGAGGCCACCGCGGAGGAGTTCCGCGCGCTCGGTGTCGCGGCCCGTGAGGCGCTGGACGAGGCCCGGCGGCTGGTCGGCGTGCTGCGGGACGACGACACCGAACCGGAACACGAACCGCAGCCGGGGCTCGCCGAGGTCCCCGGACTGCTCGACGGCTGCCGGGCGTCCGGGATCGACGTCCGCTCCCGGATCACCGGCGGCGACGGCGTCCCGGCCATGATCGCCCTTGCCGCGTACCGGATCTTGCAGGAGGCGCTGAGCAACGCGGCCCGGCACAGCCCTGGGTCCATTGTGGACGTCGACGTCCGGCGGGAGCGGGACGCGCTCGTGATCCTCGTCGAGAACGGGCCCGCCACGCGGATTCCGGCGCCCTCGGCCGACGACGGCACGGGCCTGGCCGGGATAGCCGAACGCGTTACGCTGATCGGGGGCACTTGCGAGACCGGCCCGAGGCCCGGCGGCGGTTTCCGGGTGGCCGTCACACTGGAACTCACGGGGGAAGCGTGACGACGCTGTTCATCGTCGACGACCAGGCCATGGTGCGGGAGAGCTTCGCGAGCCTGCTGGACGCGCAGCCCGGGCTCGACGTCGTGGGCCAGGCAGGTGACGGACTGGCCGCGCTGGCGGGCATCTCCGCCCTGACCAGGCCACCGGACGTCGTCCTGATGGACATCCGGATGCCGGTGATGGACGGTCTCGAAGCGACGCGGCGACTGCTCGAAGGCGACGGCGAGAAGCCGAAGGTGATCGTCTTGACCACTTTCCATTTGGACGAGTACGTCTACGAAGCGCTACGGGCGGGCGCGAGCGGGTTCCTGTTGAAGGACGCGCCGTCGGCCGAACTGGTGAACGCCATCGACGTGGTCGCCGCCGGGGACGCGCTGCTCTCCCCCGCCGTCACGAAACGGCTGATCGCGAGTTTCGTCGCCAGTGCGCCCGTTCCGAGACCTTCGCCGTCGCGGTTCGACGTGCTCACCGAACGCGAACGCGAGGTGCTGCGGCTGATCGCGAAAGGACGGTCCAATCCGGAGATCGCGGCGGACTTGGTGCTTTCGGCGCAGACCGTTAAGACATACGTGGGCCGGATCCTCGCGAAGCTCTCGCTCCGTGACCGGGCGCAGGCGATCGTGCTGGCCTACGAGATCGGACTCGTCGGCCCCGGCTGAAACGAACGACCCCTGGCTGTAATACCCCTGAAAAAGCAGCAGGGCCGCCTCCCCGAGGGGATGACGGCCCTGCTTGGAAAACCTGGATCAGATCACGTTGACCGAGGTGGCCTGCGGACCCTTCGCGCCCTGCCCGATCTCGAACTCCACGCGGGCGTTCTCCTCGAGGGTACGGAAGCCGTTGCCCTTGATCTCGCTGTAGTGCACGAAGACGTCGCCGCCGCCGTTGTCGGGAGTGATGAAGCCGAACCCCTTCTCGGAGTTGAACCACTTCACAGTGCCCTGAGTCATAAAATCTCCATATGCAACACAAACAAACAGGAAGCCACGTCGGCAGCCCGGGTCATGACCAGACGGTTTGCTTCCCCGGAAACACGAGGAGACACTGCGCCCGCTGAGTTCTGCGAGCGTGAACCAACACGAACACAAAAATCGAGACCTGGAGCAGTAAAGCACACCTCACGCAGGCCGACAAGCGTGATCACCCGGGTGTGCGCGGCCGCACGGTGCCCTTTTCAGGGGGGCTATTCGCCGCTCGCCGCGCGCAGTGGTACGTCGGCGCCGAACGGCGAACGGCGCAACACCTCCCGGTTCGTGGCCATGACGGCCACATCGTGGGTCTCCGCGTCCGCGCTGAACTGCACCGGCACCACGCCGGAAACGGACTTGTCCTGTGGCTTCGTCTCGTCAGCCATGTTTTCTCCCCTGTGTCAACACAACGCTCGTAGTACTGCGCAAGACACTGCGTGCCAACAACTCACCGGCGAACGGTCGCGGACCCGATGGCCGCTCCGGTCCATATCGGACTCTCGGTGTTGCGGCGATTGTGCCACGACCGACCGACAAAATCCGGTCTCCGCGACCGAAACTCGGCCGAGTCGTCACCACATTCCCACCCTTTGGAGCAGGTGAAGGCGGCACCACAAGGGTTTCTGTGTATCCCCTGAGAAAACGTACCGCCCGGTAATCGCCCTACTGGCCGCCCTGCTGCGGCCTCGCGGCGCCCAGCAGGCTCGTCAGCCGGATGTCCGGGGTCACCACGTCCGGATCCGTCCTGATGTCGATCACACACGGCCGTTGCCGCACCAGCGCGCTCGCGATGATCGGTTCCAGTTCCTCGCGGTCGTCCACGGTGTACCCGGCGGCGCCGAGCCCTCGTGCCCACGACGCGAAGTCGGTGATGGGGACTGTAACCCCCGAGAGCCTGCCGTGCTTGCGCGCCTGGTGCACGGCGAGCGGACCGTGCAGGCCGTTCTGGAACACCAGGACGGTCACCGGCACCCGGTAACGGACGGCCGTCTCGATCTCCTGCCCCGTCATCAGCGCGCCGCCGTCGCCCGCCATCGCGATCACCGTCCGGCGCGGCTCGGCGAGTTTCGCCGCGACCGCCGCGGGGACCGCGTAGCCCATGGCCGCGTTGCTCGGGCCGAGCTGGCTGCGCGGCGCGGTGAAGCACCAGTAGCGGTGCATGAACTGGGCGAAGTTGCCCGCGTCGCTGGTCACGATCGCGTCTTCGGGCGCAAGTTTGCGCACCGCGCGGATGACGTCGGCGGGATGGACGCGGGTGGCGCCGCTGGTGTCGGGTGGCGTCATGAAGGTGTGCACGGCGGCGTTCGCGGCCGACGCGCGGCGGGTCCGCGGCGAGGCGACGTTGCGCAGTTCGCGCAGGAACGGCTCGACCTCGGAGTCGACCCGGAAGGTCAGGCCGCCGCGCCGGGCGGGCTCGATCCCGGTGCCGACCAGTACCAGCGTCTGCGACGGCGTCGGGTAGCGGAAGGACTGCGTGGTGACTTCGTCGAGCTGCGTGCCGAGCGCGAGCACGAGGTCGGCACGCTCCAGCGCGTCGAGCTGCCGCGCGGGGATGCCGATGCCGAGATGGCCGGCGTAGCGCGCGTGGTTCTCGGGGAAGGCGTCCTGACGGCGGAACGCGTTGTACACCGGGAGCGCGAGTTCGTCGGCGACGGCGATCAGCTCTTCCCGCCCCGCGCGGGCCCGGCCACCGACGATGACCACCGGGTACCGGGCCTCGTCGACCAGCTGCGCGACCGCCTCGGCGGTCCGGCCGAGCGCGCCGGTGGCGGGCGGCTTCACGGCGGCGACCGGTTTGGCGGAGTCGAACGGGACGCCCCAGAAGTCGGCGGGGACGGCGACGACGGTGGGCCCGGGCCGCCCTTCGCGGCAGCGGGTCAGCGCCTCGACCAGCAGGCCGGGGACCTCGTCCGGGGACTCCGCGCGGCCGAGCCACTTGACGAGGGGCTCGAACATCGCCGTCAGGTCCGCGGTGGGCAGTTCGCTGGTCGGGCCGGGGCTGGACGGCGGGTTCTCCAGCAGGACGACCATCGGGCTCTCGTCCTGGTACGCCGTGGAGACGCCGATCGCGAGGTTCGCCGCGCTCGGGCCGCGGCCCGCGAGCAGGACCGCCGGATGCTCGGTGAGCTTGCCTTCGGCCTCGGCCATGAAGGCCGCGCCGGAATCGTGTCTCGCCGAGACGTAGGTGATCGACCGCTCGCGTTGCAGCGCGTCGAGCAGATCCAGGAAGGACTCACCGGCCACCGCGTACACGCGGTGGATCTGCGCCTCGGTCAGGATCCGTACGGCCGTCTGGGCGACGGACGCTCCTGGTTGGTATCTAATGAGTACGAGCTTAGGCGGGCGGTGATCGGTGCCGTCAAGCGATCTTTCGATTCCGGCAACCCCGGGGCGGCAGAATGTCCGATATCGGAGCGTGTTCGAGCAAGGGAGCACGAAAACGTGACCTCAGCCACCGCTGGACGTGAAACAGTTTTCACTTACGGCGCACCGGCCTTGAAATACGGTGCCGGGTCGAGCGATGAGATCGGCTACGACCTCACCCAGTACGGCGCCCGGCGGGTGCTCGTATTGACCGACGCGGGTGTCGCCGCGACGGGCTGGCCACAACGGATCGCCGAAGGCATCGAGACCTACGGCATCGAGGCGGTCGTCTTCGACGGCGTGCACGTCGAGCCGACCGACGTCAGCATGCGGAAGGCCGTCGACTTCGCCAGAGGACAGGGCGAGTGGGACGCCTTCGTCGCCGTCGGCGGCGGATCGGCCATCGACACCGCGAAGGCGGTGAACCTGTTGACCAGCAACGACGGTGACCTGCTGGACTACGTCAACGCGCCGGTCGGCGGCGGCCGCGCGCCGAGCGCGCCACTGAAACCGCTGGTCGCGGTGCCGACCACCACCGGGACCGGTTCGGAGAGCACCACCGTCTGCGTGCTGGACGTGTTGTCACTGCGGGTGAAGAGCGGCATCAGCCATCTACGGCTGCGGCCGAGTCTCGCCGTCGTCGACCCGAGGCTGACGGTTTCCCAGCCGCCGGAGGTGACCGCCGCGAGCGGGATGGACATCCTTTGCCACGCCGCGGAAAGCTACACGGCCAAGCCGTACACCGAGTTCGACCGCAAACGCCCGGAGGACCGGGTTCCTTACTGTGGCGCGAATCCGCTGGCCGACATGTTCGCCGAGCAGTCGCTGCGGCTGCTGTCGTGGGCGCTGCCCGCGGCCGTGCGGGACGGTTCGGACATGAAGGCGCGCGAGGCGATGGCGCTCGCGGCGACCTTCGCCGGGCTCGGGTTCGGCAACGCGGGGGTGCACATCCCGCACGCCAACGCGTATCCGATCGCCGGGCAGGTACGAGAATTCCATCCCGGCGGCTATCCGGGTGACGAGCCGATGGTGCCGCACGGGATGGCGGTGTCTTTGACGGCACCCGCGGCGTTCCGCTTCACCTTCGACGCGGCGCCGGACAGGCACCTGCGGGTGGCCCGGCTGCTCGCGCCGGACTACGAATGGCCGGGTGATCTGCAGGACCACCTGCCCGCGGTGCTGCGGCAGATCATGCGGGAGATCGGGATCCCCAACGGGATCGGCGACGTCGGCTACACCGAGTCCGATGTGGACTCCTTGGTTTCCGGTACGGTGAAACAACAACGACTGCTGGCGACGGCGCCGCGCGTGGCGTCCGAAGAGGACCTCGCCGGGATCCTGCGGGATTCGGTGACGCTGTGGTGAACGCCGAGTACCCGCACTGGCAGACGGTTCCGTTGCGGTGGAAGGACAACGACGTCTACGGGCACGTCAACAACGTCGTCCACTATTCGGTGATGGACACCGTGATCAACACCTGGCTGATCGAACGCGGCGGGCTCGACATCGAAACCGGCGGGGTCATCGGGCTGTGCGTGGAATCGCAGTGCAAGTACCACGCTTCGGTGTCGTTCCCTGGAGAACTCGAGGTCGGCCTGCGGGTGGGGCATCTCGGCCGGTCGAGTGTCCGCTACGAGGTCGGGATGTACTCGAAGGAGACGGTGATCGCGGAGGGCACCTTCGTGCACGTCTTCGTCGATCGCGAGTCCCGGCGCCCGGTCGCCGTCGACGGCCTACTCAGGAGCGCGCTGGAAGAACTGCGCACTGGGCTGGGGTAACCGCGGCGACCACGCGTGCATGAGCTGGGCGTAGCGCGTGGACCGGTCCATCAGTTCGAGATGGGTGCCGAGGGCGGTTTCCTTGCCGTCCATCACCAGGACCCGGTCCGCGCGCAGCGCCGACGTCAGCCGGTGCGCGATCACCACCAGCACCCCGCCCCGCTCGGCGAACGCCCGTTCCGCGCGGGCTTCGGCGGGCGGGTCGAGGTGCGACGTCGCCTCGTCGAGGACGACGATGCCCGCGTCGCTCGCGTACACCCGCGCTAGCGCGATCAGCTGCGCCTCACCGGCGGACAGCGTCCCGTGCCCGATCTCGCCGTCGAGCCCGCCCAGCCGCGTCACCAGCGGTTCCGCGCCGACGGCCGCCACCGCCGCCCGCAGTTCGCCGTCCATCGCGGCCTGCGCGAACAGGCCGACGTTGTCCCGCACGGACCCCGCGAAGACGTAGGCCTCCTGCGGGATCAGCGCGACCATCCGGTGCCGCAGCGCCGCCGGGACCTCCCGGACCGGGACCCCGCCGAGCAGCACCCGTCCCGCCTGCGGTTCGAGCATCCCGGTCAGGAGCCCGGCCAGTGTCGACTTGCCGATTCCGCTCGGTCCCACCACCGCGAGCCGCTCGCCGGGCCGCAGATGCAGGTCGAGACCGCGCACCACCGGTTCCGCCGCCGCGCCCCAGCTGAAGGTCAGGTCGCGCACGTAGATCGCGGTCCCGTCCGGTTCGGCCGTGCCGTCGGCCTCCGGCTCGGCCTCCGCGGTCTCCGCCAGCCGCCGCAGCGCGACGATCAGCCGCAGCACCACGGTGCTCGCGGTCGCGGCCAAGCCCCGCAACGCCGGCTGCATCGTCGTCGCCAGGTAGACCAGCGCGCCGAGCGCGGCCCCGGCCGTGAGCGAGCCGTCCTTGACCATGCCCGGCGCCACCAGCAACGCCAGCAGCAGCGGCACGAACGCGCCGGTCGCGATCACCACCGACCGGGCCGCCCCGGACCGCGCCACCCGCACGGCCGCCTTCGCCTGTGTGTCGATGGCGTCGTAGAACTCAAGCGCGGCAAGAGGTTCCGCGCCGCAGGCGACGACGTCGCGCATACCGGACAGCGACGCGCCCGCGACCTCGGCGGTCCGCTCGTCGGCCAGCGCGAGCGCGCGCTGACGGCGGGCCAGCGAAGGCAGCAAGCAGGCGAACACGAGGATCGCGACCACCACCGGGATCGCGACGATCAGCGCGAGCGAACCGGCGACGGTGAACAGGCCGGCCAGCGCCGCCACCGTCGTCACGATCATCCCGCGCGCCTGCACCAGGAGCCCGGCCGTGGCGTCGCGGACCACTTCGACGTGCTGGGTGATGCGGGCGACGCCGCTGGCGTCCGGCTGGTTCCGCGGTGGTGCCGGATCGCGCAGGACCCCACGCACGACGGCGGTCACCAGCGCGTCGCGCAACGGCTCGACGACCTTGCCGAGCTGATGCCACACCAGCCGCGAACCGAGCGCGCCGATCACCGCGACCAGGCCGAAGATCGCGAGCCAACGCAGTCCGGTGCCTGGCCGATCCGCGGCAAACCCCTCGTCAACCGCGAGTTCGACCAGGCGCCCGGACAAGAACGCGGGCGCGCTCTCCAGTACGGAGCAGGCCAGCAGGACCAGCCCGCCTCTCCACTGCCCGGCCAGCGCCGAACGGTAGAGACCCCAGACGCTCACTGCGCGCCCTCGGTGAAAACTGCTTGATAAGCCGGATCTCGCCACAGCTCGGCGTGCGTACCGACCGCGCGGACCCGGCCGTCTTCCAGCCACACCACCGCGTCCGCCCGCGAGGCGGTGGCCGCGCGATGCGTCACCACCACCCGGGTCCGGCCGGGCAGGGTGCGTTCGATCGCCTCTTCGACGGCGGCTTCGGTGACCGTGTCGAGGCTGGCGGTGGCGTCGTCGAGGATGAGCACCCGCGGCGCGTGCGCTATCGCACGCGCCAGCCCGATGCGCTGCGCCTCCCCGCCGGACAGCGGCGTCTCCGAAAGCGGCGTCCGGTATCCGTTCGGCAGCCGGACGATCAGGTCGTCGACCTGCGCGGACTGACAGGCGCCGCGCACGGCGGCCTCACCGGCCCACGAGCCGTACCCGACGGCGTCGCCGATGGTCGCGCCGAGCAGCGCGGGACGTTCGAAGGCGAACCCGACGACCGCGCGGAGCTCGTACGGCCGCAGCTTCTCCAGCGGACGGCCGTCGAGCACCGCCGTCCCCTCGTCCGGGGTCACCAGCCCGCCGAGGACGTTGACCAGCACGGACTTCCCGGCGCCGGAGCGCCCGACGACCGCGGTGAACCGGCCGCCCCGCACGAGCAGGTCGACATCCCGCAGCGCGCCTTCGACGGTGACGCCGCGCAGTTCGAGCGTGCCCCGCCCGGGGACGACGCCCAGGTCACCCGGTTCGGGGACCGGCGATTCCCGCACCGCGCTGATCCGCTCCGCGCACGACCGCGCGCGGGAAAGTGTGGTGAGCAAAGGGATCTGGGTGATCAGGCCCATGCCGAGCGCGACGTAGCCGAGCGCCGCGAGGACCTGTCCGACGGACAGCCTGCCCTCCATCACGCCGAAACCGGCGGCGGCCAGCACCGCGAGTTCCGCCGCGGGCAGCAGCAGGCCCGAGCGCCACACCATCTTGGCCTGCGTGCGCCACATCCCCAGACCGGCGAGGCTCAGTTTCGGCAGTGGCCGCAGCACGCGTTCGGCCTCGCGGTCGGCGGTGCCCGACGCGGCGATCGTGCGGAGCCCGGCGACGGCGTCGATCATCCTCGCCGCCAGTTCGCCGGAGACCTCTTGATAGGTCAGGACGTCGTCGGCGGTGTTCTTCAGATGCGTGCGCGCCAGCATCAGCCCGAACGGGATGCTGGCGAGGAAGACGAGCGCGAGCCGCCAGTCCATCAGCGCGAGCAGGACGACGGATCCGCCGGAGATCAGGGTGGTCGACCCGAGCTGGACGACGACCGAGGCGACCATTCCGGCACCGGTGCAGTCACTGGTGAGCCTGCTGATCGCGTCGCCGTCGGCGAAGGCCGAGCGGGTGCCGAGCGCGAGATAGCGGTCGGTGAGTTCGCGACGCAGCCACGCGGTCGCGTAGGCCGTCATCCGCGCGGTCAGGATCCCGCCGATCAGGCCGACCGCGATCTCGGTGACACCGAGGACGATCAGCCAGGAGACCTCGGGGAGGCTGGGGCGTCCGGCCACCACGGCGTCGACCGCCTCGGCCAGTGCGCCGGGCAGGAGCAGGCCCGCCGCGGTCCCGGCGAGCGCGCAGAAGATCAGCGCGATCAGGCGGGGACGATCGAGCGCGGTCACCGAGACCAGCAGCCGATCGGCGGACCCCGCCATTCCACTCCTCAATCCGTGATCCCATCGAGACGAACCGGAAGGCAAAATGAAAGCGCGGGAGCGGCGCACTTGGCCTGTGCCGCTCCCGCACCTTCAGTGATCAGCTAGCGATGTGCCGGAGATCAGTGGCAGGTCAGCAGGCTGATGGTGCTGTTGTTGCAGGAAGCGAGCAGGCTCAGGTTGCTGCCCCCGCCGCCGCCGCCGTGGCCACCTTCGAGAACCTCGGGGGCTTCCAGGGCCTGCAAGTCGAGAACCAGTTCCATGGTGTTCCCTTTCATCGGTTACTTATTTCCGCCGGCCATCAGTGGCCGGTGGTCCTGGGGGACAGGAAAGGCAGCAAGGCCTTCCCGTCGAGGGTCGCGGCGAGGGCGAGGAGCACGCCCGCGCCGCCGGTGACGACGTCCATCGACAGCCGGAGCAGCTGGTTGCCGGGGAACGCCAGGCCGCCCTTGTACGGCATCGCGTACCAGGCCAGCCGGGAAAGATGCAGGTCGATGGTGTCGAGGACGCGTTGTTCCCGTTCGGCACCCATCGAGAGCGCGGTCATCAGCCCGCATCGGCCGAAGAAGAGGCCGGGATGGATGACGAACTCGCCACGACAAGCTTCACGAAGGCCGGGCAGGCTCTTCAGCGACTTCGCGTCCGGGCGGTACTTCGCCAGCTCCTCGGCGACCATGAGGATCCCCGCGCCGCCGACACCCACGTAGGGCAGCGTCCTGGACTCGCCGTCGCGGACCTGCAAGGAGCCGTCGTCGGACTCGGCGCACTCCTCGATGTCCCGCTCCAGCGCCTGGTCGGCGAAGGACAGCCAGCCCTCTTCACGGGTGCGCTCGAACAGCCGGACGAACAGCAGCGCCGGCCCGGACCACCCGTTGAGCAGGCCTGCCCTGGCGAACTTGCCGGGCGGGGCGGCGGTCTCGAGCGCCTCGGCGAGCCGGACCGCGGTGGCGAGCGCCTGCCTGCCGAACTCGTTGTCCTTGCGGGTCACCGCGAAGTGCAGCTGAGTGAGCCCGATGCCGGACAGGCCGCCTTCGAGGCTGTGGTCGGTGGTCTGTTCGACCAGCGTCGCCGACGACGCCAGCAGCTTGGTGGCCTCGTCGCGATACCCGAGCTCTTCGAGCACGTACGCGATTCCGTACGAGCCGTCGTAGAACCCCGGGCGATCCGGCGGATCGCGGCGGATCGAGTCCAGCAGCCAGCGTTCGTGATCGGGATGCCGCTCCCCGCCGACCGCGTTCAGGACGTGGAGGACACCGGCCGCGCCGTACCCGAAGCAGGCACCACCGACGCGGAACTGCTCGATGTCGCCGGGGAAGAGCCGATCGGTGCGCTCGGGGGTCGCGGAGGCGAGGATCCCCTCGGTGATCTGCTTGCGGACCAGTGCCCAGTCGGGCTTCTCCTGGTCGAGCTCGGTCGACGCGCTCTGAGGCGGAGCGTTCCGCGGCGCGAGCTCGGCGACGATCGAGTCGGCGTAGCCCTCCGGAACGTCGAAACGCCGCTGGACGAAGTCCGCGAGCCCGCGCAGCTTCGCCGGGGCGAGCTCGAGGAGCGTGGTGAGCGGCAAGAAGATCCACAGCTTCAGCACGGCGATCGCGTAGTCGTCGATCTCGAACCCGTTCCGGTCCCGCGGGGCGCGGAACCCGGGTGCGCCGAGCGCCGGCCGTTTGCCGCTGTCGGCGTCCGTGGCCATCTCGAAGTCGATCAGCCCGATCTTGTCGTCGTCGCCGTCGACCAGGATGTTCATCGAGTGCAGATCGCCGAAGACGATCCTCCGGTCGTGCACCTCGTCGACCATCCGTGCCACGCGGTCGACCAGCGCCAAGGCGCGTTCGGTGTAGGCGACGATGTCGTCCTCGGTGCAGTCCCGCCGGGTGAGCGGGTAGTTGCGGGCGAGCCAGCTGCCGAGGGAAACGCCCGGCATGTACTCCATGGCGAGGAAGTGGTGCTCCCAAACGGTGAACCGGTCGTAGGTCGCGGGGATGCCCTCGATGCCCTTCAGCCGCTCCAGCACCTCGTGCTCCCAGCGGAGGCGGTCGACGGCGTCGATCTCGTCGCGGTCGAGGCCGGCGAACGGCCTGGCCTCCTTGAGGACCACCTCTTCGCCGTCGTCCTTCCGGTCGGCGAGGTATACGCCGCCACCGTTCGAGAAGTGCAGTGAACTTTTCACCTGATAGGGGAACCGATCCGCGCCGCCGGCCTTGCGAGCTGCGAGATGAGGCGCGAGGAACTCCGGAATCGTCACCCAGTCGGGTACCGAGAAGGTCGGCTCGCGCTTGTCCGGGACCAACGTTCCGTCCGGTTTGCGCACCGCCAGGACACGTTTTCCGTCGAGTTCGACCCACTGTTCGGCGAATCCGCCGTAGCGGACGTAGAGCGGCCCGGCACCATACCGGAGATCACTGAGAATGTACGCACCGGGCTCCCCGTCGAGCTTCGCGGACAACTCGGCGAGAACGCGCTCGAGCTCGTTGTTGTCAGCTGGATAAAGAGTCAGTAACTTGCCGCTTCCGTCACGCGGGGCATATTTGGAATTTCGGGCCAGCAGGGTGCTCCGCGAACGCAGGTGCTTGTACGACAGATTGTGCTCAAGACAATGCTCATGCACCTTCACGAGCACTCGCTCAGCGTTGCCCAATCCTGCTGAAACGTGGATTTTCCAGCCCTGCAAGGGAAGGTTTCGAGCAAGAGGGTGCATCATGCGCCACACTCCGCGCACCCCGGTCCGCCAGCCCGACTCGGGAGCGGGCAGCAGGGAGGCGAAATCGTCGGCGGCGTCCCCGGTTTCGCGCTGCTCATCGAAGAACAGGGGATCGGCGAAGCAATACGCTTCGTATCGGACGTCCATCGAGCACCCCCTCCTTCGCACCAATCGGATGGGCCATGTGCACCATCGCGATGGGGAATATTCCACCCGCCGGACAGCAAACGGCCAATCCGCCATACCGGGGGTTCGGATGGGCTGTTCAGGGACGTGAATTCGAAACCTACCGAATGGTAGGGGTACCCAGGGTGAGATCAACACGGATTTCAACCACCCGGTCGGTGTGTAACAGGAACGTACGTGCGACGTAATCCCTGGTCCCGACACCGATCACAATAATGCGCGACCGAATTGGCCGAACGCCAATCGAGCGCGCTTCGTGATCTATTCACCTGAGGTCTGGACCACTGGTCGCCTCCGTGGTCTCCGCCACGCACCCCACCGGTCGCCCGTCGGGCGCGACCCGTCCGGAGGTACGTTGTCGCCGGTGGAGCGGGTAAGGAGGCGGGCGTGATCACAGGCTTCGCGGTGACCGTCGCGATCTGCGCGACGTTGGTCGCGGTATGGAGTTTCGTGCAGTCCGCGCGCAGGAAACTGCCGGACAACCCGCTGCTCGCCGGCTTGGCCGTCGTCGAACTCCTCCTGGTGGTCCAGCTCGTCATCGGCGTCGTGCTGCTGATCGACGGCGGCCGCCCAGGCAGCATGGCCACCTATCTCGCCTACCTGATCGGCTCCCTGGTCGTGCTCCCGCTCGGGACGTTCTGGGCACTGGCCGAGCGCACGCGGTCGAGCACCGCGATCCTCGGGATCGCCTGCCTCGCCATCCCGGTGATGGTGCTCCGGCTGCACGAGGTGTGGGCGGGCGCGAGTGCCTGAAGAAACCGAGGAGAACACGGTGGACACCGCTACCGACACCCGTACGGACAAGGCCTCCGGCCCGGGACGCGTCCTGGTGGCCGTCTACGCGATCTTCGCGCTGGCGGCGACGTCACGCGCCGCCGTGCAGATCAGCACCAAGTTCGGTGAGGCCCCGCTGGCCTACGCCCTCTCCGCCTTCGCGGCCGTCGTCTATCTCCTGGCCACCGTCGCCCTGGCCCGCCGCGGCGCGGGATGGTGGCGGATCGCGCTGGTCGCCTGCGGGATCGAACTGCTCGGCGTGCTGACCGTCGGGACGTTCAGCCTCTTCGACCGCGAGGCCTTCCCGCACGCGACCGTGTGGTCGGTGTACGGGCAGGGCTATCTGTTCATCCCGCTGGTGCTGCCGGTGGTCGGGCTGTTCTGGCTGCGGCGGACGAAGCCCTGACGATCGGGTCGGCCGATCCTCACGCGACCGCGTCGCGATCGATGCCCCCAATGCCACATTGGGAACATCCGCCGCCCACCCTCTTCCTCCGGTCGAGCGTCTAGCGACTGGCAGGGACGGTCATTGAGGGGTACGGCAACGGTGACGTGACCCTCACGCCCCACAGGGGTTCCCAATGTCGCATTTGAGGCGCTCAGCGTCTCAAATGCGACATTGGGAACATCGGCCGGTGAGAGACCCACCGCCCTTACCACTCACGAGGTGAGTCACTTCTCGAAGCAGCCCTTCTCGTTGATCGGGCCGAACGACGGCAGGACGAGCCCGCACAGGTAGCCGTCGATCCAGTGCCCGTTGCCCGCGACGTTGGTGAGCACGCGGATCGCCGGAGCGAACGCGGCGATGCCCTTGGCCAGCGAGTCCTGGTTGCGCTGGAGCATCGACGTCAGCCGGTCGAGTTGCTCGAGAACCGGCCCGAGTTGCCCGTCGTTGTCGGCGATGATGCCGTCGAGGGCGGTCGCGAGCCGTTTCGATCCGTCGAGCAGGTCCTTGATCGCCTGCTGCCGGGTGGAAATCGCGCGCAGCAGCGCGTTGCCGTCCTGGATCAGCCGCTGGGCCTCGGTGTCGCGGTCGACGAGGGTCTGCGAGACCTGCCGCGTGTTCGCCACCAGTGTCCGGAGTTGCCGGTCGCGGGAGGCGATGGTGCCGGACAGCTTCGAAATCCCGTCGAGTGCGGCGCGGACGTCGGCGGGCGTGTCGGCGAAAGTGGCCGAGATGGCGTCGAAACTCTTGGCGAGCTGGTCGACATCGATGGCGTCGACGGTTTTCGACAGATCCCGAAACGCTTCAAGGACGTCGTACGGCGCGGTGGTTCGCCGCAGCGGGATCGGTTCGCCAGGATCGAGGACCGCTTCACCGCGTGGGTCGAGCGCCAAGTACTTCTGCCCCAGGACGTTCTTGATCCGGATGGACGCGCTCGTGGCGTCGCCGAGCCACGCGTCCTTCACCCGGAACGAGACGCGCACACGATCGCCTTCGAGGTCGATCTCGGACACTTTGCCGACCTTGACCCCGGCGACCCGGACGTCGTTGTCCTCGTGCAGCCCGCCCGCGTCGGAGAATTCGGCCGAATAAGTGGTGCCGCCGCCGATCACCGGCAGGGCGTCGGCGTTGAGCGCCGCCGCCATCCCGAGTGCCATCGTGGTGAGTCCCGCGAGCGCCATCTTGACCGGATCCACCGCGCCGAAGGACCTCATCGCCTCACCTCGCAGGTCACAAGCGGGAGAGCCTAGGGGCCGCCACGACCGATAGCCAGGCGAAACGTTGCACCGATCGGGTGGCGTCGTCTGTCCATTGTGGACACATCAGCGCCAGAGATCGCTAGCGGTCCCCCGCGCGACATGCTCCTCGTAAACCTCGACCTTCCTGCTGATCAACTCCAGGCAGTCGGCCAGTTCGGCGATCCGGTCGCGGACGGTGTTCTGGTGCTCCCGCAGCAGGTCCAGCCGCTTTTCCTCGTTACCCGGCCCCTGCCGGACGAGCTCGGCGAACTCGCGGATCGTGGCGAGCGGCATCCCGGACGCCCGGAACTTCGTGCAGTTCAGGATCCATTCGACGTCGTGCTCGGTGTACACGCGGCGGCCGTTCGCATCCCGTTTCACCGGCCCCGCGAGCAGCCCTTCCTTCTCGTAGAAGCGAAGCGCGTGCACGCTGAGGCCCGTCCGGTCGGTGACCTTGCCGATCGCGAGTTCCGTCACGTGGCCGACGATAGCGTTTGACCTAGAGAGCCCTCTAGCTCCTAGCGTTCGCCGCATGACCACCTCACAGCACAAGATCGGCTCCGGCTTCGGCGCCCGCAGCACCGCCGAAGAGGTCCTGCGCGGAATCGACCTCTCCGGCAGGCTAGCCATCGTCACCGGCGGATATTCGGGGCTGGGCTTGGAAACCACGCGCGCCTTGGCGAACGCCGGAGCGCACGTGGTCGTCCCCGCCCGCCGTCCGGCCGACGCGGAGGCGGCCCTCGCGGGGATCTCCGGTACCGAGGTCGGCGAGCTCGACCTCGCCGACCTGACGAGTGTCGAGACCTTCGCCCGCCGGTTCCTCGGCACCGGACGTTCCGTCGACATCCTGATCGCGAACGCCGGGATCATGGCCGCGCCGGAACGGCGGGTCGGCCCCGGCTGGGAGTCGCATTTCGCGATCAACCACCTCGGCCACTTCGCCCTGGTGAACCGGCTCTGGCCGGCGCTGACGGCGGACGGCGGCGCCCGGGTCGTCATGGTGGCCTCCTCCGGTCACCACTCGTCCCCGATGCGCTGGGACGATGTCCAGTTCGAGGGCGGCTACGACCGCTGGCTCGCCTACGGCCAGGCCAAGACCGCGAACGTGCTGTTCTCGGTGCATCTGGACGCGATCGGCGCCGAGCACGGGATCCGCGCGTTCAGCCTGCATCCGGGCGCGATCCTCACTCCCCTGCAGCGTCATCTGCGGCAGGAGGAGATGGTCGGGTTCGGCTGGATCGACGAGAACGGAGACCAGGCCGACCCGGACTTCAAGTCGCCGGAGCAGGGCGCCGCCACCCAGGTCTGGGCGGCGACGTCACCACAATTGGCCGGCATGGGCGGGCTCTACTGCGAGGACTGCGACGTCGCCGAGATCGCCGCCGAAGAGGGCGAGTGGGTGGGAGTGCGCCCCTTCGCGATCGACGCCGGTGAGGCCGCGCGGCTCTGGCAGGTTTCCACCGGCCTCACCGGGGTCGGTTCCAGAACTTGATCTCGGGGTTGCCCGCCACCAGTCCGTCCAGCAACGGCTGACGTCCGCCACGCAGGTTCTTGTCGAAGAAGGCGAAGATGTAAGCCCTGGTCAGTGCCAATCCGCGGTCGCCGCCGAGGGTGCCGGGCGGAGCGAGGCCCAGCTGCTCGCCGAGCGGGCCGACGTCGGTGAAGGACGCGTGCCCGGCCGTCGCGACACTGATCCAGCGCTTCCAGCCGGTGAGGTTCGGCCAACTGCCCGCCCAGGTTGTGTCCGGACCGGCCGGGGTGTACTCGCTTTCGCGGCCGAGCAGCAGGAACGGCCGGTCGATCCCGGACGCGGGGACCGGTGACCACAGCCTGCCGTCCAGGTCGGCGCCGGCGCGGATCCGCTGGTCGGCGACCATCGCCGTGGGCGTGCTGTAGCCGCCGATGGAGTGCCCGGCCATGCCGATCCGCGCTCGGTCGATCAGCCGGGACCACGGCGACGAGGGCTTGGTCAGCGTGTCGAGGACGAACGAGACGTCCGCGGATCGGATCGGCGGGATCAGCGTGGACTCGGATCCGCACGCGGCGCATTCGGTGACGCGCCCGTCCGGGAAGGCCGTGCCGTGGGATTCGTAGTTGTGGCCGATCAGCGCGACCACGAAACCCTTGCTCGCCAGCTCTTCCGCCAGCCCGGTGAGCGTGATGCGCGGTTTGCCGAATCCCGGCGACAGGACGACCAGCGCGCGCTTTCCCGGCAGGGGCGGGGCGTCGACCCGCGCGCTGGTCCGGATCCCGGAGAGCCGCGCGGGATCGACGTCGGGGACGCCGGATTCGGTCAGGAACGCCTTGGCCTCGGCCAACGTGAGGTACGGGCGTTTCGGGCCGAACGGCAGCGCCGGGTAGAACAGCGACACCATCAGCTCGCGCGGCCCCGTCGGCACCCACGGGTCCTGACGCACGGAGTCGACCAAGTGCAGATCAGTGGAGCCGACCGGATGCGGACCGGTCGGCGGCGGCAACGTCAAGGACGCCGCGGCCGCCGAAGCCGGGCTCGCCAAGGGCACCATGGCGGCGAGGGCGACCAGCGCGACGAGAAGCCTTCTCATGAGGATTCCGTTTCTGTCGAGGATCTTCCGCCACCAGCCTGCGACCCGGCGCCGTATTCGCGCGTCTGTCGCAGGTCGTATGCCGGGGTCTGCCGCGAGGTGGATCCGCTCCGTCCGATCCGGGATTACGCTCGGCTGGTGCTCGCCATCCTCAGGAGTCACCCGAAGGCCGTGGACCTCGGACTGACCGTACTCATCGGACTGTCCACTGTGGTCACCGCCGATGACCCCGAGGGTTTCGAGTGGTGGCTTGCCTCCTTGGTGTCCTTGGCTTCTTTGCTGATCCGGCACCGCAGCCCCACGATCACGTTCGCGGCCGGGGCGACGGTCTCCCTCCTGCATCTGGCCATGGGCAACGATCTCCGCCCGGTCGACTTCGTGGCGTTGATCGGTCTCTTCTCCGTCGCGGCGTGGGGGTCGCGACGGCTTTCCCTCGCTCTGCTGGCGGCGGGCCTGCTCGTCGCCGGAGCGTGGTCGTTCCATGCCGCCGAAACGAACTCGCGGACGTCGGATCCGGAACCGCCGCGGATCATCATCATCGATCGGCTG
The DNA here is from genome assembly GCF_055580625.1 of Amycolatopsis sp. NPDC031561. Lineage (NCBI taxonomy): Bacteria > Bacillati > Actinomycetota > Actinomycetes > Pseudonocardiales > Pseudonocardiaceae > Amycolatopsis > Amycolatopsis sp. NPDC031561. The sequence continues at coordinate 346,846 of NZ_JBVILA010000002.1, read as the reverse complement.
GCACCACCCACCGACCTCGACGACGACCATCGCCAGGTCCAGGACTGGGGCGGGTTCGCAGGCATCGGCCTCTCGCTCGCGGTGGCTTGGCTGGCCGGATTGAACACGCGGCAGCGCCGGATCCGGCTCTCGGTCCTGGAGCAGCGGGCCGCCGATCTCGAGCGCGAGCGCGACACCCAGGCCGCGCTGGCCGTCGCCGCCGAACGCGGGCGGATCAGCCGCGAACTGCACGACGTCGTCGCGCACGCGCTTTCGGTGGTGGTGCTGCAGGCCCAAGGCGCCCAGGCGGAGCTGGAGCGGCGGCCCGAGCGAGCGCGGGAGGCGCTGGACGCCATCGTCGGCACCGGGCGGACCGCCTTGAGCGAGATCCGGCGGCTGCTCGGCGCGCTCGGCGACGACACGCCGGACTGGGAACCCCAGCCGGGCGCGGAACGCCTGCCGCGGCTGGCCGCCGACATCCGCGCCGCGGGTACGCCAGTCGAGTTCGTGGTCGAAGGGGCACCCCGGCCACTTCCGTCCACTGTGGACTTGGCGGCCTATCGGATCGTGCAGGAGGCACTGACGAACGTGCTGAAACACGCCGGTCCGGACGCGTCGGTGACTATCGTGATGCGCTACGGACCCGGCGCGCTGGACATCGAGGTGACCGATGACGGCGTCGCGGCGGTACCACCGTCCGGCACCGGGCACGGCCTCGAAGGAATGCGGGAACGAGTGAACGTACTGGGCGGCACCTTCGACGCGGGACCGCGTCCGGACCACGGCTTCGCCGTCCGCGCGAGCCTGCCGTCATGACTATCCGGGTGGTCATCGCCGACGACCAGACGCTCGTGCGCACCGGCCTGCGGATGATCCTGGACAACGCCGACGACATCGACGTCGTCGGCGAGGCAGGCGACGGCGCGGAGGCCGTCAGGATGGTGGCGGACGTCGATCCCGACGTCGTGCTCATGGACATCCGGATGCCCGAGATGGACGGCGTCGAGGCCACCGCCGCGATCGCCGCGGCCCACCGCGCCCGCGTCCTGGTGCTGACCACCTTCGACCTGGACGAGTACGTCTACGCCGCGCTCCAGGCGGGGGCCAGCGGTTTCCTGCTCAAGGACGCGCTGGCGCCGGACCTGATCTCCGGCGTCCGCGTCGTCGCCGCCGGAGAAGCCACGCTCGCGCCCACCGTCACCCGTCGGCTGCTCGACCGCGTGGTCACCGGCCTGCCCGCGCCGTCGCCGGACGCCAGGCTCGCCCTGCTCACCGGCCGCGAACACGAAGTGCTCGAGCAGCTGGCCCGCGGTCTGTCCAACGCCGAGATCGCCGGGCTGCTGTACCTCTCGCAGGGGACCGTGAAGACCCACGTCGGCCGCATCCTCACGAAACTCGGCCTCCGCGACCGCGTCCAGGCGGTCGTCTTCGCCTACGAGTCCGGGATGATCAGCCGCTGACCGTGGCGGGCGCGCGCCAGTGCTTGCCGCGGCGGGGCCGCCGGTGCTGACCGCGCCGTCCGAGGTCGTCCGAGCCGTCGGAGGGGCGGGCGGCGAATTCCTCGGCCGTGATCCCCATCCGGACCAGGTACTTGATCTCGCCGCGCACCACTTCGGTGTCGCGCAGCCTGCCTTCCTCGCGGAAGCCCAGACCGCCGTGCAGCGAAAGGGACGCCAGGTTGCCGCCGTACACGCTGACCTCGCATTTACGGAAGCCGCGTTGCTCGAACATATGCGCCAGGAGAACGGTGATCGCGTCCGTGGCGTAGCCGCAGCGCTGGTGGCGAGGGGCGATCCCGATGCCGTAGCCGAACAGGCCGGTCACCGGGTCCGCGCCGATGGTGCAGACCGAGCCGACCAGCATCCGCCCGCGCACCGTCTCGATGCCGAAGTGAATATCGTCACCCGCCGAACCCGAACGGTGCGAGGCCCAATGGCGGTGCCCGCCACCGATCAGCGGCGTCGCCTCACGGGCCATGTCGCGGTCGAAGCCCATCAGGACCCGGCGGTCGCGGAGGCCGACCTCGCGCAGCCGCACCTTCCGACCGACCTGTTCCGGCTCCGTGGCGGAGCGGCTCACCGTGTCCGGCCGCACGCGTGCTCACGAACGATCACAAGCATCCCTTGACGATATCGGTAGCCGGAACACGAGCTCCAGAGCCCGTCGTCCAGCCCGCGGATGAGCCTGGACACACTCCCGGGCAGACGTCCCCGACCACCTGAAACGCCCGAAGGCCCCCACCCGGAGAGGGTAGGGGCCTTCGGTGTGAAAAAACGTCAGATGGCGACGACGCGCTGGGCCTGGGGGCCCTTCTGACCTTGGCCGATCTCGAATTCGACGCGCTGCCCTTCGTCCAGGGACTTGAAGCCGTTGCCCTGAATCTCCGAGTAGTGCACGAAAACGTCCGGTCCACCGTCGTCCTGAGCGATGAAGCCGAAGCCCTTTTCGCCGTTGAACCACTTAACGCTGCCCTGAGCCATACTTTTTACCTGCTCTTCATAGCGAGTCTGAGCCCATTCGATGCCCCGATCTCACTGGTAATTATCGCAGGTCTTCCCGAGCCGCACACGTCGTGTCCCGGAAAAGTTTGGTGGAGGGTCATCTTTCCGCAGGTCAGGCCAAAGATCTCGACCCGAAGCCTTGACCTTGACCCAGCGTCAGGGCCGGAGGCTTCCCACATGACGAACGACAGCACTTCCCCGGCCCGGTTCGCGCCGCCGATCGGGGGCTTCCAGGAGCTCGACGGCCGCCGCCTCTTCTTGCACCGATCGGGTGACGGCGGACCGGCCGTCGTGTTCCTTCCGGGCGCCAGTGCGGTCGGCCTGGACTACCTCGGGGTCCAGCAGGAGGTCGCGCGGTTCACCACCGCCGTGGTCTACGACCGCGGCGGCACGGGCTACAGCGATCCCCTCCCGCTGCCGCGCACTGCCGCCGAGGTGGCCACAGAGCTCCACGAACTGCTGCTCGCCCTGGACATCCCCGGCCCGTACGTCCTGGCGGCGCACTCCCTCGGAGGCCTCTACGCGCACGGGTTCGCGCAGCTTCACCCGCGAGAGGTGGCGGGACTGGTCTGGTTGGACGCCCTCCACCCCGCCTGGGACGACTTCATGCCTCCCTCGGCGAGCCTGGCCGAGGCCGAGCGGACGGCACCCGATCTCGACCGGCTGGACGAGCTGCGTCCGGTCCTCCGCGAGACGTACGCCGAGTTGCGCACCGGCTATCCGGACCACGTACGAGAGGCCCTGATAGAGGCCAAGGTGAGCGACGACTGGCTCCGCGCCGGCGTCGCCGAACGCACCGGCCTGGTCGAACTCGCCGCCGAGCTCCGAGCCGGGCCGGATCTGCCCGACGTCCCTGTGATCGCGCTCACCGTCGTGGGCACCGACCCCGCCCAGCCGGAACAGCTGTCCCGGGAGCTGCACGACGGCAAGACGAAAATGGACGCGGCCCTGGTGAGCAGGGTCTCCCGCGGCGAGCAGCGCGTCCTCACCGACACCTTGCACCACCGGCTCTGCTTCGACCGTCCCGATGCCGTGGCCCAGGCGATCCGCGATGTCGTCGACCGCTCCTAGACTCGGCGGCGGTTTCCGGCGACAGGGAGAACGGGTGCTCACGATCGGCCAGCTCGCGGCGACCGCCGGGGTGACCGTGCGTGCCGTCCGTCACTATCACCACGTCGGCCTGCTGCCCGAGCCCGGACGCGACGCCTCCGGCTATCGCCGGTACAGCGCGCAGGCGGCGGTGGACCTCATCCGGATCAGGACCCTCGCCGACGCCGGGGTGCCGCTGGCCCGGATCGACGCGCTGCTGCACGCCCGGCCCGCCGAGTTCGCCGCCGCCATCGCCGACATCGACGCCGAGCTGCGGCGCAAGATCGACCAGCTCGCCGAAAACCGCCTCCGGATCGCCGAACTGGCCGTCGGCGAACGGCTGGTCCTGCCTCCGGGCGTGGTCGCCCTCCTGGACCGGATGCGCGATCTGGGGGTCAGCGAACAGCGGGTCCTGCTCGAACGCGACGCGTGGATCCTGATGCGCGCGTTGGACCCGCACGTCGTGCCGGAGCGGCTACGGGAGAAGAACGCCGCCTTCGACGACCCCGAGACGCTGCGCGTCTATCTCGCCTGTGACCAGGCGATCGGCTGGGATCCGCGCGATCCGCGCCTCGACCGGCTCATCGACGACCTGGACGCCTGGGAGATCGATCACAAGGGCGATGGCGGGCGGCCGGGCTACCTCGAACTGGTCGTTTCCCGGATCTCCGAGGCGTCACCGGCGTGGCAGCGCGTCGTCGGTGAGCTCACTCACCGAGCCCGGCTGCGAAAGCGCAGGTGAGTAGCGGCCCCCGCGACGGGTTCACCCTGCGGGATCAGCTCGCCGAGACGTCAGCCGAACAGGCCGGTTCCCTGCCCCAGCACCACGGGGGCGAGGTGGAGGTGGACTTCGTCGAGCAGTCCCGCGGCGAGCACCTGCCCGGCGACGTCCTCACCCATCACCAGGACGTCCTTGTCGCCCGCGGCGGCCTTGGCACGCCGGAGCGCGGTCTCCAGCCCGCAGAAAGCGAACGTGCCGCCGTTGTCGCCGAAGAGGTGAACGCGAGGGTCGGGGCCACCGTCGACACGTCCAGCACCACCTTGCTCATCGCAAGGCCTCCTTCGCTTCGGTGGCGCCGCCGTCCGGCGCTCTCACCGAAGGGTCGGAGCCGCTCCGGACGTCTCGACATCCCGCAGCGCGCGTGGACAGCGAAAGGCCCGGGTACGGGTGTACCCGGGCCTCTGGTCCGCAATGAATCCTGGCGAGCGCTACTTACGGAGCAGGTTCTCCGCCGGACCGGTCAGTTGCTGCGCCAAACCGCCTTGGGACAACGAGCCGAGCACGGGCAAGTTGCCGCTCGTTCCTGTATTCGCGGGAAGGAGCCCACCGAGCACGGGCAAGTTGCCGCTCGTGCCCGTGTGCGCGGGAAGGAGCCCGCCGACCAGAGGAAGCTCGGAATCGGCCTTGTCTGCGCGCTGAGGCTGGCCCGGCACGGCGGTCATCGCCGGCATCGGCGTCGGGCGAGGGGCCTCGTTCGTGTTCGCGACCTGCGGCGCCTCTGCGTGGACGGCGGTCACCCGGGTGCCGGAGTCGGCGTTGAGCGGGTCGGAGGCGACGGTGCCGCTCAACGGAACGAGCGGAACCGCCAGTTCACTTTGGACGGGGATGGCCGGCTCGTGCCCCGCGAGCGCGTCCTCGACGTGCTCCACGCGAGGGAGGACCGGCAGGACAGGCAGCTGGGTCGCGCTCAGCTCGGCACCGAGCGGCTTGTACAGGTCCGGCTCCGGCAGGTCTTCGGCGACCTTGGTGACCTTGGGCGGCAGGAGGTCCAGCAGGTCCGCGGGCACCGGGTAGACCGGTCCGACCGGGGTCGTCGTGGGAGGCACCGCGGCCGGGACGTCGGTGACCATCGTGTCCACGGCGGGCCGCACCGAGTCCTGCGCCGCCGTGTCCAGCTGACGCAAGGCCTCGGACAGGCCGCTCGTCACCGGAGCGGTGGTCTGCTGGTCCAGCGGGGATGCCGGCAGGTCGGGGTTGACGTTCTCGGTCGCCGAGGCGATGCCCGTACCCAGCATCAGCAGGCCACCACTGGCAAGGGTGGCCTGAAGGATGTACTTAACCCAGTTCTGCATGACGAATACTCCTTTGAGCATAAGAAAAAGTGGTTCGTGGCCGGAATCCGGCGAAGGCCGATGCCGCGACAGCAGGGAGAAACCCGATGAGAAGGGTCGCGGCGCGATCAGCCGGGTGTGACGCCCGGCCGGATCGACACGGCTCGGACGGCCTGGTGCCCGAAGTCGCGGCACCCCGGCGAAAGCGGGATGCCCCAGGCCACACGGCCCGGTAGGACGGCGCAACCCATGTGGTCGCCACCGGACGCGGTGGTGACGCTCGTCGCTGTTCCCAAGGCTGACATCGGCGACCACGGCGGATTCGGTATCGACGCGTCGTGATCGGAAGGTGGCGGGGACGTCACCGGAGCCGGAGCCGGATGCTCGACGGCGGTCTCACACCGGCACGGCGAGCCGGACGGTTCAGCCGTGTCGGCGAAGACCGTGGCGGGGACCAATGCGGTCACAGAACTGTCGACGGGCGAAGCGGTGACGGGGCCGGGAACGACCTCGGGCGTCGGCCGCAGGATGACAATGTCGAACGGCGTTTCCGTCACGCGCTCGGTTGTCGCCGTTACGACGCCCATCGCGGGCTTCAGTATTCCGGCGAGATCATCCGACGGACCGGCAACGCGACTGACAACGTCGCTGACTTTGTCGACGGTTCCCTGCGTGATAGGGGAAGCCTGGTCGATTTCACCGATCGCCGTCGGGAGATCGAAACCGGTCGGCACGGTGTCGGCGCTCGCGGAAGCGTCGCCGGCGAGCCATGCCGCGACGACACCGCCCATCACGGCGAGCGCGCGAGCCACGAAACGACCGGCGCGCGCCGCGTCGATCGTCTGGGCTCCCACGTCCGTCACAGCGATTGGCTCCGATTACTCGTCGAGTTGGGGCACGGCCGGCATCAGCGATTCGGTGCCGTGAAAAGACCATAACCACGCACTTCGACAGGCACCTCGCACCCCTGGCCGAAATACGCCCCCTTCGACGAAACAAGCAGCCATCTTCGCGCTCTGACCAGCAGTTATCCAGTTCGAGTCAGCGCGATACCCCGGTCAATACACACAAGGCGGATCCACTCGAATTGACCACACGCGAGCGATAAAGCGATGTGCCCGCGTAACACGATCGCGCGAACAGTTTCCCGCGAGATCAGAGTTCACCTGCCCGCTCGTACAGGTTCCGCACGGGCTCCGTGAAAGCGGCGCCACTCAGATCCGTGGTCGTCCCGTCCTCGGTCATCGTCCCTCGGCTGGTGACGCTGAAGATCGTCCCCTTGCCGGTGGCGGGATCGAAGTTCCGCAGCCACGGCCCGCCGCTGGAACCGCCCGCCAGATCGCAATCCGTTTTCCACGTCGTGTTGACCGAGTTGACCTCGCGTTCGGCGGGCCGCACGCAGGAGAACAACGCTTCACCGGCGGCGGCTTGGGAGACGGGGTATCCGAGCATGGTCGTGTCCACAGTGGACGGTAGCTCTCCGAACGAGATGTCCTGAGTGCCCGCGACATCGGCGACGTGGTGACCACCGACCGGATCCAGCGCGATCACCGCGTCGTCGTCCGTCCCGCTCATCGGCCCCGGATAGGTACCCGACCAGGCGAACGCCCGGGCCGCGAACACCCCGTGCGGTGCCGCGCCGCGGTCGTAACCCGGCACGAACACGACGTTGACGATCTTGATCGGGTTGTCGTAGCGGTCCAGCCCGCCGTTCACGCAATGCCCGGCGGTGAACGCCACATCCTTGCTGGAACTGGGAACCACCGTCGCCGTGCAGGATCCGTCGACACCGGGCTCGGCGGTGAAGAACAGCCGTCCGACCCCCGGCGGCACCGGCCCCTCCCACACGCGGCCGATCTTCTCGGCGGGCGGCAGCCATTCCTCGCCCACCCACTGACGCATCCGCTCCGGCGTCCAGTGAGCCAGCGCCGCCACCCGGTCGTCGACCGCGGACGCAGGGGTGGCCACGACCACCAGTGCGGCAGTGAAGGCCGCGGACAGGGCGACGACTCGGCGGGATACGCGCTTCAGGTCCATGATCAAGAGACGCCCCGACGCCGGAGAGGTTGTTCCGCGTCAGGACATCCGGCTGTACAACGGGTTCACCAGACGCGCATTACCGCACGGGCCGCCTCTTCGACATCTTCGCCACCGAGGTGAGCGGCCAACACGGCCTGGAGAACGGACACCGTCTGCGCGAAGATCATTTCCGAGGAGTTCATCAGATCAAAGCCTGCCCGGTCGATCGTCAGTGTTCCTGGCGGAAGCCGAGTTCCCTCGCCCAGGGCCTTCGCCACCGGTCCGGCGAATTCGCCCGGCAGGCCGATGGTGAACGGCTGGCTCCAGAGTCCACTGGGGCAGGTCGGCTCGTCATCGGCGTCGAACAGCCCGAAACCCGCCACGCCGACACTGATTTCCGTCCGGTCGCCGGGGCCGGGAACGAACTGCCCGCCGATGAGGGCGCGTGGAGCGAGTCCTCCGAACCTGCGCAACGACTCGACATGGATCCGGATGGGCATCACCGGCCGGGACGTGGCTGATGCTGTTCGCGAGGACTTCAGCCATTCCGTTGCTTTGTACGCCGCGGCATGGTCGCCCTCGCCGATCGCGACCATGCCGTGACGCTCGACGTTCACGACGCTCATCGTGGCCCCAATCCGTTCATTTTCCGCCACCAGGGACCGAACTCCGGCGATTGATCGATCACGTCGGGATCATAGTTCTTGCCTGGAGGATGAGACTTCAACGCCTCCGCGTGTGCCTCGTCGTAGCCCATTCCGTCGTCCATCAGTTTCGCTTCGACTGTTTCGTGGCGCATGAAGTTCGTCTGCGCCTCGGACAACGGTCTTCCTTCGGCCAATGCCTTGTCGATGCGGTCCAGCATCACGTTGTTCGCTTCGAAGGGGTCGAGTTCGGGTCGCGATAGATGCCGCCTGCCCCGTGTAGCGTCGGTCGGCGCGAAACTCGTCGGCATGTCCGGCGAGCCACCGTCCACATGCGACCCGACGCCGGGTTCGTCATCGCCGTGCTTCCGGAGACCGTCCTTGATCAGTTTGCCGGCGCCCAGTGTGGTCGCGGCGATCATGAAGTCGGCGGTGATCTTGCCCAGTGCGCGGTCTCCGCGGCCGTTGGCCCAGTCGTCCCACGCGACCATGGATTTCAGGGTGTCCACCGGATGCGCGATGTTGTGCGCCATCGCGGCGACAGTGCCGCCCGGGTCGCTGATCGCACCCCATACGCCTTCGGCAAGGCCTTGGAGGCTGTCCAGCATGCCACCGTAGAAGTTCGCATCTGACTGCTTCGACGAATCCTGGGGCGCTACGGCGGCTTCATAGCGCAGTGCGTCAGCCGTCAGGTTGCCCACATTGGCCAGTTGACGACGGGCGCGGCCAAGGATGTCTCTAGCCGCTTGGAGCTTCGCTTCACCCGGGTCGGTGAACGGAGAGGCCTGCACCACCGTCGGGTCGCCCCTCTGGGCGTTCGCTCTCGTCTGTGCTTCGGCCTCGGCCACTGCGTTGCCGTGAGCTTCCTTGGCCTGTCGGGTTTCGGCGTCGCCCTGCTGCCATCGAGCGATCGCCTCCGTGGCCTGGCCTTGCGCCCAGACAAGACAATTCGCGAAGTCGGCCAACGCCGATGCCGCGTTTTCCAAGGAGTCGCCGGCGCCGCCCCAGCGCGGCACCTCGGTCTGGTGGTCCTCATGAAACCGGTTCGACGCGGGCCCTTGCCATGCCCCGGTGTCGATCCGCTGCAGCGCGCCACCCGCGGCCAGCGCATCCCGTGCTCGCTCGTGCAGCACCCGGGCGTTCTCGAACACCGCGTCCGGATTGCCGGGCACCAGCGCCTTCGGATCGGTCGTCTGCCCCAACTCGGCGGTCATCGGATCGGCCCGGACGACGCCCGATCCGGGGCGATCGGTTCCAGACCAGGATCGCCCTTCAACGCATCGAGATTGGCGTGCTCGACCTCGCGGTATGCCTTCGCTGCTTTACCCAGTAGATCGCCCAGATCGCGGGCACGGTCGGACAACGCGTCGAGCCCGATGCTCCACCGGCCGCAGAATTCCGCCAACGCGTCATGGACACCGTCGTGGCCGTACATCGGGGTGTCGCCGCACAACCCTCGCAGCTCGAAGCTGTCTTGGTCATACACGATCTCGCCCATACTTTTCGAAGCACTTTCCAGTACCTCGATCTCGACATGGAACCCTGGACCATCCACCTTTCATTCCCCCTCCACCAACGCAGACCTCGTACCGATCAGACGGTCGCCCTGCCCTGCCGTGCGGTGAACTTCCGCGCCCAGGCCCGCGTGACCACATCCGGCGCCATCCGGGACAGGACAGGAAACCGGTGCTCATCCCCAGGGTCGACCATGAGACCGACACCCGGAGGGATCAGTTCCAGCAGATCCGCGCCCGTCGTCGAGAAGTAGTCACACTCACCCGCATAGGCGGCCAAACGTTCGATGGTCGAGAAGGCGACCGTCCAGCGCCCCTGGTCACCAAGGCCGGTCACCAGCAACGCGGGCCGTTCCGGGCGCTGCGAGAACACCACCGTTCCGGCGAACGTGTCCATGAAGTCACGAGGGCCGCGGCTCCCAGCCCATACCTGCCGAGCCACTACCACCAACCGCGACGCAGTCTCCCCCTGGTCACAGTGCACACTCGGCACCGTACTCGGAGTGACATCCGGCCTCAACCGTCCAGCAGCCCGACCTCAAACCCGGGGATAAACCGGGGAGATGATGTCGCCCTGAGCGGCCCACGAAGGTGGACCAGGCGAAAGAGTGGGCCGCCTGGGGCTCGAACCCAGAACCTACGGATTAAAAGTTTGCGGCTACCCGGTGTCGCCGAGTGCCACTCAATGTCACTCCGCATCGCTAGCGCAGGTTGACACGAGAGGCGTTCACCTTCGAGTGCCGTCTAGTGCCTGCCTGTGCCGGGCAATGCTTCGGCACAGGAGCACCCGGGGAGCGCCCTGCGGCGGGTGCGCAGATGCCGGTCGCGAGGCCGCCGGGCTCGTCGAGGTGCAGACCATCGTTGCACGAACACGCCGGCGTGTCCCGCCGCACGCATCTGATCAGACCTTCCGTCAGCGCTGGGCCTTCGGCAGAAAACACGGTGTGCTGAAGGACAAGGAGAGTCCGTGGTCGAACCGGGTCAAATCGCCCTCGATGCGGGCTCCTTCCGGGGATGTCCATACGAATCCAGGTGGTTGCGGATCGTTCGGGCCTGTCCGCCGGTGGCTCGGCGGGCCGGTGAAACCATATTGTCCGGCGACCTCCCGGAGCGCAGACTCGAGAGCGGTCCACTGTGGCTCGGTAATTACCGTGTATCCGGCGGTGGAGGCGCTACCGGTGCCGCGGTAGCCACGGCCGTGCGGAGTGTCCCGGTCGCACCCACTACGGCTCCCGTCGAGCAGAGCGTCCTCAGCTGGCCAACTTAAGCCTGGCACAGCGGCGGCCGCCGCGTCAGCAAGCTGTTGGTGCATCTGCCGGTAGCGGGCCTTGACGGTCTCGAAGTCCGGTCGTGCCCGCATCGCCACGATCCGCTGTTCCCGATCCGCCGCCGTCTTCGCGTTCCGTGCCGCGGTATCCGGCTCGGCGCTGAGGACGGAACAGGAATACCCGCACCCGGCGAACACCAACAGCCACGCACCAAGAACCCACGGCCCCGACCTACGCCGGCGACGGAGCGCGATCCCCCCGCCGATCCCGGCGCCCACCACACCAACGATCGTCGCGACCATCGGCATGTACGCGACCAGATCTTGTTTGCCGCAGATCGCCTCGAAGCTCTCGCACGGGAACGGGATCACCGCCACCGCGAGCGTCATGATCAAGGTCGCCACGACACCGAAGCCCAGCAAGGCCACCAAACCGCAGCCCAGCCTCGAAGCCCGGAGGCCAGTCCGCGGAAGCTCAACCGCTTCCTTGTCGTGCTGAATACCCACCCGGACGACAGTAAGATCATCCACAGGCCGCGCCAAGCGGGAAACTACTCAACCACCCCGAGTTCAGACCCCCACTGCAATTGCATCAACCCGAGCTTGCGGAAACGGTCCCAGCGGCATGTCGCCTTCGCCCATGAACTGGCACCGGGTCGTGGCCGGAATGTGAGTGACTGGGAGGGTAGGTCTTGCCGTACGCCGTGTGGCTGGAACTGACTGCACCGGAGCCGATGAGTGACGCGGCCGCCGCGGAGCACTTGCCGGACCTGATCGTCGAGCTGCTGAAGGCAGGCTGGGACGTCCCGTGGTGCCAAGCCTCGACGACGAGGATGCTCCTCCCGCCCTCGACGAGGACGAAGACACCGGCCCCGGCCTTCTCGATATGCGCGTGCTGGGATACCCGACGAGATCGCGGACACCAGCCTGTTGCGCTATCTGGACGTTGTGCTCTGGATGCGTGCAGCACGTTCGTAAGTTGCTTCCGGTGATACCGATCAGGCTCGATAGGCCATACTACGCGGCGTGACGAAACTTTCAAGAGATGTGACTCAGCGCGAGCTGGACTCGAGGCCGATCCGGCAGGTAGCGTGAGTCGAGCTACATACTGCTTGGCCCCGGGAATGAACGCTCCGATTGGGAACCGACCGGGCTCGCCAACGCTGCTGTCCACCTACGGCGAGTATCCCAGGGCGAACGTCTTCACAACTCGACCCCTGCGCAACAGATTGGGCTGAGCGGATTCCGTCTTCGGGACAAGTCGGCAGCACCGTCCCCCACCGAGCTGGGCGAACCGCTCGCGCGGGCAGCTTCACCCGCACCAGGTGGATTTCGCTGCGAATCTCGACCTCGGTCTCCCGCAACGGTGATGTCGCCCTCGTACCGAACAACTACATGCTCGCGAATGCCGTCGTCACTACCGCCACGGGCCGCAGCTGGCCGATACGCCCGTCCTGGCCAGCGCGCCCGTGACGAAGCCCGCCGCTCCAGGTGGAGCACTCCAGTACAGCGAGAACGAACGACTGTCAGCGGCCAGCTCAAATTTCCCACGGACGGCCAGTTGCGAGGTCACTCTTCGTAGCTGCCGCGGCTTCGGGAACCCGTCCGCATGACCAGGAAAACAGGATGATCTGTTCCTGATCTGCGCGCACGATGGCGGCATGCTTGTCGATCACTTCCCGCTGCTTGGGCTGAGGCTGACGACGCCACGGCTGGAACTGCGCCTGCCTTCGCCCGAGGAACTCGGCGCCTTGGCCGACCTGGCAGCCAGCGGCGTCCATGGCTCGGATGTCATGCCGTTTGTCGTGCCGTGGACTGACCAGTCACCGGACAAGGTTGCGCTGAGCGTCGTCCAGCACCACTGGCGGCAACTGGGTAGCTGGACCCCGCACGACGACTGGTCGCTCAACCTCACGGTGTTTGATGCCGATCTCGTCGTCGGACAGCAGAGCATCGGAGCCCGCGACCTGGCCATTACGCGAGAAGTGCACACGGGCTCCTGGCTCGGGCAGCGCTACCAGGGGCAGGGAATCGGCACCGAGATGCGCGCCGCGGTGCTGCACCTCGCGTTCGCCGGACTCGATGCGGACGAGGCGATCTCGGCCGCTTTCGAGCACAACCTCGCTTCCCTGGCGGTGTCGCGCAAACTCGGCTACCAACCCGACGGCGTTCAACGCCGCGCCGTCGGTGGCCGATTGTCGATCGAGCATCGACTACGCCTAACCCGAGCGAGGTGGGAGCAGCACCGCACCATCCCGATCGGCATGGAGGGGCTTGTCCGGTGCCTGCCCCTGCTCGGACTTGACGCTCCGTAACTACTGGTGGACAGACAGCACCCCGCCAACTGGCCGTCGGCGGGGAATTTCAACTGGCCACTAACAAACGACCCGGACCAGCAGCCAGTAGCGGCAGCAATCAGCCGCTCGGACGGCCTGGTGCCGTCGGCAGTCGCGGACATTGATCATGCTCGGCGCCCCTCCGGCGCCATCGGTTTCGCGATCAGGTGTCGTCGGAAGTCGCGGACGTAGCCCGCTGCTCTGGAAGCACGCCTACTGGGCGTCCAGGTCCGGCGCTCGTGCCCGAAGATGCGGCGCGGCTCCTGCGTCGTATCGGTAGATCTCACGCACGGCCGGTGTCGTGCCGGACGCGGTTGATGGCGCCGTCAACGTCTCGGCTGTCGACGTCGCGACGTTTTCGACAACGTCCAGACCGACGCCGCAAAGGTTGCCGGGCTGGTCATGCCACAGCACGGCGGCGACATGCGCGAGCCCGCCTCGCGGACCTTCCAATCAGTTCCTACCGGCACGAACACGTCAACCACACGAAGTCGCTACCTGGCTTCGGTCGCGAACCATAGACACCCCACCCGGTAGGGAACAGGCTGGGAAGCTCCTGCGCGAAGTCGAACATCCTGTGCTGGTGGCGGCGCCATGCACCCCGGACGCCGCTCGACGGCGGTCCTCGTCACTGATCGCCGGCCGGTGGGTCACGTGAGCCGGCGTGCCCCAGACGGCATTGACGAACGCGGCGTCCACCGTCAACTGCACAGTGGCGCACGACGTTGTTCCGGCACAGCCGGTCTCCACCCGCAACATGGTCCACTGGCTGTCGGCGATGTCCCACACCACACGAGCGGCGCGGCGCGCGTGCCTCGGCCGCCGTCCACTGCCAGGGAGGTGAACCGCAGCCGGAGGTAGTAGGACACTGGGTGAACCCGTCGCCGCCGGATCCAACGTCACGCTCGTAGCGCCAGGAACAGCCACAGCAAGCGCCTGACCGGTCACGGCGACACCCCTCGGGGTAATCGAGTCCTGCTCACCACACTCGACATCACCCAAGCCCGCCACAACGATCGTGGCGACCAGACCCGCCTTGGCGCACCTCATCAGTCCAGCGCGCAGTACCTGCCACCGGCCGCATCCGTAGAACTACTCCTGCCAGGCAATGCAGAGAACTGAACGCGCCGGCGACGTCCTACACGCACCACACCATCCAGCCTCGGCAAACCACGAAAGACCGCGTGACCTGCGAAAATTGTGGGCCGCCCGGGGCTCGAACCCGGAACCTATGGATTAAAAGTCCACAGCTCTACCAATTGAGCTAACGGCCCGTGACCATGAGCATAGCGAGGGCTCGGGGGTCCCTTGCATTCCGGGTCGTCCGCCGCTGCGGAACGAATGTGATCGCCTACCTGGCCCACGCGCGTGCATCGTGGCGGACAGACGAGCCGGAAGGCCCGGCTGAAGTTCACCTGGCGGCGGGGACACCGAGCTGCCTGTTCCCGGCGGAGTGATGGGAACGAGACACGGATCTGCGGTTTCGACTACGCTGACCGCTCGGCCGATTACGCTCGCGAGTTGATCGTGGCGATGCGGTCGGGCCGTGGGGGCGACTGGTAGGGGTATGTCGGGCGACGGGGAGGGCGAGCCGGCGTGTCATTGAACGTGGCGAGGTTGCAGCAGCAAGCTGGTGAGCTTGATGCCGAGCTGGAGCAGGCCCGGTTCACCGGGAGATCGGCTGACGGTATTGCGTCGGCGGTGGTGACTGGTCAGGGCAAGCTGGTGGATCTGATGATCGCCGATCATGTGATCCGGAGTACGCATCCGCAGCGGCTGGGGCCTGCGGTGATCGAGGCGGTGTCCGCGGCTCGGCGTGAGGCTGCGCAGGCCGGTGTCGCCAAGGTGCGCGCGGTGGTGGACAAGGACCAGGAGTGGGTGCCCGAACCCGCCCGCGGATCGGCACCTGGACGGCAGGAGGACACTGTTCCGCCGCCTGCTCCCCGAGCCGGGATGACGGCCGAGCCTCGTGCAGTCCGCCGAGATCCCGAAGAGGTCGAGGACGAGAGTTTCGATCAGCTCGATTTCTTGGACGACGATCTCGAGGATGAGGGGCGGGATCGCTGGTGAGCTACGAGAACGAGCTGTATCACCTGGCGCGGGAGATCGACGCGACGGTGGCCGCGGTCGAGCAGGCCGCGATCGGTGCGGCGCGGGATCGTGTCACGTGGACGTTGCCGGGTGAGCTGGGGTCGGTGACGGTGACCGGCGCTGGTGAGCTGGTCGATGTGTCGGTGGGTGTGGCCGCGATGAAGGCCTACAGCGCGGCGAGTTTGTCGCGGCAGCTGCTGCTGGGGATCCAGCGGGCAGAGGAGACCGCGGCCCAGCGGTATGAGGCGGCGATCGCTGCCGTTCGGGATGAGGAGCGGCTGGTATGAGCTTTCTGGATCCGTTCGACCCCGGTCCCGGTCAGGGCTATCACGTCTACCCGGAGAAGCTGCGAGCCGCGGCCGACACGATCGAGGAGGCGGCAGGACTGCTGCAGAACTTCGCGATCGTGGACCTGGCGAACGTCGCGCTCGGACCCTACGACCTGGGTTTGCCGGGGACGGCGACGAACCTGATGCCCGGGCTCAACGGACTAGGGACGGTGGACCGGTACAACGCGGCCATCGACGCGATTCAGCGGATCACGGCCGAGAACTCGACCCAGCTCGCCGTGCTGAGCGCGGCCTTGGGCAAGGCTGCGAACCATTATGAGCAGCTGGATCAGGAAGCGTATGAGCGGATGAAGAAGCTGGAGGGTGAGATCAAGTGACCACCTCCGACCCGGGCCAGGCGGCGGCGGAACTCGCCACCATGCGCTATCCGGAGGCCGCGGATCAGAAGGTCCGGGAGTACGCGGACCTGATCGGTGCGTACGGGATTATCGGGCTGCTCGACAAGCTCCGCGTGTTCGTCGCCGGCGACCTGCAGAAAACGCTGGATCTCGCGGACGCGTTCGCCAGGCAGAACAAGTTGAAGGATGCGGCCGAGAAGGTCAATGACGCCAAGCTTTCGCTCAATGCCGCGTGGCACGGTGACGCGTTCGACCAGTACTCCATGTATTCCGGGATGGTTGTCGACGGCCTGAACAAGGGCCAGGCCTCCGTCACGAGTCTGACCAAAACGGTGAGCACGGTCGCCGCGACGGTGATCAGCACGTACAAGAACTTGTTGCTCGCGCTCGGGAACTGTGCGGCGAATCTGGCGCAGCTGAGCGGGAAGTTCGCGATCGTCATGGGGTCGCTGCTTGTCCCGCCGTTGGCTGCGTTGTCGGCCAAGGATTTCGTGGACGCAATGAATTCGGCGTTCGAGAAGTTCTGGCGTGACTGCAACACGCTCCTCGCCAGCATGATCACCGACATCGGAGCGCTGGTCGGAAGCGGTCTCGAGCTGACTGCCATCGAAACCACCTTTCCCAAGATCCCGGATGTCGGCACGAGCGTCGAGGTAGTCGGGGAACCCCGCCGCTGGCGGATCAAACCGGGAGCCGATCCTTCGTGAAACCACGTCTGTCCCGAGGGCTCGCCATGCTGATGGCGGGCGGGCTGGTGGTGCTGGCCGGCTGCGGCACGAGCCCGCCGCCTCCGCCACCGGAACCGTCGGTGTCGGTCCCTCCGATCCCCGCACAGTTGAACGGCGCCAAGTTCAAGGCAGATCCGTGCACGGCGATCGCCGTGGAACAGTTGCAGGGCATCGGCTTCGGCGACAACGGCACCGTGCAGCGGGGCAGGGATGGAGAATGTTTCATCGCGTTCGGCCGGTCGGTCGAGGTGACCGCATCGTGGCATCCGGTGCTGGAGGACAACATCAGCACGCTGTATCGCGATCATGCTCGGGGCCGGCACAACCCGAAAAACTGGGAAGAAGTCACGATCAACGGCTACCCAGGGGTGATCACGGAGATCGAGGAGAACATCCCGCCGAAGAAGGACGAGGGACCTCTGGCGTGCAAGCTGGCTCTCGGCGTCGACGACGCCACACTGGTGTACATCGGCGCCAACACACGCGGCCGTGCGGAAGCCGGTCCCTGGCGGAACGATCCCTGCGGCGCGGCCAAGAAGATCTCCGAGTTCGTCATCGACAACCTGCGCGGCTAGGAGAGGACTGCATGGCTGAACAGAGCACCGTCGGCGACGACTTCTCTTTGGCGGGACTGAACTTCTTCGTCGCCGACGATCTCAACAGGGCCGGTTCTGCGGGTGGCTTCACTCTGAGCCGCGAGGACATGACCGCGGAGCTGGAGAACCTGAGGCGCCTTCATAACCGGATCGAGATCCATCGAAGGCGCGCCGCTCCTCTGTGGTCGGTCGTGTCGCCCGGGAGCGATCCGGCCTCCGTGCGTAACACCACCGCCAGCAACGCCTCTGGAGAGTCTTACGATGATCTCCTTACCCGGCAGAGCCAGTTTGTGGCGACCATCATCGGCAAGATCGAGGCCGCTCTGGGGATGACACAGCGGCACGACGAGCAGGCTGCCGCAGAGATCGGCAACGTGTCGATGGAGGGCCCTTCTGATGCGGTACATGGCCTTGACGGTGCTGGCGACGGCATCGGTCCTGCTGCTGGCCGGATGCACTGAGAAGCCGGAGACACCCCCGGCCACCAGCTCGGGACCATCGTCGACAGCGGCTCTGCCGTACGCGGACGCGCCGAAGGTCGACAACCCCATGCCGCCTTCGGTGATCCAGCGTGATCCGTGCGAGGTCCTGACCCCGGCGCAGATTTCGTCGCTGTTCCAACGCCAGCCGGAGGTCCAGCCGGCACGCGACACCGGGATCGCGCAGGACTGCCGCTGGGCCGACATCAGCCGCGGTTCGAGTATCGGCATTCAGATGCTGTACGCGGCGCGGCACGGCCTGAGCCAGTTCTACGCGAACAAGCAGAGATATAGGTTGTGGGAGCCTCTGGAGCCGGTGCAGGGGTACCCAGTCGTGGCCTACGCGGGAAACGACAGACGCTGGGGGATTGCGCGGTGCTGGTCGGGATCGCGGACAACGCTGCTTTCGAAGTCGATGTGAACGTCGTGGACTCGAAGGTGGGGACGCGTGATCCCTGTGCGGATGCCCGGATGGTGGCGGATCTGGCCATGACGACGTTGAAGAGCGGTGCCTGATGAGTTTCGCGCCGACCGAGGCCATGATGGCCTACCTGCAGAAGCTGCAGGCCGAAGGCAAGCTGATCGTGCCCGCCGACCTCGTCCGCACGGTCAAGACCGGGCCCGGCACCGCCAGCCTCGGCGAGGCCCAGCGCGCGGGGGCACTGCAGGCCCAGGAACAGCAAGGTATTGAGGCGGACACGCTGGCGGCGGTCGCGCGGCTGGAGAACGCCTGGACGGGACAAGGCGGCGACGCGGCCCGGGCTGGGTTGCGGCCGCTCGCGCAGGCCGCGACCGAGGCCTCCGCCGCGTTGCATGGCAGCCAGAACACGCTGGCCGATCAGGATCACGCGTTTCAGGCGACGCGGGATTCGATGGTAGAGATCTCGGATACGCCACCTCAGCGGAACGTCCTCGACGTCGCGAGCCCGTGGGATACCGACACGGAGATCCAGCTCAACGAGCGCAACGCCGCGATCCAGCGGAACAACGAGATCTACAACAGCTTCACCCGCACCAGCGACGGCCACGCTCAGGCGATGCCGATCCAGTTCGGCCAGATCGCCGGCGAGTCCGACGGGGCCTTCTCCGTCGGCCAGGCGCCCGGCGCTGGTGGCGCCGTAGAGAAGCGGGAGATCGCGGGACCCGGCCGAGAATCCGACGGCGAACCCATCGGCGTCACCGGCCGCGCCGTCCAAGCCGATCATCGCCCAGGTGCAGGACCAGGGCCCGACGGGGAAGTGTCGTCGGATCGGGCAGTGGGCGGGCCGCGGCCAGATGGAGCTTCTGTGGGGCAGGGCGCGGCAGATGGGACCGAGGCCGCTGGGTTCGTGCGCCCGGCTCCGCCGGGCATCGACGTCCCGAACTTGCCGGGACCGGGCTTGACGAACCTTCCAGCCGCAGGCGGCGGCGCGGACACACTGAACTACGTGACGGGACCGGACCCGCCTGGTAACGGCCCGGTAGTGCCGCCCTACGGCCGGCCTGGGGCGCCCAGCGCCGGCGGGCCGGTGGCCCGGGCCGGTCGGTGGGGTCGGGTCCCCTGGGGCAGGGGAATGAGCCTGCCGACCGGGCTGGTGCGAGCGGCCAGCCTGGCGCGGGGACCCGAGGCACCGGGGCCGGGCCGGTCGTACCGGCGGCCGCGCGAGGCAAAGGCAAGGACGAGGACAAGGAGAAGAAGTCCCCGGACTATCTGCAGGAGTCGGACCCGCAAGGGCTGTTCGGCTACACCGGGCGGGTACCGCCGCCGGTGATCGGAAAGTAGAACCCGCAGAGGGAGACAAAGAGTGCTCGACGAGCCGGTGACGGTACCGCGCCGTCGGACAATGGCTTGAGACCTGGCTTGCAGGGAGGAAGAAACTCCGGGGCGGCACCAAACGCTCCTACAGCAGCCACATCCAGCTCTGGCTGACCCCGCACCTCGGGCACTACCGGCTCGACGAACTCACCATCGACCACATCTCCCGCATGTTCGACGCGATGGCCGAACGCAACGACCGCATCGAAGAAGCCCGCGCCAGCGACGACCCGGAAATCCGCGCCACCGTCTACGGCCTGCGCACCATGGGCGCCGCCACCATGCAGCGCTACCGCGCCACCCTGCGCGCCGCACTCAACGCCGCCATCCGCCTCAAACGCGGACGCAAAGCCGTCCCGCTGATCACCTTCAACCCCGCCTCCTACGTCGAGCTGCCCTCCGGCAAACGCCCCAAAGCGCTGCTGTGGACACCCCAGCGGGTCCGCCGCTGGAAGGAGACAGGGAAGAAGCCGTCCCGGGTGATGGTGTGGATGCCCGAGCAGGTCGGCGAATTCCTCGACCACGCCTACGGCCACCCCTACTACCCGCTCTACCACCTCATCGCCTACCGGGGCCTCCGCCGCGGTGAAGCCTGCGGCCTGCCCTGGGCGGAAACCGACCTGGACACCCAGGACATCACCATCTCCTCCGCGCTGGTCCAGATCGGCTGGAACGTCGAGTTCGGTGAACCCAAATCCGAAGCCTCCGGCCGGATCGTGGCCCTCGACAACGCCACCACCGAGACACTGACCGAGCACAAGCAGCACCAAGACCAGCAACGGCTCGCAGCAGGAGACGACTGGCAGGAATCGGGGCTAGTGGTCACCAACCCCGACGGCACACCCGTGCACCCGGCCAAGGTCACCGACGCCTTCCAAGAACTCGCCGACGCCGCCGGACTCCCCCCCCGATCCGGCTGCACGACCTCCGCCACGCCGCCGCCACCATCGCACTCGCCGCCGGAGCCAGCCTCAAAGAAGTACAGGCACTGCTCGGGCACTCCAGCATCACCATCACCGCCGACACCTACGCCCACATCCTGCCCGAACTCGCCCGCGGAACCGCCGAAGCCACCGCCGCACTCGTCCCCCGCAAAACCCGCCAGCAACCGCCCGCCGCCTGACGCAGCACCCCCGCACCACGACAGGCCCAGCTCCCTCTGCAAGGGGCCAGGCCTGGCTTGGTCGGGAACTACGGCGCTGGGTGGTAACCCACAAGCGAGCAGGGCCGTGGGGGCAGGGACGCAGGACCGCGCCGTGAGCTCGGTAGTCCGCGCCTCCCGAGAGACGCACCACGGTCATTCCGTTGCGGCTGTTGAATCTTCAGGGGGTGTCAGTTCCGCGCGAGTGGCGCGGCCGGTCCGTCTGCTTCCTACACGAGCTTGCCGCCGCAGCGAAGACCGCCGATCTCCTCATCCTTGGCCGCGACCGCGATGGACTCGGTCCGAAAGCCTCGGCGACGCCACCCGCTTCGTCGTCGATCACGCCCCATGCCCGGTGCTGCTCGTCTGGTGATCCATCCAGATCGGGGCGACGCCGCGCGGCTCGGCTCATTGGCCTGCCCGGATCTCCAGCGCTGGCAGGGCGTCGACGACCCGCATCGTTTCGAGGCTCACCGTCACGACCCGAGCGAGCAGGTCGAGGTTGCAGCGCGGATCGTCGCTCTCGCGGGCCCAGGCGTTGGGATCGTTGACGATTCCGGAATCCTTGTCTGTCTTGACGTAGTAGCGGTCGATGATCCACTCGATGGCCGAGCGTGATCCGAGTTGGTAGCGGTACGCCTCCTGCGGGATACCGCCCACCGTGATCCGGTCGTTGTAGTGGATGACGCTCCGGTCGACCTTCTCTCCAGCCGCCTTCAGCTCAGGAGTGGGCTTCCCGAAGCGCATCCTCTTGTTGGCGACCGCGTAGAAGGCATACGCAGCGTCGCCATCCGGCGCATCGGTCGGGTGCAGGCCGTCCAACGGATACGGCTCCACGAACTCGTACCCCACGTGCAGGTCGCACAGCGTTCTGCCCGCATCGACGAATGCCTGGGCATCAGCCGCATCAGCCACCAGTGGGATCCGGGGGAGCATCTTCTTCAGATCTGCCGCGTATGTCTGACGATAGTCCGGCGAGTGCAGCAGCCCGTAGCAGTAGTAGAAGACGTCGTCCTTCGTCCACTCGTCGCCATAGGCCGCGACGAAGAGTCGCTGTGCCTCGTCGGTGATGTTGTCGACCCGACGGTACCCGTCAATGACCTCGCCCTCGTCACCGAAGTCGAAGCCCTGATCTTCCACCTGCTGCCAAGTCCACCGGGGGAAGAACTGGCTCGTGTCAAGCAGATGAAGGTCCGGCAGGGCATCAGCGGCAAGCAGGCAGAAGTCGAAGTGCGACGCTGGTCCGGTCAAGCTGAAACCAAGGTTCCCATGGGCTGCGGTGGGGAAGAGTCGCGGCTGCTGGTACAGCATCGCATTCATAGCCTGGTCGAAGTACGAACGCTGCTTCGTAAACGGGCGATAGGCACTGGTGCGCCAACCCGCATCGCGGACTTCGTGGTGCCGACCTTTTGCAAAGTCGGCTTCGAGATTCCGGTTCCAGCTGATGTCCATAGGTTGTCGTGCAGGCGAATAGTTCGGCGCGGTGTTTCGTTTGTCGACCTCAGCGTTGTAGTTGGTCAGCATCCTCCGCACGTTTTCCTCAAGGGCCATCCGGGAGTAGTTATAGGCCCAAGCGTCCCGGCCGGTAGCGAGTCCTAGCGAGAACCGGCCAAACACGGCCGCACCGCCCGCCTTGTCTCCGATAGGAAGGAAGGTCGCGAAGTCGTCGCGCCGTTGGTTCAACCAGTCGCCGTGCGCGTTGGGTGTGAGTGCCTTTGCTTCGGTTCCGAAGACAGATCCGGCCGCGACGATCTCTGCTACCTTCTCGTGCGCCGTGGTGTAGTCCCCGACCTGGGCATAGTGAACCTGACAAGGTGTCGTGACTTCGGGGTTTTTCACCAGCACGATGACAGCGATCCCCGCGATGGATCCACCTGCCCCCTTGGCGAACGCCTCGAAGATGGGCCGCCCTTCAGCCCCGGCGTTCCTGCGATTGCCCCGCAGATTGAAGACGTGGATAGTCGAGAATTCCGACGCGAGGCTCTTGCGCATGCCATCGGCGGTGTTGGCTTCTAGGAAACCGCCGTTGGTGACGAAAGCGATGACACCGCGGTCCTGGATGCGTAGGCTCGCCCATTTGATGGCGCGGATGTAAGAGTCGTAGAGAGTCCTGGTACTTCTGGCGCTCGAGAGCGCCGCATACGTGTCTCGGATCGCGGAGTCGATGGTGGGGTACTTCGCGTTCTGGTTGTCGTCGTTCGCGGAGTCCTGTCCGACCGAGTACGGCGGGTTACCAACGATGACGGTGATCGGGAGCTGCCGCTGGCGTTCGATGCGCTCATTGTTGGCCGGGAAGATGTTCAGGTCGTCGCGGTCACCGTCCTCGTAGGACTGGAACGTGTCGGTCAGGACGAGTCCCGCGAAGGGCTCGTAGCTGGAACCACCCTCGACCTCGCTGTGAGCGAGGGCGGCGTAGGTGGTCTCGATGTTGACTGCGGCGATGTAGTAGGCGAGCAGCAGCATCTCGTTGGCATGCAGCTCGGTGGCGTACTTGCGAGCCAGGTCGTGCGGGGTGATTAGCCCGGACTGGAGAAGCCGCACGATGAAGGTGCCGGTGCCGGTGAAGCCATCCAGGATGTGCACACCTTCATCGGTCAGTCCCTTACCGAACTCCTGACGGAGGACGTCGTCGGCGGAGCGCAGGATGAAGTCGACGATCTCAATGGGCGTGTAGACGATGCCGAGCCGGTCGACGGTCTTCTTGAACGCGGTCGCGAAGAACTTGTCATAGAGCTCGACGATGACGCGTTGCTTGCCCTCGGCGTCCCGCACGCCCTCGACCCGGCGACGGACTGAGGCGTAGAACCGGTCCAGGGACTGCTGCTCGGCCTCGAGGTTGTGCTCGTCCA
Source organism: Amycolatopsis sp. NPDC031561 (assembly GCF_055580625.1). Taxonomy (NCBI): domain Bacteria; kingdom Bacillati; phylum Actinomycetota; class Actinomycetes; order Pseudonocardiales; family Pseudonocardiaceae; genus Amycolatopsis; species Amycolatopsis sp. NPDC031561. Next base: position 323,078 of record NZ_JBVILA010000002.1, on the reverse strand, counting down.
GGCTGGCGAGCATCAACTCCATGGTCTGCGCCACGGGGTTGTTGGCCGCGAAGTCGTAGCCTACGAAGAGGGCCTCGAAGATCGGCCGAGTAATCAGGTGCTGAGCGAGCATCTCGATCGCCTCGTCAGCGGTGATGCCCTCGTTGAGGTTGCCGCGCAGACCGTCGAGGAACGCCTCGAACTCGCGTGCCGGTACGGACTCGGGGTCCGCGAGCAAGCCCCTGATCCGGGTGATGTGCGCCTGTGCGATGTCGGCGACGTCCTTGGCCCACGTCTCCCAGTACTTGCGCTCGCCGACGTTCTTGACGATCCGGGCGAACATCGCGTCGCGGTAGGCGTCGATGTCGAACGAGAGTGTCAGCTGCTCGTGGCGCGCGCGCTCTGTCTGGTCGCCGTCTCCGGAGATGCCGTCCGGTGTCTCCGTTTCGGGGTAGGGGGTGACGTCGTCGACGATCAGCCGGTCGGAGTGGCCCTTGTTGAGCTCAATCTGGTTGATCATCGCGTGGAAGCGGTCGTCGTGAGAACGCAGCGCCTGCAGCACCTGCCAGACCACCTTGTAGCGCTCGTTGTCGCGGAGCGCGTCCTCCGGCGCCATACCGGAGGGCACGACCACCGGCAGGATGATGTAGCCCAGTTCCTTCCCCGGCGCCTTGCGCATCACACGGCCCACGGACTGCACCACGTCGACCTGGGAGCCGCGCGGGGTCAGGAACATCACCGCGTCCAAAGCCGGCACGTCCACGCCCTCGGACAGACAGCGGGCGTTTGTGAGCACCCGGCACACGCCGTCCGGGGCGTCCGCGGACAACCACGCGAGGTGCTTGTTGCGCTCCTGGACGCCCATGGTGCCGTCCACGTGTGCGGCCTGGACGAGCGGTGCATGCCGCCGTGGCTGCTCGCCGTCTCCGTCGCTGTCGATGGCGCGTTCGACCAGTGTCGGGAACGACATAGAGGCTTGTTTGGAGGCCTTGATGTCCTTGGCGAACGCGAGCGCGCGCCGCATCGGCGCCGGGTTCGGCTCGACCTCCCCGCGCGCGGGGTCACCGAAGTTCTTGGCCAGGCCGTTCCAGCAACCGATCAGCTTGGCCGCGTCGCCGAGCGGGATCTCCCCGGAGGCCGCCATCTCCTTCTGGAAGTTCTCCGCGACGTACTGCTCGTCGATCGCGAGCACCAGCACCTTGTAGTCGGTGAGCAGATCGGCCTCGACCGCCTCACCGAAGCCGAGCCGGTGCAACTCCGGACCGAACGAGCTCTCGTCATTCATATCGGCCAGCACGGCATCGGCGTCCGCGGCCTTGCGGCGGACAGCCTCACCGAACACCCGAGGGGTCGCGGTCATGTACAGGCGCTTCTTAGCGCTGATGACGTCGTTGTCGTGGACCTTGACGAAGTGGGACTCGTCGGTGTCCGCGAGGGTCACCCCGGTGGTGCGGTGCGCCTCGTCGCAGATCACCAGGTCGAACTCACCAAGACCCAGCCGCTGAGCCTCAGCGATCACGTCGATGGACTGATAAGTGGAGAACACCACCGTCATCCGCGGGGTGGCGTGGCGTCCGGCCGAGATCCGGGCGACGAGAGTGGCCGCATCGGTGGTAGCCGGCTCGGCCAGATCGATGGTGGACATGCCGCCGTCGTCGGACACCTTGCGGCCGACCCGGACGTCGGAGCACACCGCGAACGGGCGGAGATCGACCTCGGCCTCCTGCATCCACTCACGCAGGCTCTGGCTGAGCAACTGGATCGAGGGGACCAGGAACAGGACCGTGCCGTCGGCGCCGACCAGTTTTTCGGCGATCTTGAGGCTGGTGAACGTCTTCCCGGTGCCGCATGCGCGGATCATCTTGCCCCGGTCGTAGACCGCCAGGCCCTCACAGACCTCTTTGAGCGCGCGCTCCTGATCCAGGCGCAGCCGCTTCGGCCCGACCGGGACCAGCACCTCCGGGGTGGACCAGGAGAACCGCGACCAGTCGACCTTCGCTCCGTCCAAGTAGGCCAGGTCAACCCGCTGCACCGGCACCGCCTGGTGGAGCGCGGTCTCCAGCGCGTTGCTGTTCCAGTTGTCCGCAGTGTCGAAGAAGTACCGGCTGACGAACTCGCGGCCGCCGGAGGCGGACAGGAAAGTGTCCAGGTCGCCTTTCGACACCCGGTGAGCGGGGTCGTAGAACTTGCACTGGATCGCGGCGTACCCCTCGCGGTCCCGGTGCGTGGCGACCAGGTCGATGCCGGTGTCCGGGCGGCCGTCCCGACCTGGCCACTCCGACCACAGCCACACATCGGAGAACCGGTTCACCCATTCCGGCTCGGTCCGCAGCAGGTTGAGCACGAGGCGCTCGAACTTGTCGCCCTTGTCGCGTTCGTCTAGCGCGGTCCCGCGGAGACCTTCGAGCACGTCGTGGATGGAGGCAGGCATGGGTCAATCCTGCCCGACGCGCTTCTCGCGCGCCGCAGACGTCGGCGACATGACGTCCGCAAGGACACTCAGCCCTGGTGACACGGCTGCCGCACCGGCTGGACTACTCGTCGGCCGCAACGCAAACATCGAGAGGTGAACCCAGGCATAACCGAGCCCTCGTAGTACTCCTCGGCGTCGAAATCACCGTTCGGCCAGGCCAGCAGTGGCCGACCGAGGGCGCGCAGCGCCTCCTCGGTCACCGTGCCGGTCGGTGACACCCACGGCATGGCCCACTTCGGGGACGTTCACCCGCGGAAGTAATCCAGCGGACTCGACCGCGTCGGGCGAGGTCCGCGTGTGGCATCCGCAGGGCCGGGCTCCGCAAGTGCGGCCTGACCTGCAAAGACACGCTAAAGCATGGTAGTTGCTGGAGAACACTGGAACTCTGGTACGGTCTCGTCCATGGCAGAGCCCCTGGAGGAACTCGAGCGTCGCATCGAGGGTCTGCGGACTGAGGTGCGGCGCGCGGCCCTGTCCGGCGACCCGGCGCGAGCGCGCGAGCTGCGGGCCGACCTGCGCAGGGCGGAACGCGCCTGGGATGAAACGCTGGCCGCCCTGACCACGCCCGAGCCGGAACCGGAGCCGGTCCTGCGCTCGGGGCCACTGCTGCCAATTCGCGACCAGGTCCACCGGGCGCTCACCCTGCTCACCGTGCCGGCCGCGCCCAAGTTGATCGTCGCCGTGCACAGTGCGTTCTTCTCGGGCGAGTTGGCCGGGGCGCAGTTGACCAGTCTGCGCCGCGACGAGGAGCGTTCGTTCCGATCGTCGCCACACGCCCGCCCGTACTACTTGTGCAGCGCCCTGACCGCGGATCGGCTCGTGCCTGCCCGCGGGCTGCAAGCGGTCTCGACATGGCCCACGTCTCGCCGCGTGGTCGGCCCGCTCAGCGCGCGCGTCGACTTCCTCACCGCAGCCATCCAACTGTCAGACCAAGTCGACAGGATGACCGAGCCACCCTTACCCGCATTGAGTTTGCTGTGGCGATTCGCCACCAACGTCCCCGGTGCCGCCGAGTCTTTCGACACCATGACGCCGGCCATGGTCGCCGACGCGGCGCGAGCAGAACTAGCAATCCACCACGAAGCCGACCTAGCACACCGCGAGGCGGCAGCAACACGAGCACGGACCCAACTTGATGAGATCCATCAACTGTTCGGCTCGTCCCTGAAACTCGTCCCACGCGCCACAAACAAAGCATAAGCGGACTTCTGTCCGCGCTTCCCCCGCGAAAGAAGACAGTTGAACGACACCGACACACGCCTCGACGCAATACGAGGGTCGGCCGAGCCGCGAAAGCACAATGCGAGGACCATCGCCGCGTTGACCAGCAACCCCGGCTGCGCCCGCCGAAGCATCCTCGACGCGGCCTCCGTTGACAAGCAGGCCCTCGCCGAGCACATCGGCTACCCCGCCGCATTCGGCATGTCCAGCTTCGCCATCGCCCGCGGCAACGCCTTCGAGGCACACGTCAAGGCCAACGGTTGCGCGGAACTGCTGCGACTACTGCGCGACCACATCGACCTGCCGCTTCCCGAGGTGTCCTACGACGACCTCAACACCGTTGCTGGACATGAGTCCCTCGAAGCGCGTCACCGCCGATCCCGCCAGCTGTTGGCAAACGCTGCCCACTCCGACCAGGACTCCGGCACTCTGTTCGATCACCCGTTGCTGCGTATGAACATCGGCGGCCGAGAGGTGTACCTGGAGCCCGATCTCATCGCGTTTCGGCTGCGCGACCGCTTCCACGTGGTGGAGATCAAGTCTTTTCCGGTGATCGACCATCGGGCCGATTCCCGCAAGGTCGCCTCGGCAGCGATCCAGTCTGCCGTGTACGTCCTGGCCATGCGCCAGCTCGTGGAGCAACTCGGGGGCGACCCGACACTGGTGTCGCACGAGGTATTCCTGGTCTGCCCTGAGGACTTCTCCAACCGGCCGACGGCCGCCCTGATCGACGTGCGCAAGCAACTAACCGTGGTGCAGCGCCAGCTCACGCGACTCGCGGACCTCGGCACGATCGTGTCGACGTTGCCGGCGAGCCTGACTCTCGATCTTCGACTCAACGAGTCAGGCGTCGCAACGCGGTCGGTTGACGACGTGCTCAGCGCGCTGGGGCAGATCGAAGCACGCTACGCGCCGGAATGCCTTGCCACCTGCGAGATGGCGTACTTCTGCCGAACCGGCGCCAGCGGTCACACCGCCGCACTCGGGCGAACCGTCCAGGAAGACCTCGGTGGAATCGACACGATCGCCGCGGCGATCGGCCTGGCCACCGACACGCTCACTCCCGGCGAGCATCAGGTCGAAGCGACCCAGGTGTTGCGTATGGCCGAATACCTACGCCGCGAATGTCTCGGCGGTGCGGCATGAGCACACTTACCTCGTTGGCGCGGGCGTACGCCGTTCAGCGCGGCCGCGCCCAGCCGATCACCACCGTCCGGCACGTCCACGTCAGCGAGCGCCCCCTGGTCTGCGTGCCGCTGGCGATGGCGGGCGAGGCGAACGCGCCACTGGCCTTCATTGTCGGCCAGGACCGCAACGCGCCTCGACTGCTGATCGTTCCGCAACCCCGCAACCGAGGTCAGCGCTTTGAGGCAGCCCACTCGTTGGCCTTGATCCTGCTGCACTATTTCGCGACGTTCGCGGGCACGACGGAGCCCGCGTCCACTCGGCCCGGCGGGGTGTCCAAACCTCGCGCCACCGACGCGCCACAGGTATGGGTGCCCAACCGTGGCGGCATCGACTTTCTCCGGCTATTCGGGCGTTCCACGCGGTTTCGCTCCACCACCGGCCCCTACGCGGTCTCCGTCTCTGTGCCCACACTGGGCAAATGGCTGACCTTCCTCGCTGAGCGTGCTGAGTATCCGGGTTCGTCGCTGTTGATGGCCGCTACGGACGTCCTGGCTCAGCATTGGGCCACCGGTCAAAGCGCGGTCGAAGACGCCAACCTCGCCGCCCTTCTCGGCTGGATCGAACCGCCGCAGGGCTCGGTCGGTGCGCAGGCCGCACTCGCCGCTGAGGATCCCATCCTGTGCCCGCCTGCCGGGCCAGCCACCGACCCGACGTTCGACCGGGAGGTCCTGGAACCCGGCATCGTCGAGTACGACCGCGCAGCCGGTAACCCCGAGCGGCAGCGCCGCGCCATTACCCGGCTGGAAACCGCGCTGCGCAGTCAACTCGAACCCACCTGGCACCTCATGTGGCGATCCATCGACCAGCTTCGGCAACTGTCGCAAGGAGACCACGTCGCAACCCGCTGGGACCAGGACAAGGACGCCTACCTTCGTTTCAACACCCACATCGCCACCGGCGGCCACCCGCAACCCAAACGGGACAGCGCCGTAGCCGCGGCGATGCGACTCAATCAGCTCGAACGACACCAGGCCGAGTACGACGCGCAACGCGCTTTCGACGACCCGCTCGTCATGGCCGAGCACCGGCTCACCGGTGACGCCTTCGTCGGCACGGTCACCTCCACCGAGCCGAATCGGCGCCTCGGTACCGGCCGCAGCGCCGTACTCCGGCCCTTGATCACGGTCTCGACTCAGGATCCTGTGCGGCTTGCCCCCAACGACGCCACGGTGACCGACCGGACACGACCCAGGCAGCGAGCCGAGATCCTCACCATGACCGAGGCACCCGACGGTCTGGAGATCACACTCGAACTCGCCGGTGGAATGGGTCGCGGCAGAACACCACCCGCCGGCACCATCCCCGCGGTCGGCGACCACGTCTGCTTCAGCACCCTGACCGACGACTACCAACCGCGCGGGGCCTTCCCCGCCCGGGAGAACACGCCATGGACGCACGGCGGCCCGCCAGTCCAACCGGTCCCCACCCGTGACGACGCGAAGGAGGAGTGGTCGTGACTTCCTCCGAAGCCACCGCCGAGGTGGAACACGTCATCACCGCGGCATTGTCCGACTTCACCACGAGTACCCACCGTGGCGTCGTTGTGGACTCACCGCCGGGAGCTGGCAAATCAACCCTCGTTGTCCGTGCTGCCACCCAGATCGCGCGCGGGGACGAGCCGGTCATGGTCATCGCCCAGACCAACGAACAGGTCGACGATCTTGTCGAGAGGATGGCGCGCGAGGCTCCCACGGTGCGCATCGGCAGGCTGTCCGCCCAAGGCTACGTTCCCACGACACGAGTCGACCACCCCAACGTCATCGTCGCTGATCGAGTCTCGGGCCTCGATGACTCCCAGATCACCATTGGCACGGCGGCGAAATGGGTGCACGTCACCGAGGGGCCGTGGCCCTGGGCGATCATCGACGAGGCATACCAGATGCGGTCGGACATGCTGCTGCGCGTAGCGGCGCGGTTCGAGCAAGCCCTCTTCGTCGGCGACCCCGGCCAACTGGACCCGTTCTCGACCGTGGACGTCGACCGCTGGACTGGGCTGACCTGGGACCCCATGCAAAGCGCGGTCGCGGCGATGCTCCGCAACAACCCCGATCTGCCCGTGCACCAGCTGCCCTTGTCGTGGCGCCTGTCCGCATCGGCGGCATCACCGGTGTCCGATGCTTTTTACCCTTTCACCGGCTTTCGAGCGGCCACCGCCGCCGACCAACGACGGCTGACTTACCAAACGCGGGGGTTCGGCGGACCCGTCGATGACACGTTGGAGATGGCCGCGCAGACCGGTTGGGCGTTACACGAACTCCCCGCACGACACGCGCTACGCACCGACACCCAAGCGGTTCAGGCGATCACCGACCTTGCCCTGCGGGTGATCCAACGCGGGGCTGTCGCCCAGTCCGAGCGTAACCCGGAGGGAACACCTGTCACGGCGAGCCGGATCGCGATTGGTGCCGCACACCGTGACCAGGTCGCGGCGATTCGCTACGCACTGCACGACCGTGGCGGCGAGGCGATCAAGGTTGACACCGCCAATCGCCTGCAAGGCAGCGAATACGATCTGGTTCTGGTGCTGCACCCGCTGTCGGGGCGTCGTGATGCGACGGCATTCCATCTCGAATCAGGTCGGCTATGCGTCCTCACCTCCCGGCATCGGCACGCCTGCATCGTGGTGACGAGGGCCGGCATTCAGGAACTGCTCGACGCGCATCCGCCCAGCGAACCGATGCACCTGGGCGTTCCGGCGAAGTTCCCCGACGGCTGGGAAGCAAACCAAGCCATGCTCGCGCATCTGGGCGCACATCGAGTGGCGGCGCCGTAGAGGCGAAGCACGGAGTCCGCGCAAGCCAGCACACCCGCGAGACGACGAAACCCAGTAATACCACCAGCATCGGCGGATATCTTCATCAGCTCAACCATGATGATCACCCCGCCAGCCGACCCTGCGAGGAATAATGAGAGTTCTCCACGTATCCGACTGGCACCTCGGTCGGGTCACCTACAACGAATCCCGCTCCGTTGACCACGACACCGTCCTGAACGAGATCGTCGCCGTGGCCCGCAGTGAAAAGCCGGAACTGATTGTGCACTCGGGCGATCTCTTCGACCATGCTCGACCGTCCTATCCAGACATGAGTAAGGCCACGACAGTCCTCAAGGAGCTCGCGGCCGTCGCGCCCGTGGTCGTCGTCTGCGGCAACCATGACTCCCCGCTGCTGTTTCAGTTCTTGGCCCTGGCCCTTGGCCCTGACAGCGGGATTCACTTCATCGACAAACCCCGTGATCCCGACAAGGGTGGTGTCCTCCGATTCCACGGAGCCGATGACACCGTGCTGCGACTCGCGGTACTGCCGTTCGTGCACTCAAACCGGGCCATCGACGCCTTCGACGACACCCACCATTGGCGCACCGCGTACGCCGAACGCATCGGAAGGATGGAGAGGGCGCTCGCAACCGAGTTGTTGAGCGACTTCGACGACCGCCGCGACATCGCGATGTTCGCCGCGCACCTGCACGTCGGCGGCGCCAACTTCGCCGGGAGTGAGCGCCCGGTACATGCCTCGGACTACTACGCGACCAACGCCGAGGACCTGCCCGCGGTCGGCTACGCGGCCTTCGGCCATATCCACAAGCCCCAGAAGCTGCCCAGCGCCCAGGTGGCCGGTCGTTACGCCGGATCCCCGATCCAGCTCGACTTCGGCGAAGTCGGGGAACGCAAGAGCGTCGTCCTGGTCGACCTACGGCCCGGCCAGGCGGCCAACATCGACATCGTCGGTTTGAGTGGCGGCCGGCAACTGCGGCGATTCGAGGGCACCGTGGACGATCTGCGCGCGCTCGCACCGTCAGTCGGACGGGACCTGTGCCTGGTCACCGTGCACACACAGACACACCAGCCAGCCCTGTCTGAGCAGGTTCGAGACCTCCTGTCAGACGCCGTTGTCCTCCAGGTCAACGAGGTATGCGCGGATCAGAAGCTGGAAGTCCTTACCCAGGACGCGGGCGCTGGCGACGGCGAGCCCGACATGCGCCGACTTTTCTGCGACTACCTGGCCGACCAGGGCAGCACCACGGTCGCGGCCGACCGCGTCATGACGACATTCGCGAGCGTGCTGACCGCTGTGGAAGAACAGCGACCTGCTGTGCTACCAGAGGAGTCGCTACTCGCCGAGCCCTTGGAGTCTGACCAGCCCGTGGCTCCCCTGGAGGTGTCCCAGTGAGGCCCCTAACCTTGAAGTTCACCGGACTGCGTTCCTACCGCGCCGAGCAGGAGATCAACTTCACGGACATCAGCCTGATGGCGGTCGTCGGCGACACCGGTGCTGGCAAGTCCTCGCTCCTGGAGGCGCTGTGTTTCGCGCTCTACGGAGGCTGTACGTGGGATGCCCGAGGCGGCAAGAGGCTGATCGCCGACGGTGGCGACGGAACCCTCCGCGTCGAGCTGACCTTCCAAGCCAGGGGCAAGACCTGGCGAGTGACTCGGACAACCTCCGCCGGAAATTATCCTCCGTCGACGCATCGGCTTGAGTGTCTGGACGACGGCTCTGAGGTCGACGGCTCCCGCGCGGTCGATGACGCCATCTGCAAGCTTGTCGGGCTCGAGTATGCGGCGTTCCTCAAAGCGGTGGTCCTGCCGCAGGGACGATTCCAAGAACTGCTCCAGACACGGGAAGCGGACCGCACGGCGATACTCAAAAGCGTCCTCGGGCTCGACCAGATCACCGAGGTCCGCAAACAAGCCTCGACCTTGCATGATCGACTGCACCCGCTCCTGCACGAGGTGGAGTTGCGCCGCGCGAAACTGCTGCCCAATCCAGTGGCCACCATCGGCGACGCCGGTCAGCGGCTGGTCACAGCGCAGGGGCAAGTCGCGAAGCTGGAGCACATCAAGGATGTGACTGCCAAGGTTCAGAAAGCCCAGGATGACGCCACTCGTCGAGCACACGAGCATCGGAGGGCGGCGCAACAGTTGTCGACGAAGATTCCGGACGACATCGAGGAGCAGTACCGCCACCTGATCGAGCTCGACTCCCGACTTACCGATGACCTCGCCACCGTGGGCGGTCAACTTCACAAAGCCGATGAACACGAAGCCGGCCTCAAGGCAGTCCTCGTCAGCGCAGACGCCGAGGGAACAGGAATATCAGGAATCGCGTCGGTGCTGGCCACGCTCCAGGCGTTGTTGGACCAGATTCCGGGAATCGACGACGACGAGCGCAATCTCACCGAAGAACGCGAAGCTATTGACGCCGAGCGCACCACCCTTCAGGCCCGCACGACAGCCCAGGCCGAGCTCATCGACAAGGCCGAGCTGGCTCAAGCCAACGCGGGCACCGCAGACGCCACCCACACGGCCGCGACGAAGAAACTCGAACGATGCCGCACCCTGCTCACCGAAGCCAGACGTACCGTCGGAGTGGCATCGACCGCCTCCGAAACGGTCGAGAAGCTTCGAGAAGAGTTGGACCAGCGCACGCACGATGCCGCCGAAGCACAGCGAGTCGCTACCGAAGCGGACAACGATCTCGACGACGCCACAGAGCGGCTGGAGACCATGCTCCGGGCGAATGCGGCTGCCCATGCGGCATCCGCCAGTCACCCCGGAGAACCCTGCCCCATCTGCGTTCGCCCCCTTCCCGACGACTTCACGGCACCCATCACCGCCGAGACGAAACAAGCCACGACCGCCCGGTCGGGCGCCCAGAAGCGCGCCAAGGCTCTGGCGACCAAGCTCGCCGCGGCGACGGAGTCACGCAAGACCAGGCAAACCGCGCTCGACGAGTCCATCGAAGCGCTCGACACGGCACTCGCCGGGCGCGACCAGGCACGTAACGCTGCCTCCGAAGTACTGGCTCACCTGGATCTCGACTGGGACGACGAGACCATCCTGGCCGGCGTCCACGACGCTGTTCGCCAGACCTCCGGCGCCAAGGAGACGGCCGCCGCGGACGCGCAGGTGGCGCATGACGCGATGACCAGTGATATCGCCGAGCTGCGTCAAGCCGAGCGCACGCTCGCCGGCCGCGAGACCGCCCTGACCACAGCACAGCGAGCGCTCACACGGCGAAAAGACAAGATCACGAAGGCGCACGGCGCGCTACCTGAGCCGTACAGGGTCCGTACAGAACTGACCACTGCGGCCATTGACAGCAGCAAGGAGAAGGCCCAGCAGCGCCAGACCGAACTGGAGGGCATCGCGCAAGAGCTCGACGAATCCCATAAGCAGCTCAAGCTGTTGCGCGACGAGAAGGAACGACTTGGCAGCGAGCACCGGACCACCGTCGAGCAACCCGCGACGCGACTGACCCAGCTCGTCCAAACTCTGGCAGACCATTCCGTCGCCGCCACACAGCTGACCGGACTGCCAGCGGTGCAGGACCGCCCGACGCCTCCGTCGATCGCCGAGGACGCCGAGTGGGCACGTGAGGTGCTGACCACCGTAGAAACGATCACCGAACGCTGCCTCCGCGAGGCGTCCACACAGGACGACCGTGCCGCGACGGCCCGCGCTGACGCCGCAGAAGCGCTCGCCGCGGCCGACATCGCTGACGATGCCACACTGGCGACGCTCCTGACCGAGGCCACGGCAGACTGGCGCATGGCCGAGCGCGACCGTAACAACGCAATCGCGCAGCAACCCGTTTGCGCCGAACTGGACAGCCGCATCTCGGCCGCCAAACCCATGGTCGACAGCTTGCGCGAACTCGGCAGCCTTCTCGCCGACGGGAAGTTCCTGGCCGCGGTCGTCAAGCGTCGGCAGCGGGCGTTGCTGGGCATAGCGTCGGAGTTGTTCCAGTCGATGACCCAAGACCGGTTCGCGTTCTCCGACGATTTCCGCATCGTCGACGGCCACTCTGGGCAGCCACGCGATGCCAAAACCCTTTCAGGTGGCGAGACGTTCCTGGCCAGCTTGGCGCTGGCCTTGGCACTGGTGGAACTCACCTCTCGGGGTGGCGGGCGAGTCGAAGCGCTGTTCCTCGATGAAGGATTCGGCTCCCTGGACGCCAACGTCCTCGGTGATGCGTTGGAAGCACTCACCCACCAAGCCAGCGGCGGTCGGCTGGTCGCCGTGATCAGCCACATGCGTGACGTCGCGGAGAACTTCGACAACGTCCTCCTGGTCACCAAGACCCTGGGCGGTAGCCAGGCACGCTGGCTAACCCCTGCCGAGCGCGACCAACTCGTCACCGACGAACTGACGGCTGGGCTGCTCACGTAAGGCCACCACCGGCCGCGCGGCAGAGAAGTTGAGGGGACGGCGGCGGAGACCACCATTCGGGGGATTTGGCGGCCAGCGAGACTTGAGCGCGCCACAGACGTCGACCCCAAAGTCGGCCCGCGCCGCCGCGTTGATCACCGCACTGGCGTAGCGAGGCTCTATGCGACACCTGAATGGCCCAATTGTTCTGTCACACAACGTGATTCGAACGCAGGTTCTAGCGCCGGGGTGTCGGTGCGCCTGCCTACAGTCGAACGCGAGACCGGCTCGTGCCGAAGTCAGGATGGGCTTCGCTCGCACCGGGTGTGCGAGCGAAGGACATCCGTGCCTACACCGAGATAGGGGGCATCGCCGTGACGGAAGACCAAGCAGAGCTGACTTTGGACGACCTCGCGGGCGAAGCCGCGGTGTTGCGGGTCTACCGCCAGGTCTTCGCAATACTCGCCCGCGAGGCGGGAGCGATGATCGTGGACCCGACGACGATCGATGTCGATGAAGCGATCCTGGAAGCCTTCGCCGAGGCGGGTAGTGAGGGGTTGACCGTCGAGCAGGCCGTCGCCGCGTGCCGAGCGTGGACCGCGCAGATGGTGGGCCGACGGTTTGAGGTGCTGCGTGACTACGGTGCCATCAGCAAAGTCGTCGACCGGCCGAACGAGCGCTACCACCGGGCGGCGTTCGCGCCCTACGTGATGCTGCTGTTCTTGCGACGCATGGCCGAGCAAGGCGGCCAGTCGGAGCTGCACCAACTTCTGACCCTGGAGCAGCTCAACGTCAAGAGTGCCAATGCCACGTCCACGGACGGCGCGGCTTCAGTGCGGCGGCTGACGAAAGTCTTCCGGTTGCTGGGCAGCGAACTGGCCATTCTGGCGGCCGGCAGCACGGCCGAGACCTTGGGCGACAACGCCCAAATGCTGTGGGGCAACCAGTCGCTGATCGATCAGGCCAAGGACGTCCACGCCGTCGTACTGGGAAGATGGCCCGAACTCGATCGCGACTGCGCGGGGTTGCGGATCGCGCTCGCCGCCTACGCGGACGCGATCGACGCGGCGGCGGGCCGCTTGATCGCGCAGGCCGGCACAACCCGCGCGTTGGGGCTACTACCGGTGGAAGCATGGCGCACCTTCGCCCGCGACTCGAGCACCGAGGTGTTGGCCGCGGTCCTGGACCGGTTCGTCTTCGATGCCCCCGCGCCGTGGTTCTCACCGCAGACCTTGATCGAGGCCGTGGAGGCGGGCCGCCAAGTCAGCACCGCGAGAGTGCCTCCTCCGCGCCCGGATAACGCCGAGCCACCACCTGACGCCGATACCGGCGTCGCTGACGACGTCGAGGAACTCAGGGCCATCGCGGAGCGGCTACTGGCTGACGCGGACTCGGTCAGCGTCGTCGACGTGCTCGATGACGCCGGGGACTGGATGTCGGCACGTCGCGTGCTCGCCGAGGTCACCGCCATCCACCACCACCCGGACCTCGACTACGAGCTCGCGTGGCGTGACGGACTACGCATCGACGTCGCGACCAGCCCATCGTGGACCTCACATGGGCAGTTCCGCCGCAGCAACCTTGCGTGGGGAGATGAGGAGTGAACGAGGCGGAAACGGCACTGTGGTGGGCACGCGTCCGCGCCGCCGGCCCCCAACGGGTAGTGCCGAGCAGCGCCTTTCCCGCGGGGATGCTTCGCCTGGTCGAACCCGATGTCACGGCTGTGTGGCTGCTTCCGGTGGTTCCCGACGGCGCGAGACCCAGCGTGGCCGAAGAGCTGGGACTGCCCGTGCTTGCCGTCGAACAGCCCAACGACACCGCTCGCGTTCTCGCCGCCTGCCTGCGGTGCTGCTGGGCGGAACCGACGGGACCGATGTGGCCAGGGGCACCCGCGTCCAAGGACCAGGTAGCAGCCGTGTTCGGGGAGATCACCAACCGGGACGAGACCGCGTCCAACAGAGCCCTGATCGGAGCCATCCGGCGCCTGGCCGGCGCCGGATGGCTGCTGTGGGACGAGCCCGGCCAGACGGTGCGGCTCGGGCCGCGAGTCGCGGCCTGGGGGTCAGCGGAACTGAGCGCCCTGCGCGAGCTGTGGCGCATGTTGCCCTCCGCCACCGACATCAGTCATAGCGATGCCGATGCAGAGGGGCCGCGATGACCGACACGAACGCAGCGCACCCGGTCTTCGAGCCCATCCTCGCCGAATTGAGCGAACAGCACCGCGACGAGGTTCTTGCCGCGTTCGCCGCCGTCGAACACAGCGCCCACCCGGTGCCCGAGGTGCAACTCCTGGCGTTGCGCGATGCGACACTGCGCCGGGACCTGCAGCGGTTGCTGCATCGAGCCGGACGGACCCTGATCGCCGTGGGCGGCACTGCGTGGACATCGGGATACCGCGACGACATCGCCGCCGAACTGACCGCCTCGGGCTGGCACGGACTCCCGGCCATCGACAGGGCCGTGCTGGTACTGATCTTGATCCACTCGGTTGCGATTCCGCGCAGCAAGGGAATACTCAGCGGCGACTCCTGGACCTCGGCACAACCCACACCGGCCGACGAGTTGCTTCGCTACGCGCAGCTAGGGAAAGGCGACGTCCGAACCGCCCTGCAGAGACTCCGCGCTGCCGGACTCGTGCAGCTCGCACCTACTCGTGGCCGAGGCTCAATCGGCGGGACCGCGTACCTGCCCGGTCCCCAACTGCACCGGCTGACACCCCTGTCCCGCAGAGCGTTGCAACAAGAGCTGATCCTGGCCGCCGCACCCCACAGCCCTCTGGCCGTCGCGATACGCGCCCGTCGCGCACATCCTCGAGGAGAACAGTGAGCACCGCCCGAACCTGGTCTGCCGCAGGCGGCGATTCCGGCCCGTTCGACGTTGTCGGCGAACGGGTACTGGTCGGCGTCCAGGTGGTCAACATCTCCCGGCTGTCCACGCACCCGATACCGATGGTCAGCCAGGGGCTGGTCACGGTCGCGGGTCAAGGTCCGAAGGATTCCAACGGCGCCGGGAAGTCCTCGCTGATCGCCGCGGTGAGTCTGCTGCACGCCGATGAGCAATGGCGGCTGGCCAGTGGCGCAGCAGGGGCGGCTGAATTGCTGTTCACCGCCGAACTCGCCGCGCAAGAAGGCCGGTGGTCCAACGTCGACTGGGGATATGTGATCGGCGTGTTCGCCGACCCCCGCGCCGCCACGGCCGACGAGCTGTCGGCCAGCACGGTGACGGTATGGCTGCGGATCAACCGCAAGGCATCGCACGTGCACCTGCGGTGGAGCGACGGACTCTACGTCCCCTACGGCGTGACCGAGTCCGAACGTGCCGCGGGAGTCGACTCGCTGTGGGACGGGCTCCCGAACAGCAACGGGCGCACCGACTTCCACGCGAACCGGCTCGCCTCCGTCCTCTACGGCAGCCATGTTCGGTGCGTGTCGTTCCTGTCGACCTCGGTCCGCTCCAGCCCGGCGGCCAACCTGCTCGCCCAACCCCTTAACGACCTGGACCCCCGAAGGATCTTCGACGCTATCGCCACGCTGACCGGGCTGGACCGCGAACTCGAACAAGAGCAAGCCCTCCGGTCGGCTGAGCACACCCACCGCAACAACGTGCGGGACGCGGAAGGGGATCTCGAAAGCTGGGAACACGAAATGGCGGTGGTCGAGGCCGGCATCGCCAAACGAGGCGAAGCTCGCCACCTGCTGGGGAACGCTCAGGCGTCCTGGCAAACCCGCTGCGCCAGGCGTTTCGTCGATGGGGTCGACCGCGCCGAGGAGATCCGCGTCGAGCTCGGCTCACTTGACATCCGCAACACGGAACTGCGGTCGCAGCTGGACACCGTGGAAGAGGATCTTTCCGGGCTGACCGATGACGAGGAGTTCAAACGCAATTTCCACGAGGCCGAAGGGCGGTGGAATGAACTCAGCGGGCGAGACCAGAGCCTGGACACCGAGCATCAGGTCGCCGCCCAGACTCTGGAAAACCTGGCCACGAAACATCGCGAACTGTCCGACAAGGCGCGCGCCGCCGACGGGCGCAGTGTCGAGACTGCCCAGAGTGAGGAGGCTGACGCGCGCACGGCCTTGGAGCAGGCGCTCGGGACCAAGGGTGCTGCCGACGCCGCCGAGAAAAAGGCGCGTGCTCTGCTGGCCGCCGCCGAGTCCGGCGAGGACGTCGCTGCCGACGAGCTACAGACCCTGCGGGCGGAGGGCATACCCGCCGCCGCGTTGCTGGATATCGTCCAGCTCAACCCCGACCAGCGAAGCAACTGGGAACCCCGCCTCGTGCCCTACCGTGGCGCCGTCGTTGTACCTCGCGCGCACGCCGCGGATGCCCAGCAGAAATTGCCCGGACGGGCAGGAGCGATGCTGGTCATCGCCGACCCACCGAGGACACCAGCGCCCACCCATAACACCGATATGCCGGCGAGCGCCGACGCAAGGTTCGACCTCACCACGTTTTTGGCCGCGATCGCCGAACGCGCGGGCACCACGCCCGCCGACGTCGACGTGGCGGCAGGAGTGATCGTGCTTGGCGAGTTCGGCGAACCGCTCACCGGGCGAGCCGCGCGCATCGCAGCCGCACGCACCGAACACCGCACGAAGGCCGACCTCCTCACCACAGCCGACACGCTCCTCACCACCGCTCGACACACGCTAACCCGAGCAACAACCCGCAAGGAAGCAGCCGTCGCCGGCGACGAGGCACACACCATCGACCAAAAGATGACAGATCTGCGGAAGGCCAACGCCGAACGACAGAAACGACGCGACGCACTGAAGCCACTGCTGGACTCCGCCCGCAACGCGTACACCGACGCACTCGGCGCGGGACGAGCACGCGAGGAACGAATCACGAACCTCCGCGGCACCAAACGTCGCCTCGACGGCGAGCTGACCGACCAGGACGAGAAAACTACCAAGCTGACCGATGAGCAGCTGGCACTGGACCTACCCGGTCGGGAGGCAGTCTGGGGCGACTCACCACAATCAGCCCAGCGGTTCCTGCTCGCCCTCGACGCCGAGCAGCAGGCCCGCACCACCGCGGCATGGAACGAGGAAGCCTGCTACCAGGTCAACGAGGTCGTCCGGCGTTGTTTCCCCAACGGCACACCTCACGACGAGATGACCGCCGAGATCAGGGAACTACTCATCGAACAACGCTGGCAACGCGGCGGCCTGGACATTCGCGTCAGCCTCGTTCCCGCACTCATCCGTGCTCTTCGTACCCACCTGACCCAGACCGAGCAACACGACCTCTACCAGCAGCAACAAATCGCCACCCAACGCATGCAGCGCACCGGTGACCTGGACGCGGCCCGACAAGGCTTGAGCGAAGCCGAGCAGACCTCCCAGGCACACCGAGCCTCGCTTGCCTTGGGAATCAAGGCGAAGCTCAAGAAAGTCAGCGAGGAATTCGACCGCCTCGATCAGCAGTACGGCGGCTACGGCGCCGGCCTGGACTATCCGGAACCCGAACCGCCGTCAGAACCCGATCGGCCGTGGAAGTGGACCGTCACTCCCAAGTGGCGGCGCGCCGAGGGACAACGCATGTCCGGCTACAACCTTCGCAGCAACACCGCCCAAATGGACGAGAAGGCCGTCAAGCTGGTCTGCGCCGCCGCACTCGCCGGCGGAGGGAACCGGCCCTTGCTGCTCGTGCTCGACGAACTCGGCCGCAACCTCGGCAAGCAGCACCGCCGTGAGGCGGTCGCGCTCTTCGAGCAAATCGGGAAAGACCGCAACATCACCGTCATCGGTGCGCTGCAAGACGACATGGAGCGCTACGCCATCGAAGCATCCGGGCTCTACATCAAACTGCGCCGACGCTCCGACAGCCTGCCCTACAACGAAGCTCCCGTCATCGTCGGAGACGAAACCAACCACGCCCGCGTCGAACTACTCCGAGAATGGCTCGCCTCCTACCGGCCTACCGCAGACCTAGCCGATGACTCCGACGAGGACGTGGCGTGACCGAACTGTCCCCCACATCAGGGGAATTTCCCATGCCCGGTCACCCCGGCGTGCCCGAAGGACTTCGCGCCTACGCACAACCAACGCACGCCGACGGCACCTTCGACCACGACCGCGCCAGCCGCCCCAAAGTCCGGCGAGTACACCTGCGCGCGCATCCACCCACTCCACCACAGCGGCCAGCTGGACTCGTCAACGACGCCGACTGGACCTGGGCCACGAGTGCGCCTCGCCGATGGAACACCATCACGACCAAGCTCCACGATCGCGCCAGCGACGTGGCGCTTGCCTTGGCCCGCGCAGGATGCGTGGCCCTCGACCACGACTACCGCTCCGGCGCGATCTGCCATCCACCCCGAGGCTGGATCCCGCACCCTGACCTTGCTGATCATCACGCCACCGGGAAGCAAACCCGACAGGCCGCCCGACAAGAGCTACTCGACCGTGCCGGAGAACTCCACGACGTCCTGATCGGTGAATGGCCAGGAGCCGCCGCAGCCTTGACCGCACCCGCGACAGACCCCCGCCTGGTATGGCTTGTCCGCGCCGCTGAAGACCTTGCCGCCGAACGCAGCCACGACGGGCCACGGGCGTTCGTGCAGCACCACGCCAAGAACACCAAGGCACGCGAGGACTTGCCCCGGTTGCTCACGGACGCCGGATTCGAAGCCGAAGCGCTCGTCCTCCTCGGTGTCAACCGCAACCCCTACATCGGCCTTGGCGGCCCGATCCGCGCCCACCACGACGGACGAACCTTGGACTGGACCGGCTGGCCAGGCCCCCACGACATCCGCCTACCCGCCCACCGCACCATCACCCTCGATGTCACCCCAGGCACCCGTGTGCTGCTCATCATCGAAAACCGGCAGGCAGCCGAAACCATTTGCGACACCCACCCCGGCGTCGCGGTGATCTGGTGCCACGGCCAGCCACCGGACCCTCTCCTCCACTTGATCAACCAAGCCGCCATCGGCGTCAACGACGTCGTGATCTGCCCCGACGCAGACCTCGGCGGAATCCGCATCGCAGCTCGAATCCACGACCACCTCCCGCCGGACACCCGTCGCGTGATCGTCGACATCGGCACCGGCGAGCACGATCAAGGCGAACCCTTCAGCACCATCACCCGCGACCGAATCGCCACGACAGCGGAACGCACCGACGCGGTGGGAGTTCTCGCCCGCAACTGCCTTGCGCGCGGGTACGCCGTCGAACAAGAAGCCCCGACCCGCGCCACTCTGCACCCTCTCCTGTAACCCGCACACAGCACGACGAACCTGTGTGATTCCTGTCCGCCCCGGCCACGATCTCACCCGAAGAATCGCACGTCGCCAAGAACGGGTATGTTCGGCTGGCGATCTCGGGCTGATCATGTTTACCAGTTGCGGGTGCGCGGCGAATCCACCGCACCCATTCGGGCGCCCACCCAGTTCCGCCTTATGGCTGTGATCAGCTAGTGACATCGACAGCAGCAAGTCGACGCCGTCCAATCGCCACGGTGCCATCGCGGTGTTTGTGTTCGAACGAGCGGACGATCTACGTCGTGGTCGTCAATACACCTAGGGACCGGTTGCCGACGTACTCGGCTAGCGTACTCACCACCTATGATGCGATGGTCGAAGGCGAGTTCGTCAGTCTGCTCGATCCCACACCCGGACACGGGCACCGTCACTCAAACCGGAGGCCGTAGCTGTGCCTGACCAATTGGACAGCCTCTACGCCGCGGCTAAGCGTGTCCTTGATGCTGGCCTTGCCAGCAATGACTCCGCCTTCACCCCTGGGCGTTCGGTATGGACGAAGGCTACTGCGGACGATCTGTACCGGCGGTTCGTGGAGGCGCCAGAGCTCGGGCGCGCGAGCTTCGCCGAGAAACTGGGACGCCAGCTCGCCGACGCTCAGCCTGAGACGATCCAGCTGGCCGCTGAGCTGATGTACATGCATCTGCTGGCACCTAACGACTTTGGTGGCACGGCCAAGCGTGATCTGCTGTCGATGGTTCTGGCGATCGCACCTCAACCGGTCGAGGTGCCGCCTGAATTGGACGCCGCCTTGGACGGCGGGATTGGCCGAGCGGGCACGGCGTATCGCACCTACCGCGACCGACAGCTCGCCTGGCTCATCCGATTCGTCGTAGCGTGGAAGGCGCTGCCCCCCGATGCCCAGCAGCACGCTTTAACCGACCCTTGGGCGTTTCGAGACGTCGCTGACTCAATCCCGATCAACAGCGCCTACAGCCAACGGAATGTCCTGCTGCATCTGGCATTTCCCGACACCTTCGAGCGCATCGCATCGCGCCGCCATAAGCAGGAGATCATCGCGGGGCTCGCTGCGGACCTGCCGAGCCCGACCGGCGACGAGGACCGCGACCTGGCAGCCTTGCGGGCCACGTTGGAACAACAGCACGGCGGCCCCATTGACTTCTACGACAGCGACGTTGAGCGGCGGTGGCGCCCCCGCTCGAGCTCCGGCGACGTTGAGCCGGAACTGCGCGGTTGGCTCGTGCGAGGGGCGAACGTACACGGCCGCAACCTGATCCCCGAGTGGCTGGCTGAGGGCTACTGCTCATTGGCCTATCCCGAGCTAGGCGGGCTGCCAACCGGCTGCACCCGATCGCAGATCGATGCCCAGCTTGCCGAGATGCAGCCGGATCTCACGAGCAAGCAACGCTCCATCCATGTCGGCGTCCTCGATCGGTTCCTTAATCAGATGCAGACCGGCGACATCGCCGTCACAGTCGATGGCGCCAAGGTCTATGTCGGCACGATCACCGGCCCGGCCACGTGGACCGAGACACCCGAGCATCTGAACAGCCGCCGACGCGCGATCCGGTGGGCCAACGCGGACACCCCGTTCACCCGCGACCAGCTTTCCGATCCACCCAAAGATCGCCTCTCTGGACAGATGACCGTCAGTTCACTCGGCGCCGAGGTCGCGGAGTTCGCCGCGCTCGCGGGGATCGATCCTGACCTGGATCCCACCGAAGACACCCCGGAACCGCCGGTCAGCGAACCCGTCGTGCTGCCCGAGCCCACTGCCGAACTCGCCACTGAGCTGTTCGTCGACCTCGAGTGGCTGTCCGAGACAGTTGATCTGATGCGAGAACAGAAGCAGATCATCCTGTACGGACCGCCGGGGACCGGCAAGACCTACCTCGCCCAGGAATTGGCCGAGTTCCTCACCGAACAGACCGGTGGTGAACATCGCCTCGTGCAGTTCCACCCCTCCTACTCCTACGAGGACTTCTTCGAAGGCTTCCGCCCGCAACGCGGTGCCACACCCGGCACCGTGGCGTTCGAGCTGGACGACGGACCGCTGAAATTGCTCGTCAATGAAGCCAACAAGGACGTCACCCGCGCCTACGTGCTGATCATCGATGAGATCAACCGCGCCAACCTCGCCAAGGTGTTCGGCGAGCTTTACTTCCTCCTGGAGTACCGCAGCCGTTCGGTACAGCTGCAGTACTCGCCAACGGTGGACTTCCGGCTACCGCCCAACCTCTACCTCATCGGCACCATGAACACCGCGGACCGGTCCATCGCACTCGTCGACTCGGCTATGCGTCGCCGGTTCGCCTGGCAGGGACTGTTTCCCGGCGAGGTACCCGTCGCCGACATGCTTCGCCGTTGGCTCCACACGCATGGCCTGCCAGCCGATCGTGCCGACCTGCTGGATGCCCTCAATGACCGGGTCGCCGATCGTGACGCGACCATCGGTCCGTCATATCTGATGAACCCGCGCGTGGGCACCGAGGCCGGACTTGCCCGCATTTGGAAACATCACATTATGCCGCTACTGGAGGAGCGGCATATCGGTGACAACGTCGACCTTCAGGCTCTCTATGGCCTGGCAGCCCTCCGCGGCGGGAGCACCCCGCCTGACCGGACGCTCGAAGTTTCCGTACCGGCCGAGGAGACCGGCGAGTCGTCGGCGTGAGACGGCTAACCCTGCCCGAACACAAGGTCTGTGCGTTCAGGCCGATCGCCCGGCCGATTGCCGACGCCCTGGCTGCCACGGGCGCCGTCAAAGTCAGCGCAGACCTTGATGGCCGGACCGTGCTCACAGCATCCTCGCAGGTCGGCGTGCTCCAATGTGGTGACTTGGAACTCCGCATCACTCCGAAGATCGGCATCCACCGGCTGCTGTGGCTTCTCGGTCACGCTCGCGACCCCGACGGCTGGCGCGACGACGAGATCGTCAACCTCACCACTGTTGACGATCTCGTGACCGCGGTGGCCGTGTCGTTCCATGCCGCGACTCGCAGAGCCCTTGCACACGGCGTCCTCCAGGGCTACCGCACTGTCGAAGAAGCACTCCCACTGCTGCGTGGCCGCCTGCGCGAGGGAGATCAGCTCCGCCGCCGTCTCGGCCTCGCTGTGCCACTGGAGGTCCGTTACGACGATTACACCGTTGATATCCCCGAGAACCGGATCCTTCTGACAGCGGCCCGCCGGCTGCTTCGCATCCCTGCGCTGCCGTCGGCAACTCATGCCGGCCTGCGGAAACTACTGACCACCCTGGCTGACGTCACCCCACTCGTCGCCGGTGACAGGCCACCGGACACCACACAGACCAGGCTGACCCGCCACTACCAACCCGCACTGCGCCTGGCTCGTATCGTTCTCGCCGGACGCAGCATCGACCAGCCGCCCGGATCCACATCGGCCAGCGGATTCCTCTTCGACCTCAACAAGGCATTCGAAGACTGGCTCACCGCCACGCTTCGACGCGCCCTCGAACCACGAGGTGGAGGCCAGCTCCGCGACCAGTACCGCAGTCACCTCGACACGGGGCGCCGAATCCGTATCCGCCCCGACCTCGTCTGGGAGCGGCAAGCCCGCCCAACGGCTGTCGTCGACGCCAAGTACAAACGAGTACAAGACGCCAATCGACCCCATGCGGACCTTTATCAAATGCTGGCTTACTGCACCGCACTGGGCTTGCCCGAAGGGCACCTGGTGTACGCGTCGGGCAACGCACCCAGCGTCCACACGGTGCGCGAAGCGGGCATCCGACTCAACACCTGGGTACTGGATTTGTCCCAGCCGACGAAAGAGATCTTGGAGCAAGTCGACAAGATCGCCGACGCCGTTGCTAGTACAGGACGTTCGAGGCCAACGGAGGTTCTCGCCGTACCAGCGCACCCCAGCCCTGCTCGTTGATCAAATCGGCAGGAAGCGTGGAAGTTGACCTCGTCCTGGAAGAGCCCTTGGAGCCACGTCCGCCGACCGACGCCGCGTGTTCCGCAGCCGCTAGATCGGATCGAAGGGCTCATTGCCCGAATCCGAGGTTTGGATGGCAATAGCGGCGCAGACGACGCTGACGTCCTCCTCGACCTGCGGCGCACAGTCTGCTGCGGCCACGCTGTGCCAGCAAAGTGGCTGGCTCGGCCTGGTCGGGCTCGCGATGCTCGCTCGTTGATGGCTCAGTCGATGGCTGGGATCTCGCTGAGGCCTGCCCGAAGTAGTGCAGGCCTTGAGGTGCTGCGCATAGGCGAAGGTCCCGGCGCGCGAGGGAGAGGGCGCCGGGACCAACTCTCAAAGCCAGGGCCGAGATGGGTCATCTGCATTGCTTGCTGCGACCACTTCGCCCAATCAGCGTGAGCTGCGGGTCGGCGATGTCGGTCGAGTGAGGTGCATGCACGTGTTGTGGCACGCTTCGGCAGTCCTAGGCAGACGGGTGGCCGTCGGTTGTTAGGTCAGATATTCATGTGCTGGACGAGCCACTCGACCAACGCACGGGCGAGACCTGAGATGAGGCCGTTCAGCGTGCTCTGGACGAGTGGGCGAGGCCTGTGACGGCGGGAATTTGGCATGGGGGTGGCTCCTTTGTGGTTGGCGGGTGTTCGAGAGTGCGGACTTGCGGATGACCACGATGCGGCACTAGGCCGTTCAGGTGAGTCATTTCGGTTCGCTCCCGGAAACGGCCTGGTGGTCGCGACCGGTGAAGCTAGGTTTCCGGTATCCGGAGTTCGGACGATTCCGAACGCGGAGAAGGGGTACGACAAGTGGGGATGGATCCGCGAGTCCGGTTGGTCGATCAACTCACGCAGCTCCGAGCGATGGCCGGTGAGCCGTCGTTGGCCGAGCTGGCAGCGAGGAATCGAGCACTGCTGGCAAAGACGACGATCTCGGAACTGTTAAACGGCCGGTTCACCCGACCGCCCCGATGGGAACGCGTTGCCGCGTTCATCACTGCGTGTGTCGAGATCGGCAAGCTCAACGGCTTGAGGCTCCCACCAGCGGAATCGCTCCTCGAGCAAGCCCGGTTTCATCACGGTGCGCTCGTCACCCTGGACACGGCGGACAGGCGCCGCCGATCAATCCGAGACAGCGACCAAGGGATCACGGCCAGACCGTGGCCGATAGCCGCGTCAGGGCGCCGCCTCATCGGTGCCTTGCCGCGCCGTGCCGCCGTGTTTCAGACTCGAGCGGCCGTGCCGACCTTGGAACGAGCCGTCAGTGACGGCAACCCGGCCGTTCCAACCGGATCCCGCAACACCTCAACCACTGTGCTGACCGGCCTCGGCGGAGCTGGCAAGACGCAGCTGGCGGCCGACTACGCCCAGACAGCGTGGGACGCGGACCGGGTCGACGTGCTGATGTGGATCTCCGCCCACAGCCGGGACGCCATCATTTCCGCATATGCCGATGCGGCGGCAGAGCTACTCGACATTGACCCCGCCCAAACCGAGCAGGCCGTTCGACGACTCCTGTCCTGGTTTGCCGAGACAGACCACAGATGGCTGGTCGTGCTGGACGACTTGCAACAACCCAGCGACCTCACCGGCTTGTGGCCACCACACTCCGCGACAGGCCAGGTGGTCGTGACCACTCGACGCCGGGACGCCACACTCGTCACCCCCGACCGCGCTGGGATCGAGGTCAGCGTCTTCACTCCCGACGAGTCACTCGCGTACCTCGAGGCCGCGCTCGCCGGCCGTTGCGACCTGCTCGACGATGATGCGGCCGGACTCGTCGATGACCTGGGGCACCTCCCGCTCGCGCTCGCGCAAGTCGCGGCCTATCTCATCGATCGTGGTCTTAGCTGCACCAAATACCGGATTCGGCTAGCCGACCACCAACGAGATCTGCAAGACGTTCTCCCCACCGCCGACGAGCTACCTGACGATCACCGGGACACGGTGGCCGCGATCTGGTCACTCTCGATCGACCTCGCCGACCGGCTCCGCCCTGTGGGGTTCGCCCGGCACCTGCTGGAGGCTGCGTCGCTACTGGACCCCAACGGGATTCCGGACGCTTTGTTCACCACGTCGCCTTTCCTCGGCTACCTTGCTGATCTCCTCGACAGCGCAGTCAGCAGCGATGACGTCCAGGACGCCCTGCATCTGCTACACAGGCTCAACCTCATCACCCTCGACATGACCGAACCACACCGAGCAGTCCGCGTCCATCAGCTCGTACAGCGCACGACCCGAGAGTCGCTCGCTTCTACCCGCTGGGGTCGGCTAGCCCGCATGTGTGGAAACGGGCTCCTGGAGATCTGGCCGGAGATCGAACTAAGTGCCCCGCTGGTGCAGGCACTACGCGCCAACACCAAGGCTCTCCACCGCACCGCAGACGATCATCTCTGGGACTCCGGCGTGCACGCTGTTCTCTTCCAAGCTGGTCACAGCCTCGGCATGTCTGGGCTGCTGAACAGCGCCATCGGCCACTACCAGCTTCTTCTCACGTCCGCGCAGCAACGACTGCCGCCGGAGCACCCCGACGTCCTGACCATTCGCGCCAACCTCGCCACCTGGCACGGTGAGGCAGGCGACCCGGCCGCGGCGGCCGCTGCCACAGAGGAGGTGCTAGCCGACCGCATTCGTCTCCTCGGCCCTCACCATCCTGACACTTTCAGCAGCCGGTATCACCTCGCGCGCTGGCGCGGTGAGGCAGGCGACCCGGCTGCGGCGGTGGCCGCTACCGAGGAGGTTCTGGCTGACCGCATTCGTCTACTCGGTTCCGACGATCTCGACACTCTGACTGCTCAACACAACCTCGCCCGTTGGCGCGCGTCCGCTGGTGACCACGCTGGCGCTGCCGCCGCACTGGAACAAGTGCTAGCCGCCCGCATTCGTCTCCTCGGCAACGACCATCCCGACAACCTCGCGACCCGCAGCATGCTTGCTGTTCTACGCGGAGTTCCTGGCAACCTGGATGCCACGGCCAAAGCCCTTGAGCGAGTGCTGGCTGACCACATTCGTCTTCTCGGCAACGACCACCCCAGCACGCTGAAGGCTGGTCACACCCTCGCCATCTGGCGTATGGCGGGCGAGAAGCCGGCCGGAGCAGGTGCCGATTTCGGGGAACTGCTGGGCGAACACGTCCGTGTACTCGGCCCTGACCACCCTGAAACCCTAGCGGTCCGCGGCAGCATCGCTACTTGGAAAGGTGAGGCTGGTGATCCGGCCGGAGCGGTTGTTGCTTTCCAGGATGTGCTGGCCGACCATGTTCGTCTCCTTGGCTCCGACCACCCCGCCACCCTTGCCACCCACGGCAAACTTGCCCACTGGCTAGGCGAGGCCGGCAATCCAGCCGCAGCGATCGCCGCTCATGAAGCCGTGCTGGCTGACCACATTCGTATCCTCGGCCACGACCATCCGCAGACACTATGGATGCGCTGCGATGCCGCTCGCTGGCGGGGCGAGGGCGGTGATCCAGCAGGTGCCGCAGACGAGTTCGAGGCACTGTTGACCGACCTGCTCCGGGTACACGGTCCCGATCATCTTGAGACCCTGAAGACACGGGCCGAAATCATCCGATGGCGCGAAGAGGCCGACGGGCCAATGAGCACAGCAATAATTGGCAACTGGCTAGATGATATTCACCGCGTGACCGGGATCGATCCCCGACGTGCACCCGACACGTCCTATAGGCCGAAAAACGACGATTCCAGCGCATTGTGACGAGCGCATGGCGGGACTTCTCAGCGACAACCCACGCGGAGGAGTCCTCTGTCAACCGGATGGAATGATCCCAGCTGTCGGCGGACAACGAAACAGATGACCGTTGATGCCAGACAATTCTGGTGCGGCTGACACGTTGACTGAATCGAGCGCAACCCGAACTAACCAACCACAGTGGCACCGTAGGCGGGGACGCCCGCCACCTCGACTGATACGCCACCAGCGCAGACCGACCAACAACCAGATACAGCAACACGAATTAGGTACGCCCGCATGCCGTGAGCTCGTCCAGCACCCCGTCGACACAGGAGCACCGACGGAGCACCGCGCGGGTGCAATACCGGCCGATCGGCATGACAGATCCAAGAAAACAGCAGGTAGAACGCCTACTGTTAGGAAGGCACCCATGAAGGCGCAAGATAGACCTACGGATTAAAAGTCCGCAGCTCTACCAATTGAGCTAACGGCCCGTGCCGACGAGTCTAGTAGATCGCCGCCGACCACCAGGATGGCGGGGCCGCCGCCGGAGCGCCACGGAATTGTCGGGGGTGTCTGCCATGGTCGGGGCCATGGACACGATCCCCGAGGAGAACTACTCCCCCAAGTGGTCCGGCGACCGGCCGGAAGCGCCGCGACTGGCGGATGAGCGCGAGATCTTGACGTCCACGCTCGATTGGCATCGTCGCACCTTCGAGCTGAAGTGCCAGGGTCTGACGCCGGAGCAGATGGCCGAGCGGGCGGTGGGGCCGTCGACGATGTCGCTGCACGGGCTGCTCAGGCACCTCACGGGGGTCGAGCGCTGGTGGTTCCGCATCCAGTTCGCGGGCGAGGACGTCCCGATGCTCTATTACTCCGACGAGCGCCCGGAGCAGGACTTCGAGGACACCGGCGGCGACGTCGAGGCGGCTTGGGCGGCGTGGCATGAGGAGTGTGAGCGCTCGCGGGCGATCGTCGCGAAGGCGACGCTCGAGGACACGGGCAGGACTCATGGCAGCGGTGAGCCGTTCTCTCTGCGGTGGCTGCTGACCCATCACATCGCCGAGTACGCCCGCCACGACGGCCACGCCGACCTGCTGCGCGAGAGCATCGACGGCAGGACCGGCCACTGACGAACGGAGGTGCGATGCTGGGCCGATGAACGCCGATCCCGATTCCGGCCTCCTCTCCCCGGTCCGCGCCGGCACGCCCGCCGAGGCCGCGACGGGTGATCTCGCCTGGCTTCGGGCCTTGCTCGACACGGAGGCCGCGCTCGCCAGGGCGCAGGCCAGTACCGGGCTGATCCCGCGGGCGGCGGCCGACGCGATCACCGAGGCGGCCGCGTCGGCCGAGATCGACGTGGTCGCGCTGGCGAGGGCGGCGCGTGAGACGGCGAACCCGGTCGTGGGGCTGATCAAGGAGCTGACCGAGGAGGCCGGGACGGAGTACGTCCATCGCGGCTCGACCAGCCAGGACATCTTCGACACCGCGATGATGCTGGTCGCCGCGCGGACCAGGGTCCTCCTCACGGCCGACCTCGAGGCGACGGCGGACGCGCTGGAGGGCCTCGCCCGCGCGCATCGCGACACGACCATGGCCGGGCGCACCCTCACCGCCCACGCAGTCCCGACGACGTTCGGGCTCAAGGCGGCGGGCTGGCGTCAGCTGACGCTCGACGCGCTCGACAGGCTGAACCGCGTCGTCCTGCCGGTCTCGCTCGGTGGCGCGGCCGGGACGCGGGCCGCGTACGCCGAGTACGCGCGCCTCGCCGGGCTGCCCGACGGCTATCCGCAACGGCTTCAGACGGCCTTCGCCGAAGAGACCGGCCTTGCCGAGACCACGCTCCCCTGGCACACCCTCCGCACCCCGACGGCCGACCTCGCGGCCGCCCTCGCGTTCACCGCCGCGGCACTCGGCAAGATCGCGGTCGACGTCCAATTCCTGACGCGCACCGAGGTCGGCGAGGTCACCGAACCCGCGGGCGCGGGCCGTGGCGGTTCTTCGGCGATGCCGCACAAGCGCAATCCGGTGCTGGCGACGCTGATCCGGTCCGCCGCCCTCCAGGTCCCGGTGCTGGCCACGGGCGTCACCCAGGCCCTGATGTCCGAGGACGAGCGGTCCGCGGGCGCGTGGCACGCCGAGTGGCAGTTGCTGCGCGAATGCCTGCGCCTGACCGGCGGTGCCGCGCACACGGCGGCCGAGCTCGCCCGCGGCCTGGTCGTCAACGACGAGCGCCTGCGCGAGAACCTCGGTCTCACGCACGGCCAGATCGTCTCCGAGCGGCTCTCGACCGTGCTCGCCCCGCTGCTGGGCAAGGCGCGGGCCAAGGAGGTCCTCGGGCACGCGTCCGGACTCGCCCTGGCGCAGGGCCGGGCCCTCGGTGAGGTTCTTTCCGACCTGCCGGAGATAACCGGAGTCCTCCCCGCCGAATCCCTCGCCGACCTGCTGGATCCCGCGAACTACACCGGCTCGGCCGGGGTGCTCACCGACGCCGCGCTGGAGACCCGGGAAGAAAATCCGGGAACTCCTTGAACCGGTCCCGCACAGGGCCCGTGTAGGGGGTACAAGCTCACCGCGCCAAGCCGCGGAACCCCTACGAACAAGGAGAAATCCCATGCTTCGCAAGCGTTTCGTCGTCGCAGCGGCGTCCGCGGCCGCGGGCCTGGTGGTGCTGTCGGCCTGCTCCGGTGGCACCGAGGCAGCCGCACCCGCCGTCGCACCCGCCGCGGCGGTCGCCGGAGCGGGCGGGAACGCCCCCGCGGCCAAGGGTGAGACCAAGTTGGCCGTGGCCGAAGCCGGGGAGCTCGGTCAGGTGCTCGTCGACAAGGACGGGTTCACCTTGTACCGCTTCGACAAGGACAGCGCGAAGCCGCCGAAGTCCAATTGCGACGGTGACTGCGCGAAGACCTGGCCGCCGATGCTCGCCGACGGCGACGTGCAGATCGAGGGCGTGGACCAGGCCCTGGTCGGTGAACTGACCCGCGCCGACGGCCGCAAGCAGGTCACCGTCGGTGGCTGGGCGCTCTACCGCTACGCCAAGGACGCCAAGGCCGGCGAGGTGAAGGGCCAGGGTGTCGGCAGCACTTGGTACGCCGCGAACGCCAAGGGCGCCAAGGCGGGCCAGGCGGCCAAGGAAGCCAAAGAGGCTCCGGCCGCGGAGAAGGCGGACGGCGCGAAGAAGCTGGTCGCGACCGAGGTCGACGGCATCGGACCGGCCATTGTGGACCAGGAGGGCTTCACCCTCTACATGTTCACCAAGGACAAGAAGAACAAGCAGCCGACCTGCAACGGTGACTGCGCGAAGACCTGGCCCCCGATGCTCGCCGAGGGCGACGTCCAGCTCGAAGGCATCGACTCGAAGCTGCTCGGCACGGTGAAGCGCGCGGACGGCACCACTCAGGTCACCGTCGGCGGCTGGGCCGTCTACCGCTACGCCAAGGACGCCAACGCCGGTGAGGCGAACGGTCACGGCGTCGGCGGCACCTGGTTCGTCATCGAGCCCGCCGGGTGCAAGAGCACCGCGCCGGTGAAGAACAAGGCGGCCCAGAGCGGGAACGCCGCCCCCAAGAAGGAGGAAGGCGCTCCCGCCGAGTCCGGTGGTTCGGAGTACGGCTACTGAGCTTCAGCAGACCTAGTGGGCGAGGCCCGGCGGACGCTCTTCGCGAGCGATGGCCGGGCTTTTCTCATGCTTCGGCCGTCCCGAACCGTCCGCGACGGGTTCGACGACCGTGGCACTGTCGGCCCGATCCGCCACCACGGTTTCCTCTTCGTCCTCCGGCAGCAGCACCTTGTGCCGCGCGGGCAGGAACGCGATCACCAGCCCGAGCGCGGCGAGGCCGAGGTGCAGCCAGTTGTCCGGCCCGTTGAGGTTGAACGGGTTGCCCGCCTGTGAGACCGGGTTCGTCGAAACGGTCCCCGTGATCATCAGACCCCAGACGAACAGCGCCCCGAAGGCCGCGAACGTCAGAAGACCGAAGACCCGGGACCGGCCCGAACCGAAGGTCAGCAGCAGACCGATCGCGCCCAGCAGGACGAACCCGAGGTTGTAGAGCGGGTTCACTGAGAACCCGAGAACGGTCTCGTCGCTCCGGCCGATGAAGTCGGCGAACCCGGTCCTGGTGAAGCCCACGATCCCGAACACCAGGAATGCCAGGCTCGCCAGTCCGGCCAGGACCTGCGCGGGCTGGATTCCCGCCGTCCGGATACGAGCGCGTTGTACACGTGCCATTGCTCCGCCTTCCAGAGTTGGCCACCTAAATTCACGCTGGGGGTCACATACCCCGGCGGCCTCCCGGACAAACCGGAAAGACGCTCCCCGGCCACACCCCGCGTTCACGACGTCACAGAACTCGAGGTCAGCCGAGATCTGCACCACCCGAATGGCCTAGTCACGAACACGAACGAGTGATTCGGCCAACAAGTCGTGTGGGCAAGGTGAGCGGTGTCTTCCTCTTGGTGGGGCTGTGCGTGGGAGCCGTCGTCGCGATGCTGCTGGTTCCGCCGTCGCGTTCCGGCCCGTCGGCGGTCGCTGTCGCGGCGGCGACGGCCACGGAGATGACCGTCGAAACCGAAGCGAAGCCGGCCTCGGCGCCGCCGGAGCCGTCTGTGCCCGGCACGCCGCCGGTGGACGACGTCGACACGAAGGCCCTCGCGGGACTCGTCGACGGCGGCCAGGTGAGCGTGGCCGTCTACGACCGCACCACCAAGAAGAGCACGGTTTCCCTTAAACCAGACCGTTCTTATACCTCGGCGTCGCTTGTGAAGCTCCTCATCGCACTCGAAGCGCTTCGCGTGGGCACACCGCCGAGCACCGTGCAGCGGATGCTCTCGTCCAGCGATGACGACATCGCGAGCAGACTGTGGACCGCTCACCGCGGCCCCGCCATCGTCACCCGCTGGGCGGCCGAGATCGGTCTCGGCGACACCCATCCGCCCGAAGATCCCGGCCGCTGGGGCGACACCCGGATCACCGCGGCGGACATCACGAAGATCTACCGCTACGTGCTGGAGCGGGCGAGCGCGGGGACACGGACGACGATCATGCGGGCGTTGAGCGGCGCGACGGAGAGCGGTTCCGACGGGATCCGGCAGTATTTCGGCATTCCGGACGCCGTCGGCTCCCTTCCCTGGTCCATCAAGCAGGGCTGGGCGTGCTGCCGCGGCTCACGGATCCTGCACAGTTCCGGTGTGGTCGGGAAGAACGACCGCTACATCGTCGTCGTGTTGACCTCCCAACCGACGTCGACCACCTACGCCAGTGGCGGCAAACGGGTGACCGACGTGGTGAAGGCACTGCTTCCCGCTATTGGCGACCTGTAACACAGTGGGCGCGGGAGCGCGTTGCTGCTGCAGGTCGCGCATCCGGGGCGGGAACGTACTGACGCTCTGCGCCACCGGCTTGCCGCCCTCGGTCCTGCGCGACCGGTTGAGTCTCAAGTGGACAGACGAAGACCGCGCCTAGCTACTCGACGACGTCGACCAGCGCGCCCTTCGCACCTGTATTGGGCAGGGGCCACGGCGCGACCCCGCCGTTGGAGACGATCTTCTTGTCCTGCGGCGCGCACGGCGGCACGGTCCGCGCGCCGATCCACGCCAGCACGTCGGGAACCTGCGCCTTGAAGGTGTTCATGTTGTGCCCGGCGTCCGGGATCCGCCACGACGAGAGCGTCGCGGGCGCGCGTACGGCGGCCTGGAGCTGGTCGATCGAGAAACTCTCGAAGCTTTCCTTGTCCCCGGCGATCGCGAGGATGTCGACCGGCGACGGATGCTTCTTCATGTTCACCGTGATCGTGTTCGCGTCGACGATGTCCTGCCTGCCCTTGAACAGGTTCTCCGTCTCCGCGTCCACCGAAGCCTTGTAGTACCCGCTGACGCTCGCCGCCTGGCCGTACCACTGCGGGTGCCGGGTCACCAGGTTCATCGCGCAATATCCGCCCGAAGACCAGCCCGCCATCGTCCACGCCTTGCGCTGCGGGTTGGCGCCGAGTTTCTCGATCGCCCAGTCGCGGATGTCGGCGCTCAGGTAGGTGTCGTTGGCGGTCCCGTTCACCTGGTCGATGCATTCGGTGTCGTGGCCGACCTTCGGCTTCCCGGTCGGGTCCGGGATGATCACCAGGGTCGGCGGGAGCACGTGCTTCGCGATGGCCGCGTCCAGTTTGGCGGGCAGTTCGTAGGGCCCGGTGACCACTTCCGGCCCGGACGGGTAGTTCGGGATCCATTCGATGACCGGGAACTTGAGCGCCCGGTACGCGGGATCGTAGTACTGGGGCGGGAAGTAGACCGAGACGTCACGCGTGAGCCCGGTGCGCTTGCCGGTCACCGTCATGTGCACGACGGAGCCCTTGCCCTCCTTGGCCCGCATCGCCCCGGCGTCACGCAGCTTGTCGAGGTCCGAACCGTTCTCACCCGCGACGGCGTCGACGCTTTCTCCCGAGTACACGCCGGTGCCGAACAGCGCACCGACCGTCGGGAAGAACTTGCCGATCATGTTCCCGCCCATCCCGGTGCTGACCACGATCAGCACCACCGCGACGAGGATCGTGCTGCTGCGGCCGATCACCTTGCGGCGCCAGCGTTCCCAGAGGAACGGCACGGCGATGATCGCGAGCAGCGTCAGCACCACGACGATGACGAGGTTCAGCGTGGAATCGAGCCGGATGGCACTCAGTCCCAGTCCCATGGCGATCGTGTCCCTCTCCGGCCGCGGCACGCCCCCGCACCGCACTTCCCACATCTGGATCAAGAGACGTGCGACCACCGGGAAGTGTTGTCCAGGGTGACGCGTGTCACCCTGGACAAACTGTGTCCTGGGCTACTCAGCCCGCGAGAGCGGTGCGCAACGCCTCGATCGCCTGCTTGATCGCGGCCTCCGCGGCGTGCGTTTCGCGCAGCGTGTTGAGCATGACGAAGTCGTGGACGATGCCCTGGTAGCGCACGGCCGTCACCGGCACTCCGGCCTGACGCAGCTTGGCGGCGTACGCCTCGCCCTCGTCGCGCAGGACGTCGGCCTCTCCGGTGATGACCAGCGCGGGCGGCAGGCCCGACAGCTCGTCGAGGCTCGCCCGCAACGGCGACGCGGTGATCTCCGCGCGCTGCGCCGGGTCGGTCGTGTACTGGTCCCAGAACCACTTCATGCCGTCGAGGGCGAGGAAGTAGCCCTCGGCGAACTGCCGGTAGGACTCGGTGTCGAAGTTCGCGTCGGTGACCGGGTAGAAGAGGACCTGCTGGCGGAAGGTGACGTCGCCGCGTTGTTTCGCGAGCAGGGTGAGCGCGGCGGTCATGTTCCCCCCGACGGAGTCACCCGCGATGGCGATTTTCGTGCTGTCGAGCCCGTTCTCGGCGCCGTGCTCGGCGACCCACTTCGCCACGGCGTAGTTCTGCTCGATGGCGACCGGGTAGCGCGCCTCCGGCGAGCGGTCGTACTCGGGGAAGACGACGGCCGCGCCGGTGCCGACGGCGAGTTCGCGGACCAGGCGCTCGTGGGTGTGGAAGTTCCCGAAGACCCAGCCGGCGCCGTGGATGTAGACGATCACGGGCAGCGGACCGGTGGCGCCCGGCGGGCGGACGATGCGGACCTCGACGCCGTCGACGTGCGTGGTCTCGACGTCCGCGGCGGGCAGTTCGACCTCGCCACCCTGGACCTCGTCGACGGCCTTGCGCCCTTCCTCGGGCGGCAGCTGGAAGAGGAACGGCGGGGTGGCGGTGGCTTCGACGAAGGCCTGTGCGGCCGGTTCGAGGACCAGCTTGTGCGGGTTGGCGGTCATTTCTGCCTCCTGGAGTCCGAAGTCGGTGATCTGAAGGTAGCCCCCAACTAAGTTGTGCACAACTAAAATGTCCCCAAGGAGATTTAGCCCACTGAAGTGGCGCGCTGAGGCATGATCGGCACACCATGGGATGAGGAGGACCGATGCCAACGGACAACACCGGATCGCTGTGCCTGGACGATCAACTGTGCTTCGGGCTCTACGCGGCATCGCGGGCCGTGACCGCGCTCTATCGCGTGGTGCTCGAAGATCTGGGCCTGACCTATCCCCAGTACTTGGTGATGCTCGCGCTCTGGGAGAAGGACGAGCGGCTGGTCAAAGAGCTCGGCACCCTGCTGAACCTCGACTCCGGGACGCTGTCGCCGCTGCTCAAGCGGCTGGAGAAGTCCGGACTGGTCCGGCGTGACCGGCGGGCCGACGACGAGCGGTCCGTTCGCATCAGCCTGACCGAGGACGGCGCCCGGCTCCGGGACCGCGCGAGCGGGATCCCGGAGATCATCGGCGACGCGATGGGCCTCGACGCGGCCGGGCTCACCCGCACCCGCGCGGAACTCGATCGCTTGACCGAATCCGTGAACGCCTACCGCGAGACCTACGTTCCCGCCGGTTAGCATGGGATTTCCGGCGCGGACAAAGGGATGACGATGATCGATCACGACGCGGCGCTCAAGGCCGTCGAGAACAGCTTGGACCGGCCGTCCGCGGCCCGGGTCTACGACTACTTCATCGGCGGCGACACGCACTACGCCATCGACCGCGAGTTCGCCGAGAAGGTGCGCAAACGCCTGCCGCTCATGGGCGACTACTGCCTGACCAGCAGGCAGTTCCTCGGCCGGGCCGTGTGGCACTGCGCCGAACTGGGCATCCGGCAGTTCGTCGACATCGGCTCCGGCCTGCCGACGGCGGGCAACGTGCACGAGGTCGCCGACGAGGCACGGCCGGAGGAGGACACCCACGTCCTCTACATCGACAACGAGCCGATCGCGCTCGCGCACTCGACCCTGCTGCTCGCCGACACCGCCGACCCGGACCGGCACCACGCCATCGCCGCGGACCTGTTCGACCCCGAGGGCCTCTGGGAGCGGGTGATGGACTCCGGCATCATCGATGTCCGGCAACCCATGGCGCTGGTGATCAACGCGGTCATGCACTTCATCAAGGACGAGCAGGACCCCGACGCGCTGCTGGACTTCTACCGCGACCGGCTCGCGCCGGGCTCGCTGCTGGTGATCTCGCAGATGACCAACGAGAACCCGGCCAACGACGAGGAGCGGCAGGCGCTGCTCGACATCCTCGAGTACTACGAGACCACGACGAACCCCGGTTTCCTGCGCACGATGGACGAGTTCCGGCGGTTCTTCGGCGGCTGGCCGCTGCTGGAGCCGGGACTGGTCTACGCGCCGGCGTGGCACCCGGACGAGAAGACGGTCTTCGCCGGTGCACCCTCGGAATCCCGAGTCATCGGCGGCATCGCCCGCAAGCCGTAGTCTTTCCCGCGTGAAGGCCCCCTTCCCTCGGCTCAGCCGCGTGAAGGGGGCCTTCACGCGCGTGTGACGCGTGTCGCCTTGCAGTGCAACTAGGTGCATATGAAACTAGGTGCATGGCATTGGAGCACGCGATCCTGGTTTCGCTGTCCGAGCGGTCCGGCTCGGGCTATGAGCTGGCGCGTCGCTTCGAGAAGTCCATCGGGCTGTGGTGGAGCGCCACCCACCAGCAGATCTACCGGGTCCTGAAGCGCATGGAGGACGCCGGCTGGATCGCCGTCGACCACGTCGCGCAGTCCGGGAAGCCCGACAAGAAGGTCTACACCGTCGGCGACGCGGGCCGGGCCGAACTGGCCCGCTGGCTCGCCGAGCCCGATCCCGCCGCCACCGCCAGGGAGCTCGCCGTGAAGATCCGCGGCGCGACCCTCGGCGAGCCCGGCGCCGTCGCCGCCGAAGTCACCCGGCATCGCGACGCGCACGCGGCCCAGCTCGACGCCTACCTGCTGATCGAGAAGCGCGACTTCCCCGACCCGAGCGTCCTCAGTGGACAGTCGTTGCACCAGTTCCTCGTGCTGCGTGGAGGAATCCGAACCGAACAGGGCCACGTCGAGTGGCTCGAGGAAGTCCTCCAGGCATTCCACCACGATGCGTAAGGACCCAGCGATGAGCCAGTACCCGAACCTGCTGTCCCCACTCGATCTCGGCTTCACCACCCTGCGCAACAGGGTGATCATGGGCTCGATGCACACCGGCCTCGAGGACAAGGAAGCGCACTTCCCGCAACTGGCCGAGTACTACGCCGAACGCGCCCGGGGTGGCGTCGGGCTGATCGTCACCGGCGGGTTCGCGCCGAACCGGACGGGCTGGCTCCTGCCGCTGGCGTCGAAGCTTTCGACCCGCGCGGAAGCCAAGGCGCACAAGCAACTCACGGATCCCGTGCACGAGGCGGGTGGCAAGATCGCGTTGCAGATCCTGCACGCGGGCCGGTATTCCTACCATCCGCTGAGCGTTTCGGCGTCGGGGATCAAGGCACCGATCAACCCCTTCAAGCCGCGGTCCCTTTCCGGGTACGGCGTGCTGCGGCAGATCCGCGCGTTCGCCGATTGCGCCTTCCTGGCCAAGGAAGCGGGCTACGACGGCGTCGAGATCATGGGGTCCGAGGGCTACTTCATCAACCAGTTCCTCGCCGAGCGGACCAACAAGCGCACCGACAAATGGGGCGGCAGCGCGGAAAACCGGCGGCGGATCGCCGTCGAGATCGTGCGCCGCACGCGTGAGGCGGTCGGCGAGGACTTCATCATCGTCTACCGGCTGTCCATGCTGGACCTCGTCGAAGGCGGCCAAAGCTGGGAAGACGTCGTCACCCTGGCCAAGGAGGTCGAAGAGGCGGGCGCGACGATCATCAACACCGGCATCGGCTGGCACGAGGCGCGGGTGCCGACGATCGTGACGTCCGTGCCGCGCGCGGCCTTCACCTGGGTGACCGGGAAGCTCAAGCCGCACGTCGGGATCCCGGTCGTCACGTCGAACCGGATCAACATGCCCGAGGTCGCCGAGGAGGCGCTGGCCGGTGGCGACGCGGATCTGGTGTCGATGGCGCGGCCGTTCCTCGCCGATCCCGAATGGATCCGCAAGGCCGAGACCGGGCGCGAGGACGAGATCAACACCTGCATCGCCTGCAACCAGGCCTGCCTCGACCACGCGTTCAAGCGGAAACTCGTTTCCTGCATGGTCAATCCGCGTGCGGGCCACGAGACCACGTTGACCCTGTCGCCCACCCGGAAGACCAAACGCGTCGCCGTCGTCGGCGCGGGCCCCGCCGGGCTCGCGGCCGCGACCAGCCTCGCCGAACGGGGGCACGCCGTCGAACTGTTCGAGGCCGAGGACGAGATCGGCGGCCAGTTCGGGATCGCGCGGAAGATCCCCGGCAAGGAGGAGTTCGCGGAGACCATCCGGTACTACACGCGACGGCTGGAGGTCACCGGCGTCAAGGTCCACCTCGGCACCCGCGCGACCGCCGCCGGGCTCGTGGACGCCGGATTCGACGAGGTCGTGCTGGCCACCGGCGTGACCCCCCGGGTGCCGTCGCTTCCCGGTATCGACCATCCCAAGGTGCTGTCCTATGTGGACGTCGTCCGGCACGGGAAACCGGTGGGCGGCAAGGTCGCGGTGATCGGCGCGGGCGGCATCGGCGTGGACGTCAGTGAGTTCCTGACGCACACCACCTCCCCCGCGCTCGACCTGGGCGCGTGGATGGCCGAATGGGGCGTCACCGATCCCGAGCAGGCTCCGGGCGGGCTGACCGAGCGGAAGGTCGAGCCGTCACCGCGGCAGGTCTTCCTGCTGCAGCGCAAGAAGTCCGGCATCGGCGCGGGGCTGGGCAAGACCAGCGGCTGGGTGCACCGGGCCGCGCTGAAGGCCAAGCGCGTCGAGCAGCTCACCGGGGTCACCTACGACCGGATCGACGACGACGGCCTGCACATCACCGTCGGTGACAAGCCGCGCGTGCTCGATGTGGACACCGTCGTCGTCTGCGCGGGTCAGGAGCCGGTGCGTGACCTCGCCGACGGCCTGCGGACGGCCGGATTGCCGGTGCACCTGATCGGCGGTGCCGACGTCGCGGCGGAACTGGACGCCAAACGGGCCATCGATCAGGGAACGCGCCTCGCCGCCGTTCTCTGACGAGTGGGCCCGCAGATGGCAGGATGAGCACTTGTGCGAGACGTATGCGTGATCGGGCTCGGGTTGATCGGCGGTTCGCTGCTGCGCGCGGCGCATTCGATCGGCCGCACCACGTTCGGGGCGGCGATCTCCGAACGCGACGCGGACGCGGCCAGCAGAGCTGGTTACGACGTGACCACGCAGGTCGAAGCGGCACTGAGCAAGGCGGCGGAGCGGGACGCGATGATCGTGCTCGCGGTACCGCTGCCCGCGGTCGAGGATGTGCTCCGGACAGTCTCGCGGGTGGCGGGGCACTGCGTGCTCACCGACGTCACCAGCGTGAAGGGCCCGGTGCTCGACACCGTCCGGCGCCGGGCGCCGTACGCGAAGTTCGTCGGCGGGCATCCGATGGCGGGGACGGCGGACTCGGGCTGGAAGGCGAGCAACCCGGCGCTGTTCGGCGGCGCCGCGTGGGTGCTGGGCGTCGAGCACGACACCGATCTGACGGCGTGGGCCGAGGTCGCGCAGCTGGTGCTGGACGTCGGCGCGCACGTCGTGCCACTGCCCGCGGACTCGCACGACGAGACTGTCGCGCGGATCTCGCATCTGCCGCACATCTTCGCGGCCATCCTGGCCACGATCGGCGCGCAGGGCGGGCCGCTGGCGATGTCGCTGGCCGCCGGGTCCTACACGGACGGCACGCGGGTGGCCGGGTCGAGCCCGGCGCTGGTGCGGGCGATGACCGAGGGCAACCGGGACGCGCTGCTGCCGATCGTCGACGAAGCGCTCGGACGGCTGGGCGCCGCCCGGGGTTCGCTGGCCTCGACGGGCGGCCTCGCGGTGACGGTCAACGCCGGTTACGAGGGTGCGCAAGCGTTTGCGACCAGCAAGGACGCGGAACGGGCCGGAGTGCGTGTCAGCCTCACCGCCCCGGACGCGCGGGACGGCCTGATCGCCCTCGGCGAGCGCGGTGGCCGGATCACGGCGATCGACGGCGACACCGCTCTCGGCGAGGCCTCCTGACGCGTTTCGTCCTCTAGTTGCGGTAGTTGCGCGTGCAAGGACCGCAACTAGAGGACTACTTGCGAGGGGTTACTGGCCCTGCGGCGGTTGCTGGTTCGGCTGCTGCTGGTCCTGGGGCGGGTTGTCCGGGGTGTCGTCGAACTTGTTGATGAACCCCTTCGCCTTGTCCACGCCGGAGTCGATCTGGGAGTCGTGACCGGAGAACTTCGACTTGGCGAAGCCCGCCGCCTTGTCCAGGCCGCCCTCGATCTTGTCGTTGTGCTCGCGGAGAGCGTCGGTGGCCTTGTTCTTCAATTCATCGAAGTTGATGCCCATGACCTCATCGTCACACAGGTACCGGGCAACCCGCCCGCACGATCACCCGTCGCGGGGACACGCTCAGAACGGCCGGTCACCCACGATGGCGACACGTTCGGCGACCCGCGCGTGCGGGTGGTAGTCGTTGACGGCGTAGTGCTGCGTGGCGCGGTTGTCCCAGAAGGCCACCGAACCGGGCCGCCAGGTGAAACGCACCTGGAACTCGGGGATGTGCGCGCGGCTGAACAGGTACCGCAGGAGCCTGTCGCTCTCGTCGCGGTCGATGCCGGTGATACGGGTAGTGAAGGCCTGGTTCACGAAGAGGGTGCGGCGCCCGGTTTCCGGATGCGTGCGGACGACCGGATGCTGGACCGGCGGGAAGGCGTCCTGGTGACGCAACAGCACTTCCGGATCGGAGAAGCGGTCGAAGCCGGGGATGAAGTCGTGGACCGCTGTCAGCCCGTCGATACGTTCACGGATGTCTTCCGGCAGGTTGTCGTAGGCGGCGGCCATGTCGGCCCACATCGTGTCGCCGCCGAACGGCGGGACCTCGATCAGCCGCAGGACCGAGCCGAGCGCCGGCGCGTGCCGGAACGTGACGTCCACGTGCCAGATGTTCTCGAACGCGGGCATGCTCGCCGACCTGGTGAACCGGGTGGTGTCCTCGGTCTCGCCCTGGGGGATGAACGGGTTCGTCTCCAGTTCACCCCAGTTGGCGGCGAACGCGCGCTGGTGCGCCGAAGTGATGTCCTGGTCGCGGAAGAACAGCACCTTCCACTCCAGCAGGGCGCGGTTCAGCTCCGTGTGGAGGGCGGGCGTCAGCGGCCGGGCGAGGTCGACGCCGCCGATCTCGGCACCGATCACCCGGCCCAGCGGGCGCAGCGCGAAAAGTTCGTACGGACGTTCTTCCGCGCCCTCCGGCAGGCGCCGCAGCACGCGCGGTCCTTCGAGGATGCCGCCGTCGGGGACGGTCGCGGGGCGGAGGCGGACACGGTCGGGCAGCTCTACGGACATGTTCGGGCTCCAGGGTTTCCGATTTCCGGGGACGACGAAGACGGCCACCTTCACGGATGGCCTTCGCGGGGAAATGCGGTTACGCGGGCGGCGAGCCCAGCCGTCCACGGCGCAGGAGCAGTGCGGCGACGCCTTCACCCACCGTGCGGTGGGGCGCGAACTCCCAGGTGACGGACACCACGCCATAGTGGGCGCGTTCTGGCGCTTGGTCAACACCGTCCAGAGGACGGGACGATCATCGTCTGCGCTCGTAGGGGAAGCTGCCCGACCAAGCGTTCCGCTCCTCGCGCGGCCGCAACGCCTCCGCCAGCACCCATTGCGAATGCGTCGTGCCGCCCCGCCCGATCGGGCCGAGCTGGAAGGTGACCCAGCCGACCCAGTGCGCCGTCGTCGTCGCCCGCCACATCCCCAGCAGCCCGGGGACGGTGGCCGTCAGGTCCAAGCCGTCTGGCAGGCGGATCTTCGACGCGCTGACCGGGTACACCAGCTTCAGGTCGACCCAAACGGGCTGGTTGGGCCGGA
Organism: Amycolatopsis sp. NPDC031561; assembly: GCF_055580625.1. Classification (NCBI taxonomy): domain Bacteria; kingdom Bacillati; phylum Actinomycetota; class Actinomycetes; order Pseudonocardiales; family Pseudonocardiaceae; genus Amycolatopsis; species Amycolatopsis sp. NPDC031561. The sequence continues at coordinate 281,456 of NZ_JBVILA010000002.1, read as the reverse complement.
CCATGTGCAGGTGACGCGGCCCCGGCGGCAGCGTGTCACCAGTGTCGAGCATGCTTCGATTATGCGTGAAAACTCGAACATTCGTTCGAGACTATGCTCACCCTCCCCCGGACGGGTGGGGATCATCGTCCTTTGTCGACAGACGCCGCGACGGCCAGTAACGCGGCGAACACCGCAGACCGCGCACGAGCTGCACCGGCGCCTGCCCGGCAGTGTCCTGTCCGATCCCAAGATCGCGGGTTTCGGTCTGCAACGGATGATGCCGCCACGACTTCCAGGACCTCTCCGCGTGGCGCCGGGCTCGGCGAGCTGCGGAGGCGCGGGCACGACGTCCGCCACTTCGCGTTGCTGGCCGAACGTGAGACCGTGCTGCGGCGGCTGAGTGAGCGCGGCATCGTCCATTCCTTGCGGCGCAAGGGGATGCCGCCGAAACGCGAGAGTTTCGCGGTGTCGAAGCTCGACCTCTGCCTGGAACGGCTGAGCGGCGCGGAGTTCGGCGAGCACATCCACACGGACAGCGCGCTGCGGGGATTCGTCCGTCGCAAGTGGACGAGCGTCAAGCACATCCGGTTCGGCTGATCCTCAGGCGCGGCGGTGGTACGGCAGGAATCGCCGGACCAGCCGCAGCGGCGCGCGTTCGACGAGGTCGGGACCGCGCACGGCGTCGAAGGCCGCGCCGATCTGGTCGACGACGCCGGACAGCTGTTCGTTGTCGGGCATCGGCATCTCCGCCGGCTCCCGTTCCTCCCGGACGGCGGCGGCGAGTTCGGCGAGCGCGGCCGTCAGCAGGGCGATGTCGGCCTCGTCCGGAGCCGGGGCGCCACGGCCCAGGGTGACGCCGACTTCGGTGACGGCGTCCGCGACGCGTTCGAGCCCGGCGATGACCGGCCACCAGGCGACGGCCTGGCGCCCGGCGGCGGAAGGTTCGACGACGACCTGTTGGAACGCGGTCCGGAGGTCGGCCAGTGCGCGGTAGGCACGGCGACGGGCGCGTGAGCGGTCCAGTCGCGCTTCGCCCGACGGCGCGAGCACGAGCCCTTTGTCGACGTATTCCACCAGGCTGTCGAGGCTGTCGGCGAGCCGTCCGCCGATCTGCGGGCGACGGCTGCCCGGCCAGAGCAGGTAGCCGAAGAGCAGGACGATCGCGCAGCCGAGCACGGTGTCGACGAGCCGCGCGAGCACGACGTCCCAGCTTCCGGTGCTGGCGAGGTCCATCTGCAGGATGATCAACGGGGTCACGAAGGCGCTGAGGATGCCGTAGTTGCGGACCTTGCCGACCGCGACGCCGCCGGCGAACACGGCGATCAGCAGGACCAGCAGCCAGCCCTCGCCGCCCGCGGCGAGCACGGCCGCGCCGATGCCCACGCCGATCACCGTGCCGATGCCGCGCAGGACCGCGCGGCCGAACACCGAGCCGAAGTCCGGTTTGAGGACGATGCCGACGGTGAGCGTGATCCAGTAGGAGCGTTCGAACGGGACGAACAGGGCGACGACTTCGGCGATCGCGACGCACAGCGTGAGGCGGAGCGCGGCGAACCAGGTGAGCGGGCCGGAGATGAGCGAACCCGCCCAGCCGCGGAGGCGCTTGTGCCACGGCTGGACCTCGCGCCGTTTCCGGTTGTCGCCCTTGCCGATCCGGGCGAGCCCGGCGTAGAGGGCGGCGAGGACCGGGTCAGCGTCGTCGGGTGCCTCGGGTGGTTCCGGCGGTTCCTGGTTGGCGAGCACGGCGGCCGAGGTGGCGATGAAGTGGCCGATCACGTCGTCCGGGGCCCGGCGGCCGGCGTTGACCATGGCGACCGACGCCTCGACGGCGGGGGTGCTGGCCGAGAGCAGGTTGAGCAGCTGGCGGTAGGTGGCGTCGCGGCCCGACAGCCAGGATCGCGCGGTGAGCAGCCGGTCGTACGCGGTGTTCATCGCGGTCGTGAGCTGGTGGCGCGCGACGCGGGAGGTGGCTTCGTCGGTCGCGGACAGCATCGCGGCGAGTTCGACGTAGACGTGCGCGACGGCGCCGCGTTCCGGGCTGGTGGCGCGGAAGGTCCAGGTGGCGAGCGCGATGAGCAGGCTCCACGCGGCGCCGATGCAGAAGTAACCGAGGAGGATTTCGACGCGCAGGCCGGTGACGTGCTGGCCGGTGCCGAGTACGCAGAAGACGAACATCTGCAGTCCGGCGACCGACGCGTTGCTGCCCGCCGCGCTGATCAGCGCGGACACCGCCGCGACTCCGACGACGACCGGGATGGACGCGGCCGGGATGCCGCCGGTGATCAGCCCGGCGAAGTAACCGAGGGCGGCGGCCGCGGTGGCGCCGCCGAGCCGCCGGGCGCGGTAGCGGTACGGGCCGGCGGATTCGGACAGGACGGTGGGCAGGGCGCCGGTGGAGACGAGCGCGCCGACGCCGATGTCGCCGAGCGCGTACCCGACGGCCAGCGGCACGGCGAGCGCGAGGACGGCGCGGGCGACCATGTTCCACGGGATGGGAACCGGCGTGCTGCGGAGCAGCTGCACCAGCCAATGTGGTGCGGCGATCTCGCGGCGCGTCGTGCTCACACCCCTATCTTGACTTATCCGTCGCGGCTGGAGCGGTTATCGTCGCCACATGGGCAAGACGTACTCCTTCGAGATCAACCGGACGAGCAGCGCCTCGCCCGCTTCCCTTTTCGCCCTGGAGGCCGACGGTTCCCGGTGGTCGGAATGGGCGAAGCCGGTGGTGTTCCACTCGCGCTGGGCGCGGGAACCGGGCGAGGACGGGGTGGGCGCCGTCCGGGCCGTCGGCCTGTGGCCGGTGTATCTCCACGAAGAGACACTGGAGTACGAACAGGACCGAAAGCACGTCTACGGCTTCGCGGGCCTCAAGCTGATCAAGGACTACCGCGCCGAAGTCTCGTTCACGCCGAACGCTTCCGGCGGCACGGACCTGCGCTGGACGGGCCGGTTCACCGAACCGCTGCCCGGCACCGGCGCCGCCGTCCGCACGGCCCTGCGCACCGTCGTCTCACTCCTGGCCACCCGCCTGGTGAAACACGCCGAACGCCCCTGACCCCACCCCCCGCCCGTCCCAGGGGGGCGACCCCGAGTCCAGTCTATCGGTGGTGGGGGCCGGAAGTGGCTGCTCAGCGGAGTTGTCCACAGGTGACGGTGATTGTGGACAACTCCTGTGGGTTACTGGGGAGAGCTGAAGGACGCCATAGCCGCGTAGGACGCGGTGAAGGGAGCCTTCGCTGCGTGTGACGCGGGGAAAGGCCCCTTCAGCCCGCGCCGAGGCACAGGAAGGGACGCCGCAGCGGATCCGCGGCCGTCGCTTCGGCGAGCGCCAACGCGGGCGCGGTCCCCGAGGCCAGCCGCCGGTGCAGATCGGCCATCGCGTCGGCGGCGGCCTTGTCACCGACCCGCGCGATCGCGCCGATGACCGTCCGCGAGCCACTGGCGAGCAGCGTCCCGGCGAACCCGAGCGCTTCCTCACCGGGCCGGATGTGACTCATCGCGAGTTCGCAAGCGGCCAGCACCACCCGTTCCGGCGGCTTCGCGAGCCGGGCGGTTTCGTGCGCGTACAACGGGCCACCGACGAGTTCCAGCCGCGAGAAGAGCGCGTTCGCCGGTTCGTGCGCGCCGTGCGCGACCAGGTGCGCCATCCCCGAACCGTCCAAAGCGGACAGTACGGCGTCGCTGGTCGCGTCCTGCCCGTCGACGAGCAGGGCGTCCGGGTAGACCGTCCGCAGGTTCCGCACCTCACCGACCGAACCCGGCACCCCCGGCCCGCCGGCGAGCAGGACCGGCCCCTCGCTCCGCCGCCCGGACGCGGTCACCCAGGCCGTCGCCGACGGCGCGATCGACACCGGATGCCCGTGCAGTGACGGCAAAGCGCCCCAAGGCAACGCGTACAGCGAACCGATCGGCACGATGATCAGCTCGCGGTTCTCCAGCGTCTTCGCCAGCGACGCGGAGATCAGCTTGTCCAGTTTGTCCGCCCGGCGCCGGGCGGACCCGGTGACGACCTCGACCAGCGGCGCGGGCAGGTTGTCCGGGGCCAGCGCGTCGAGGTCCGCGTGCAACTGCCGCGCGGTTTCGACGATCTCCCCGAGCGGACCCAGCTTCACGAGCCGGAACCGGCCGCGGTCGACGACCACCGCGTACAAGGTGTCGCGATACCCCATCAGGCTGACCAGCACGCGATCCCCGAGCTGCTCGACCACCTCTTCGGGTGCCGAGACCGGCCGGGGCCGACCCCATTGGCTGGTGTACCACCCGAGCCGGGTCGCCTCCTGCTGCAGCCGGTCGTAGCGCTCCTCGAGTTTTCCGACCGGTTCGCCGGACAGCCTCCGCGCCTGGATCGTCCCCTGCACGTGCCGCATTTCGTTGATGTGCCGGGCGAGCGCGGGGTCCTCGATGACGGGGAGCGGTTCGTACCGGTACACCTGCGCGCGCGTGCGTTCCAGCCACGCGAACAGGCTCTTCGCGCCGGCACCGCTGCGCCTCGCCTTCTTGAGCACCAGCGTCAGCGCGAGTTTGCCCAGCTCCTCGCCGTGTGCCGCCGTCCCGCAGACGAGGTCGAGCCCGCCCATGCGATCGCGGATCTGCCCGAGCTCCGCCAGTCCGGCCCGTGCCTGCGCGAGCGCCGAACGCGGCCGGTGGGACGCCACCGCGAGTTCGGCCCGGCACAGCCGCAGCAGCATCCGGTGGTCGATCGGCGTGGTCTGCCGCGGTTTCGGCACCTGCGCCAGGAGAACCTGCGCGGCGGCCGTCTCGTCGCGACGGATCAGCAGCCGCACCGCGAACATCCTGGCCGCGCCCACTTCGTCGCGCAGGCCGAGTTCGGCCAGCCGGATCGCTAGGTCGGCCAGTCGTTCCGGCAGTTTCGCGGACGGCTTCTTTTCCCGGTCCGCCAGCACCTTCACCGCGTCCGCGCGCAGCCTGGTCAACTCGGCGATCTCCGCCCACCGGCCGTTGCCACGCCGCAAGAAGCTCCGCCGCGCGGACGTCGCGAGCTTCTTCGCCAGTACGTGGTCACCCTCCAGGATGGCCGCGCCCGCTCGCGCGACCTCCGCTTCCGCGACGACGTGGTGCGCGCCGTTGCCGCGGAGTTCGGGGATCGCTTCGTCGAGATGTCGCGCCGCTTCTTCGGCGAGCCCGGCGGTGAGCAGGGCCTTCGCCTGGTCGAGCCGGACGAGCGGCAGCGAGCCGGGTCCTTCGGTGACGAAGATCGAGGCCGCCTGCTCGTAGTGCCGGAGCGCTTCGGGGATGTCGCCAAGCAACTGGGCGTGATCTCCCAGGTTGTGCCGGATCTTCCCTTCGAGACGGCGATGGCCGTACTTGACCGCGATGTCCAGCGCGCCCATCAGATCCGTGTAGGCGCCGTCGGGATTGGTCATCTGCAGATGCAGCCACGCCCGGTTCATCATGTTCCGGGTCAGGAGCAGGCTGTGGTCTTCCACCTCGTCGACCAGGCTGGGAAGCACCGCGTCGTAGAGCGCGAGCGCTTCCTCCAGCCGCCAGACCCGCATCAGGACGACGGCGCGTTGCAGCACCACGGTGAACCGGAGCAATCGCCGGGTTTCGCCTTCCGGCAGCGAAAGCCGCACTCGCTCCGCTTCGTCCAGCCGAGCGAATCCGTCCTTTTGGGACAGGACCTCGGCCTCGGCCGCGGCGAGGCTGATCAGCACTCTGGCCCGGATCTCCAGCCTGTCCGGCCCGGCGGCCTCAAGCGGCCCGAGGCAGGTCAAAGCGCGCAGCAGCAACTTGATCGCGGCGCCCGGACCGTGATCGGCGGCGGCGGCCATCGCCTGACGATGGAGCTCCGCGGCCTCGGCTACGGGATCGGCGACAGGAGGAGACGACGCGGGCACACGCACTATGGGAGCACACCCACGCCGCATAACGGAACAGCCGTCCGGTTAGAGCACCACTGTCGGGGTCACGACGGTCCGCCGGCACGTCACGTCACCGAGGTGGATCACGATCTGGGTGGTTCCCTGGGGGACGTTGTCCAGCACGAACCGGCCTCCTTCGTCGGCGGTGGTGGAACTCGTCCCGTGCTCGGCGACGCGAACCTCCACTCCGTACTCTCCGGCGGGCACGAGCCAGCCGTCGATCCGGTGCTTCTTGCCGATCTTGGTGAGGTTGATCATCACGGTCAGATCGCTGACGGTGAAGGTGATCGTGCCGGTGTCGCTGCCGCGAACGCCGGCCGTGGCGTCCATCCGTTCCCAGCGGGCGACCTCGACATCGAGGTTTTCGAGCGCGAGCGCGAACTGAACCCGCTGCACCAGATCTCCCGGTGGCGGGTCCAATTCGTCCATGAAGCGCCCGATATCGGCGAGCAAGGCCTCATCGCCCGGGGAGGTCATCTCCCCCGGCGTCCCGAGGTCGTTCATCGGCTTCCCCCTTCGTGGGCCAGTAGGTCGCGCATCGATTCGAGGCAACGGCCCCTGGTCGGGCCGACACTTCCGCGCGGCATGCGGAGTGCTTCGGCGACCAGTTGGTATTCGGCCCGCCCGGCGAGCACGGTCAGCCGAAGGAGCTGCTGACAACGGTGCGGCAAGCGGAGGAAGGCGCGCCAGACCCGGCGATCCCGGTCGGCGCGGACGGCTTCCTCCTCGGGAGCCGGGTGGGTGCTCTCCATGCTTTCGGCCAGCTCGTCGGTCAGCGGGACGGGCTGAGCGCGGCGGCCGAAGGGATGCTGTGCTTCGCGTCTGGTGGTGGTGATCAACCAGGCGGCGAGCGCCTTGGGGTCACGAAGCTTGTCGAGCTGGCTGAACAGGGCGAGCCATACCGTCTGGACCACGTCCTCGGCGGTCAGGCGATCGAGCCCGTTCGCACGCGCGACATGCCACACGAGCGGGGTCAGCTCGTGCACAAGTCTGTCCATCGCCTGGCGGTCACCGGCCCGCGCCGCGCGCATGCAGGCGGCATGCAGGTCGGCACCGGTCAGTCCTTCCCACGGCGGGTCTACCTCGGTCGTTTGCACGTCGGTCACCGTATCTGCCCCACTTCGGACGTGTCTTCGTGTCGGCGCTGGCAGTATCGCGGGCCCTTCGGGGAGAAGGAGCGTGCAAGAGGCTCTGGGATACATCAAGTCACTAACTTTTTTGTGGGATTCGGTCGTCCCCCTCGGTCAGGTGGTGAAGGGCAAAGGCACCGGCCGGCGCGAGCAGGTGTGAACTGCGCACCGGCCGGTCCTTTTTTCCCTCCCCCCGGGCCCGCTCCCCAACGGGCCCGCGTCCGGGCGTCCCCCTCCCCCGAAGGAGCGCCCGGAGGTGATGCCCGGAGGCCCCCTCGGCCTCCGGACATCACCTGTCCGTGTTCGTTCAGTTCACCGGCGGCTTGGTGCCGTTCGGTTCCCAGTTGCCGTCCGGCCTCGTGCCGGGACGCGGCGGGACGGGTGCCGTGATCGGACCCGGCTTCGGGGTTTCCTCGAGGTCCTCGGTGGCCTTGGCCTCGTCCTCGACGGGTGCGGTGTTGGTCTCGGTAGTCATCGGGTGCCCTCATTTCCTCGACTGCTCCATAGGACGCAACGAGGCTGCCACCAGATACACGCAGAGCCAGCTTTTTCGCAGAAATTTCTTAATCTGTGGCAGGCGAGTGACCTGATCAGCGCTTTTCCGGCCTGATCGTGTCGCTGAGTAGTTGACGGCTCACGTCAGCGAGTTGTTCGGCCCAGCGCCGGTAGCCCTCGGGACCGGGATGGAAGCGGTCCTCGGCGAAGGTCGCGGGGTCCAGCATCGCGGCGGGCATCGGGACGTGGACGACGCCGGGCAGCAACGCCAGCCGCGCGGCCGCGGCGTCGAGGACGGCCGACCGCGCGCCGAGGACGTCCCGCAGCGGACGCGGCAGTGCGGGGAAACGGTCCATGGGCGGCACGCCTGCCAGCACCACCGGGACCCGTCCGGCCCGGCGTCGCAGGGAGACGATCAGATCGAGCAGGTCACGCCGGTAGCGCGCGGCCGAATGCAGTTCGATCGTGTCGTTGACGCCCAGCGCGATCACCACGAGGTCGGCGGGTTCGAGCAGCGGCAGCAGTTCCTCGCGCACCACCTTGGCGTTGGCGCCGGTCTTGCCGACGGCCTGCCAGGCGACCGCGCGGCCGTCCCGCGCGAGTTCGTCCGCGAGCCGTCCGGTCAGTGCCTCGGCGTGTGTCGCCGCGCCGACGCCGTCCACAGTGGACTCGCCGAGTACCGCGAGCCGCAACGGGCGGCCGTCGCCCGCCACGAGGCCGCTGACCGGTCCGGTCGCGCCCGGCAGCCGCGGCGTCGTACGGCGCACCCGGACCGCCTGCGCGAGGAGGATCGGGGCGAGCATCACCGCACGACTGATCACCGGGCGACTCTACTTCCGCGTTTCGTCCTCTGGTTGCGATCGTTGCGCACGCAACAACCGCAAGTAGAGGACTAATCGCGGGCGGCCCGCATCACGTGCCACTTCGCGTACATGTCGTTGAGCTCCTTGATCATGAAGCTCAGGAAGTCCCGCATCTCGGCGACCCGCTCGCCCGCGGGCGTGTCCGACCCCAGCGCCGCGACACCCTCGTCGGCGGCGTCGCGCCACAAGGTGATCATGCGGTCGCGTTTCATGAAGGTGGCGTACCAGAGGTCGTCGAAGAGCCGGTAGTGGTCACGGCGCGAGCCCGGTTCGCGTTCCTTGGCGACCAGCCCGATCTGCTCCAGCCAGCGGACGGCCCCCGAGATCGCCGCGGGGCTCACCGAAAGCTGTTCGGCCAGTTCGGCGGCGGTCAGGCGACCGGCGTCGGTGGTCATCAGGGCGGCGAACACCCTGGCCGGCATCCGCTGCATCCCGATCTGGGAGAGCGTGATGCCCAGGTGCTCCACGTAACGGCGGACGGCGTCCTCGTCTCTCTGGGTGCTCGAGGCACGCTCAGGCGTCGTCATGAGTACATCCTCTCGTACAACCCCCAGAGTGATCACACCGTCCATACGTTTTCTTAACTTCACAACTTCGTGAATTCACTGTACCTTCAGTGGCATGGAAAACGCCATCTCCATCTCCGGCCTCCACAAATCCTTCGGCCGGACCAAGGCTTTGGACGGCCTTGACCTGCAGGTACCCGCTGGGGAGGTGCACGGCTTCCTCGGTCCGAACGGCGCGGGGAAGTCGACCACCGTCCGGGTCCTGCTCGGCCTGCTCCACGCAGACTCGGGCGACGTCCGCCTGCTCGGCGGCGACCCCTGGAAGGACGCGGCGAGCCTGCACCGGCGCCTCGCCTACGTCCCCGGCGACGTGAACCTCTGGCCCAACCTCTCCGGCGGCGAGGTGATCGATCTGCTGGGGCGGCTGCGGGGCGGGCTCGACCAGCGCCGCCGCAAGGACCTCATCGAGCGGTTCGACCTCGACCCCAAGAAGAAGGGGCGCACCTACTCCAAGGGCAACCGGCAGAAGGTCGCGATCGTGGCCGCGCTCGCCTCGCACGTGGACCTGCTGATCCTCGACGAGCCGACCTCCGGCCTCGATCCGCTGATGGAGGCCACCTTCCAGTACGCGATCCAGGAGGAACGCGAGCAGGGCCGCACGGTGCTGCTGTCGAGCCACATCCTCGCCGAGGTCGAGGCGCTCTGCGACAAGGTCAGCATCATCCGCAACGGGCACACCGTCGAGACCGGCACGCTGGCCGAACTCCGGCATCTCACCAGGACGTCGATCTCGGCCGAGCTCGCCGGCCCGCCGAACGGGCTGTCGAAACTGGAGAACATCCACGACCTCAAGGTCGACGGCAACCGGGTCCGCTTCGACGTCGAAACCCGGTCCCTCGACGACGCGCTGCGCCGGCTCACCCAGGTCGGCGTCCGCAGCCTGACCAGCCAGCCGCCGACGCTGGAAGAACTGTTCCTCCGTCACTACACCACCGAAGCGAGCGCGAAATGACCGCGACGCCGGATCGCCCGGCGGCCGTCTCCGGTCCGTCGCACGGGCTGGTCGGCACCTGGCAGCTGACCAGGCTGGCGCTGCGGCGGGACAGGATCGTCCTGCCGATCTGGATCATCCTGCTCGGGATCATGCCCTCGACGTCCTCGGGAACGTTCGAAACGCTGTACCCGACGGCCGCCGAACGAGCGGGGCTCACCGCGAGCATGGGCGCGAACCCGTCGCTTTCGCTGATCTACGGCCCGGCCTTCGACCTCTCGACCGCGGGCGGGTTCACCGCGTGGCGGCTCGGCGGGTTCCTCGCCCTGATCGTCGGGCTGATGGCGGTCTTCACCGTCACCCGGCACACCCGCGCCGAGGAGGACACGGGCCGCGCGGAACTGCTGGCTTCCGCGGTGGTCGGCCGGTACGCGCTGCTGAGCGCCGGCGTCCTGGTGTCCGCCGGGGCGAGTGTCCTCATCGGACTCGTCGAGGTCGGGCTGATGATCGGCGCGAAGCTGCCCGTCGCGGGGTCGTTCGCGCTCGGCGGCGCCACCGCGGCGACCGGGCTGGTCTTCACGGCGGTCGCGGCGGTCGCCGTCCAGGTGGCCGAGTATGCGAGAACGGCCAACGGGATCGGTGCCACCGCCGTCGGGGTCGCGTTCCTGCTGCGCGCGGTCGGCGACTCGACGACGGACGCGACCTGGGTCTCCTGGCTGTCCCCGATCGGCTGGACGCAGCAGATCCGGCCGTTCGCCGACGAGCGCTGGTGGGTCTTCCTGCTGCCGCTGGCCGCGACCGTGGTCGTCGGCGCCGCCGGGTACGCGCTGCTCCCGCGGCGTGACGTCGGCACCGGCATCATCCCGCCGCGGCCGGGGCCCGCCGAAGCGGTGACGTCGCTGCGCAGCCCGTTCGCGCTGGCGTGGCGGCTGCACCGCGGTCCGTTGATCGGCTGGCTGATCGGCACGGCGGTCTGCGCCGCGGTGTTCGGCTCGGTCGCGAGCGGGATCGGCGACGTCGTCGGGGAGAGTGAGCAGGCGAAGGAGATCTTCCAGCGCCTCGGCGGCACGGACGGGCTGATCGACGCCTTCATGGCGGCGATGACCGGCCTGTTCGCCATGGTCATCGCGCTCTACGGAGTGCAGGCCGCGCTGCGGATCCGCGCCGAGGAGACCGCCATCCGGGTCGAGCCGCTGCTCGCGACGAGCGTGGGCAGGCTGCGGCTGCTGGGCAGCCACCTCGTGTTCGCGTTCGCGGGCACCGCGCTGATGATGGTGGTCAGCGGTGTCCTCTTGGGACTGTCGAACGGGATGCGGTCGGGCGGCGTCGGCGGCTCCGTCGGGGACATGGTGGTCGCTTCGCTGGCGCAGCTTCCGGCGGTGTGGGTGATCGTCGGCCTCGCCGTGACACTGTTCGGCCTGGCCCCGAAGCTCTCGACGGCGGCGTGGGCGATCGCCGGGCTGGCGTTGCTGCTCAGCCTGTTCGGCCCGGTGCTGAACCTGCCGCAGGTGCTGATCGACGCCTCGCCGTTCTCGCACGTTCCGAAACTGCCCGCCGCGGAGTTCACCGCGACACCGCTGCTCTGGTTGACCGGGGTCGCCGTGGTCGCGCTCGTGGCCGGGCTCATGGGCTGGCGGCGTCGCGACGTCGGCTAGCCACAAGGGGAAACCGTGAAGGCCGCTCCTCGGGGAGGGCGGCCTTCACGGTTCTTGCCGTACGTCGCCGCCGGGCGTGACGATCAGCTTCGCGACCGGCACCCCGCCTCCGCACTCTTCGCCCGCCGGGTACGCGATCGCCGGTGTCACGACGAGGAAGTGCGGTTTCCTGTCGTCGAAGGTCACCGTGGTCTTGACCGGCGTGGTCGGCAGACCCTGGAGCGGGACGAAGATGTGCTCGCCACCGGGCGCGGATTCGGTCACGCAGTCACCGGCCCAGCACAACTCCAGCGACACGCGCTCGAGCCCGGCGGCCACTTCCCGTGGGATGTCGAGCGAGATCCCCGGCGACAGGGCGATGGCCGGGCAGGCCTTGTCGCCGGATTGGCCGCACGCGGTCAAAGTCGCGAACAGGAGCACGAAAACGGGGAGCCGCCGCATACCGGGCAGACGACGCGAGAGGCCGTTCAGGTTGCATCAATCGCTTCGGTATCCCGTGACCGAGGTGGGCGGGAGCACCGTCGAGGTGGTCGACGGCGTCACGGTGCGGGTCACCGTGCGGGGCGCGGGCGTGCTGGTGCGCGTGATGATGAGCGGTTCCGGGATGACCGCGGGCAAGGTCACCGTGACCGGCCCGACCGAACGGGAGGTCGACGTCGGTGAAGGGGTCGTACTGACGTCTTGGACGCGGGGCTGTGGCTCGCGACCGGCCACCAAGAGGGCGGCGACGAGCAGTCCGGTGGCGAGCCCAGCGAGGGCCGCGACCGTGACGGAACCGGTGGTGGGACCTTGACCGAACATCCGGCACCCCCTCGCCATGCGAAGCGCAGGTACGAGGACTTCTCGCGTTGATCTTACTTTTTGTTACGCAGCGTGCAAGTTGAGTCGAATGTCCGCAAGCCGTCGATCAGGATCCGCACCAGGTGGCGGTCCGGGCGCGAATACCGTTCCGCGGCGAGGCACCCGGCGATCAGGGCGCGCAGATCTTCGCCGTCGATGTCCTCGCGGACCACTCCCGCGGCCTGCGCCCGTGTCAGCAACGCCTGCAGCGCCGAGCGGAAATCGGTGCCCGCGCTCGCTTTGAAACCCAGCCCCGTCGTCTCCGCGAGCGCGTCGCACAGGGCCCGGTTGAGGGATGCCTGCTTGACGACGCGTTTGAAGAAGTCAAAGAACGCTTCGCCGGGGTCTTCGGCGGTCAGCAGTTCGCGTGCTTCCCGCGCGAACTGCTCCAGGCGCTCCAGGACGACGGCCTGGAAAAGTGCTTCCTTGCTGGGGAAATGCCGATAGACCGTACCCGCGCCGACGCCGGCGAGGCGGGCGATCTCGTCGAGGGGAACGGCGAGGCCGTCAAGGGCGAAGGCCTCTTCGGCCGCTGCGAGCACCTTCGCTCGGTTACGCCGCGCGTCGGCGCGCAGCACGGGCTTGTCCACTGTTCTCCCCTCAACCGGGTCCGGCGTTCCGATTCAACGCCGCCGGCGGCGGGGGCATTCCTCACTGCACCGCGGTCTGCGTCCCGTCCGGTGTGAGCAGGCTCTGGACCGTGGTGAACAGGTACTCCCAGACACCCGGGATCAGCACCACCGCGGCGACCGCGAACACCGGGAAGATCAGCCGGTTCTCCACGTTCTTGCCGGTGCGGAACCGCAGCGGCTTCGGCGGCCGGATCTCGTACCAGGTCTCGCCCGCGATCGGGATCGGGAACAGGAACGGGCAACCGGACTCGGTCAGCGCGTCCCCGAGGCAGTGCACGAAGCACCCGGCCGCGACGGCGATGCCGAGCCAGCCGGAGATCTCCGCGAGCTGCGCCGCCTTGTCCGGCGGGGCGGTCCACACCCACCACGCGACCGCGGCGCCGCTGACCGGAAGCAGCCAGTCGCCGAGCGCGCCTTCCGCGAGCAGCAGCCCGAGGACGACGACGCCGAACACCGCCCACGGTCCGCCTTCGGTGGTACCCCAGGAGGTCAGGAAGCCGAGACCGACGGCGAACAGCACGGTGTGCGAGAGGTGCCGGTGCTTACCGGTGACCTTCTCGTCCCGGGGTCCCTTGGTCAGCGCGTAGAGAGCCGCCGAAACCCGGCGAAGCAACCAGGAGATCGCTCCGGTGAACCAGCCGAGCAGCTTCGACGCGCGAGCGCCCGGATGGTCGAGGTCGGGCAGGAGGGCGAAACCGGCCGTGGTCGCGGCGAACACGACCGCCTGGTGCACCGTGCCCGCTCCGACGGCGGGCGCGAGCGCGAGGCCCGCGCACCAGCCTGTCAGGGCATGCGTCCGCCCCATCATCGTGCTGCTTCCCCCAGGTGTCGCGGATCACGAGCCCACGACCGTAGCGGGGGATCAGGCGGGGGGCTCTTCCGACACGCTGAGGTGCTCGGCGACGCCGGTGAGCTCGATCACTCGGCTCACCTGCGGGCTGGGCACGACTTCGAGCTCGACGGCCTTCTCGGCGGCCTGACGCTGTGCCTGGAGCACCACGTTCAGCGCCGAGGAGTCGAAGAAGGTCACGCCGGTCAGGTCGGCGACGACCCGGCCCGACGGTTTGTCCGTGATCAGTGCCCCGAGGGTCTCCTGGAGCTGCGGGCTCGTCAGCAGGTCGAGCTCACCGGTGACCACCACACGCGGTACAGAAGCGTCGGCGTCCAGCGTGATGCTGAAACCGGGCGGCGTGGTGTTCTGGTCCGCTGCGGGCATGCACATTCTCCTCATCAGGTGAGAACCGACGCTCGGCGCCGGAGCTCGCCTGTGGTCTCAAGCTACGGCCACGTCCAGTCCGGACACGGACGCACGCTCTTCTTCGGCGGGTAGGCGTGGCTGTCCCCGCAACGACAGTCCCAACCCTAACCCAGTCCGGACGGGGCGCCACGATCGCCGTCACGCGCGTCGCCGACCGGTGCCCAGGGCGCGCTCAATGTGCCGTCAAGGCCTTGCGCCCCGCGCGGCGTTCCCGGAGGAACAGCTCGCGGCGCTCGATCTCGCCGAGGCCACCCCAGATGCCGTACGGCTCCTGGACGGCCAATGCGTGCTTGCGGCACTGCGCCAGCACGGGGCAGGCCTGGCAGATCGCCTTGGCGCGGGATTCGCGCCGCTCACGGGCCGAACCGCGCTCGTTGTCCGTGTGGAAGAACAAGCTGCTGTCGGCGCCTCGGCACGACCCACGGAGCTGCCAATCCCACTCTTCCGCCACCACGTTCGGCAGCCGGCTCACGTCAGCCATGTCGGTCCCCGCCCTTTCCAGGAGATCGTTTGTCGCGGGTTACATGCCCGCCGCCTGCGCGAGTCAAACGTGGGTTTGGTTTGCTCACACTCAGGGCATCTGACGAGTCGGCAGTGCAGCTTGAGAGAGGAACACACGTGGTGGACAACACCCCGCCCAATGGGGAGGGCGCTCAACTCATCGAGGTACGCACGGCCGCGGTACCGCATGTGGTGCCGACCCTCCGGACGATCGTCGCGGACATCGCGATGCGTCAGGACTTCGATCTGGACGCGGTCGAAGATCTCCGGATGGCGGTGGACGAGGCCTGTTCGATGCTGCTTCCCGTAGCCTCCGACGGCCACCTGACCTGCGTTTTCTCGTGGAAAGACGGACGGATCGAGGTGACCGTCTCGGTGCTCTCGGACTCCCCGGAACACGACGACGAGACCGGTCTGTCCTGGCAGCTGCTCACCGCGCTGGCGACGTCCGCGCGACGGAGTGTCACCCCGGCCGACGGCGGCTACCTGTCGAGGGTGGAGCTCATCCGGGAGAGCGAGGCGGCCCGGCCGTGACCGAACCCGTCGAGCAAGACGGCGCGGACGTCCCGGCCCTGTTCGAGCGCATGTGCGCGCTGCCACAGGAAGCACCCGAACGTGAACGGCTTCGGGACGAACTGGTGCGCGCGCATCTGGAGCTCGCGCGCAACCTGGCGCGCAAGTTCCGCAACCGGGACGAGTCGATGGAGGACCTGGTCCAGATCGCGACGATCGGGCTGATCCACGCCGTCGATCGCTTCGATCCCACTCAAGGCAGTGACTTCCTTGCCTTCGCGGTCCCGACCGTCTCCGGCGAACTGCGGCACCACTTCCGCGACAACAGCTGGTCGGTCCGGGTCCCGCGGCGGCTCAAGGAGCTGAACGCGAACATCTCGGCCGTGCGAGAAGAGCTGACCGTGCGGCTCTCCCGCGCGCCGAAGCCCAGTGAGATCGCCGCCCATCTCGGCGTCCCCATCGACGAGGTCTACGAGGGTCTCCGCGCCGGCCAGGGCCGGTACGGGGCCTCGCTGGACAACCTCCTGGAGAACTCGGCGCACACCCGCTTCGGCGAGGCGGACGCCAACCTGAGCCAGGCGGAGCTCCGTGAGGCGCTGCGGCCGATGCTGGAACGGCTGCCCGATCGCGAGCGCAAGATCGTCGCGCTGCGGTTCGGGTCCGGGATGAGCCAGTCGGACATCGCCCGCCGTGTCGGGGTTTCCCAGATGCAGGTGTCACGTTTGCTGGCCTCCACCCTCAAGAAACTGCGTGAAGGATTGACCGAGACAGAACTCACCGACGGAGTTTGATTCGACCTTCACCCTTGTGGGTATCCGGTAGACGAACAGCGGATCTGGGAGTCTCTCGCGAGGGGAGGTGCGGAACCATGACGATGTCCAAGACGCGATCGGAGGGCTCGTTGCCGGTGGTCTCCCTGCCCCTGCCGGTCGATGTGACGGCCCCGGCCGTCGCGCGGCAGGCGGTGCGGACGACTCTGGCGAGCCTCGGCCTCGACGGCCCTGCCGTCGACGACGTCCTGCTCGCGACCTCCGAACTGGTCACCAACGCTTTCGAACACGGTGAGAAGCCGGACAGGCTCGAGGTCGAGTACGCCGAGGGCAGGCTCACCCTGCGGGTCTTCGACTCAGGCTCGGACTGGCCGAAGCTGAAGGAGCCGTCGCCGATGGCGGCGCGCAGCCGCGGCCTGC
This sequence comes from Amycolatopsis sp. NPDC031561, assembly GCF_055580625.1. NCBI lineage: Bacteria > Bacillati > Actinomycetota > Actinomycetes > Pseudonocardiales > Pseudonocardiaceae > Amycolatopsis > Amycolatopsis sp. NPDC031561. The sequence continues at coordinate 265,018 of NZ_JBVILA010000002.1, read as the reverse complement.
AGCTGGTGCACGCGTTGTCCGACGACTGGGGCCACGAGCCGTGCGCCGGCGGGAAGTACGTCTGGGCCGTGTTCAGTCTTGATCGGGCCGACGCCCGATCCTGAGCGCGGCGTCCGTTTCGGCGATGCGGTCGCGGAGCGATTTCCGCTCCAGGGCCTCGACGGCGGCGACCAGGACCTCCCTCAGCGGGTACGGCAGTTCGGTTTCCAGCTGTTCGGCCGCGGCCTGGGTCGCCGCCCATTCGGCTTCGAGCGTCGGCATCAGCCGTCGCGTCTTCTCGGTCAGGGAAACGATTCTCTGCCGGGCGTCCCTCCCCGGCCTCAGCGAGACGAGGTCCTGGCGCGCCATCTGCGCGACGGTCTGACTCGCGGCGGAATGCGTGACACCGACTTCCGCGGCGAGGTCGCGGATGGGCATCGGCCCGCGTGCGACGATCGCGCGGACGATCGGGGTGAACCGCGGACGGTAGTCCCCCAGCCCGATGTCCTCGAAGAACGCGGAGACGTCCGCCTCGGTCAATTCGAGGACGTGGCGAAGCAAGGTACCCATCCCTCGTTCGCGCGGCGGCCTCCCCACCAGCGGATCATAACGACATAATCTTCGGATGACGCCCGAAGAGCTGCTGACGACCACTCGAACCGTCCGCAAACGACTGGACCTGACCCGTCCGGTCCCCCTCGAACTGGTGAAACACGCCCTGCAGGTCGCACTGCAGGCGCCGAGCGGGTCGAACACCCAGCGCTGGCACTGGCTCGTGATCACCGATCCCGGGCAGCGGGCCGAACTCGGCAAGCTCTATCAGCGGGCCTGCCGCGAGTACCTGGATTCGCCGAACGCGGCCGGGAAACTGTTCGCGGACGACCCAGCGCGTTCGAAGGTGCAGAAGCGCGTCGGCACCAGCGTCGAGTACCTGGCCGACAAGATGGGCGAAGTGCCGGTGCACGTCATCCCGTGCCTGGAGACGAAGACCGCCGATCTGCCCGCCGGCAACCAGGCCGGGCTGTGGGGCAACCTGCTGCCCGCCGTGTGGAGCTACATGCTCGCGGCGCGGGCGGTCACGCTCGGCACGGCGTGGACGACGCTGCACCTCGCGTACGAGAAGGAAGCCGCGGAGATCCTCGGCCTGCCGGAGAACGTGCACCAGGCCGCGCTCATCCCGACGGCGTTCTACACCGGCGACACCTTTCAGCCCGCCGCGCGTCAGCCGCTCGAAGAGGTCATGCGCCTGGATCGCTGGTGAGGTAGGACTCCAGCCGGTCCGCCAGGACCTTGGGGTGGCTCAACGGCACGGAGTGCGAGCCCTCGATCTCGTCGGGCGCGAAGCCGAACCGGTCCTGGACGACCCGGCGCTGGAACTCAGGCGTGAAGAAGCGGTCTTCGCGCGCGATGAGCACCTTCGTCGGGACGTCCGGCCACTTCTCCAGCGGCCACGGCTCGCCCCATTCGGCGCTGACCTGGTTACGGCCGTGCGAGCCCGCCTCCGCGACGAGGTCCGCCGGAACGCCGTTGAAGAACTTCTCCTCGTCGCTGAGGTCCTGGTTGTCCGCGAAACCCGTGTTGCCCCACCAGTCCCCCGGTGACTCGCCCGGCTTCGGGATCATCGCGGTCAGCAGCACGAGCAGCCGCGCCGAGTGCTTCGCGGCGACCAGCGGCGCGGTGAAACCGCCGTAGGAATGCCCGAGCACCACCAAGTCGCCGCGGTCGCCGATCGCCTTGGTGACGGTGTCGACGTGCTCGGCGAAGCCCGCCTTCTCGTCTTCGATCGGCAGGTTCACCGCGACCACGTCGTGTCCGCGGCCGGTCAGTTCCGCCTCGAGGAGGTGGAAGTCCCAGGCGCTGCCGCCACCGCCGTGGATCAGTACGAAGGTCGCCATCGCCCCAGCCAACCCGAAGCCGGGGAGATCAGCAACGACCGAGCATGTCGCCGAGCGCGCTCTTCTCCGCCGTAGTGATCGTGAGGCCGTAGTAGTGCTTCACGGTGATCCAGTCCGTGGCGTAGGTGCACCAGAACGAGACGAGCGGCGGCTTCCACTGGTCCGGCGCCTTGTCGCTCTTCTCCTGGTTGACGTTGTCGGTGACGGCGAACAGCTGCGGCCGCGTCAGGTCGTTCGCGAACTGGCGGCGCTTCTCGTCTGTCCAGGACTTCGCGCCGCTGACCCAGCTCTGGGCGAGCGGGACCATGTGGTCGATGTCGACGTCTGTCGGGCTCGTCCAGGTGTCGCCGTCGTAGATGCTGGTCCAGCTGCCGGAGGTCGGGGCGCAGTCGGAACCGGCCTTGACGTCCTTGCCGTCGCGCTTGAGCACGAACTCGCGCGTGTTGCAGTTGTTCCCCTGGTTGTCCCAGTGCGGGTACTTCTTGCGGTCGTAGCCGTCCATCGAACCGCGCGGCGCGACGGCGAGCTCGTCCAGCTGCTTGCGCGCGTCCGCCGCGCTGGCGGTGTTGGCGGGCTTCGGTTGCAGCGCGTCGCCCTTGCCGCTGACGAACCAGAACACCGCGAGAACGACGGCGGCGAGGGTGATCAGCAGGAGCAGTCGCTGAGCCGTGGTCATCTGCCGCGTACGCGTGGCCACCGCGCGATTCCTCTCGACGGGGATGGGGAGCGACCCAGTATCACCGGGCCCCGCGGGGAAACCGGGAGCGACACGGCGATGACAGCAGGTAGTTGTTGTCACATCGGGGCTCTGATCAGCGACTACCCCTGGGACGCTGCCGGAAGGAGCGGGCTTGTGGGCGCCGAAAAACGCAAATGGAACACCAAGGTCGACGACTATCTGAACCGGAAGGCGGCGGAACGCGGACACGTGATCGCCATGGCACGTATGGGATCCACCGCGCTGGAGCGCGGCGATCCCGACGAGGCCGAGGCTTGGTTCCGCAAGGCCGCCGCGGGCGGGGACCGGGTCGCGATGGGCAACCTGGCGCATCTCCTGCGCGAACGCGGCGCGCCCGAACAGGCCGAACGCTGGTACCGCGAAGCCGCGACCGCCGGTGATTCGCATGCCATGTCGCAGCTGGGAAATCTCTGTGCGCAACGGGGCAGCCTCGACGACGCCGAGGACTGGTGGCGCCGCGCCGCCGAGGAGGGCCGCGTCGAAGCGATGGCCGAGCTCGGACGGTTGCTGCACCGGCGCGGTGAGCTCCGGCAGGCCGAGGGCTGGGCGGGCCAGGCCGCGGAGGCGGGCAACGTCGAAGGGATGATCACGCTCGGCGCCGTGCTGTGCGACACCGGCCGGGCGCGTGAAGCGGAACCGTGGTGGCGCAGGGCGGGCGAAGAAGGCGACGCTTCCGCCCTCTGCAAACTCGGCCTCAAGGCCGAACGGCGGAACGACCTCGCGCGAGCCGAAAGCTGCTACCACGCGGCCGCGGCCGCCGGCGCCCCCGAAGCCGCCGTCCGTCTCGGTCTGGTGCTGCACCGGCGCGGTGAGGTCGAAGCCGCCGAACGCTGGTACCTGAAGGCCGCCAAACGCGGCGACGCCGCGGCGATGACCAACCTCGGCGTCCTCGCCAACGACCGGAACGACCCCGGCGAGGCCACCGCCTGGTACCGGAAGGCCGCCGAACTCGGCAGCGTCCCCGCGTACACCAATCTCGGCAGGCTCGCCGCCGACCACGGGAACTTCCAAGAGGCCGAACACTGGTTCCGCGCGGCCGCCGACACCGGTGATCAGGCGGGGCAACGGGATCTGGAGGAGCTGTACCGCAACCGGCAGCGGTTCTAGGCTTTCCAGTTCCTCATCGCCGCGAAGCCTTCGCGCAACCGCTGGAGCTTGCGGCTGCGGTACGGGTCCTCGCCGTCGTCGAACCGCCACCGCTCCTCGACGCCGGCGCGGAACACCGCGAGCCCCTCGAAGCCGAGCCCGGCGGTGAAGTCCGCGATGCTCACGTCGACGCGACCGGATCCGTCGAGATCAAGCCGTAGCAACCACTCCGCGAGCTCCTTGGGCTCCGGCGGCGAGTCCGCGCAGGCCTCCGCGTACAACGCGAGCGCGCCCCTGACCTCTTCGGCGAGCGCGCCGAACGAGTCTTCGACGAAGTCCAGGGCCTCCACCACCAGCTCGACGATGCGGCACAGCAGCGGTCCGTCCATCACTTCCCTGGCGGTGGCGAGCACCTCGCGGACCTTCCCGGTGTACGCGACCGTGCCCTGGAAGCCGACGAAACCGCGCAACCGCAACGTCCCCTCGACATGACGCCGCAACGCGTCGAGGTCTTCGCGACCAGCCCTGAGCGAGAGTTTGCGGAACAGGGCGGGATCCTCGTTCGCGTGCCCGACGAGCAGTTCGACCAGCTCTTCGCGAGCGAGGGTTTCGACGTACCCGCGGATGTCGACCGCGCCCCCGTCCGCCGCGCCCTCAAGGACCAGCAGGCCGACGGCCACGCAGTGCTTGCAGAAGAACCCGTCCGCCGCGTGCGGGCAGGAACACTCGCCCACCAGCTCGCCGTCGACGTCGCGCAACCGGACCGTGTACCGGTCGGTGCCGCTGACCACCGCCGTGACCCCGCCCGCGACGTCGTCCAGCGTCTCCACCGACTCCAGGTACTTGGCCCCGCGCGCGAAGGAGACGTCACCGGCCTGCCTGCGGAGTTCGTCCTCGCTGAACCACGTCACCGGCCCATTGAACCCCCTCAGGTCCGCGGACCGAGGAACAACCCGCCGCTCGCGTCGAGGACCTGCCCGGTCACCCACCGGGCGTCGTCGGAGGCGAGGAACGCGACGACGTCCGCTATGTCGTCTTGGTCCCCGAGCCTTTGGTGTGCGGTGAGGCTGGTGATCGCGTTTGTCGACTCGGGCGTGAAGACCCGGCTGTTCGATTCGGTCTTCGTGGCGCCCGGCGCGACGACGTTGACCGTGATCCCGCGCGGCCCGAGCTGCTGGGCGAGGGTGCGGCTCATCGTCTCGAGCGCGCCCTTGGTCATCGCGAAGGACGTCTGCGCCGGGTTGGCCATGCGCGTGGCGACCGAGGAGATGTTGATGATGCGGCCGCCGTCGTTGATCCGGGCTCGTTGGATGAGGAAGTACGGCGCTCTCACGTTCACCGCCATCAGATGGTCGAAGCTCTCGGGCGTGTCGGTCTCGATCGGTCCTGCCGGTGACGCGGCCGCGTTGTTGACCAGGATGTCGAGGCTGCCGAGGCCTTCCAGGGCTTTGTCGACACCCTCCATGGTCGACAAGTCGGCCTGACTGCTGTCATGCCTTCGGACTTTGACGCCGTCTCTCTCGAGCCTCCGCGCGATCGCCGCCCCGATCCCCCTGGACGCTCCGGTCACCAATGCCCTTTTCATGCGCACCCCAGATGTTAGTGACTAACACTTTGATAGTGTCTACCACGTGAGCCTGCGAGATCGCCAGCGCGCCGAGACCCGGTCTCTGGTGCAGACGCACGCCGTCCGCCTCTTCACCGACGTCGGTTACGCCGCGACCACCGTCGCCGACGTCGCCGCGGCGGCCGGCGTCTCGGCGATGACGGTGTATCGGCACTTCCCGACGAAGGAGGACCTGGTCCTCTACGACGAATACGACCCGGTGACCGCTTCTGCCGTCGCTGCCCAGCCGGCCTCTCTTCGGCTTTCCGCTCGGATCGGTCGCGCGCTTTCGGAGACGGCCGCTCACGGGACCTCGTCGGAGAAGGCGTTCCTGCTGGCGCGGCTGCGGCTGATGATCTCGGTGTCCGCGCTGCGGGCGCGGCATCTGGACAGCCAGTACGCGACGGCGGATGCGATCGTGGCCGCTCTTTGTGGGCCTGCGCCGGAGCCCGAGGAGGAGTTTCGGGTGCGGGCTACGGCGATGGCTTGCCTGGGGGCGGCGCATGTGGCGCTGATCCGGTGGGCTGAGACGGACGGGGAGGCGGATCTGGCGGGGTTGATCCGACAAGCCCTCGGCAGCGTGTTCGAGCACTAGCCCTCAGAATTGACCTTACGAGTAGTGCTCTCGGTGGTAATCGAGATGCTTTTCGTCAATTTGATGATCAACATGCTGGCGCAGCTCACCCACCACGTCACCATCCACCAGCACCTTCATGTCAACACTGATTACCATCGCCCCATAGTCAAAAAGCACATGACAGTTAGGGCATAGACAGAGAACGTTCGAATAGACATCTGGACCATGGTGCGGACGTCCAAGGCCTCGAATATGAGCCCCTTCAGAATAGGCCCTGTCACCGATCTTAAGTCGCACACCACAAGTTTGACACACGTCGTCGTGCACCTTCTTCACATAGTTGACTACCTGAGTAGACCTAATCAAGCGTTGAACCTTGGTCGCAATCCGTGCAGGTGCATCGTTACCCGCCGGGATCGGCATCAGCGCATGGGTTTGCGGCTCAGCAGCCACAACGGTTCCAACGGTCAGCTTCATCATGCGAAACTGGCAAACCATGAAGCCATCTGCTCCTGGCTGACGCCACGCCTCAGCGACCCGATAGAGCCCGTCGTATCGCAGACCTGAATCTGGCGCATAGGACGACTTCTTGTCTGCGCCACGAATTACTCGAACGGGCTCACCGGTAGTACTACTAGTAACCAATGCGGCGTTCCCACTAGCAGTGAAACTTTGATCTTCAACTTGTTTACCCGACTTGCCCCGACCACCATGGCCGGTATAAATAATCTCGTCACCAAAGTCTTTGTCATCCGAGTACCCGCCAGAGACAACAATAGACCTCGCGCCAGTTTCACCAGTCCCAGAAATACCAGCCTGAAGCTGCCTATGGACTCCACGATCGAAAGCGTCTCGCCTGTTGACGAACGTAGTCCCCGCCGGAACGCCAGGGATCTCCCCGAACCCTTCTCCGCCAACAGCCAGCTGATGAGTTTCGACGTTCTTGAACTCGAACCCAAGGCGCCCCAGGCACGCAACCAGCTTTTCTTCTGCTGGGCCAAAATCAGCCATGCCGAGGTCCGCGCCAACTACTGAGCGGTGCGCTGACGCCACGAGCGCTTTCGCGTCGTACTCCAGCCCCTCATGCATCACGACGTAGCGAGATGCACGCGTCAAACCCATCAGGCGCTTGAAGCGCTCAGCGCCAACGTTGTCGTGCTCAGCGATCGCTGCAAGCACCGCTTCCCGAGAGATCTCTTTCAGGCCCACAAGGAGACGCTAGGCCAACTTGCGGTCGCGCAACACCCTCAAACCGGCGAACATCAACTTCGCCTTCGCCTCGCAGATGCACGCGCGCCGAGCGCCCGCTATAGGTCCGCGCTACTTACCTAAGGAGCAGGATCGATAAATAGCGTTGCAATACACTGATTCATCAGCCATAGTTAGGGAACTCAACCAGGCACAGGAGCAGCCATGACGAACATGCACGAGCGAAAGACGCAGCGCCAGCATCCGGCCGTCGCGTCCATCGCCGTATGTCTGTCACCCTGTCCCCGGCGACGTTCATGGCCATCTGACCAGCGGGTTTCTGGTCGACGAGGGCTCCCATCATGACGCGATAGCACGCGTGATGCCAGGGAGCCGCCCATCGGGAAACCGATTCGGGCGGCTTCTCTTTTTGGTATGCCCAAAGCAATTCTTTATCGGCGAACTTGGGAAGCGGAACGGCTTCCAAAACCGTATCCAGGGGGTTCGACTCCCTCCGCCGGTGCTCGCCGCTGCCCATTTCAGCGCGAACCTTGATAATCGAAGACTTTTCTCCAAGCTCGTCCCCGTCGCCGAAAGAGGCAGCCAGGACGAGCGCCGGTGGAGGCGTGCACTCGTCTCCACCTCGCCCTTGTAGCTCAGATGGACAGAGCGCCGCACTACGAATGCGGAGGTCCCAGGTTCGAGTCCTGGCAGGGGTACTGGTCGGCGTATCGGAGGGGGATACGCCGGTCGACGGATGTGAGGGGCACTGGCGACCCCGCCTGATTTGGGATCAGGAGTCACCGCGTTCGACTCGCGGACGTCCGACTAAGCAGCGAAGCAAGGAGGATTGGCCGAGCCCGGCAAGGCAACCGTCTTGAAAACGGTGGTCGGCGTGAGAGCGCCGCGCAGGTTCGAATCCTGCATCCTCCGCAAGCCCTCGTGGTCCAACGGATACGACGCCGGCGTCCGAAGCCGGGAACGCAGGTTCGACTCCTGCCGGGGGCACGGCGACCCGAACTTGACCCACTTCACGGCGGTCGTGCGGCGGCCTGCAAAGCCGTTGGACTCCGGGTTCGACTCCCAGGTGGGTCTCCACAGCAACCCCAAACCAGGTGACCGGGTCGCGCGCACGGCACCAGAGTTCCACTGTCGCAAGTCCATGCGATACCTTCGGACATATGTTCGAACGGGAGGTCTTGTGTCCCTGAAGAAGCTCACGAGTAGCGACGCGGTGGTCGAGGTGTTGCGGCGACCCGATGTGGTCGACCTTGAGGCATCTGTGCCTTGGGCCGGCTCACTTGGGGGCTACCTCCTCGAGTTCGAAGGCAAGTACTACCACCTAGAGAAGATCGCTAGCGCCGCCTACGGCGTCCAATTTCCAAACCACGGCATCCTCCCTCCTGCCAAGTTCGACAAGACTGCAGCCAACATCGCGCTTCTCTTCGAGCGGCTGGGCTTCACAATCACCACGACAGCCAGATTGCGGCCGCCGAAGGTCGGAGACGAGTACCCCCAGCGGACCGCCATCTACAACACCTACGGCGGCAACAACGTCGCAGGAATCATCAAATTTCCGCGTGACAATGTCGTCAACGCCTTCTCGGACGAAGAGGGGCCGTATGCGGACGAGCCGCCAAGCATGGTGGCGCCGTTCGAGTACCGCGGCGAGGGACAGTCTGGCGACCAAGGGCTGGAAGTATCGGGCAACAAGATGCTCGATGAAGCCCGCAAGGATCGTCGCGCAGTGCGCTATTGGTATCGCCCCTCGGGCGGCTCGTTCAAGTTCGTCACGTGGGTGGCGGTTCTCAACCGCGCGCAGGTGTGGTCTCCAGACAAGAACAAAGAACTACGCCTCGAGTACACGTTTCAGATGATGGCGGTCCCGAGCCCCGAACCGAGCACGTGGCCGCCCGAGGTGCACGCATTGCTCGACGATCGGGAGATCAAGGACACTTCTCTGCCGAGACCGCCAGCACCGGGTGCCAGCAAGAAGGATCGGCAGAAGACTTATCAGGAGTACCTTCGGACTATCGGCGATCCGCCGACAGATGAAGAGGGCGAGTCCGGACCAACTAAGCGAAGTCGCAACCACTACCGCCGCAGCGTCAGGTCACGCCTAGCAGTGCTCGCTCGCGCCAACAATGAGTGCGAAAACGACCGGTGCACAGGCAAGCCAGGTGACACTAAGCCCAACGGCGACGCGATCCTCGAAGTTGACCATCTTGACGACCGCGCGCTCGGTGGCTCTGATCACCCCACAGACATGATCGCCCTGTGCCCCAACTGTCACGCCTCGAAAACCTATGGGCTTAATCGGGCGTCCCTCAAGAGGCACCTTCGGGCCAGGATCGATGCACTGCACCGCTAAACAGCACGACGTCCACACTGGACAGACAAAAAGGCCCTCCCGCGAACGGGAGGGCCTTAGTGCTGTCTCAACCAGACGTGCGCCCGAAGGGATTCGAACCCCTGACCTTCTGATCCGTAGTCAGATGCTCTATCCAGCTGAGCTACGGGCGCTTGTTCAGTTTTTAATCTAGCACCTGCCGGAACAGGTGCCAGCGGAGGCTCCGGGATTTGAACCCGGGAGGGGGGGTTACCCCCAACCGCATTAGCAGTGCGGCGCCATAGACCAGACTAGGCGAAGCCTCCCAGGTCGAACGACCACTGCCCAGATAGGTTACACACCCCGCGAACCCCCGCGAAAGGGACCCCCCTTAGATCCGTTGCAACGCCCTGAGCAGCAGCGGAGAGCGTCCGCCGAGTCCTTCGGCTTCGAAGACGGCGATGCCGACGCGGGGTAGGTCGCGGGCCGAGGGGTACGCCAGGTAGCGCGGGACCCAGCGGGGCTGGAACTTCGCGTTGAAGCGGTAGAGGGTCTCGATCTGGATCCAACGTGAGAAGAATCGCAGCGTCCGGGCGGACAGGCGGGCGACGGGGCCGGCGCCGATGCGTTGGCCTTGTTCCAGGACGGCGCGGAAGGCGGCGAAGTTCAGGGAGACGTGGTCGGCGGGGGTCGTCAGGAGCAGTTCGGAGATCATCAGCTCGTTGACGCCGTTGTCCGCGGTCCGGTCGCGGCGCATGACGTCCATCGAGAGGCCTTTCTCGCCCCACGGGACGAACTGAAGCAAGCCGCGAACGCGACCCTCGTGCTCGGCGGTGACCAGGACCGAGCCCGGATCGCCCATGCGGCCCAGCGCCATCGAGAAGCCGCGTTCGGTGTCGGTGCCGCGCCAGGTGGCGGCTAGGGCGCGGAGTTCGTCGAGTTCTGCGGGAGGCAGGTCTTCGGCCTTGCGGACGCGGACGGCGTACCCGGCTCGCTTCGTGCGCGAGACGGCTTGGCGGACGCCGCGCATGACGCGGCCTTCCAGGGTGAAGGTGCCGGTGTCGACGACGGCTTCGTCGCCGATCTCCAGCACCTCAAGGCCGAAGCGGGCCCAGACGGTCGCGCCCAGTTCCGAGCAGCCCATGGTCGCCGGGGTCCAGGCGTAGCGACGGCAGACGTCGAGGTACTCCTCGATCGCGCCCGGCCACGCTTCCGGGTCACCGAGAGGGTCCGCCGAGCACAGCGCGACACCGGCGATCACGCGATAGGTCACCGCGGCCTTCCCCGACTTCGAGAAGACCACGAACTTGTCCCTGCGTAGCGCGAAGTACCCCAGCGAGTCCCGTTCGCCCACCAGCGCCCTGAGCCGCTCGATCTCGTCATCGGTCAGCTCCGGCGCGGGTTCGGCCGAGCGAAGCAGGAAGTACGCGGCCAGCAGGACCGCGCCGATGCCGAACAGCAGGCCGACCGCGGCCGACAGGTCCTCCAGCCACAGCGCGTGGAACACCGCTGGGCCGCTGACGCCGACCAGGGCCAGGACCGACTGGGCGAGCCTGTCGCCCACGTCCAGGGGATTCAGCGCCTTGGCGACCGACAGCAGCACGAAGTTGATCGCGACCCCGGCCACCGTCAGCTGCAGGAAGACCCGGACCGCGCGCCACCGTCCAGTGACAGGATCGGGGAGCGCGATGAAGTGGCGCCGCGTCGCGATCAGGGCGATCAGCAGCGCGAGCGACACGAGGCCGGCGCCGAGTACGTGGCGCAGGCCGAGGTGCGACACGGTCAACAAGACCGCGGCGGCGACCGCCAGTTGCCAGGCTCGTCGCTTCCGCCGCTTGAGGCCGGCGGCGAGCAACACGAGCAGGACACCGGTCACCAGCGCGACCGTCGCCGCGCCGACCGTGGCCTCGTGCGGCAGTTCCAGCCATTCGGCGACGTGCCCGCGCAGGGTGCGCCGCCCGGCCGGGACCAGCACCGAGACCAGGGCCAGCAGTCCGGCCAGCCGCGTCACCCAGGTGACCACCACCACCGAGGTGGCACCCGCCACCCGCCACGCGCCCGCCAAGTCCCGCCCCTACGTTCAGCTCCTTGCCAGCTCCACGAACGGTACAAGGGCGTCGGGGTTCAGCAGCGCATCCCGGCTGACGGCGCGGTCAGGTGAAACCCCCGAAAGGATCTTCTTGACCGGAACCTCGCATTTCTTGCCGTTGAGCGTGCGGGGTACCTCGGTCACCTGGACGAACCGGTCGGGCACGTGCCGCGGCGAGAGGGCCCCTCGCAGCTCCTTGCGCAAGGCGGGCTCGACCTCGTCGAGCGAGACGCCGTCGGCCAGGACCAGGAAGCACAGCAGCTGCCCGTCCTCGTTGCCCGCCGCCGAAGTGTCGATCACCAGCGAGTCCGCGACCTGGTCGAAAGCCTCGACGACCCGGTAGAACTCGGCCGTGCCCATCCGGACGCCGCCGCGGTTGAGCGTCGAGTCGCTGCGCCCGTAGATGACCGCGGAGCCGCGGCCGGTGATCCGGATCCAGTCGCCGTGCCGCCAGATCCCCGGGTACATCTCGAAGTACGCCTCGCGCAGCCGCGAGCCGTCCGGGTCGTTCCAGAAGAACACCGGCATCGACGGCATCGGCTCGGTGATCACCAGTTCGCCGACCGTCTCCACCACCGGTTTCCCCTGCTCGTCGAAGGCGGCGACGGCGGCGCCGAGCGCGCGGACCGAAAGCTCGCCCAGCCAGACCGGGACGTCCGGGGCCGACGTGACGAACGCCGCGCACAGGTCCGTGCCGCCGGACACCGAGCAGATCTGGACGCGTTTGCCGACCTCGTCGACGATCCACCGGAAGCCCTCGACGCTCAACGGCGCTCCGGTGGATCCCAAGGCGCGCAACGCGGTGAGGTCGTAGCGTTCGGCCGGTTTGATCCCGGCCTTCAGACAGCTCTGGATGTACGGCGCCGACGTGCCGAAGTAGGTGACGCGGTGCTGTTCGGCCAGATGCCACAGCACGTTGAGGTCCGGGCTGCCGGGACTGCCGTCGAAGAGCACGATCGTCGTCCCGGTCAGCAGGCCGGAGATGAGGAAGTTCCACATCATCCAGCCGGTGGTGGTGAACCAGAAGAACCGGTCGCCCGGGCCGAGATCGCTTTGCAGGGCAAGGGCTTTGAGGTGTTCGAGGGTGATCCCGCCGTGCCCGTGGACGATGCCCTTCGGCAGCCCGGTGGTCCCCGAGGAGTACAGGACCCACAGCGGGTGGGCGAATTCGACGGGCTCGAAGGCGAGTTCCGCGCCCACGTTGTCGGCGAGCAGCGTGTCCCAGTCGAGGGTGCCGTCGAGGCGGCCGCCCGCGTAGTCGACGAGCACGGTCGCTTCGAGCGTGGGGATCTCGTCCCGCAACGAGTTCACCGTCGAACGGCTGTCGAACCACCGTCCATTGTAGACGTACCCGTTGACCGCGATCAGTACCTTCGGCTCGATCTGCGCGAAGCGGTCGGTGATCGCGCGGACCCCGAAGTCCGGCGAGCAAGACGACCAGACGGCGCCGAGGCTCGCGGTGGCGAGGAAGGCGATCAGCGTCTGCGGGCAGTTCGGCGCCAGCGCGACGACTCTGTCCCCTTTGGACACTCCCAACTTCCGCAGGCCCTCCCTCGCGGAAGCGACGGCGGAACGCAAGGCGCCGTACGTCAGTTGTGACGAGAGGCCGTCTTCGCGGTGGAAGATCACGGCGATCTCGTCGTCGGCCTTCGCGGCGCCCGCGACGCCGGGCATGAGCGAGTGCTCGGCGTAGTTCAGCGTGCCGCCCTCGAACCACCGGGCGTTCGGCATCTCGCCGGTGAGCACCTCGCCGGGCTGGTCGTGCCAGCGCAGGCCGAGGAATTCGCCGACGGCCGACCAGAACTCCGGTCCGCGCCGCACGGAGAACTCCCACAACTCGTTGTAGTCGTCGACTTCCACGCCGCGTTCGGTGCGCAGCCACTGGCGGAACGCGTCGATCTTGGTGTCGGGCAGGCGGCTCGGCTCGGGGCGCCAGAGCACTTCTGGGGCGTCGGCGGTGTGCGTCACCCCGCGATGTTAACCCTCGTTAACCTACTTGGCGAGCCCCCGTGAACAGCTCGTACGCCATCGTCTTGAGGCGCGCCGCATCGAGCGGGGTGACTGTCAGCCACCCTCGATCGCGGCGGAGCCCGTAGCGGCCATCGGGGGTGTCCACCCAGGTCAGCGTGCCTTCTCCACGCACCCAGCGGCCCTCCCACGACTTCCTGGTCGCCCCGAGGCGTCCGCTGCCGATCCGCTGCGTCGCGATCCGCACCATCACGATGACCTCGGGTTCGCGCAGCCCGGCGTCGCGCAGGACATCGGAGAACGCCGGCTGCCCGCCGCGCTCCCCCGCCTCACAGGCCGCTGCGTAGTCGTCGACGCGCAGGTTGACCGAGAGGCCCCGCCCCTGCTCGCATGGCGGCAACGCCTGCAGCAGGGTCGCGGCGACGAGGGGTTCCCGCAGCGCGGACAGCTCGACGTCGGTGCCCGCAACGCCGATCGCGACCGCACCGCGATCGGACACGCAGCCGACGGCCCGGTACGCGGGATCGCCGTCGAGCCGCAGGTCCAGCGTCAGTTCGCTGTTCGCGAGGGTGTGCAGCAGCCCCACCAGTTCCGGCGCGGGGGCCTCCACCGTGCCGAGACCGCGTTCCGACAGCGTCCGGCTCGCCGTGTCGACCAGTTCGGCGCGGAACTCCGGTGTCCGCCCGACGTGCGGAACCTCCAGTACCGCGGGCAGTTCGTCGCGCCCGTGCGCCGACCACAGGAGGAAGAGCTCGCCGATGTGCAGGCGGATCCAGTCCATCAGCGGCCACCTCTCGGGTCTTCGCCGATGACCGGCGGGGTCACCTGCCCGCTGAGACCCCAGATATCCGCGTCCTCGACGAGGTAGTCCGGCGCCTTGTGGTCTTCTTCGCCCTGACGTCCTTGCTGAGGCGCCATCCCCATCGGCATCCCGCCGAAGCCGCCCATGCCCGCGGCCGCGGCCCGTGTCCCGGCCACCTGCCCGGGTTGCCCCGACGGCCCGAAGCCGCCGGCGCCGGATCGGCCGCCCTGCCCGAGCTGCTCTTGGGTTCCGCCGGAGGTTCCGGGCGGCGACGGTACGAAGGTGCCGCTGCTCGCGCCGGGCCCGCGCGGCGCCTCGGCGGGCTCCCGCACCTGGATCGGGGCGACGTCGTCGGTGCCGCTGCTGCGGGTCGAGTCGTCCGGTGGTGGCGCCGGCTCCGGTTCGGGTTTCGGCGTCGGCTTCGGCTCTTCGGGCGTCTTGAGGAGCTGCGGCTGCTTACCGTACGAAGTGAAGCGGGGGACGTTCTCGTAGACCTCGCCGGAGCTCTGCTGCATCCGCGTCATCACGTCGGCGGCCTGACGGTGCGAGTCCTGCGAGCTCTCGTCGGTCGGTTCGGCGACGATCCGCCCGGCCTCGGCGAAACCGGGATTCGAGGGCGCCGACGCCGACATGGCCTGCGTCGAATCGGAGACCGGGATCGGACGGCGTCGCGGCGGCTCCGGCACCTTCGGCCGGGGAGTGGCTCCCGGCGGCTCGGGCATCGTGCGCCGCGCGGTTTCGGCGATGTCCGCCTGGCGGCGTACGCAGTTCGCGACGTTCTCCGCGCGCCAGCCGGTCTCGTCGGCCCAGTCGACGAGCTTGATCGCGGCGTCACGGGCCCTGTCGGCACCCTCGCCCGTCCAGCCGTCGGCGGTGGCGACGATGGCCGCCTTGAGCTCGGAAGCGGCCCTGTCCAGGAACGCGCCGATCTTCGCCCACTGCGCGGCGACGGCTTCCGCGCTCGCCAGGTCCAGCTCGTTGTGGACCATCTCGTAGAGCTCGCGGTGCGAGTAGCTCATCCAGTCGATGTCGGCGCGCAGATGATCGGGGCCGGGCTGCGGCTCGGGCTCGGGCGGCGGCCACGGCGAGGGCAGGATGCGCATCAGCGCTCGTCCTTCCGCTCGGGTTCGACCATGTCCTCGAGGTCGAACCGGCGAGCGACCCGTTCGAGCTGCTCCTGGCCTTCCTCGTCCGCGGCGACGTACATCTTGCGCGCCGCCATCACGGTGAGCTGGAGGTCTTTGAGCACCACCGCGAAGTCCTTGAGGACGGGCAGGGCCGCTTCGGTCCCCTCGGTCGCCGCGCCCTGGAAACGTTCGCTCATCGTGTGCCCGACGAAGTTGTCGCCCAGTTTCAAGGGCGCCTTGAACTCCGTCGAGTCCTTGATCAACGCGTTGAGCTCGTGACGCGCTTTCAGCAGCGCGTCGACGAGCTTCTTGGCGGCGTCCTCGGTGACCTTGACGGTCCCCTTTTTGGCATCGGTCTTGGTGTCCCGGATCTGACCCGCCACCGGCGCCAAGGCCGGCGCCGAAGCTCCGAACGCGGCCTGTGGCGTCACGGGCACCTTGGGTGACTGTGCCATTCGACCCTCCCCTGTCACATCTCAGGGGGATGTTAGCGCGAATGGAGTCAGCGTAGGTGGGCGTCGAACCAATTCAACGTGCGCTGCCAGGCCTCCGCGGCCGCGTCCGGGTCGGCGTCGAAGCGGTGATTGGCGCCCGGGTAGTGGACGACGTTCGTCGCGACGCTCGCCGTCGCCGCCGCGTCACGCAGCTGTTCGACCTCGGCGCCTCCGGCCTCGTCGCCCGAGTCGCCGTACATGCCGAGCCACGGGCTGGTGAGCCGTCCCGCAATCTCGACGAGGACCGGCAACCCGGTGACCCCCTGCCCGCCGACGCTGACCGCCGCGCCCAGCCTGCGGTTCGACGCCACGACCAGAGCCGCCGTCCCGCCGAGGTCGAAACCGACGACACCGACGAGATCCGCCTGGACACCGCGATCGCCGAGCCAGGCGAGCGTCGCGTCGGTGGCTTCGAGCAGGTCCTGCTGTGTGAGGTTGTCGCGATCGAGATGCGGGGTGACGGTGAGCCAGCCTTCGCCCGCGAGACCCGCCAGGAGCAGGCTCAAACCCTCTTCGACCTCTTCGGCCTCTTCATGCAACACCACGAGTCCGCCGCGGACGACGCCTTCCGGTTCGGCGAAGGTCAGGCGCAGCGTGTGGCCGTCGGCGTGCTGGTGTTCCACGGTGGTCGTCAGGGTCATTCCTCCATCAGACCACTCTTAGGTAAATATTCGGGGCTTGCCGTTGCGCGGGAGGATACGGTGTCGGTGCCGTCCCCCAGACGTAGGAGCGCCGAAGATGTCCCCTGTTTCGCCGCGTGCGGATCTCGAATCGTTGCCGAAGTACGTCCCTGGCCGGACAATCCAGGGCGCGATCAAGCTTGCGAGCAACGAGGTCCCCGGCGGGCCGTTGCCGAGTGTGGCGCAGGCCATAGCCGAGACGGCACAGGGCATCAACCGGTACCCGGACATCACGGCGTCCGCGCTCGTCGAGCGGCTGGCCCGCGAACTGAACGAGCCGGTCGAGCGGATCGCCATCGGCTGCGGCTCGGTTTCCCTTTGCCAGCAAATGATCCAGGCCCTGTGCGAACCGGGTGACGAGGTCGTCTTCCCGTGGCGTTCGTTCGAGGCGTACCCGATCGTCACGCAGGTCGCGAACGCCGTCAGCGTGAAGGTGCCGCTGACGGCCGGGCACGGGTTGGATCTCGACGCGATGCTCGCCGCGATCACGCCGAAGACGCGGCTGGTCTTCGTGTGCAACCCCAACAACCCGACGGGGACCGTCTTGCGGCGCGCGGAACTGGAGCGCTTCCTCGACGCCGTGCCGCCGGGCGTGCTCGTCGTGCTCGACGAGGCGTACAAGGAGTTCGTGACCGACGTCGAGGTGCCGGACGGCGTCGAACTGGCGCGTGGCAGGGACAACGTCGCGGTGCTTCGGACTTTCTCGAAGGCGTACGGCCTCGCCGGCCTCCGCGTGGGTTACGCGGTGGCGCCGGAAGCGATCACCGTCGCGCTGAAGCAGGTGTACGTCGCGTTCTCGGTGAACCTGATCGCCCAGGCCGCGGCCATCGCGTCCCTCGACGCGGCCGATGAACTGCTGGAGCGCTGCAAGGAGATCATCTCGGAGCGGACCCGCGTGCGGGATGCGCTGGTGGCCAAGGGTTACGAGGTTCCGGAGACGCAGGCGAACTTCGTCTGGCTGCCGCTGGGCGAGCGGACGACGGAATTCGCGGAGCACGCGCTGGAGCGGAAGCTGATCGTGCGCCCGTTCGCGGGCGAAGGCGCGCGAGTGACCATCGGAACGCCCGAGGAGAACGACACCTTCCTCGAAGCGGCTGCGGCTTTCCCGCGCTGACGCACACTTCGGGACAGCCCGTACTCCGTTCGCGGGGTGCGGGCTTTCCTATTTGAGGAGCAGCTGCACCATCGCGGCGAGACCGACCACGACGATCACCGCGCGCAGCACGGTCGGCGAGAGCTTGCGGCCGATCTTCGCGCCGAGCTGGCCACCGATCGTCGACCCGACCGCGAGCAGCGCGACCACGGGCCAGCTGATCGGCGCGGTGAAGGCGTAGATCGCGCCGGCGACGATGTTCACGACGGCGGAGAGCGCGTTCTTGACGCCGTTGAGCCGCTGCAGCGATTCGGACATCAGCATGCCCATCACGGCGACCATCATCACGCCCTGCGCGGCCGTGAAGTATCCGCCGTAGATGCCGATCAGGAAGATCAGGAACAGCAGGAGCGGCCCGATCTTGTGGACCTTCCCGTTCTCCTCGCGGCGCTTCGCGACCCAGGCGGCCACTCGCGGCTGGACGATCACCAGCACCACCGCGAGCCCGACCAGCGCGGGCACGACCGTCTCGAAGGCGTCCTTCGGCAGCGAGAGCAGCAGGATCGTCCCGCAGATCGCGCCGAGGAACGACGCGACGGCGAGTTTCACGACCTCGGGCCAGTAGCCCTTGAGCTCATGGCGATACCCGATCGCCCCGCTGACCGTGCCGGGAGCGAGCCCGATCGCGTTGGACGTCGTCGCCGTCAGCGGCGAATAGCCGAGCGCGACCAGGACCGGGAAGGTCACGAGCGTGCCCGAGCCCACGACCGTGTTGATCGTGCCCGCCCAGAGTCCCGCGACGAAGATCAGGACCGCGTGCCACCAAGTCATAAAGCACTCACTCGCGCACCATAAGCACCGTTACCTCCTTTCGCGCTCTGGATGTGTCTCGTCGAACATTCAAGTGCCCGTTATGCCGTTTTCGGACTCCGGCAGATGCGCCGGAGTGATCTCCGCGGCGACCGTCCAGCCGAGCGTCAGGTACAACGCCCGTCCTTCCTCCGTCGCGACCAGCACCGCCCTCTCCGCCCCGGCCGCGACCGCCACCTCGTCGAGCCTGCGCATGACGAACCGGCCCAGCCCTCGCCGCTGATGCTCGGGCTCCGTCACCACCTGGTCGACCACCGCCGTGCCACCGGCGATCGCGACCCGGCCGGTGGCCGCGCGCGAGCCGTCGGGCGCTCGCACCACGACGTCGGTGACCACGCCGTCGCCGACCAGTTCCGCCCGGTACGGCTCGGGCGCGGGCATCACGGGCCGCATCGCGAGCGGAGTGCTCATCAGGTACTCCGGCGGGCCGACCTCCCAGTTCGGCGGCACCGTCTCCACCACCTCTTCACGCGGGCCGCTCACCTTCAGCCAGGTACCGGGCTCGGTCAGCGCGCGAGCCCGGCGCGCGACCGATCCTGCGTCCGCCAGCACGTACCTCACGCGATGCCCCGGACGCCCGACATCGAGCCGGTAGCCGTCCGATTCGGCCACCGGGACACCGACACCGCGGGAAAGCGCCCACCCGTGCACCCATGCTTTGATCAGCCCTGCCACCCCAGTCATCATTCGATGATGACACCGGTCACCGACATTTCCGGACGGTTCGCCGAACCTGCCAGGATGAGGCCGTGGCCGACGACGAGCGTGAACAGGTGTGGAGCACGACGGTCGATCATCTGCGCACGATGATCGATTCGGGCAGACTCCCCGCCGGATCGAGGCTGCCGGCCGAACGCGCGCTGTGCGAACAACTCGGGATCAGCCGAGGTTCGCTGAGACAGGCGTTGCGGGTGCTGGATTCCATCGGCTACGTGCAGGTGCGGCCGGGTTCGGGCACCTACGTCCGCGAGAACCTCGGCGAACAGCCGCTCCACACCTGGTTCTCCGAACACGAGCAACTGGTCGAGAAGCTGTTCGACCTGCGGACCACCGTCGAACCGACACTGGCCGAGCGGCTCGCGCTCGACCACACGCCGCGGGTGCTGGAGCGGCTGGAAAGCACCGTCGACGAGATGGACCGTGCCGCGGCCGACGGCGACATGCTGCGCGTGATCGCGGCCGACGCGGAATTCCACCGGGTGATCGCGGGCAACGCGGGCAACGACGACGTCACCGATCTGCTGCGGTCGGTGCTCTCGCTGGTCGGCGAGGAACGACGGGCCGCGCTCCGGCTCCCGGGGCAGATCCGCAAGGCCGTCGACGAGCATCGCGCGATCCTCGAAGCGATCCGCCGTTCGGACGCGGAGTCCGCGCGGGAGATCACCCGGCGGCATCTGCTGGACGCCAAGACCTACGTCCACGACTACACGGCCCGGGATTGACGCTTTCTTGACGGTGACGCCGTCTCCACGCGAGTATAGTTTTCAGAAGTTTGTGAAACTTCTGATGGGGGTGTGCGGTGGAGAAGGTCCGGTTCACCGAAGAGAAGGCGACGATGCTGGCCACGCTGTACGGCCGGGCGCTCGACGCCCGCAGTGAGCGGCCGGTCCTCGGTGACACGGCGGCCGACGAGGCCGTCAAGCAGATCGACTACGACTTCGCTTCGCTCGGCGTCGACGGTCAGCTCGGCCTGACCGTCGCACTGCGGGCGAAGCCGATGGACGACTGGGCCGCGGCCTTCCTCCGGGAGCATCCGGACGCGACCGTCGTGCAACTCGGCTGCGGAATGGACAGCCGCGTGTACCGCCTCGACCCGCCGCCTTCGGTGCGCTGGTTCGACGTCGACTATCCCGATGTCGTCGCGCTGCGCGGCCGGATCTACCCCGAACGGGAGGGGTACCGGACCATCGGCTCGTCCGTGACGGACTTCGGCTGGATCGACGAGATCCCGTCCGACAAACCGGGTCTGGTGATCGCGGAGGGCCTGACGATGTATTTGCAGCCGTCCGAGGGCGAAGAATTGCTGCGGCGTTTGATCGCGCGTTTCCCGCAGGGCGGCGAAATGGTCTTCGACACGTTCAGCAGGCTGGGGATCAAGCTGCAGAAGCTGAATCCCGTGGTGCGCAAGGCCGGGGCGACGTTGTACTGGGGCATCGACGAGATCTCGGAGTTGGAGCGGCTCGGGCTGACGCTGGTCGCGAAGCTCGACTCGACGGATTACGCGACGCCTGAGGTGAAGGACCGGCTTTCGGGGTCGATGCGGGCGCAGCTGTGGTTCGCGGGGCTTTTCCCGGCGTTCAAGAAGATGGGGCGGATCCTGCGATTCCGGTTCTGAGCCTCGTGAGTGGCAAGGACGGTTCGGGGCGATGCTGTCTTAGGTACCTACTGGATTCTGGGTGCGAGTGACCGCAGGTTCGGTCCGTGATGCCCAGCGACTGTGTCGCGAAAGCCACTTTCGGGACATCAGAAGTCGCGAAAGTGGCTTTCGCGACACCCGGGCCGGCTGGCGCGTCACTCACGAGGGCGTCAGCGTGACTCCAGCACCCGCTCCACGAACCGGTGCAGTTTGTCCTCCAGCCGGAGGACGCGTTCCTCGAGCGTCAGCGTTTCCGACGGCTGCGGCACGTCCGGCTTCAGCTCACCGCGGATGTACTGGCTGCACGCGAGGTTCGCGCACGCGTAGATGCCGAGCGTGTTCCCCTCCCGCCCGGGCTTCCCCGCGCGGCGGCCGGAGAACAGCGCTATGTCGGACAGCGGATGTGTCGTCGTGCACAGGCCGCACATGTTGCTCAGCAGGACACGGCCCTTCGGCCGGGACGCGGCGCGAAGGGACAGTCCGACGGTTTCCCCGCGATAGGGCAGCACGAGATACGCCCTGGCGGTGGCCTTCGGATCACGCCAGCCGAGGAATTCCCTTTTCTCCCAAGGGATCTCGTCCGGGCGGGCGGGCAGGGTGACTCCCTTCGCCTCGCCGCGCGTGCAGTTCACGAAGGACGCCCTGATCTCGTCCTGTCCCAGCGGTTCCATACCGGCAAGGTAGCCACCGCACCCGGGAACCCGCCAACCGTTTTCCGCCGGAGGTCATACGATCACCGGGTGCGCGGGAAGACGATGTCGAGCCGGTTCCGGCTGGTGCTCAGGACCAGTCTCGGTTTCGCCACGCTCGGCATCGGGTCCAGTGTGTGCGGTGCCGGCGTGGTGGCGTTGCTGTTGCTCCTGCAGGGCCTGCCGAGCGAGGTCGGCGACCGCGGCTGGATCCTCGGGGTCACCGCGGCCGGGATCGTGGCGCTGTCGCTGGTGGTCGGCACCCTGTGGACGGCGTGGCTGCAGCGGCGCACGGCGGTCTGGTTCGTCTTCGGCCGCCCGCCGACGAAGGCCGAAGCCGCGCGGGCGCTCCGGCTCCCGGTCGACATGGGGATCGTGAGCGGGACGCTCTGGCTGATCGGCACGATCGTCCTCGGGGCACTCGCCAGGGTGCTCGGGTCCTGGATGGACGCGCTCGGGATGGCGCTGGTCATCGGGCTCGGCGGGCTGACCACGGTCGGCCTGACCTATCTCGCCGCGGAATGGGTCGCGCGGCCGGTGATGACGATCGCGCTCAAGGTCACCCCGCCGAAGGGGACGCTCAAGGTCACCGTGCGGACCAGGGTGATCGTCACCTGGTCGCTGGCGAGCGGCGTCCCGTTCCTCGGCGTGCTGCTGGTGGCCACGCCGCCGGACCTCGGCCAGGGCGACCACGTCGCGAGCCTGATCATGCTTTCGGTGATCGGGCTGGGCGTCGGCGCGATCGGGACGGGCCTGCTCGCGAAGGCCGTCGCGACCCCGTTGCACCGGCTCCGGGTCGCGCTCGACGAGATCGCGCGCGGCAACAAGGACATCGTGGTCGACGTCGACGACTCCAGCGAGATCGGCCTGCTGCAGACCTCGGTCAACGACCTCGCCGCCGGGCTCCGCGAACAGGAGCGGATGCGGGACCTGTTCGGCAGGCACGTCGGGGACGAGGTCGCCCGGCACGCGCTCGAGTACGGCGCCTCCCTTTCGGGTGACGTGCGCGAGGTGACGGCCCTGTTCGTCGACGTCGTCGATTCGACGGCCTTGGCGGGCCGCACGCCGCCCGAGGAGCTGGTGAAGATGCTCAACCGCTTCTTCACCAGCGTGGTCAACGCGGTCGACGCCCGGGGCGGGCTGCTCAACAAGTTCCAGGGTGACGCCGCGCTCTGCGTCTTCGGCGCGCCGACCCGGCTCGCGGACGCGCCGACGTCGGCCCTTTCGGCCGCGCGGGCGATCCGGGACGCCGTCCGGAAGACCGGCGAGCTGGACCTCGGCATCGGGGTCGCGAGCGGGCGGGTCTTCGCCGGTCAGCTGGGGACGAGCAGCCGGTTCGAGTACACCGTCATCGGCGACGCGGTGAACGAGGCCGCGCGCCTGACCGAGCACGCGAAATCCGCGGGCGGACGCATCCTGGCCAGCGAGGCGGTGCTCAAGGCCGCGCTGGAAAGCGAGCGCTCGCACTGGGAGCCGTACGCGGAACTAGAGCTGCGCGGGCGCCAAGAACCGACGCACGCCTGGGAGGCGAGCCCGCTCAGCCCGGAATGACGTCCGGCCAGCGCAGCAGCGTCGAACCCCAGGTCAGACCGGCCCCGAAGGCACCCATCACGACTCGGTTCCCCGGCTGGAGCGTCCCCTCCTTGACGGCGTCGGCCAGCGCGATCGGGATCGACGCGGCGCTCGTGTTGCCCACCTTCTCGATGTTCGAATACATCACGTCCTCCGCGAGCCCGAGCTGCTTCGCGCAGGTCTGCAGGATGCGGATGTTCGCCTGGTGCCCGATGAACCGGTCGATGTCGCCGACCGTCCATCCGGCGGAATTCAGGACGGCGCGTGCCGACTCGGCCATCCGCGCGCAGGCGTGGCGGAAGACGGTCTGACCCTGCATCACCAGATAGTGGTCACGCGGGTCTTCCGAGCGGCGGTTCTTCGCGCCGCCCGCCTCGACCCACAGCAGCTCCGCGAGCTCGCCTTCGCTGTGCAGGTCGAAGGCGCCGAGCGCGCCGAGTTCGCCGGGCTCACCCGCACGCAGCAGGACCGCGCCCGCGCCGTCGCCGAAGATCGGCACCGTGCCGCGGTCGTCCGGGTCGACGAGCGAGGTGAAGACGTCCGCCCCGATCACCAGCACGCGCCGCGCGATCCCGGCGGCGATCAGCCCGGCGCCGGTGGCCAGCCCGTAGATGAACCCGCTGCACACGGCGTTGACGTCGAACGCGGCGACACCGTTCAGCCCGATCTTGGTCGCGACCTGCGGCGCGCTGGCCGGGCACAGCTGGTCGGCCGTCGACGTCGCGAGCACGACGGCGTCCGCGCCGTCCTCCCCGGCGGAGGCCAGCGCCCGGCGTCCCGCCTCGGCGGCGAGGTCCACAGTGGACGTTCCAGGGTCGACGACGCGGCGTTCGGCGATGCCGGTCCGCGAGCGGATCCACTCATCGGAGGTGTCCAGCCGCTGGGCGATCTCCTCGTTGCCCACCACGCGCGGAGGCAGCCAAGAGCCGAGACCGGCGAGAACGGCCGCCTGAGATGAGGGCACCAAGAAATCCTTTCGCGGGGAAAAAGAGAGGTCTGCCATTCACTTGTAAGCGCTACCATTCAGTAGACCCGTCAGTTGTGTTCCGGGTCACATTTCAAAGAATCCTCACCTTTCCCCGGCGGACTGTGCTCGACCGGCGCCACCTGCGGCCGAGCAGGCGGAACGGGGTCCGAAGGTGGCGTGATCCACACCGCTCGTGAGCACGATCAAAGATCAGGCGCCCGGACGAGTCGTCCGGTTAGCCTGACCTGGTGCACACACCCGACCTCGACCGCCTGGACGTCGCCATCCTGGCCTGCCTGCAGTCCGACGCCCGCACGATCGCCGAGAGCATCGGCGCGAAGGTGGGCCTCTCCGCCGCCGCCGTGCAGCGGCGGATCAAGCGGCTGCGCGAGGCCGGGGTGATCGAACGCGAGGTGGCGGTGCTGTCGCCGCGGGCGCTCGGGCTGTCGATGACGTTCGTGGTGATGGTCGAGATGGAGCGGGAGAGCCTCGCGGTGCTCGACGGGTTCCGGCGGCAGGTGCTCGCGGACGACAGCGTCCAGCAGTGTTACTACGTCACCGGCAACGCGGACTTCGTGCTCGTGGTGACCTGCCGGGACATGGCGGACTTCGAGGCGTTCACACGGCGGATGTTCTTCGACAACCCGAACGTCCGGCACTTCACGACGTCGGTGACGATGGACCGGGTCAAGACCGGGCTGACCCTGCCACTGGAGCCCTGAGCAGTCCAAAAAGGACACCTCGACCTCGTCACCACGGGTATCGGCCCGAACGCAAGGGGTCTGTGCCCGGCGTTACACCACTATGGACAGGTGCAGCCGATAGCGTGAACGTGGCGATAGTCGCGTCATTCGGCCCGTGCCCGGCCATCTCCTCCCCGAGACG
Source organism: Amycolatopsis sp. NPDC031561 (assembly GCF_055580625.1). Classification (NCBI taxonomy): domain Bacteria; kingdom Bacillati; phylum Actinomycetota; class Actinomycetes; order Pseudonocardiales; family Pseudonocardiaceae; genus Amycolatopsis; species Amycolatopsis sp. NPDC031561. The sequence goes on along the minus strand of NZ_JBVILA010000002.1, from coordinate 240,027 downwards.
AAAAGTTCGCGCCGCGCGAACCACGAGCACCGAGGAGTGGCCGTGCACACCGACGCAATTCACCAGAGCCAGTTCGTTCTGCTGAACAACAGCAGCACGCCCGTTCTCTCCCGCCTGTCCTTCCACGTGGCGGAGCCGTACGCGGTCACCGTGGCGTTCCGGACCGAGCGCGGCCGGTGGGTCGAGTGGACCTTCGCGCGTGAGCTGCTCGCCGCCGGTCTCACCGACCCCGCCGGTCTCGGCGACGTCCGCGTCCGCCCCGACCTGTCCGAGGACGAGGCCATGCTGACGCTGGAAATCGAGTCACCCGACGGTTATGCGTCGTTCGAGCTCGAGCGTGAGGACGTCGAGTCCTTCCTCGGCTCGACCTTCGAGCTGGTCCAGCTCGGCTCCGAGAGCGAGTACTTCGACGTCGAGGCCCTGATCGAAGAGATCAGCAACGTGTAGTCCCAAGCCACCGCTCCCGCGGTACGAAAGACGAAGGGCGGCCCGAGTGCGCTGGAGGCACTCGGACCGCCCTTCGTCCTATTCGGCGGTTCTCGGCGACCGGGGGTGGAGTCAGCCGAGGACCAGGGAGGTCCCGGTCGCGGACAACGCCGGCCGGACCGGGAAGAAGTACGTCACCGAGCTGTTACCGCCGGACAGCATGCCCTGGGCCTGGTTGCCCGCGATGAACGAGCCGCCCGAGTCGCCCGCCTGGGAGCGCACGTTGGTGGCGGTCATGCCGTAGACCGTGCCTTCGGCGTAGCGGACGGTCTGGTTCTTGGCACCGACGGTGCCGCAGGTCCAGCCGGTGGTCGAGCCCGACTTGCAGACCGAGGCGCCGGTGGCCGCCACGTTCGAGCCGCTCACGCGGGTGCCGTTGTTGATGACGCCGCGCGGCGTCCAGTTGCTGTTGACCCGGACGCTGGCGTAGTCGTTGCTCGGGAAACTGACGCGGGAGAACGAGCCCATCGCGACCCGGTTGGAGCCGGTGACGGTGCCCGGGCCGCAGTGCCCGGCGGTGAGGAAGCCGCCGCTGACCGAGAACCCGATCGAGCAACGCGAAGAGTTGTTGATGTAGTAGGCGTCGCCACCGCGGACGTCGTACTTCAGGGTCGGCGCCGAAGTGGTCTCGACCACCGCGACGGCGGTCTTGTCGACGCCGGTCTTCTCCAGGTACGAGTCGACGACGCCGCTCTTGCCCGGCAGTACGTTCAGGGTCACGCGGTTGGTCTTGGTGTCGACACCCCAGCCGGTGATCGCGCCGTCCGCAGCGCGCTCACCCGCGTTCAGTTTGTCCACAGTGGAATCGAGCTGGGCGGCCGAGAAGCGCACCAGTTCCGCTTCCGCGCCACTGGCGGCGACCTGGCTCAGCTTCGCCACATCCGTGACGCCGACGCGGAGCTTGCCGGTGGCCTCGTTGTAGCTCGCGCCGCCGAAGCTGCCGGCGAGCGCCGAGGCGAGTGACTGTTCGAGAGCGCCGGCGGCGGTCTCGCTCTGGATCCTGGCGAGTGCCTGGCCGGCGGTCAGGCCGAGGTCCCGTTGCAGGGCGGGAACCATCTCGGTGTTGAGCAGGGTGTCCGAGGACGCTGCCGCGGGGGTACCCGTGACGAGCGCGCCGGTGGCCAGTGCTGCCGTGGCGGCCACACCGAGGAGCTTCGTGATCTTCATGCTTCTCCCTCGTCATCACGCACGGCTCCGGTTCGCCATGCGATAGCCCTCCCCCGACGGGTGAGAGTTCTGGAACGGGGCGAGGTCCGCAATCCGGGTCGGCGCGGGATAGGTATACCCATTCTTCCGGAACCGAATCCCCTGCTCCAGGGGCGGTCACCTAGAGCTGGCACCCGTACGGACACGTCCGTAAGTAGGGATTCCTGTGAATACCTTGCGTAGTCATTGCCACCCCCTGAACGTGGGATGAATCGCCGGATCGGGTTTTTCGCCGATGTTTCGAGGGTCTGGTGATTTTCCAACCGATGATCCGTCAGCCGACCGGTGACGGTGCGTTCGCGTACGGCCTAACGGGGTGCTCGTGCTGTCCGTGTTGGGTGGTTTACGACCAGGTAGGCAGTGCTTAGGCTCCGCAGGACAACGCACAAGATCGTGTCGGGCTCAGCGGGAACTCCCAACCGAGGAGCGCATGATGTGGCTTGCCACCCCTCGCCCGACCTCGGTTTCGGTCCGCGCCGGATCGACGGCACTCGTGGGCCGCGACGTCGAGGTCTCGGCGATCGTGAAGATCCTGCTGCGCCGTCCCGCCGCCGTGCTGATCGAAGGCGAACCGGGGATGGGCCGCAGCAGGTTGCTCGAAGAGCTGGCCGGACGTCGTGAGTTCGCGGCGGGCCGGGTGCTCTCGGGTGCCTGTCAGCCGATGCGCGAGCCGTTCCCGTTCGGGCCGGTGCTCGAGGCGCTGCGTTCGGCGGGCGACCGGCCGCTCGGCCCGCTCAGCCCGGTCGCCGGGGTACTGAGACCCTTGCTGCCCGAACTCGCGGAAAGCCTTCCACCCCAACCGGAACCACTCACCGACCCGTGCGCCGAACGGCACCGCCAGTTCCGCGCCGTCCGGGAACTCCTGATCGCCTGCGGGCCCGCGCTCGTCCTGATCGACGACCTCCAGTGGGCCGACGAGGGCACCCGTGACCTGATGCGGTTCCTCGCCGCGGCCATGCCCGCCGAGCTGGCCGTCGTCGCCGCGTACCGGACCGGCTCGCCGTCGAGACACGGCAGCGCGGGCATCCCGTTCCGCACCCCGCCGAACGTCCAGACCGCCCGCGTGACGCTGGGCCCGCTCGACGTCGAGGCCGTCGGGAAGCTGGCCGAAGAGCTGCTGGACCTGCCACGGGTCTCCGCGCCGTTCACCGCGAAACTCCACGAGAGCACCGCCGGGATCCCGTTCGTGGTCGAGGAGACCCTGCGGGCGCTGCGGGACGCCGCCGGACGGCTGCCGATCGGCGAAGTGCTTTCCGACCGGCTGCTGGAAAGCCTCGAAGTCCCGATCTCCCTGCGCGAAGCCATCACCGAACGGCTCGAAGGGCTGCCCGAACCCGCGGTCCGGCTGGCCTGCGCGGCGGCGGTGCTCGCCGTCCCGTCCGAACCGTCGGTGATCGGTGAACTCGCCTGTCTCTCCGGTGACGCGCTCCGCTCGGCCCTTCTGTCCACTTTGGATGGCGGTGTCCTCGGCGAACTCGGCGGCGACCGCTACGGCTTCCGGCATCCCTTGGCCCGCAAGGCCGTCTACGACACCGTCAGCGGTCCGGAGCGGACCCTGCTGCACTCACGCGCCATCCAGGTGCTCGCCACCCAGCCCGTCCCCCCGCTGACCCAACTGGCGAACCACTCGCGCGCGGCGGGGCGGACGGAGCAGTGGCGCCACTACGCCGAAGCCGCCGCCGACGAGGCCATCGCCCACGGCGACACGTCACGCGCGATCGATCTGCTCCAGTCGGTCCTGGCCGAGGCCGGGCTCGGCGAGGACGACATCGCCCGGCTGGCCACGAAACTCAGCCAGGTCGCGCTGCGCGGATTCCGCCCCGACGTCATCGAGACGCTGGAGCGGATCCTCGAAGACCTCACTGAGCTGCGGCCGAGCGTGCGCGGGACGATCCGGCTCAGCCTCGGGATGCTGCTGGTCCGCACGATCGGGCGGCTCGGCCGCGGCCGGGTCGAGGTGGAGAAGGCGATCACCGAACTGGTCGACGAGCCGGAACTGGCCGCCCGCGGGATCAACCTGCTCGCTCAGCCGATCGACGGGCTGACCCCGTTGTCCTGGCACAAGGTCTGGATGGAGCGCGCCCGCGAGGTGTTCGACCGGATCGAAGACCCGGAACTGCGGCTCGCGCTGCTCGGCGACCGGATCTCCACCCAGGCGCACATCGGCGACGGGGCGGCGTGGGCCGAGTTCACCCGGCTGCCGGACCAGGGCAGCGGCGTCGCCGAACGCGTCCAGCTCGCGCGGCTGTGGTGCAACCTCGCCGACGCGCAGTCCTGGGCCGGACACCTGACCAGGGCCGAAAAGCTGGTCACCGAAGGGATCCGCCGCGCGACCGACGCCGGCGCGCTCTACGCCGCCGGGCTCGCGCAGGGCACCCGGGTCCGGCTGGACTGGGTTCGCGGCAACTGGGCCGGGCTCGCGGAGACCACCGAACAGCTCCGCGACGGCTATCCCGACCTCGGCCCGATCGTCATGGAGTCCTCGCTCGTCCTCGGCGGGCTGGCCGCCGTGCGCGGGGAATTCGCCGCCGCGCAACGCCATCTGACCGCGGCGAGCGTGCACGCCCCGGAGCACGGCCCCATCCCCGTCGTCCTTTCGGCGGCGGGAGTCCTCATCCGGGTGCTCCTCGCGACGGAAGACGTCGACGCGGCGTGCGCGGCGGCCGACAACGCCGTCGCGGCGGCCCGGCGCAAGGGTGTCTGGGTGTGGGCGGCGGGGCTGGTCCCCGCCGCGGCCGAGGCCTACACGCGCGCCGGACGCTGGTCGGAGGCGGACGCCGTGGTCGAGGAGTTCGCCCGCGGCGTCGAGGGCAAGGACTCGCCGGTCTCCCGGGCCGCGCTGCTCGCCGGCCGGGCGATCCTGCTCGACGCGCGCGGCAAACACCCCGCCGCGGCAACGGTTTTCGACGACGCGGCGGCGGGCTACGAGGCGTTGCCGATGCCGTACCAAGCCATCGGCGCCCGGGAGCGGGCGGCACTGTGTCGTCTCACCGCGGACAGGCTCACTGCGGACCGGCTCACCGCTGGCAGCCGCCCCGCGATCGAGGAGCTCGCGGCGGCCGCGGAGGCCTACGAGCGGCTCGGCGCGACCAGGGACGCCGGCCGGTGCCGCCACCTGCTGCGGGAGCACGGCGCGTGGGCGCCCTCGCAGCGCGGGCGGCGCGGCTACGGCCAGGAGCTCTCGCCCCGCGAACTCGAGGTCGCGAAGATGCTTTCCGACGGGCGCACGAATCGGGAGATAGCGGACGGACTGTTCCTTTCCCCGCGTACGGTGGAACAGCATGTCGCGAAAGTCCTGCGGAAACTCGGCGCCCGTTCGCGGACCGATGTGGCCCGCCGGATGACCACTTACGCACCGGCGACGGTCGACCGGTAGCGGCCCGCTGAGCGGCCGTTATTCCTTTAGGGGCAAGAAAAGTGCCCGATCGGGCATTGTGATCCATTCCATCGGGTTGAGCGGTGTTCGTATGGTTCCGTACAGTCATGCGCTGTGCTAGTTTGTTTTGGCCATTAACAAAGTCGGCCCCCTCTATGCAGGTCAGCCGATCGGGACGGGGTCCGACCCCCGTGAGGGAGTAGCGCAGAAGCATGGCTGAACGAGCCGATTTCGCGCTGGGGACGGTAGAGGCGACTGTGGTCGGGCAGGCGCTGGGCGTCGATGTCCGGTTGTTTCCCTTGCGCGTCCAGAACACTTCGATCGACCCGGAGCGGTACGCCGCGGTCATCCGGAAGGTCTACACCGATCTGGAGCAGCGCCGCCTGTCGATCAACGGCGAGCTGAACCCGGCCATCCGCACCGCGTTCGAGCTGCTCTCGAACCACCGGATCACCGTTTCGATCAACGGCATCGACGGCATCGGCCAGGACATCGCCGTCCTCACGCTCACCGACGGCAGGCAGGCGCTCGGCATCACGCAGGCCCACGACGACGACCTCCTGCAGTTCGCGCTCTTCTCGGACGAAGAGCTGGTCGAGGTCCTCTCCGGGGTCCTGCCCCGGATGCGGCCCGCGTCGACCGGCCGCCGCACGATCGTGCAGAAGGAGGAGCGCGCCGTCTCGGCGATGGCCGCGCGCCGCCAGGCCGAAGCCGAGTTCGACGAGGAGGAGACCGACGCGTTCGGCAACCTCCAGTTCACCGGCGTCGTCCGTGCCCGGACCGAGGCTCCGGCCCCGCGCAACGACGAGAGTGACCTCGAGGTCCTGGAGAAGGTGCTGTCCGGGACCCGCCTCGGCGGCGGGCACATCATCGTGAGCGGGATCGGCCGCCGCGGTGAGCGGCTCCGGTCGACGCCGTTGAGCTGGCTCGACACCGAAGACGGCCGGTACTTAGTCTGGACCGAGACCGACGAAGCCTCGGGCGCCGTGATCGGTCACTACGACCCGGCAAGTCAGGCGGGTGTGGCGAACTCGATCCGGGAAGCCATCGCTGACATCTACTGACCTCCTGAACCGGCGAGAGGATCCTCCGTTGACCGAGGAAGCACAAGAACTACAGCCGACAGCGAAGTTCAAGGCGGTGACGCCCCTCGCGGGCGCGCAGCTGAAGCGCATGGCGGTGCAGGGCGGGTTCGCCGTCGACGAGAGCACCGGCCAGGAGATGATCCGGTCACTCCAAGGGGTGATCGACAGCCTCGAAGAGCGCTGGAGCGCGCTGACCAAGCTGCAGAAGTCACCGCCGATGAGCGACACCGCGACCGCGCGCTGGGTCTCCCAGCACATGCAAGGCACCGCGAACGACGCGCAAGGCCTGCTCACGCAGCTCCAAGCCGCTCGCGCCGAGTTCCCGACCTACGTCGAGGCGATCGAACTCGCCAAGAAGAACTACCGCGAACGCGATGACGCGAACCAGCGCGACCTGAAGCGGATCGACACCGAGATCTAGAGGAGAGACCCGTGACCGAAGCCGCGGAGAAGACCGCGAAGGTCTCCGACCCTGCCTCGCCCGACTACAACAAGCTCGACCCGCACTACGACATCACGGCCGATTCGTCGAGCCAGTACTACGTCGGGCCGCTGGCGGACGAGGCCGCCTCCGGTGACGAGATCCGGGCCGGGGCGGCGGCGGGGACCAACGTCATCTTCAACCTCCTCGGCTGGGGTGACACGGCGCTCAACGGCTTCAAGGACCAGTTCACCCAGAAGATGTACGAAGGGCAGCTGGAGAAGGCGCGCGAAGGTCTCGACAAGGATCTGGAGATCCGCAAGCCCGGTGAGCCGCCGTCCACGGTGTGGAGCAACGCCACCCACGAGCAGATGCAGACCGTGATCGCGGGCAACGCGGATCCGGCCGCGGTGGGCGAGACCTCCGAGGAGTGGGTGCGGGCGGGCAACGACCTTGCCGCGCACCAGCGCAACCTGGCGAAGGCGATCAACGCGAGCACGGGCAACTGGCAGGGCGAAGGCGGCGACGCGGCCCGCGAGCACCTCGCCGGGGTCGGCAAGTGGCTCGGCTCGACCGCGAACGGCGCGACGCTGACCGGTCGTCAGCAGCAGATCCACTCGCAGACGCTGAACGAGACGCAGAAGCTGATGCAGGCGAATCCGCCGGTGGCGTTCAGCGTGCAGGAGGCCAATGCCAACCTGCAGACGATCAAAGACCCGCAGCAGTACATGTCGCAGCTCGGCAAGGATCTCGAGACCTTCAAGAAGCAGCAGGACGCGCGCGACCAGGCCGCGAAGGTGATGACCGAGTTCGACAGCACGGTCGGTTCGGCGATCGCCACCCCGGCGTTCCCGCCCCCGCCGAAGCTGCCGACGGCGCAGGCGACCAGGCAGATGCAGGGCACTCCGATGTCCGGCGGCGGTGGCGCTTCGCCGGCCTCCCTTCGCGACCGCATGTCGCCCGAAGGCGCGGACGGCACGCAAAGCCCCAGCCCCTTCAACGTGGACTCGGACCGCACGCGCCCGGACGGCATCGCCGCTTCGATCGACGGGTCGCCGCAGGGCGGGCCCGGTGGTGGTCCTGGTGGCGGCCCCGGCGGCGTGTCGCCCTTCAACTCGCCGAACGGCGGCCCGGGCGGTGGCGGTCCCGGCGGTGGTCCCGGTGGCGGTGGCTTCAGCGGCGGCGGTTTCCCCGGTGGCGGCGGTCCCGGTGGCGGCCCCGGCGGTGGTCCCGGCTCGAACCCGGCCATGCCCAACATCAACATCCCGAACGGGCCGGGCGGTGGCGAGAGCTACCGTGCCCCGGCGGCGAACTATCAGCCGCCGAACCTGCCGAAGATCGACGAGGGCACGCGCACCACGGGCTACACGCCGCCGTCGGTGACGCCGCCGTCGTTCAACCCGCCGAACATCCCCATCCCCGAGTCCGGCGGACCGCGCCCCGGCGGCGGGCTCCCGTACAACCCGCCGAACATCGGCATGCCGAACATCCCCGGCGGCGGACCGGGACCGGTCATGCCGAAGATCCCGCCCATGCCGCGACCGGGTGGCATCGGCGAGCGGCTCGGCGGACCGACGTTCCCGGACCCCTCGTCGGTCAAGCCCACGCCGTACTCCTCGCCCAAGTTCGGCATGCCGAACATCCCGGGTGGAGGCACGGGCGGCAGCGGCATCGGCGGTAGCGGTAGCGGCTTCGGCGGCGGTACCGGCGCGGGCGGCTCCGGTGCGGGCGGCTCGGGCGCCGGCGGTCTCGGCGGCGCCGGACGGTCGACGGGCGCGCTCGGCATGGGCGGCGCCGCGGGCGCGATGGACGCCGAAGCGGCCGCGTCCCGTGCGGCCGGTTCCGGTTCCGGCAAGCCCGGCACCGCCGGTGGCATGGGCCCGATGGGTGGCGGCATGGCGCCCGGCGGCAAGGGGAAGGGCGAGGACGACAAGGAGCACAAGGCCGCCGACTACCTCGAATCCGACGACCCGTCGTTCTTCGCCGCCGACGAGATCGTCGCGCCGCCGGTGATCGGTGACTGGAAGAACAAGGACTGGAAGTGACGGCTTCGTTCGAAGTCGATCCGGACGACCTGACCGCGCACGCGAGCCATCTCGAAGGGCTCGTGGACCGGTTGGACACCGCGCAGGGCGCGACCGGTTCGGCGATGTCGGCGGACGCGTACGGCCTGCTGTGCGCGTTCCTGCCGCCGATCGTCAACCCGACCGGCGAACGCGCGGCGGAGGCGATCAAGTCCGCCGCGGAAGGGATCCGGACGACGGCGGACAACGTCCGCACCGCCGCGAAGTCCTATGTGGAAGGCGACCAGAACAACGCGGAACCGTTCAACGCCGACTTCAAGGCCTTGGACATCGGAGGAAAGAAGTGACCCGCCCGAACGAACTCGCGGATCTCATCCAAGATCCCGACGAGGCACAGCGCAAGATGGACCAGTGGGCCCAAGGGCTCGAAGACAAGGCACAGCGCTACGCGGCCGCCCAGGAGCGGACAGAGCAGTTGCGGCTGACCGCGTCCAGCTCCGACGGAGCCGTCAAGGTGACCGTCGGGGCGGACGGCGGCGTGACAGGCCTCGAATTCGGGAACAAGGCGAGGACGTACCCGCTGGAGGAGCTGTCGCGGCAGATCCTCACGACCATGCACCGGGCGCAGGCCGGGATCTCAAGTCAGGTCGCCGAGGTCATGCAGGAGACGCTCGGCGACGAGGACCAGGAGACCCGGTCGCTGATGATCGGCACCCTGCGCAGCCGCTTCCCCGAAATCGAAGAGGAAGAGGCGCCGGAGGACGACGCTCCCCCGGCTCCGTCCGCGGACACCCCGCAGGCGCCTCGTGACAAGCGCCATGAAGCACCGGACGACGAGGGCAACTCACCCTGGTGAGCAAGTCGTTCCTGAACATCGAAGAAGGTTGTCTTGGGTAACCCACTGGTCGCGGACGTAAAGGACTCGACGAAGGCGTACACCGGCTCCTCTCTGCTGGAGTCGGCGTTCGATCTGAAATCGGCCATCGAAAGCGGCGACTGGGCTTCGGTGGCGCTGGGCGCGGTCGGGACCGCGCTCGACGCGCTGTCGATGGCGATGGACCCCTTCGGCGCGATCCTCGCGAACGGCGTCGGCTGGCTGATGGAGCACGTCGGCCCGCTCAAGGAAGCGCTCGACGCGCTGACCGGCAACGCCGACGAGATCAACGCGAACTCCGAGACCTGGAAGAACATCGCGACCGAGCTCGGCGCGGTTGGCGCGGATCTGGCCGGGATGGTCTCCGCCGATCTGCAGAGCTGGACCGGGATCGCGGCCGACACCTACCGTGACCGGGCCAAGGACACGGTCACCCTGCTGGACGCGGCGAAGGCGGGCTGCGAAGGCGCCTCCAGCGGGGTGAAGACGGCGGGCGAGGTGGTCGCCGCCGTGCGCGCGCTGGTGCGCGACATCATCGCCGAGCTGATCGGGCACATGATCAGCTGGGCGCTGCAGGTGCTGTTCACCCTGGGCATCGGGCTGACCTGGGTGGTCCCGCAGGTGGTCAACGCCGTGGCGAAGACCGCGAGCAAGATCGCGAACCTGACGAAGAAGACCGTCAAGGCGCTCAAAGCGCTGATGCCGCTGCTGAAGCGGGCGGACGACCTGTTCGCCGACGCGGCGAAGGCGTTGAAGAAGCTGCAGCCCGGCAAGGGCGCGCCCGGTCCCAAGCCGAACAAGCTGGACGAAGGCACGACACCCAAGAGCAGCCCCGAGGGCGACAAGGGCGGTGGCACGTCGCCGTCCGGCGCGCCGCCCAAGAACGACCCGCCGCCACCACCGCCACCGAAGAACGACCCGCCGCCTCCGCCGAAGAACGAGACTCCGGACGGGCCGACCACGCCGTCCGGCAGTCCGCCACCGCCGCCCAAGGACCGCGGCGGTCCCAAGCCGGAGCCGGACAACCGGATCAAGAACAACAACAACGATCCGGGCAACGGGGTCCCGCCCAAGAAGCGCGACGACTGCGGTGACCCCGTCGACGTCGCGACCGGCTCGATGATGCTGACGCAGGACGACGTCGTGTTCGCCGGTGTCCTGCCGCTGACCGTGTCGCGGACGCATCTTTCGTCGTACTCGCTCGGCCGGTTCTTCGGCTCGTCGTGGGCGTCCACTTTGGACCAGCGGATCGAGGTCGAAGACGACGGCCTGCATCTCGCGCTCGCCGACGGGTCACTGCTGACCTATCCGGTCCCGATGTCCGACGCCCCCGTCTATCCGGCTTTCGGGCAGCGTCTCCCCTTGTCCAAAGTGGACGACGGCTATGCCGTGTCCACTCCGGACGGGATGCTGCTCTTCTCCGGCGCCGGGGACACGCTCCCGCTGCGCGGGATCGGGGGAGGCGACGGTCACCGGATCTTCCTGCGGTACGACGACAACGGCGTCCCGCGCGAACTGGAACACACCGCGGGATACCGCCTGCTCATCGAGTCGAAGGACGGTCTCGTCACCGCGCTTCGCCTGCCCGGCGCGGAAACCGCGGTCCAGAGCTACCGGTACGACGAGCGGCGCCGTCTGGTCGAGATCGTCGACGGCGCCGGTTCGCCCCTGCGGTTCACCTATGACGCCACGGGCCGCATCGTGCGCTGGGAGGACGTCAACGGGCGCTCGTACGGGTACGGCTTCGACGCCGAAGGCCGCGTCGTCCGCGCGCAGGGCACCGGTGGCTTCCTCGACGTCGACATCGCCTACGACCGGGAAAACCGGGTCACGTCGGTCACGAACTCACTCGGCCACGTCACCCGCTATCAGCTGGACGAACTGCACCGGGTCGTCGCGGAGACCGATCCGCTGGGCAACACCACGCGGTACGAACTCGACAGCTTCGGCAAACTGCTCAGCCGCACCGACGCCCTCGGCCGCACGACACGCTGGGAAATGGACGACGAGGGCAACGTCGTCACCGTGATCCAGCCGGACGGCGGCCGCGCGCTCGCGGAGTACAGCGCGCTGAACCGGTGGACCAGCATGACCGGACCGGACGGCGCGGTCTGGCGCCGCGAGTACGACGCGCGCGGGAAGGTCGTCCGCGCCACGGATCCGACCGGCACCACCACCACCTACGGGTACGACGACGCGGGCAACCTCGCGGTCGTGACCGACGCGCTCGGCGGGGTCACGCTGATCGAGTCCGACGCGGCGGGCCTGCCGGTCTCCATCACCGATCCGCTCGGCGGGGTCACGCGGTACACCTACGACGAGTTCGGGCAGACCACCTCGGTCACCGATCCACTCGGCGAGGTCACCCGGACGAAGTGGGACGGCTTCGGCGAAATCTCCGAGCAGATCGACCCCGACGGCTCGGTGTGGCGTTGGAACCGCACCACCGAGGGCTACACCGACGAAGCCGTGGACCCCCGCGGGCTCTCGGTGCGCACCGAGTACTCGCAGTTCGACCTGCCCACCGCCGAAATCGGCCCGGACGGCGATCGGCTGTCCTATGGGTACGACACCGAGCTGCGGCTGGTTTCGGTCACCAACGAACACGGCCTCGTCTGGCGCTACGACTACGATCCCGCCGGCAACCTGATCAGCGAGACCGACTTCAACGGCCGCACCACCCACTACGGCTACGACGCGGCGGGGCAACTGGTGTTGCGCGCCAACAGTCTCGGCCAGACGGTCGCCATCGAACGCGACGCGCTCGGCCGGGTCGTCAGCCGCCGGGCGGGCGACGACGTCGCCACGTTCACCTACGACGCGGCCGACCGGATGACCTCGGCGCGCAACGCGCATTCCGAGGTCACCATCGCCTACGACGCGCTGGGCCGGATCGTCGCGGAATCGCTGAACGGCAGGGCCGTCCTCTCGGAGTACGACGCCGCCGGCCGCCGTGTCGGCCGCCGCACCCCTTCGGGCGCCGAGTCGTTCTTCGCCTACGACGCCGCGAGCCGCCCCGTCGCGCTGCGAACCGCCGGGCGCACCATGCGCTTCGAATACGACCCCTCCGGTCGTGAAGTGCTGCGGCGCCTCGACGGCACGCCTGTCGAGCTGCGCCAGGGCTGGGACGCCGCCGACAGGCTGACCTCCCAGACCGTTTCCAATGGCCGGGGTGTCGTTCAGCACCGCGAGTACGGCTACCTCCGGGACGGGCTCGTCTCGTCGATCTCGGACCTGATTTCGGGGCCGCGTTCGCTGCGGGTGGACCGCGCGGGCCGGGTCGTCGACGTCCAGGGGCAGGGCTGGCGGGAAAGCTACGGCTACAACCTCGCCGGCGCGATCACGCAGGCGGGCTGGCCCGGCGCGGATCCCGCCGTCGGACCGCGGCACTACCAGGGCACCCTGGTGACCGGTGCCGGTTCGACGTCGTACCTGCACGACACCGAAGGCCGCACGATCGCCCGCCGCAAACTCGGGCGTGACTGGACCTACCAGTGGAACTCCGACGACCGGCTGACCGGCGTCGTCACGCCCGAGGGCGAGCGGTGGCTCTACCACTACGACGCGCTCGGGCGGCGGATCGCGAAACAGCACCTCGACCTCCACGGCCGGATCCTCGAACAGATCGACTTCGTCTGGGACGGCTCGAACCTCGCCGAGGAGATCCGAGGCGGCACCGCCGTCGTCTGGGACTGGGAGCCGGGCACGGAACGGCCGATCACCCAGGTCGAACGGGTTCCGGGACAGGATGCCCGCTTCCACGCCATCGTCACCGACCTCGTCGGCTCACCCAGCGAACTGGTCGACGAGGCGGGCAACGTCGCTTGGCACGTGCACACCTCGTTGTGGGGCAAGGTGCTTTCGCCACCGGGGCAGGCGTACACGCCTTTGCGCTTCCCCGGCCAGTACCACGACCCGGAAACCGGGCTGCACTACAACTTCAAGCGCTACTACGACCCGGACACCGGGCGATACCTCTCGCACGACCCGCTCGGCCTCGAACCGGCGTCGGATTCGCTGGCCTACGTCGGCAACCCGACGGACATGATCGACCCGCTCGGTCTCGTCGCGACGAAGCCGACGAAAGCCCCCTGCCCCAAGGCACAGGCCAAGGCCGCCCTCGGCAAGAAGAAGTCGCCGAGCAACCGGGTCACCAAGCCGAAGCCGACGCCTGGACCGAAGAAGCCGCGGCGTCCGCCGCAGAGCTACGCCGACGGCACGCACGGCGCGAAGAAGCGCGAGCAGAACCGGCTCACGGGGAAGTACGACAACGACCTCAAGGCCGACGGCCGGGACAAGGTCTCCGGGAAGTCCCACGAGTCCGAGCACCCGATCCCCTACGAGGCGATCGGCCGCGGCAGTGGCGGCGCACGGGGTTCGGGCCACGACCAGAAGGACATCGAGAACCACGCCTGGGCCTACCAGGAGGCCAAACCCGCGCACGCCTCGCACCAGGGCACCGGCAACAAGGGCTACGAGGGCGATTCCGGCTTCAGTGGCAAGTCCTACCGCGACGCCGAGCGCAACGCGATCGAGGCGGGCGACCCGAACACCGCGATCCAGCTCAACCAGCTCGACTACGCTTTCCAAAAGCCGTTCAAGGACACCAACAACACCCTCGACGGCAAGATCGCGGACGACTCGTACCACAAGATGATCGACGACGCGCACGCCAGCGGCAAGGGCCTCACCTATTCGACCGGCCCCGGGACGACCGCGACCACCCCGCCGCTGTCCGATCTCGACCGCAGGGAACTGCACCTGACCCGGGACACGGTCCGGGACGGCGAGTGGCCGGATCAGGTGAAGCGGTCCTACGACGACGACCTCAAGGACATCCACGACGCGGCCTACAAGACGCCGACCAAGGCCGACTGGGACAAGCTGGAGGCTGGCGGCTTCGGCCCGCTCGACACCGGCAAGAAGAAGGACCCCAACGCGATGGACACCGACTGACCCCCCGCCCGCGTTTCGTCCTCTAGTTGCTGTACTTGCGTGTGCATGTACCGCAACTAGAGGACGAAACGCGGGCGGGTCAGGGCGGGTCAGGGCTGGTCAGGCGGCGGCGAGCGAGACGACGCGGTTCCGGCCGTTCCTCTTCGCCTGGTAGAGCGCGGAATCGGCCACGTGCAGCAGCCGTTCCAGGACGGTCCCACCGGCCGGGTAGACCGCGACGCCGATCGAGACCGAAAGGCCCCTCACGGTCCGCGGGCCCGAAGCCGTCCCGACTTCGACCTCGATGTCCATCACGGCCTGCCGGACCCGCTCGGCCACGGGCATCACTTCGGTCTCCGTCGCGCCGGGCAGTAGTACGACGAACTCTTCGCCGCCGAACCGCCCGACAGAGTCGTAGTCGCGTACGTGCTCGGAAATCGTCGTCGCGACGACCTTGAGCACGACATCGCCCGCGAGATGGCCGTAGACGTCGTTGACCTGCTTGAAGTGGTCGAGATCGAGCATCAGCACGCCGAGTTTGCTCTTCGCCCTGGCCGCCGACGAAAGCTCCCGCTCGCTCAGCAGATGCCACGCGTGCGCGTTGAGCACCCCGGTCTTGCCGTCGATGTTCGCCGCGATCTCCAGCTGCCGCACCAGCACACTGCGGTGCAGCACCAGGACGGGCAGCAGGACGAACGGGACGAGCGCGGGCGCGTGCACGATGCCCAGCGCGGTCGACGTCCCGAGCACCAGGGTGGTGACTTCCAGCAGATTGTCGTCACCGGTGCCGAACAGCGAACGCAGCGACCGGCCCCCGGTGTGCAGGTAGACCGAGAGCGCCACGATGAACGCGTTGGCCACGGTGAACACGGCCGCCGCCTCGACGATCCGCAGTGACCCGGTGAACCCGACCGGAAGGCCGTTCCAGCCGGAAACGATGGCCCCCGAAGCCAGGCAGGACAGCACTATCGCCGCCGCGCAGTACACGACTCGGTAGGCCGGGCGGTGGCTCATCCCCCGCCATACCCGGAGCCAAAGGTGCAGGTAGATGAGCAGTCCGAGGGCGAGTGCGAGCCCCGGCGGCAGGACGAGCACCCCCGCGAACGTCCACACCGAAGTCATGTTGATGTGCGGCCGGTCACAAAGCGTGCGCCGCAGCCGTTCCACCGAACGCGAAAGCTCGGCCTGCAGGCAGGCGAGGCCGAGTAATGATCCAAAACGGACGAATTCCGTGGTCTCGTAGTTCGATCGGAGCAAGGCGATTACGGCGACTGCCGCCGCAAGTCCTTCCACGATAAGAAAAACCGCAGGTACGCCGCGTGGTCCGGACCATAACTCCCAGCGTCCCACCCAGGCTCTCAGACGTGTGCCGGCCCCTTCTCCGGCGAGTTCCGCATCCCCCATAATCATCGTCACCGGTCCCCCTTCCGTACACATTTCAATGTATCCGAGGTAGTACTGAGGGTGGCTCGCGTTAATTTCGGAACACACAGATGGAGCAGTGGGAGGGAGGATCATCATGAACGGTCGCGAGGACTGATCCCACCAATTCAGCCGGTCCGGCTCCCGGCCGGGAGCCATACATCGGGCCCGGTGGCGATGGTGCGTTTCCACGCCATCGCCATCGGGCCCGCCGTGGCGACGGCGGCCGCCGCGGCCACCCCGACGGCCACGAACGGACCGGTCAACTGGGCGAGACCACCCGCGAGCATGATCCCGATTCCTTGCACCGTCACCAAACTCGTCGAGGTCAGGCCCATCACCTGTGCCCGGACGCCGTCCGGCACCGCGCGGGCCATCAACGCGATGGCCTGCAGGTGGTACGGCGCCGCGCAGGCCCCGCTGAGCCCGATCAGCGCGAGGCAGACCGGCAGCGGCGGACGAAAGAAGACGAAAAGCAAAGGAACAACGGATGCAATGGCGAGAATGCCCACTATTCGCGTTTTCCGCCGAGCGGGAACCCATTTCGTGAAGATCCACGATCCTATTACCGAACCGACCGGATCCGCCGCGAGAATAAGTCCGACCGCGAAAGTCCCCGCCCCGAGTCCGACGGCGAGCGGTGCCGCGAGCCCTTCCGGCGCGATGGCGAACCCGGCGAGCATCTTCAGTCCGAACAGCACCCGGATTCCCTTGCCCCGCCACAGTTCCCTGGCACCTTCACCACTGAAAGCCCGTGCCACCCGGCTTTTCACCGATGATTCCGCGGCGGCGGGCCTCCGGCGACGAACCCCTGTGGACACGAGCAGCGCCGAGACCACAAAGGTCATCGCGTCGATCACCAGTCCCCAGTAGGGCGTCACGAGCCCGATCACCAGCCCGCCGCCGCCGAAGCCCGCCAGCTGTGCCGTTTGGATGGTGATCGTCCGGACCGCGAGCCCCGCGACGTACCGTTCGCCCTCGAGAACGTCCGGGAGCAACGCGAGTTGCGCCGCCCGGAACGGGCCGCCCGCCATCGTCAGGATCACCAGAAGCCCGGCCAGCACCAGCAGGGGCGTCCCCGGTATCGCCATCAGCGCCGCGATCGCCGCGCGCAGCAGATCGCAGACGATCATCACCGTCCGCCGCGAATACCGGTCGGCCAGCCCGGCGAACAGGGTGCCGCCGATCAGCGTCGGCAGATACGTCAGCCCGTAGGCGAGCCCGGTCAACCCGGCCGACGCCGTTCTTTCCCAGACCAGCACCGACAACGCGACCCTGGCCAGCTGGTCACCGGCCTGCGAAAGTGCCTCTGCCGCCCACAACGCCCGGAACTCGCCGACGGCGAAAGCCGCCATGAACGCGGTACTCCGAGCGGACTCCCCCTTTTCCATGAGCCCCTCCCCTTGGCTCACGGTAGTCGATCACTTCCGTTGTGTCAGCGACCATCCGGCCCACGACGACGGTGAGTGTCCACTGTGGAGAGGCGATTCCGCGTGGTCAGCGGCCTGCGCTGTAACCCATCATCCCCTGTGCCATTTCCATCGCCAGCGAGCTCGCCACGGCGGGATCCATCATGTTCCGGATGCCCTCCGTGGTCTTGTCGCGCGATCCGGTGTCGGAGCGTGGCTGCTCCGTCGGCCGGGTCTCGGCGGGCGGCAGGGCGACGACCTGTTCCCTGGCGGGCTTCCTCTTCGTCGTCGCGGGCGCCAGCTGCTTCACGGTGACCGGGACATAGACGGTCACCGGGGCGGCCTGCGGCGCGGGCGTCGCGGGCGGCGCGACCGGCGGGGTGGGCTGCTGGGTCACCACGGCGGGCAGCGGCTGCTCGGGCAAGGCGGTGTCGTCGACCGGTGCGAGGGTGAACGTGCCGGCGAACCAGCCGATCGCGAGCAGGGCCACGCCCGCTCCGCCGACCAGCCAGGACCGGGCGCGGCGGTGGATGACGACGGCCTTGGGCCGCAGGTCCTTGTCGACGACCGGATCGCAGACCGGGGTCCGGACCGGCATCGGCTCGGGAACGGGCTCGTTCTCCGGGCTGCGCCGCCGTTTCGGCAGACTGGCCGCGATGATCCCCGTCCGGTCCAGCAATTCGGCGGTCTCGACGGGCACGCTCGCACAGAGCGCGGCGTCGGTCGGCGTACGGCGCTGGGCGGCGCGCGGCATGGGGACCTCCGGAAGGGGAATCACGAACTTGAGCATTGTGGTGCATTTCCGACGCCGCCGTAAGTAACGCACCCCGATCGAGTTATCCCGAGCCGTCCGGACCACGGAGGGTTACTCCATTCAGAGGTTCCTCATCCCCAAGCGCCCCAGCAGTGCCAACGGCCGCTGGTAAAAGGAGCCGAGAACCCGGGGAATCGCGTCGATGACATAGGCGTCCGGGCCGATCAGGATGCGCGGCGTCCCCCGTTCGATACCGCGCACGATGGTCTGCGCGGCCTTCGCCGGTGTCGTCTTCGCGATCTTTTCGAAGCCCTCCGCGGCTTTGTCGATGTCCCGCTCGACGCCGCCCCGCGCGTCGCGGGCGATATTCGTCTTGATGCCACCGGGATGCACGCAGCTGACCTTGACCGGATGCCGGGCGATCAGCATTTCCTGCCGCAGCGCCTCGGTGAACCCCCGGACCGCGAATTTCGCCGCGTTGTAGGCACTCTGCGTGGGCACGCCGATGAAGCCGAACACGCTCGAAAGGTTGACGATGTGCCCGTCACCCGAAGCGATCACCTGCGGCAGAAAGGCTTTGGTCCCGTTGACCACTCCGCCGAGATTGATCCCCATCAGCCAGTCGTAGTCGTCCCAGGTCATTTCTTCGACCGTCGCGCCGAGCGCGACCCCGGCGTTGTTCACCACGACGTTGGCGCCACCGAAATCGACGGCGACCTCTTCCGCGTGTGCGAGAACGGCGTCACGGTCCGCGACGTCCAGCTCGTACGCCTTCGCGGTCGCGCCCGCTTTTTCACACAGCGCGACGGTGCCTGCCGCGCGGACGGCGTCGACGTCGGACAGCGCCAGCCTGGCCCCGCGCCCCGCCAGGTCGACCGCGAGCGCCTGACCGATCCCCGACCCCGCGCCCGTGATCACCACGACCTTGTCCGTGAACGACTTCATACCCGCTCCCATCCAGCTCGACTGTTACCGGAGGTAACACATACTACGGCTGTGAGCTTGCTGTGCGTTGATCGATTCGGGCTGTGTTCGTGGACCGCTTATGGTGCTCTGTAGTCAGGACAGCCGTGGACGAGCGAAAGGAAGGCGATGCGCCGCGCCCTGTTACTCGCTCTTTGTGTCGTTCTGACCGGTTGCTCCGCCGCGTCGGATCCCGGCGGGACCGACGCCGACACCGCCGCCGCCGCGACCGTGGCGGCCACCCCCGCTTCGCCGCTCAACCCGGCGATCGGCGCGCTCTTCCTCGAAGGGTCGCATTTCTGCACGGCCAGCGTCGTCCACAGTGGCCCGGGAGATCTCCTGCTCACCGCGGCGCATTGCCTCCACGACGGCGAAGGCGGCGAGTACGCCACAGGGATCTCGTTCGCGCCCGGCTATCACGACGGCGT
This sequence comes from Amycolatopsis sp. NPDC031561, assembly GCF_055580625.1. Lineage (NCBI taxonomy): Bacteria > Bacillati > Actinomycetota > Actinomycetes > Pseudonocardiales > Pseudonocardiaceae > Amycolatopsis > Amycolatopsis sp. NPDC031561. Next base: position 220,644 of record NZ_JBVILA010000002.1, on the reverse strand, counting down.
CGCGCCCTACGGCTATTGGGACGTCTCGGATCCGCAGGTTCCCGACGGCTGGGCCGATTCGTCCGATCCGGACTTGGATGTCGGATTCGCGACCGCGCGTCAGGCAGGCAACCCGAAGACCCTCGAAAGCGTCACCGGTGCCAACAACCTGGTGGCCGGCGGCGGGTTCGCCCACACGATCACCCTGACGGGGTATCCGGACGAACGAGAGGCGCCGGTCGTCTGCCACGGCGCCAGCGAGCAGGCCGACACCTACCAGATGCGCGTCTCGTGCCCCGGCTTCACGACCGGCACCAGCGGCGGCCCGTGGGTGGTCGACCCCGATCCGAAGACCGAACTCGGCACCGTCGTCGGCGTGATCGGCGGCTATCTGTACGGCGGGGACGATCCGGACACGTCCTACAGCAGCTATTTCGACACCGACGTCGCCACCTTGTACCGGAAGATGGACACGCGGGGATGATCTCCCCATGAGCATCCACGACGTCCCGATCACCGGCGAGCCGATCCGCCTCGGCCAGTTCCTCAAATTGGCCAACCTCGCCGAAGACGGCTCGCACGCCAAAGACCTCCTCGACGCCGAAGAGGTCACGGTCAACGGCGAGGTGGAGGTCCGGCGCGGACGTCAGCTGACGAACGGCGACGTCGTGGAGGTCGGCGGCGAAGGCGGCCGCGTCGTCCTGGCCTAGCGGCCCTGCAGTGGTGCCAGGCGCAACGCCTTGGCGAGCTCTTCGAGCTCCCGGTGCACCGGCTCGTTCAGCGGGACGCCCAGCGCCTGGCACTGTTCGAGGTACTGCGCCTCGCGCCAGCCGGGGTAGCGGACCGGGGTCCCGCCTTCCCAGCCGAGCAGGCTGCCGAACAACGCGCTCGCGGCCTTGTAGAAGCCGTCGGCGCTGCGCAGCGTCGTCGGCGCGATCGCCATCACCATGAGACCGGTGTCGTGATCGTGGTCGCCGACGCCCGACAGGACCCCGGCGAAGATCTCGACCAGCAGGGAAAAGCCGGCGATCGAGGCGCTGGCCGCACCGGCGGTGTCCGCGAGGGTGTCCAGGTCGAGAACGAATTCGGGGTACGCGCCGGCGGGGGCGGCCATGCCGAGCGGGTTCGCGGCCGTCCCGCGCTCCCCGCCCGCCGCCATGACGAGCCCGATCATGGTGTGCGGCAACGCCCTGGCGGCGTGGTGCCCGGCGCGGCCGAACGGCCCGACGCCGCGCACCGACATGAGCCCGACGCCGTACCGGCCCGCGCGGGACACCGCCCGGTCCATCGCGTCACCGACGGCCCAGAGCCCCGGCGCGCGGCGGTAGTCGATCAGGGCGGCGGCGCCGCGGTCGGCGATCATCAGCGGTTCGGCGCGCGGCCGCACCATGCCGTTGACCAGCATCGGCAGATGCAGCCGCGTCAGTTCGGCGACCCCCGATTCAGGGGTTCCGGTGAGGTCGCCGTGGCACAACGCCTCGGCGGCCATGCGGGCACGCGACCACGGCAGGTCGTGCGAGGTGAAGACCTCGGTGACGAGGTCGATCAGGGCGTCGATCGGGACGCGCTGCCAGACCTGTTCCGGGATCGGGGAGGGTTCGGCCGGTACGGGGATCGGCTCGACGGGCGCGCGGCGGAGAGAACGAGGTCTGAGGGGCACTCCGCCGAGGGTGCCTAAACGCGTTTTTCGGCGTCAACGAACCTGAGCACCTTCTAACCGACTGTGTGATCGAACCGCCCGGAAGCGTCGGTGGGCGGACGTACGATCGGGGCATGTGCCGGAACATCACCACGCTTCGAGGCCTGGAGCCGGCGGCGACGCCGGACGAGATCGAGGCCGCCGCCCGCCAGTACGTCCGCAAGGTGTCCGGGGTGCAGAGCCTCTCCGACGCCACGCGCGAGCCCTTCGAGGCCGCCGTCGCCGAGATCACGGCGATCACCAGGCGGTTGCTCACCGAACTGCCCGCCCGCCGTCAGCCGCCGACGACGGTGCCGCCGTTGCGCCGTCCCGAGGTCCAGGCGCGCATCGCCGCGAAGGCGGCGAAGACTCAGGCGTCCTGAACCAAGCCCCGGCGGTTACGGTGAGCCGGTGACATATCCGCAGGACCCCTACGGTCAGCAGCAGCCCTACGGACAGCAGCCCACTTACGGGCAGCAACCTCCGTACGGGCAGCCGTACCAGCAGCCGGGCTATGGCTACGGCCCCGCGATGCCGCCGCAGGACCAGGGCCTGGCGATCGCGGCGCTGGTCGTGTCGATCGCCAGTCTGGTCGTCTGCACCGGGCTGCTGTCGGTCATCGGCGTGATCATGGGGCACATCGCGCACTCGAAGGCCAAACGCGGCGAAGCCGGCGGGCAGGGGATGGCGCTCGCGGCGATCATCATCGGCTACATCGGCGTCGCGATCATCGTCGGTCTCGTGCTGTTGTTCGTCATCGTCGGCGTCGCGACCGACTGGGACTTCGACTAGTCCATCCATGCCCCCGCCACCACCCTCAACGGAAAGCTTCGCTTCGAATACATCCGAAGCGTTCGGTTAACAGACCGTCGGATATCCTCGGTGGCGGTAGCGTGTCCGAGCGGCCGAAGGAACATGTCTTGAAAACATGCGAGGGCTCTGTCCTCCGTGGGTTCGAATCCCACCGCTACCGCCAGTCTTGAGAGAGCGAAGCCCCCCAGATCGGCTGACCTGGGGAGCTTCGCGGGGTCACGCGGGCACGAGGGCCCAGACGGTCTCGTCGCTACGGCCGCCCACGAACGGCCGTTGCTCCAGGATCGAAGCCGTGCCGTTGTTGACCTGCCGCACCGCGAGGTTGCTGGCCCGATTCACCAGCCCGTAGCGCGTGTCGGCGCTCCGGAGCAACTTCCACTGCTGATTCGTGGCCGAGCCGCAGTGCGTCTGTTCGAGGAGCGCGCCGTCCGCGGTGCTGCCGGAGACCGGCCGCAGGCACTGACCACTCCGCTCGTTGACGATCTTCCAGTACCCGCCGCCCGCGTCGGTGAGCTTCCACTTCTGGCCGTTGTCGTTCTGCCTGGCCACGTTGGTGATCTTCGCGCCGGCGGACGTCGAACCGTCGACCACGGCCGCGCTGTTGCCGTTGGTGGCGACGGAAAGGTAGTACTTCTTGGCCGCCTGCGGACCGGGATCGGCGATGGGGTTCAGGGTCCACTGCTGGTTGGCCGCCCCGGTGTAGGGCTGCTGGACGAGCGGGGCCGGGTACGCGCCGCCGTCGGTGATCGCGTAGCCCGTCAGGTAGTTGAAGATCGCCACCTTGCCGTTGCCGAGTGGCTGGAACGCCCACCGCATGCCGTTCTGGCCGTTGCAGTTGTACTGGAGGATCTGCGTGCCGGGTGCCGTGCCGCTCTGGGCGCTGTCGGCGCACAGCTGGCTGTTGGCGTTGACGAGTTGCAGACCGGTGTTGTAGCCCAGGATCCACTTCTGGCTCTGGGAGTCGGTCCGGGCGCGGTGACTGAGGTTGGCGAGACCGCCGGTCGAGGAACCCACGACGTCGATGGCGTTGCCGCTCGCGCCGGTGATGACGTAGGTCTTCCCGCCTTGGGCATGGCCGTCGTCGTTGTCCGGAGTGTCCTTTTTGATCAGGAAGGCGCTGTTGGCGACGTTCCAGTGGGTGGCGAGCCAGCTGCCGGGGACGGGATTCGTGCTGAAATAGTCGTCGTTGCCGCAGTCCAGCAGCCGATCGAAATCACGCTGCGTGCAGTCGAAGGACTGCGTGTCGCCGTAACACATCAGGTCCCATTCCTGGGAGCAGTGCCCGCCGCCCTGGTAGTGCGGGGCCCCTGGCAGGACCGCGCCGAGCATGTGGCCCACCTCGTGGGCGACGGCGTTGACACCCCAGCAGGGCACCGCGATCTCGGTGTAGTGCCTGCCGTTGTTGAAGGCGTTGGCGGGACCGGGCTGGTCGTCGCTGTCGCCCCAGGTGCCCGCGCAGGTGTGGGGGTTGTCGGAGAACAGGATGTAGTCGCGGTCGGCGTTGTAGTGGCCCGCCTGGATGGCCCGGTCGCGGATCGCGCCGGACAGGTACGTGCCGTCGGGCACCACCAGGTTGGCGACGGCGACCTGACAACCGGCGCCTGCGGTCGTCACGTACCGGACGTGCCTGCTGGCGCCCGTCAGCGCGGCGCTGTCGTTGAACGAATCGTCCATCCCCGACGCGTAGGCGCGAAGGGAAGGCACGACGGTGGAGTACCGGTCAGGTTGACTGGCTTCACGGACGTAGACCAGCTCGATGCGTTTGCCGGAGACCCCGTCGCCCTCGCAGACCACCGGGTTGGCGGCGATCTGCGCTTGAGCGACGGAGAGAGCGAGTGGGGCCACCGGGGTCGCGCCGGGCGGCAACGGCCGGCTGTGATCCGTGGCGGCGAAATCATCGGAGGCGGAGGCTCCGGCTGTCTCACCCACGAGCAAGCCGCAGATGAGGCCGATGGTCACCAGCAGGCCGGCGGAGCGCCTTCTTGCTTTGGACAAGTGCTCTTCCTTTCGCGATGGAGGAACGCGATAAGAAGGCTAGAGATCGGATGTATAGACCACCAGGCAGAAGCACCGGCAGACTGCCATTACCCTTCCCGCCATGGCCAAGTACTTGCTGCTCAAGCACTATCGGGGCGCTCCGGCGTCGGTCAACGACATCCCGATGGACCAGTGGGCCCCGGAAGAGATCACGGCGCACGTGCAGTACATGCGGGACTTCGCGAACCGGCTCGTGGAGACCGGCGAGTTCGTCGAGGAACGGGCTCTCGCCCCCGAAGGCACCTTCGTCCGCTACGACGGCGAGGGCAAGCCGCCGGTCACCGACGGCCCCTTCGCCGAGACCAAGGACCTCATCGCCGGTTTCATGATGATCGACGTCGACAGCTACGAGCGCGCGCTCGAACTCGCGGGCGAGCTGTCGGCCGCTCCGGGAGCGGGCGGGCGGCCGATCCACGAGTGGCTCGAACTGCGCCCGCTGTGGGGCGAGCCGCTGGTCATCACGGAGTGATCGCCGAAGTGGACGAGGCACTGCTCCGGAGCCTCACGCCGAACGTCCTCGGGATCCTCGTCCGCCGCGGGGCCGACTTCGCCGCGGCCGAGGACGCCGTGCAGGAAGCGCTGATCGAGGCCGTCCGCGTCTGGCCGGGAGACCGGCCGAAGGACCCGAAGGGCTGGCTCGTCACCGTCGCCTGGCGCAAGTTCCTCGACGCGGCCCGGTCGGACGCCGCCCGGCGCCGTCGCGAGGACCTCGTCGACGACGAGCCGGAGCCCGGACCCGCCCCCGACTCGGACGACACGCTGCAGCTCTACTTCCTGTGCGCCCACCCGTCGCTGACGCCGTCGTCCGCGGTCGCGCTCACCCTGCGCGCCGTGGGCGGGCTGACCACCCGCCAGATCGCGCAGGCGTACCTGGTGCCCGAGGCGACCATGGCGCAGCGCATCAGCCGGGCCAAGCGCACCGTGTCCGGGGTGCGGTTCGACCAGGCCGGCGACGTCGCCACCGTGCTCCGCGTGCTCTACCTGGTCTTCAACGAGGGCTACTCCGGCGACGTCGACCTCGCCGCCGAAGCCATCCGGCTCACCCGGCGGCTGGCGGCCTCGATCGACCATCCCGAGGTCGCGGGGCTGCTCGCGCTCATGCTGCTGCACCACGCCCGGCGCGCCGCCAGGACGTCCGGCGGCGACCTCGTGCCGCTCGCCGAACAGGACCGCGGCCTCTGGGACACGCGCCTGATCGCCGAAGGTGTCGAGATCCTGCAAGCGGCGTTGGCCCGCGACAAACTGGGCGAGTTCCAGGCGCAGGCCGCCATCGCGGCGCTCCACGCCGACGCGCCCGCCGCCGAGGAGACCGACTGGGTGCAGATCGTCGAGTGGTACGACGAACTCACGCACCTGACCGGCAGCCCGGTCGTGCGGCTCAACCGCGCGGTGGCCGTCGGCGAGGCGGACGGACCGCGCGCGGGCTTGGCGGCGCTCGCCGAACTGGACGACTCGCTCCCCCGGTACACCGCGGTGGCGGCGTACCTCCACGAGCGCGACGGCGACCTGGCGAAAGCGGCGCGGCTGTACAGCGAGGCCGCCGAGAAGGCGGCGAACCTGGCCGAGAGCGCCCACCTGACCCGTCAGGCCGCGAGGATCAACGCCCTCAAGAAGTGACCGGAGGCAGCCGCGGGAGGCCGTCGATCTCCGACAGGTGCTCCAGCACCCGCCCGAAGGCCTGCCCCAGCACCTGCTGCTCTTCCGGGCTCAGCAGGTCGATCAGGTGCTCCCGGACGCCTTCGACATGCGTCGGCGCCGCGCCCTCCAGCAGTTCCGAGCCACGCTCGGTCAGTTCCGCGACGACGCCGCGTTTGTCCGCCGGGTCCCGGGTGCGGCGGATGATGCCTTCGGCCTCCAGCCGGACCATCTGGTGCGAAAGCCTGCTCTTGGTCGAGCCGAGCATGCTCGCGAGCTCCGTCATCCGCATCCGGTTGTCGGGCTGGAGCGAAAGGCAGACCAGGACCTCGTAGTCGGCGAGGGTGACTTCGTGACGCTCGGAAAGTTCCCGGTGCAGCCGCTGCCGCAGGCGCATGGTGGCGACGATGTACGAGCGCCACGCGACCATCTCCGACTCGGACAGCCAGCGCACTTCTTTTTGCTCCACCGCCATCCACGCAGGGTAGATCGTTGATCGCACGAGGCGCATACCCACCGGTCACTTTTCGGCCCCTGAAAAATCCGGCGGAACATTCGCCCGAAGGAGGGTTACGAAAAGGTTGAGACTCGGCGAGAAAAGGCGCATTCTGCTTGTCAGCGGATGGTCGGGCAAGTATCGGGCGAGCCATCGGATGGCCGTCGGACCTGCCTCCCAGCCGGGAAGGGTCAGGTGGTGGTATGGCGGGTGATTCTCGCGGTTGACCGCCTGCTGTGTCCCCGCGACCGGAACGGAAAGGACCGGGTCGGTCGCGACTGTGAACAGCGACGAGCGCGGGCATCTCGGATGCGCTCGACAATTCTCGCGCATTCGGCGTCACTCCGGCCTGTATCGGGTTAGCGGCCTCTTCGACCGCCTCGGCAGTGCCAGGCGCCGGCCCGGTGATCGCGGCCAACCGGCGATCGAACAAGACAACCTCGGTAGTTCTGGGTGCGGCCACTTCGCGTGGCCGCACCCGGGCATATCCGGGCCTCTCCGGCTACGCTTCCCCCGTGCGATTCGACGAAGGCGCGGGCCTGGACACCTCCGAAGTCGAGGACCTGCGCGGTGGTGGCGGTGGCGGTATCGGTGGCCGGGTGGCACTCGGCGGCGGCGGGCTCGGCGTGGTCGGCCTCGTCATCTACTTCCTCCTCTCCCAGTTCGGCGGCGTGGACCTGAACCCGTCCTCGGGCGGACTAGGCGGTCTCGGCGCCGTGGGTTCCGGGCAGCAGACGGACAACACGTCGCTGTCGCAGGAATGCAAGACCGGCGCGGACGCGAACCGGAAGCACGACTGCGCGGTCGTCGCCACCATCAACTCGATCCAGGACTACTGGGGGCAGGAGTTCCAGCGGTCCGGGTCGACCTACCGCAAGGCCGTCACCAAGTTCTTCAACGGCGGCGTGAACACGGGCTGCGGCAGCGCGACTTCGGACGTCGGGCCGTTCTACTGCCCCGGCGACTCCAACGTGTACATCGATCTCGGGTTCTTCAACGAACTCCGCACCAGGTTCGGGGCGCAGGGCGGGCCGTTCGCGGAGGCGTACGTGCTGGCCCACGAATACGGTCACCACGTGCAGAACCTCACCGGAGTGTCCAAAAAGGGCACCGGCAGCGGGCCGACGTCGGGGTCGGTACGGCTCGAACTGCAGGCCGACTGCTACGCCGGGGTCTGGGCGAACCACGCCACGACCGCACCGACCGAGACCGGACGTCCGCTGATCACCGAGATCAGCCAGGAAGACATCAACTCCGCGCTGGACACCGCTTCGCGCATCGGTGACGACTACATCCAGACCAAGCTGGGCGGCGGCCGGGTCGACGAGTCGAAGTTCAGCCACGGCACTTCGGCGCAGCGGAAGAAGTGGTTCACCACCGGCTTCCAGACCGGCCAGCCGGCGCGGTGCGACACCTTCGCGACCAACAGTTTGGGCTGAGTCTCCCTCTCCAGAGACGCAATGAAAGGCCCGTTACTTGCAAATTTTGCAAGTAACGGGCCTTTCATTGCACTTGAGGGAGCTACTACGCGGCGACGTGGCCGTGGTGGTCGTCAGCGTGGACGGAAGCCGTCAGGCTCCGCTGCTTGGACCGCTCAGCCGCGCGAAGCGCCTTCGCCTTCGCGGCCTTGCCACCCGGGACACCGTTGATGTTCTCGGTGCTGGTCGCGTACACGCCCAGCGCCCAGGCGACGGCGTCGGAGTTGCGGTCGAGCGCGACGCGGTCGATGTTGCCGAGGTTGTCGCACTTCTGGTGGTAGCACTTGTCGTAAGGAACGTTGGCGCTACCGCCCCACTTGGCCGCCTGCGCAGCGGTCTTCACGCCTTCGGCGCCGGTGAACAGACCACTCGCCGGGATACCGACGGCGATGAACTGGCCGTAGTCCGAACGACCGGTGAAGTCCGTGCCCTCGACCGGGACGTTCTTGCCCTTTTCGAGGTAGTCCACGAGCGTCTTCTCGAGCTCGCCGGAACCGTACGGGCCGGGGCCCGCACCGGTGGCGTCGGAGTCGTCACCGTCGTAGGCGAAGTACGCCGCGTTCGGCGAGCCGATCATGTCGTAGTTGTAGTACAGCGCGATGTCGAGCTGCTGCTCGAAGGTCAGCGAGTTGACGTAGTACGTCGAGCCGACGAGCCCGAACTCCTCGGCACTCCACCAGCCGAAGCGAACCGCGTTGTTGACCTTGGCCTTGCTGCCCAGCTGCAGTGCGGTCTCCAGCAACGCGGCCGAACCCGAGCCGTTGTCGTTGATGCCGGGGCCCTCGGTGACGCTGTCGAGGTGCGACCCGAGCATCACGACGTTGTCCTTGCGACCGGTCTTGGTCTCGGCGATGACGTTGTAGCTGGTCCGCGCCTCCTGGAGGGCACGCAGGTCGAGGGTGACCGACGTGCCGGCCTTGCCTGCGAGCACCTGGCCGTCGGCCTGGGTGATGCCACCGGTCGGGATCTTGCCCGCGGCCGGGTCGCCCAGGGTGCCGTTGACCGGGCCCGGGACGTTGTTGTAGACGATCGCGCCGACGGCACCGGCCTCGGCTGCGGTCGCCTGCTTCTGCGCGAAGGAGCAGCCGCCGCGCTGGATCAGCGCGATCTTGCCGGTGACCCCGCCGGCGTAGTCGGCCGCTTCACAGCCGCTGGTGTCGTCGACCGGGACCACGGCGAGCGGCGCGGTGATTCCGCCCGCGGGCGTCGACGGGCTGTAGGACATGATGATGATCGGGACGTCGGCACCCGCGACCGTCAGCTTCTCCGCGAGAGTCTCCGCGTAGGTGAACGGGAACTCCTGGCGCGTGACCGTGAAGCCCGCCTGCTCCAGCTTCGTGGCGACGTACTCCGCGGACTTCTTGTGGCCCTCGGTGCTGGCCGCGCGACGGCCGCCGTTCGCGTCCGAGATCCGCTGCAAGGCGATCAGGTGCCGGTTCACGTTGGCGCCGTCGACCTTGTTGACGAGCTGCTTGGCCAGTGCGGGACCGTCGAGTTTCGGCGCGGCCGTCGCAGCGGGAGCCATTCCGACCGTGAGCGCGGCGGTCGCCATCACCACGATCGAGGGAACAATGCTTCTTCGCGAATATGACATGAGCGTCACCTTTGTGTGGTTCGCGTCATAGGTCAACCGACGTTCGGCGGACTTCCCATCACCGTTATAGGGTCGGTTGTATGTACGCGATCACCATCCGTGAGCCCGGCGATCCCGACGTTCTCGAATGGACCGAGGTCCCCGATCCGGTGGCGGGCGAAGGCGAAGTGGTCCTCGACGTCGCCGCGAGCGCCGTCAACCGCGCTGACCTGCTGCAACGTCAGGGCCATTACCCTCCTCCGCCGGGTGCGAGCGAAATCCTCGGGCTCGAATGTTCGGGCACGATCGCCGAAATCGGCGAAGGCGTCGAAGGATGGCAAATCGGGGACGAGGTTTGTGCTTTGCTCGCCGGTGGTGGCTATGGGGAAAAGGTCGCCGTCCCGGCCGGACAACTGCTTCCGCTTCCCGCCGAAGTCGAATTGCTCGCGGCCGCCGGATTGCCCGAAGTCGCGTGCACGGTCTGGGCGAACGTGGTGATGCACGCCGGATTGTCCGAGGGCGAGGTCCTGCTCGTCCACGGCGGGGCGGGCGGGATCGGCACGCACGCGATCCAGGTCGCCAAGGCCCTCGGCGCGACGGTCGCGGTGACCGCGGGTTCGGCGGAACGGCTCGAGAGCTGCCGCCAGCTCGGCGCCGACATCACGATCAACTACAAGGAGCAGGACTTCGCCGAGGTCCTGCGCGCCGAGACCGGCGGCGCGAACGTCATCCTCGACAACATCGGCGCCAAGTACCTCGACCGCAACCTCGACGCGCTGGCCATGGACGGCAGGCTCGTGGTCATCGGCATGATGGGCGGGGTCAAGGGCGAACTCAACATCGGCAAGCTGATGGGCAAACGCGCCAGCCTGTTCGGCGCCGGCCTGCGGTCGCGGCCGCTGGACCAGAAGGCCGCGATCGTCGCCGACGTCCGTGAGCGGCTGTGGCCGTTGGTGGGGCAGGGTTCGGTGAAGCCGATCGTCGGACAGGTCGTCCCGATGGCCGAGGCCGCTTCGGCGCACCGCGCGCTCGAAGAAGGCACCGTTTTCGGCAAGGTTCTGCTGGCCGCGAAGTCCTAGCGGATCTCGTCCAGTACCCGGACGAGCTGATTGACCTCGAAGACGTTCGAGTAGTGCGCGAGGCCGATCCGGACGGCGCCGCCGACTTCGGCGGCGCCCAGTGATCCGAAGACACCGCTCGTGCCGTCGTCGGCGAAGGCACAGAGCCCTTGGGACGCGAGGTACTCCGCGACCTCGGGCGACTTCTTCCCCGCGACGGCGAAGGCCAGCGCGGGGATCCGGCGCATGGCGTCGCCGATCACCATGACGTGCCTCAGCGAACGCAGCTCCGTGGACAGCTGCGCCAGAAGTCCCGCGTGATACGACTTCGCCGATCCCAGCGACGTCACCAGCTTCTCGCGCCGTGAGCCCATCGCCGCGTCGTCCAACCCGGCCAGATAGTCGATCGACGCGATCAGGCCCGCCAGCAACGGATACGCGTGCGGCCCCAGTTCCATCCGGGCCGGTCCGCGCGCGGCCGGGTCGAGCGAGACCGACGGCAGGCGTTCGAGCAGTTCGGGATCGCGGAACACCAGCGCCCCCACCGACGGCCCGCCCCAGGCCTGCGCCGAAACCACCATCACGTCGGCGCCGAGCGCGTTGAGGTCCAGCGGCACGAACGGCGCCGCGTACGTCGCGTCGACGACGACCAGCGCGCCGACGCGTTTGGCGAACTCGATCACCGTCGGGACGTCGGGCCGGGTACCGACCGAACCGGACGCCAGCGTGACCGCGACGGCCTTGGTGCGCGCGGAGACCAGGTTCTCGTACTGCCAAGCGGGCAGCTCGCAGGTCTCGATGTCGATCTCGCCCCAGCGCACGACCGCGCCGACCCGTTTCGCGGCGCGGCGCCACGGCGCGAGGTTGGCCTCTTCGTCGAGCCGGGACACGACGACCTCGTCGCCGATCGTCCAGCGGTCGGCCATCGCGTCGACGAGACGGCGGATGAGGTCGGGCGCGTTGGGTCCGAGCACGACTCCGGCCGGGTCGGCGCCGACCAGGTCGGCGACCGCCCGGCGAGCGGCCGTGACAATGCTTTCCGCACGCTGTGAGGCCGGAAACGCTCCACCCGGCCCGGACACCGGAGCGCGCATGGCCGTGGATACGGCCGAAGCGACCTGTTCAGGTACGAGCATTCCGGCGGCGCCGTCGAAGTGAATCCAGCCGTCACCCAGCGCGGGAAACAACCCACGGATACGAGCGACGTCGAACGCCATGGGGACACCGTACGGACGTGCGGTTTGGCGCTTTACCCGGGGTTGGGTGCCCGACCACGGGGCGCGACGATTCCCGCTACGCTCGGAGACGGCATCGAAAACCGCGCTGCGCTTTGTGCCCGACGTAGGCCAGGATGGAGCACATGACCGACCCAGTTTCCCGCGAATCGACCACCCCCGGTGACGGCGGCGGAGACTCTTCACCGCACGTGGTGGTCGTCGGTCCCGACGGCGTCCCGGTCGGCACCGCGCGCCTCGCCGGCGGCTCCGAGCAGGCCGAAGGCGAGGAGTCGCTCGGCGACCTCGTCGAAGAGCCCGCCAAGGTGATGCGGATCGGCACGATGATCAAGCAGCTGCTGGAGGAGGTCCGCGCCGCACCGCTGGACGACGCCAGCCGCACGCGCGTCCGCGAGATCCACCAGACCTCGATCCGCGAGCTGGAGCAGGCGCTGGCGCCGGAACTGCAGGACGAGCTCGAGCGGCTGGTGCGGCCGTTCACCGAGAACTCGACGCCGTCCGATGCCGAGCTGCGGATCGCCCAGGCTCAGCTGGTCGGCTGGCTGGAAGGGCTGTTCAGCGGCATCCAGACCGCGCTGTTCGCGCAGCAGATGGCCGCGCGGGTGCAGCTGGAACAGATGCGGCGCGGGCTCCCGGCCGGTCCTTCCGCGGGTGGCGCCCTCGGCGGCCCCGGCGAGGCTCACGGGCCTGGCCAGTACCTCTGACACCTCCGCACACCCTCTTCCGGATGTCATGAAAGGGGCTTTCAGGACGTTTTTCGTCCTGAAAGCCCCTTTCATGACACTCGCGCCAGGCCGGGGTCAGCGCAGCGGGCGGAAGAACGTCCGCAGGTCCCCGATGAGCAGGTCCGGTACCTCCAGTCCCGGGAAGTGACCGCCGCGGTCCGGAGTGGACCAGTGCACGATGTTGTCGGTGCGCTCGGCGAGATGCCGGACCGGGAGGGCGGTGTCCTTCGGGAACACGGCCACCCCAGTGGGCACAGTGGACTTCGGCGGCTCCTCGCCCCAAGCCCCGCCCCCCGCGGCGTAGATCCGCGAAGACGAGTTCGCCGTGCCGGTGAGCCAGTAGAGCATCACGTTGGTGAGCAGATCATCCCGATCGATGGCGTCCTCGGGAACGTCGCGCGAGTCCGAATAGGACTTGAACTTCTCCACGAGCCACCCGAGCTGCCCGGCCGGTGAGTCGGTGAGCCCGTAGGCAAGCGTTTGCGGCTTGGTCGCCTGGATCATCGCGTAGCCCAGCTCGCCGTACTGGAACTCCTCCGAGTCCGACTCCGGCACCGCGCTCGGCAACATCGTCAGATGCGCGCCGATCACCCGCTCCGGGCACCGGACGCCCACCTGCCGCGACACGATCGCGCCCCAGTCGCCGCCGTGCAGCCCGAACCGCTCGTACCCGAGCCGCGACATCAGCACCGGCCAGGCGTCGGCGATCCGGTCGGATCCCCAGTTCGCCTCGGTCGTCGGCCCGGAGAACCCGAAGCCGGGCAGCGACGGCACGACGACGTGGAACGCGTCCGCCGGATCCCCGCCGTACGCGCGCGGGTCGGACAGGGGCCCGATGACGTCGAGGAACTCGACGATGGACCCCGGCCAGCCGTGTGTGAGCATCAACGGCTTCGCGTCCGGCTCCGGCGACCGCGCGTGCAGGAAGTGGATGTCCGCGCCGTCGATGTTCGTCAGGAAGCCGGGGAAACCGTTGAGGCGCTCCTCGTGCGCGCGCCAGTCGTAGCGGAGGCGCCAGTACTCGGCGAGCTCCTGGAGGTACCCGAGCGGCGTCCCGAGGCCCCAGCCGACGCCGTCGATCTCGTCCGGCCAGCGGGTGTTCGCGAGGCGGGCGGCGAGGTCGTCGAGGTCACGCTGGGGGACGGCGATCTTGAACGGCGAGATGGTCATACGGACGACGGTAGGGAGGATCGAGGACAGGTGCGGTCCTCGATCTCACACCCGGTATTCCGGCGGAACCCAATCGGACATCAGGTCGGCGGCATCCTCGACCCATTCCTCTTCCGCTTCCCTGCCCTCCTCGCGGAGGAACAAGATCGTGTCGAGCAGCGCCTGATACAGCTTCGCTCGCGAGACACCCCGATCGAGCTCCGCGACGAGCGTGGGCCGAGTTCCCCAAGGCTTCTGCTTCTCCGCGTACAACGCGAGGAGCCTGGCGCGAAAGTCCTCGCTGACCTCCGCCGAAGGCAGGGAACGCTCCAACCGGTCCAGCACGCGGTCCACACCCTGACCGTCCACGACGGACGACGCCGTCTCCGAGAACCGCCGCCGCACCTCTTCGTCGCTCAACAGCGTCCGCAGCGTCTCGACGGCGTCGTCGGCCAGCGCCGCCGCGCTCCCCAGCCCGGCCGCGAGCCCGAGGTCCAGTGCGCCCCGGTAGCCCGTCTCCTGGTTGTCGACCAGCTGCACGACAGCGGTCGGCACCCCGAGACAGCACAGCTCCAGCAGCGTGACACCGGCCGCGCTCACCGCGACGTCCGTCTCCACCAGCAGGTCCAGCAGTCCCGGTCCGGGCGGCGCGATGCGGAATTCCTGGCCGGGCAGGGCCTCCGGCACGACGGGTTCACCACGCACGAGCACATCGGCGACGAACGGCAGCCCCGTGTCGCGCAACGCGTGCAGCAGCGTGCTGACCGTGCCCGCCCACTCGGTCCCGCCGCCGAGCACCACGGTCACGTGGGGCCGCTCGGCCCCTTCACGACCGCGGCGCTTCTCGCGCGCGTCCCGGACGACGTCTCGCAGCGGCGCGTAGGCCACGCCTCGCAGCAGTGCGCCGGAGCCGTCGTCGGGCCTCGGGGCGGGCGCGAAACCGCAGTCGACGACGAGGTCCGCCGAGCGCCTGCCGAACACGTCGTCCTCGATGGACACCAGCAGCGCGCCCGCGGCGTTCACCTCGTCACGCAGTTCGCCGATGCCGTAGTGGTCGACGAGCACCACGTCGAAGCCGTCGTAGGAGACGGACGGCACCACGGGAACGGACAGCTCGCCGAACCGAGCGGCCAGCCATTCGGCGTTGTCCACACAACCCGAGAAGGCGACCTCCCAGCCCCGCGCGACCGCGCGTTCGGCGTAGGCGACCATGCGCGAAACATGGCCCGCGCCGATCGTCCCGGAGGCGTCGGCCCGCAGCACCAGCTTCGTCACCTGGCCACCTTCTTCTGCTCGACATGCTCATTGAGCTTCGCGAGGTCGGGCCGGGAGCGCAGCACGGCGACCACTTCGCGCCAGTCGCCGACGCGGTCGCCCAGTTCGGCCACGACGCCCTCGATGACCGCCCAGTCCTCGGCGGTGTCCAAGGTCACGCGCAGGTCTTCGGCGGGCGGGCTGACCACGACGCCGGCACACGAGTAGGTCTCCGGTCGCGAGTAGATGCCCGAAGTCACGTGTTCCCGATCCGCACCGCGAGCGGTCTCGACCTGCTCGGCCAGCACTCCCGCGCGCACGAGTTCGGCGTCGAAGCCCCGGGGCAGCGTGCGCACGAGCGTCGTACTCAAGTAGTCCAGCGAGGGCTGGGCGCGCCACAGCGTGACGAGCTGCCCGATCAGCACCGGGTCCAGCAGCGGGCAGTCGGCGGTGAGCCGCACCACGGCGTCGGCCGGATACGACTCGGTGGCCACCGCGAACCGCGCGAGGACGTCATCGAGCGGCCCTCTGGCGACCAGGGCGCCGTGCCGGGCGGCTTCCTCGGCCACCGCGTCGTCCTCGGCTTCCGTGGAGGTCGCGACCACGACGTCGTCGATTCCCGGCGAACTCGCGGCGGCCCGGACGACCCAGCCCAGCACACTCCGGCCCGCCAACGGCCGGAGCACCTTGCCGGGCAGCCGGGTCGACGACGCGCGCGCCTGGATGACGGCGTTGACCACGTGGGCCCCGGGGTCTGGATCCATGGGTGACATGATGGCCTGCGGCAGTAGCACCGAAACGCGGAGGTCAACGATGTCCGAGCTGGATGGCTCCAGCATCCTGCTCACCGGCGGGACCGGTTCGTTCGGCAAGGCGTTCATCACCCACGCCCTGGCCGAGCTGAACCCGCGACGGCTGGTCGTGCTCTCCCGCGACGAGCTCAAGCAGTACGAAGCCCGGCAGCAGTTCGACAACGACCCGAGGCTGCGCTGGTTCATCGGCGACATCCGCGACCGCCGCCGCCTCGAGCGCGCGATGCACGGGGTCGACTACGTGGTGCACGCCGCCGCGCTCAAGCAGGTCGACACGGGTGAGTACAACCCGTTCGAATTCGTGCAGACCAACGTCGTCGGCTCGCAGAACGTCATCGAGGCCGCGATCGACACCGGGGTGAAGAAGGTCGTCGCGCTCTCGACCGACAAGGCGTCGAGCCCGATCAACCTCTACGGCGCCACGAAGCTGTGCGCCGACCGGATGTTCATCAGCGCGAACCACTACGCCGCGACGCATCCGACCAGGTTCTCCGTCGTCCGCTACGGCAACGTGATGGGCTCGCGCGGCAGCGTGATCCCGTTCTTCCGCGCGCTCGCGGCCAAGGGCGAGTCGCTGCCGATCACGCACAAGGAGATGACCCGCTTCTGGATCACGCTCCCGCAGGCCGTGCAGTTCGTGGTCGATTCCTTCGACCAGATGAACGGCGGCGAGCTGTACGTGCCGCGCATCCCGAGCATGCGGCTGGTCGAGCTCGCGCAGGCCATCGCACCCGGGGCGGCGATGCACGATGTCGGCATCCGGCCCGGCGAGAAGCTGCACGAAGAGATGATCGCCCCCGACGACGCCCGCCGGACCGTGCGGCTGACCGACCGGTACGTCGTCCAGCCGCACATCGCGGGCTGGGGCTACGAGCCGCCGTCGGACGGCCAGGCCGTGCCGGAGAACTTCGCGTACCGCTCGGACACCAACGACCTCTGGCTCGACGCCGACGAGCTGCGCGACCTGGTCGAGCAGTATGGCTGAGCAGTTCCTTCCGTACGGCCGTCAGTCCATTTCGGACGAGGACATCGCCGCGGTCACCGACGTGCTGCGCGGCGACTGGCTGACCACCGGTCCCGCCGTCACGCGCTTCGAGGAAGACCTCGCCGAGCACACCGGCGGCACCCCCGCCGTGGCCGTCACCTCGGGCACGGCGGCGCTGCACGTCGCGTACGCGGCGGCCGGGATCGGTCCCGGTGACGAGGTCGTCACCTCGCCGATGACGTTCGTCGCCACCGCCGCGACGGCCGCGCTGCTCGGCGGCAAGGTCGTCTTCGCCGACGTCGAAGCGGACACCGGCAACCTCGCCCCGGCGGCGGCTTCGGCGGCCGTCACCTCGCGGACCAAGGTCGTCGCGGCCGTGGACTACGCCGGCCACCCGGCGGAACTGGACGAACTCGGCCGGATCGCCCGCGACAACGGCGCACTGCTGCTGGAGGACGCGGCGCATTCGGTCGGCGGGAGCTGGCAGGGCAGGCCCGTCGGCTCGCTCGCCGACCTGACGACGTTCTCCTTCTTCCCGACCAAGAACCTCACCACGGCCGAAGGCGGCGCGGTGGTCGCCGGTTCGGACGAGCTGCTGACGCGCGCCCGCGGGTTCCGCAACCACGGACTGGTGCGGGACAAGGCGGCGCAGCGTTATCCGGACGAGGGCGCGTGGCACCAGGAGGTGCACGAGTTCGGCCTCAACTACCGGTTGCCGGATGTGTTGTGCGCCTTGGGAAGCAGCCAGCTGCGACGGCTCGCCGAGTTCAAGAAGCGCCGCGCCGAGATCCACGCGCGCTACACCGCCGCACTGTCCTCTTTGGACGGAGTGCTGACGCCCGCGGTGCGCGAAGGCGCGGATCCGGTGTGGCACCTGTACCCGCTGCGAGTCCTCGAAGGGCGCCGTCGGGCGCTGTTCGATCACTTGCGTGGCAAGGGAATCGGCGTGCAGGTCAACTACATCCCCGCGTACTGGCACCCGGTGTTCGAAGATCTCGGGTACCGGCGAGGTCTGTGCCCGAACGCGGAGCTGTACTACAGCCAGGAACTTTCGCTGCCGCTGTTCCCGGCGTTGACCGACGCCGACGTGGACCGCGTCATCGACGAGGTCCACGTCTTCTTCCGCTAGGCCTGCTCGGGAGCTGGACTTATCCCTTCGAAACAGATCGTCTCGAAGGGGTCGTCTTCATCCACGGAAAGCTCGACGAATCCGTCCGTGGTGAAGTTCCCGCGAAGCCACTCGAGGATGAGATCGGTGAGCCGTCCGTCGAGTGGCGGCCCTTGGTCGTTGTGGCGCGGGTAGACGATGACCGGCCACTCATCCGGCTCGCCGATCGTGAGCCACCCGATTTCGTCACCACCCTGGGTGTCGACGACGGGAAGGAACCCGCCAGGTTCCGGCCACACCGCGAGTGGTTGATAGTCGGGGGCGTCGTCACGAAGGTCGCGATAGTTGTACAACGACTCCTCCACCGACTTGGCCAATCCGCAATGGTCCGAGCGAAGAGGCGCTGGAAAGCTCAGCCAATCGGCGAAGTAGCCGTAGCCGTATCGCTTCATCAAGGCGACGAACTCGGCGGGCAGCCGTGTACCGAGGCGCTCGAAGAGTTCCTCCCAGGAACCCTCGCCGAGGTAGGGCTCCGCCGGCGGTGGCGCCAACGCGCACAAAGCGTCCAACCCGGTTCCCTGGGTGAACGCGGCGAGCCTTCGCGGATCCGGAGCGGGTTTCGGTTCGGCAGGAGCCGTCCGCTCAGCTGTGTTCAGGTGCTCGGGACTCCGTTCGGTCACCCGCTCCAACGGTCCGAGCAGCTCACCATCGGGCAGCCGGACCCCCGTACGAATGATCGCGGAAAAGCTATCGGCGAAGGGCATTCCCAAGCGCACCCACGGGGTGTCTCCGTCGATCAGCAGGATCTGCCTGAAGATCACCACCGGCCAGCGCTCAGGATCATCGCTCGCGCCGGTGTCCCAGAACAGGAGATCCGCCGGAGTGCTGCCCCAAGCGAGCAGGCCACCCTGCGCTGGATGGAATCGGGGTCTGTCTTCGACGGGGAGCTGCATCGACACCATGTCGCAGAGCATGTGCGTTTTGGTGAAGTCCGAGTAGTCCCCACTACCGTCCTTGTCGAGAGGAATCCCCAGCCGGAGGAATCCACCGACGACAATCGGGCCATAGACGTCGACCAAGGCCTTGTAGGAGCTCGGCAAGCGCAGCCCGAGCCAGGCTTCGACACCGGGCCAATCGACGGGGATCGGATCAGGCGGCGGTGGGCCGAGCAGGTCGGCGAACGAGATGGTCACCGCGCGATGGTGTCAGCCTCCACCGACAATTCCGCTAGATCAGGCCCCAGGTGAGCGCGGTGCCCTTCGGGACATCGGAGGCGAAGGTGCGGCCGAGCACGTTCACGATCTCGGCAGGCGCCAGCCCACCGGCGGGCCGGATCGAGCGGACGTTCTCGCGCGTCACCGTGTCCCCGGCGCGCACGTCCTCGACGACGTAGAGGGAACGCCGGAACCGCAGGCCTTCCTTCTCGCTCTCGCGCGGCCCGATCACCGCCGCGCCCAGCGCCTCCCAGGCGCGGTGCGACTCGGTGACCAGCGCGGCCAGCTCGGCGGGCTCCAGGGAGAACTCCGAGTCGACGCCGCCGTCGGTCCTGGCCAGCGTCACGTGCTTCTCGATCGCGACAGCGCCGAGGGCGACGGCCGCCAGCGGGGCACCGATACCGGGCGTGTGGTCGGACAGGCCGACGAGCGTGCCGGTCACCCCCGCCAGGACGGGCAGGCCGCGCAGGTTGCTCTCGGCGGGCGACGCCGGGTAACTGGCGGTGCAGCCGAGCACGATGAGCTGGTCGTTGCCCGCCTCGCGCGCCGTCCGCACCGCGGCGTCGATCTCGGCGACGCTGGCCATCCCGGTCGAGATGATCAGCGGTTTGCCGGTCTTCGCGCACAGTTCGATCAGCGGCAGGTCGACGATCTCCGACGACGCGATCTTGTACGCGGGCGCGTCCAGCGACTCCAGCAGGTCGACCGCGGTGGGGTCGAACGGGCTGGAGAAGATCTCGAGACCGCGGGCGCGGGCGCGCTCGAACAGCGGCTCGTGCCACTCCCACGGCGTGTGGGCGCGCTCATAGAGCTTGTAGAGGTTCTCGCCGCCCCACAGCGAATGCGAATCGCCGATCCGGAAGTCCGGCGTGTCCACGTCGATGGTGATCGTGTCCGGGCGGTAGGTCTGCAGCTTGACCGCCTGCGCGCCGGTTTCGGCGATCGCGTCGACGATCTCCAGTGCCCGGCCGAGGTCACCGTTGTGGTTACCGGACATTTCGGCGATCACGAACGGCGGGTGCGCCGCCGAGAGGACGTGTGCGCCGATGCGCACCTCGCTGGCGGTCATCGGGGTGGGACTACCTCTTCTTCCTGGTCCGGCGGTCGGCGGCACGCAGTTCGGTCCAGACGACCTCACGCGGCTCGCCGTCGACCTCCCGAACATACCTGCGTGTTTCGGTGAAGCCGAATCGCTTGTGCAGCTGCAGGACCTGCCGGTTGTCCGCGAGCGTCGCGCCACCCAGCAGGTTCAGACCGAGAACGTCGAAGCCGTAGTCGACGGCCGCGCCCTCCAGCTTCAGCCAGGCCGGGAGGACTTCCCTGCCGAGCCCCTCGACGTCCAGGTAGAAGTGCCATTCCGCGCTTCCCGCCTCGGCGTCGATGTCGCTGAACAGCACGACACCGGCGGGCAGCCCGCCATGCCGGTAGACGAGCACGCGACGGCTCGGGTCCGCGCGAGCGGCCTCGAACCAGCGACGGTGTTCTTCGGCACCGATCTCGTGTGTGGTGAAGCTGACCCGCCGGACCGACGGGTGGTTACGCCACCGCCGGATCCGCTCGAGGTCGCCTTCTCCGGCCTCGACCAGCGAGCCGGTCATTCGCCTGCCGGGACGGTGACGGTCTCCTCGATACGGCGCAACCGGTCCTCGTAGCGGGCGATCCCGGCCAGCCGGACCCGGATCTGGGCGTGCTGGCGCTGGATCTCCTGGATCAGGCTGCGCGCCTCGGCCAGTTCGGGCTTGTCGGCGTGCACCGGCAGCGAGATCGACTCGCGCAGGTCCTCCAGCTGGGCCTCCTGGGCCGCGACGCTCGGGATCAGGCGGTCCAGCTCGGCGCGGGTCCAGCGCAGGTCGCCGCGCGCGTGCTCGAGTCCGCTTTCGGCGCCGTCGAGGCGGCGGCGGTGGTCCGCGGTGGCGTGTTCGAGTTCGTTGACACGCCCGTTGAGGTCGCGGAGCCGCTCGTCGATCCGGAAGTCGATGAGCCGGGCGATCCGGCCGATCACGCCGCTGCGGAGTTTCTGCACTGCCATGGGGTGGTTCCTTCTCGGGGTGGGCTGGTTGGGAGTTCAGCGCAGGAGTTCGGTTTCGCCGGTCTTCGTCCAGGAGTCCAGCAGCCTGCCCTCGGCGGCGATCCGGTGTTCGGGTCCGACGATGCAGGAGTCGCCCGCGGCGTGCTCCCAGTGGGTCTGGTTCGGGTCGTCGATGAACGAGAAACCGGAGATGATCAGGTTGGCGTGCGGGAAGGACGTCCGCGCGATCCAGGCGGCCAGCGTCCCGGTGGTCGACCACAGGCCCTCTTCGCGGCTCGGCAGGCCGAGCGCGTCCGAGAGCGGCAAGACGACCTCGCGGTTCGGCACCGGCACGCAGCCGAGGTCACCGGGCCACCAGCCCGGGATGTCTTCGGGCTCCCAGTGCATCCGCCCCGGCTCGACCAGCAGGTACAGCCGCTTGCGGTAGTCGCGGAAGACGTGCTTGGTGGCGCGGACGGCGCGGTTGAAGACGACGACGTGCACCCGGCTGCCGACGGTTTCGGGACCGCCCGGCTCGTCCACGACGAAGCCGTTGACCCGGATCACGAGGTCGCAGGCGTCGATGGCCTTCGCCCGCCGGGAGTCCGGCGACAGCGGCTGGTTCCCGACCACGGCCACCGAACGCGGCTCCGGCCGGTCGGCGTATGCGGCGAGCAGATTCACCATCAAGCTCGCGTCGCCGAGTGCAGCAGTCATGAGGGGAGAAAGTACCAGCACACGCACCGCATTCGGGTGCGAAGCCGACGGTAGCTTTCCGTGGTCGGACGGGGCGGCCCCGGCAGCGTCGGCCCCATCGGTACCCTCGTTCCCGTGCATGCCACCAGCACGGTTCACGCGGCCGACAGTGCTGCTCCGACCTCGGTTCCGCCGATTTCGGACAGCAAGACCTTCGCGCGCGCGTTCGCCGACATCAAGACCGGGTTCGCCGCCAAGGAGCTGTGGGGACACCTCGGCTGGCAGGACATCAAACAGCGCTATCGCCGCTCGGTGATCGGTCCGTTCTGGATCACCATCAGCCAGGGCGTCATCGCGCTCGGCCTCGGACTCCTGTACTCGCAGTTGTTCCACATGCCGACGGCGACGTTCCTGCCCTACATCAGCACCGGGTTCATCATCTGGGGCTTCATCAGCGGCTGCCTGTCCGAGGGCATGGAGACCTTCATCTCCAACGAGGGGCTGATCAAACAGCTTCCGGCGCCGCTGTCGGTCTATGTACTGCGGACGGTCTGGCGCCAGACCCTCATGCTGGTGCACAACCTGATCGTCTACGTGATCGTGATCGCGGTCTTCTTCACCTCGCTGAACCACCAGTACTCGCTGAACACCGGCAACTGCGACGGGAACTTCTCCGGCATCTGCCACCCGGGTATCGGCTGGTACTCGCTCACCGCGATCCCCGGTTTCTTCCTGCTCGCGCTCAACGCCGGCTGGGTCACCCTGCTGCTGGGCATCATCTCGACCCGCTACCGCGACATCCCGCAGGTGATCAACTCGATCATCCAGCTGCTCTTCTACATGACGCCGATCGTGTGGCCGATCGACCAGCTGATGGCGGGCGGCGCTCGGGTCGACACCTCGTGGGCGCTGCCGTTCGTCTACGGCAACCCGTTGTTCCACTTCATCCAGATCGTGCGCGCACCGATGATCGGACAAGCCGTCAGCCCCTACAGCTGGGTGATCGTCGGTGGCATCACCGTCATCGGCTGGGGTCTCGCGCTGGTCGCGATGCGTAATTACCGTTCCCGCGTCTCTTATTGGGTGTGACAGATGGTCAGCATTGATGTGCACAACGCCTACGTCGACTTCCCCATCTTCGACGCGAAGACCCGCTCGCTGAAGAAGCGGGTGCTGGGCAAGGTCGGCGGCAAGATCGGCACCGAAAGCAAGGTTCCGATCATCGAAGCCCTCCACGACGTGACGCTCTCGCTGAAGCAGGGCGACCGCGTCGGCCTGGTCGGCCACAACGGCGCCGGGAAGTCGACCCTGCTGCGGCTGCTGTCCGGGATCTACGAGCCCACTCGCGGTTCGGCGAGGATCTCGGGCAAGATCGCGCCGGTCTTCGACCTCGGCATCGGCATGGACCCGGAGATCTCCGGGCTGGAGAACATCATCGTCCGCGGCCTGTTCCTCGGGATGACCGCGAAGGAGATGGAAGCGCGCGTCGACGACATCGCGGACTTCACCGAACTCGGTGACTACCTGCAGATGCCGTTGCGGACCTACTCCACGGGTATGCGCGTGCGGCTGGCGCTGGGTGTGGTCACTTCCATCGACCCGGAGATCCTGATCCTCGACGAGGGCATCGGCGCGGTCGACGCGGCGTTCCTCAACAAGGCCAAGGACCGGCTGAAGGACCTGGTGAAGCGGTCCGGCATCCTGGTGTTCGCCAGCCACTCGGACGAGTTCCTCTTCGAGCTCTGCGACTCCGCCATCTGGATGGACGAGGGGCACGTCAAGCAGCGCGGTTCGCTGCGCGAGGTGCTCACCGGCTACAAGGGCCGCGACCCGTTCGAGAACATGAGCCAGGAGACACTGGAGCGGTTCGGCGTCGCACCCGAGCCCGTCGCGACGACGAACGGCGGCCAGGGATGACCAGCGAGACCAGGCAGTTGCCCGAAGGCGCCGTCGTCGGCGTCGTCGTCACGCGCCATCGGCGGGAACTGCTTTCGGACTCGCTCAAGGTGATCGCCGCGCAGACCCGGCCGATCGACCACCTCGTGGTGGTCGACAACGGGCCGGACCAGTCGGCGCGGGACATCGTCGAGGATTACCCGCTCCCCTTCACATACCTGCCTTCGCACCGCAATCTCGGCGGTGCGGGCGGGTTCGCGCTCGGCATGCTGCACGCGCTTTCGCTGGGCGCGGACTGGATCTGGCTGGCCGACGACGACGGCCGCCCCGCCGACGAGAACGTCCTCGCGATCCTGCTGAACGAGGCCGAAAAGCGGAATCTGGCCGAGATCTCGCCGGTGGTGACCAACATCGACGCGCCGGACAAGCTCGCGTTCCCGTTGCGGCGCGGGCTGACCTGGAAGCGTTCGTCGTCGGAGCTGGGCGTCGACTTCCTGCCCGGCATCGCCTCGCTGATGAACGGCGCGCTGTTCCGCGCGTCCACTTTGGACGTCGTGGGCGTGCCGGACCTGCGGCTGTTCTTCCGCGGCGACGAGGTCGAACTGCACCGGCGCCTGGTGCGTTCGGGGCTGCCGTTCGGCACCTCGCTCAAGACCGCGTACCTGCACCCGGACGGCTCGGACGAGTTCAAGCCGATGCTGGGCGGCCGGTTCCACGCGCAGGACCCGGACAACGAGGTCAAGCGCTACTACACCTACCGCAACCGCGGGTACCTGCTGTCACAGCCGGGCATGCGCAAGATCGGCGCGCTCGAAGTGGTGCGGTTCGGGCTGTACTTCGTCGGCGTGAAGCGGGACCCGAAGGCGTTCCTGCAGTGGCTCAAGCTGGTGCGGCAGGGGCGCAAGGAGAAGTTCTTCCGCTTCTGAAACGCTTCCCCAATGCTATGAAAGGCCCGTTACTTGCAAATTTTGCAAGTAACGGGCCTTTCATAGCGTTTAGGGAGGAGCAGGCGCTACTCGCCGATGACCGGCGGCGCGGTGCGCATGTCGGTCCCGAAGACCTCGTCCGGGTCGCCCTCGACGAGGTACGTCGGACGCTGGTGCTCGGTGTCCTCGTCCCCGTCCGCTTGCTGACCGCGGCCACCCATGCCGCCGCCCATACCCGGTCCGCCGCGGCCGCCGGCGCCACCGCCGAGACCGCCCATACCGCGTCCCGCCGCCGCTTCGGCCGCGCCGACACCGCCGGGGCGGGCCGCGCCGGACGCGGAACCCGAACCGGGCGTGGAGCCCGCGCCGCTGCCGGGGCCGAACCCGCTGCCGCCACCGCCGCCGCGGCTGTTCCGCCCGTTGTACTCGGAGTCGCCCATCCCGCCGCCCATCATGGGCGCCATCGGCATGGGGCTCATCGGCATCGAGTTCGAGTTCGAGGGACCGGGTGTGGTGACCGGCGGCTGGTTGCCAAGGAAGCCCGACGGCGTCGTGCTCGAGGGGATGCTGCCGGATCCCGTGCTGCTCCCGGGGCCCGGGAGGTGACCGGAGCCCGGCGGGACGACCGAGCCGCCCCCTCCACCGCCGCCTCCGCCACCACCGCCGTTGCCGGTACCGGGCGGGATGTAGGTGTTGCCGGGATTGCCGGGGCCGGGCTGGTTCGATCCCGGCGGAACCTCGTAGCGACCGGACTTGCCCGGGTCCTCGCCGTCGCCCCCGCCGCCCACGCCGAACTTCGGCGGCTCGGCGAACGCCGGCTGCTTCGACGCGGCCTCGTACAGGGACTTGTCGTAGGCGTGCATGGCGGAGGCCGCCTCGGTGTGCGCGTCCTGGCTGTCCTTCTGCTTCTGGATGGACTTGTCGATGTTGTCGCCGAGGTTGAACGGGTTCGACGTCATCCAGCCGCCGACCTCGTCCTTCCAGTTGAAGGGGATCGGCGCGGGCATCACGTTCTTCACGTGGGAAGCCGCAGTGCCCTGGTCGTAGATCGTCTCGGACGCGAGCTTCGCGTTCTGGGAGTTCGCCTCGGACCACTTGCTGAGGCTCTTGAAGTAGCCCTGCGCGTTGCCCGCCGCGTCACCTTCCCAGGTGCCCTGCGACGCCGTGACGGCCTTGTCCATCGTCGTCGAGAAGGTGTTGAACGCCTTGTGCAGGTCGTGGTACGCCGTGGAGACCTCGGTGACCTGTTCGACGTTCAAGTCGCTCTTGACGAACTGTTCGAGCTTCTCGTGGTCGTAACCCTGGTAGTCCGCGTTCGACGGCTCCAGCCCCTCGACGTACTGGACCTCGCCGTTCTTGGTCAGCTGATCGACGTTCTTGTCGCCGACCTCCTGGGACTGCTGGTGCGCCTTCCCGGAGGCCATGAACTGCTTGACCGCGCCGAACAGCCAGCCGTCGCTGGGGTCGACGCCCTCCTGGGCCTTCTGCTGGAAGTACGCGTCACGTGCCGCGGGCGAAAGGTCGGAGACCTGCTGCTCGCTCAGGTTCGGTGTCTTCGTGGTCATCCTGATTCCCCCTTAGCTCTTCGGAAGCTTCGGTTCGACGATGTCGGCGACCTTCTCGGCGATCCCGCAGGCCTTCTCGGCGTCGTCGGCCGCGACCAGAACGTCGACACGCGCCGACGCGCCGAGTTCGAGCGCCATCAAGCACCCCGCCGGGGGCCTGGGCGCGAGAATCGCTTTGCGCCCGTTGACGTTGCCGGTGGTCTTGCCTGTACCGGCATCGCTCACCGTGTCGAGACCCTGCGTGTCACGGACGCCGATACCGATCGAAAGGGTTTCCGAGGCTGTCGCCGCCTCCTTGTTCAGCGTGCAGAGCCGGGCTCCACCCGCGTTTTCGCTCGTCGGCGGCTTGAACGTCCCATAGGCCGCCAGATCGGTCGCGCTGACGAGTGAACACGGTTCGATCGACGCGGTGTCCGCGCCGGAAGTGGGCGCGGAGCTGGACGCGCTCGACGACCCGGGCGGGGCCGACGGCGCGGGGCTGGCGCTCCCCGGCTTCTCGCTGGAGCACGCGGCCAGTACCAGGGCGGCCGCGGCGAGCGGCACCACGCAAAGCTTCTTCATAGTCCTCAGGCCTGAACCTTCTTGGTGGCGTCGATCGCCGATTCTTCGACACCCTTGTACAGTCCGGCGGCCCTGGCCAGCGCCTCGTCGGCGTCCTTGACCACCTGCTCGAACTGCCCGATGACCGCGCTCGCGGAGTTGGCCGACTGCGCGGCGCCCTTGTGGTCGTGAGCCGCGACGGCCTTGCCGTACGGGTGGCCACCCAGCTGCGGCGCGTCGTTCAGCGCCATGGTCTTGATCTTCAGCGCGCTGAGTTCCTCCGACATGTTCGCCAGAGCCTCGCGAAGCGGCTTGACACCCTCTTCGCTGATCTTGAAGCCACCGCTCTTGGCGGCCGAGACCAGCTTCTGGGTTTCGGCGCTGACCTTGGCGATCGCCTCCTGGTTCAGGCCGCCCTTGGCCACGTAACCGGCTGCCGCTCCCATGGCGGCGCCGATCGCGTAGTCCGGTGCCGCCTGTCCGCCGTCCGCTTCGAAAGCCATCGTCCGCCCCACTGCATCGTCTGCTCGCCCGTGCGTACCGCCCGGCAGTCTACTAGCCGAGCACTCAGCGCAACGAGGATCGAGCCTATTCGCCGATCACCGAAGACCGCGCCGGAACTGTGACGAAACGGGCGTCGACCCGGTTCCCGACGGTTCAGAACTGACCTTCGAGCTGGGCGTACAGCTGCTGCGCGATCCTCGCGTTGTCGGCGGGAGCGTAGGTCAGCCAGCTTTGCCCGTCGGCCGCCTGACGCGAGGTCATCATGAACCGGCCCGCTTCGGTGTCGAACCAGGCCAGCGGCGGGAAAACCTGGCCGCCGCGGATGAACACGCTGAACTGGCCGACGCGCGTCTTCGCCTTCTCGAAGATCCGTTCCACCTGCCGCTGCTGCGGGTTCGACCCGTGGGAACGGGGGCCGCTCACGTTGGCGAAGGGGTCGTAGGCGTCGTCGTTACGAGGGCGCTTCGGCGCGCTGACCGGCTTCGCGATGGTGACGGACTGGCCGGGGCCCGCCGGGGTGAGCGGCAGCAGGTCGACGATCGACGCGACGATCGCCGTCGGCCTGGTCTCCTCGAAGACGAGCAGGTTTTCTTCCTGGCGCGCGACGACCGCGAACTGGCCGTTCGTCGTGGCCCGCGCGAACAGCTGCTTGTCCTTGTCCATCTGCGCGACCGCCCAGACGGCGAGCTGCGGGTTGACGAACGTGGCGAGCGTGAGTTCGACGTCGGCGTCGAGCCTGCCGCCGCGCATCAGGCCTCGGCCTTCGAGATCGCGGAAGACGGCCTCGCGCACCATCGCGCGCTGGTCGGTCGTGGTGCCGATGTGCGGGACGTCGAACGGGACCGGCGCCGGGCCGAACCGGCCGTGTTCGAGCAGGATGTCCACCGCCGCCAGCGACAACGAAAACGAATGCGGCATCGCCATTTCCCCCCGCGGGTGTCTTGTTCGTCGGGTTGAACGTAGTCCACGCACCCGGTACGCCCGCAGCGAACCCGCTTGCCCGGCCGTGATCAAGGCTGGTGCCATGGGTTCATGGCAGACCAGAAACCCGCGCTCGTCCTCCACCTCGTCGCCGGCGGGGAGCCGCTCCTCTTCGCGCTCACGACGGAAGAAACCGAACGGCTGACCAAGGACCTTTCGCATTTCGTCCGCACCGGTTCGGTCCAGACGATCCAGACCAGGGACGACTCCGAGGTGGCGATCAACTTCACCCACGTCGCCGCCGCCTACATCGACGACCTGAACCGCAAGACCCGGGTGTTCGGCCTGCACTAACGGGAGAAGAGGTCCAGGAGTCCCGCCTTGATCTCCGGGCGGCTGGCGGCGACCAGCAGGAAGGTGGCTTCCCGGACGAGCCGCTGGGGGTGTCGTCCGGCGAGTACCGACGTGCTGCCGTTGGCCGCGACGAGCGCGCCCGCGGCCCGGAACGCGAGTTCCGCGCCCGCCGCCCGGGCCGCGGGCAGTGACGGCGGATCGGCGAGGCTCGCGTCGAGCCGTGCGCGGACGGTGTCGATCTCGGTCCTGATCCCGGCGGCGACGTCGGCCTTCCCGAGGTCTTCGAGCAGCCGCGCGGCCCGGGCGGCCAGCCCCAGCGGCGCGCAGCCGTTGAGACGCGAGACGAAGGTGTTGCCCGCGATGAAGTCGGCGTACGGGACCTTGCCGTAGACCCGGTCGTCGGCGAGGAAGTAGCGGGTGAAGCCGAGGTGCACGGTGGCCGTGCCCTGCGCCGCGACGAGGTCGAGCGGCTGGACCGCCAACTGCTCCCCCGCCACCGGGTCGATGATCGCGCTGACGATGGTGTCGCCGTCCCGGGCGCAGAGCTGGAGCAGGTCGATGATGCCCCAACCGCTGACGAACGGGGCCTCGCCGTCGAGGAGGTACCCGCCCTCGACACGTTCCGCGCGCAGCCTCGGCGGGGTCGGGATCACCGCGGCGAACGACGCGCCCGCCTTGAGCTCGCCGCTGATCAGCGCCGGGAGGTAGCGCTCGCGCAGGTCCGCGCGGTCGGTGAGGGACAGCCCGGCGACCAGGCCGTGATGCTGGACCCAGGTGAACATCGTGCTGAGGCAGCCGCCCGCCATGGCTTCGAGGATCTGGATCATCACCGGGAGGCCGAGGCCCGGGCCGCCGGTTTCCTTGGGCGCGGCGAGGCCGTAGAAGCCTTCGGCCGCGAGAGCGTCGAAGTGACTCATGGGGACTTCGCCCTTGAGGTCGACTTCGGCGGCTGCGGGGAAGAGGAGTTCGTCGGCGAGGGTGCGGGCTCTAGCGGCCAGATCCGTCATGTCGGTAAGGGTACCCTTACTTGACCTTTGCGGGTCTAGCGCTGCTAGGAAGCTGGCGATACCAAAGGTCCCTTGCTACGCCGAGACGGGACTGGAGCGACCGAGGGCGGCGGCGAGGCGTGGGTCGGGTTGGTCGTGGGGGGGGGGGGGGGTTTGGCCCCAACCCCCACCCCCCCCCCCCCCCCGCCCCACTTCGGTTACCAGAAGGGCCCTAAACAAGCCCCCCTTTTCCGGTTTTTTTTCCAACAACCCCTTCG
>NZ_JBVILA010000002.1:0-190731 GCF_055580625.1 Amycolatopsis sp. NPDC031561 | reverse complement strand
TGCTTTTGTTGTTTTTGTTTTTTTGTTTCGGGCTGATGTTGGTGTGACCTCCCACCCCCCCCCCCCCCCACGACCAACCTGACCGACGCGGCGAGCGACCGAGCCCAAACGTCAGGAAAGGGGCTTTCAGGACGAAAAACGTCCTGAAAGCCCCTTTCCTGACACTTCAGGTGAAGCGAAGCACTGCTTACAGCTCGTACAGGCGCTTCCAGTTGTCCCGCGAGGTCAGCTCGGGCATGGAGCGCTTGTACTGCTCCTGCACCGCCGCGCCTTCCTTGCGAAGCCGCTGGATGACCTTCGCGCCCTTACGGGCCAGGTCGAACATCTTCGCGCGGTCGTACGAGCGGACCCGCACGCCTTCCTGCGAAGCGTCGGTGACGACGGCCGTGTCGAAGGTCGCGACGTGCCACCAGTGGGCCTCGTCGATCGGGATCGCGCCGAGCGAGTGGCGGCTGCGGCCGAGCACCCGGTCGAGGACGCGCTTGATCAGCACCAGGCGCTGCATGCTGGGCCGCGGCGCGCTGTTGATGATGCCGATGTCGTTCGACGCGATGCCCGGGACGTCGGTGGCCTTGTGCCGCTTGGTCTCGGGGTACTCGTCGCGGATCCGGCGGATCTCCTTCATCGCGGCGACGCCGCCGTCACGCAGGACCTCAGGCCCCTCGAGGAAGTCCTCGACGGCCTTGATCAGCGTGGCGGACAGGCCGTACTGCATGCCGAGCAGGTACCGGACCAGCTGCGCGATGAGCACGCGCGAGAGCAGGTTCAGGTTGAACGGCGAGTGCAGCGCGGCGGTGATGATCGAGTTCCGCAGGTTGAAGTAGCGGTGCCACTCGTCCCAGTCCTTCCAGTGGAAGTCGGCGTGCCAGACGCCGGCGCCCGGAAGGGTGACCGTGGGGAAGCCGTGCGCACGGGCGCGGTAGCTGTACTCCGCGTCGTCCCACTGGAAGAAGAACGGCAGCGGGTAGCCCGTGGCCTTGACGACCTCGTACGGGATCAGGCACGACCACCAGCCGTTGTACCCGGCGTCGAGGCGGCGCTCCTGGCGGTTCGGCTTGAGGGTCTCCTCGTCGACGCCGAGCAGGTCGGCGGTCGAGAGCGAGTGCGTCACCGGCTGGCCGGGCTCCAGCGTGTTCAGCCGGGCGTATTCGGCGCCGACGTGCAGCTGGTTCGGGTGCAGCAGGTTCAGCATCTGCCCGCCGACGATGACCGGGTTGACCGTGCGGTTGGAGAACGCGGTCATCCGGATCACCAGGTCCGGCTCGAGCAGCACGTCGTCGTCCATGAACAGGACGTTCGCGTGCTCGGTCTCGGTGTGCCCGGCGACCTCGTAGAGGCCGCGGGTGAACCCGCCGGCGCCGCCGAGGTTCGGCTGCTTGATGTAGTGCAGCTTGTCGCCGAGGTCCTTCGCGACCTGCTCGAAGCCGTCACGCGACTCGACGAGGTCGGTGCCCTGGTCGGCGACGTAGATCGCGTCGAGCGTCTCCAGCGAGGAGACGTCGGCGGCGAGCGCCTGCAGGTTCGACAGGCAGTCGTCGGCACGGTTCATCGTGCAGATGGTCACCGCGGTCGGGCGGATCTTCTCCGGCGCTTCGACCGTCCAGCGGACGTTCTCGACACGCAGCGACTGGCCACCCTCGGTCTCGAGGTCGAGCCAGAGCGCGCCACCGTCGTAGAACTTGTCGAGCTTCGCGGTGAGCGTGACCTTCTTCTGCTTCGCGCCCGCGATGATCTCGGCGGCGACGACACGCGAGTCGCCCTCGATGTCGGAAGCACCGACGGACAGCTGTCCGTCACCGGTGACGACGGCCTCGACGGCGACCTCGGTCACGTCGGTCCAGCGCTGCCAGTAGCTCGCGGGGAAGCGCCCGAAATAGGTGTTGCCGGACACCTTCGACGCCGGCTCGATGGCGATGCCCGCGCGTTCGCGCACGGCACTGCCCCATTCGAGCTCGGCGTAGAGGTCCTTGCTGACGATGGGGGCCGGGCCGGCGTAGAGCCCGCGCTGCGCGGTGAGACGGCCCTGCGGGGTGCGTTCCGCGAAGCGGGTGTCGTCGATAGTGCTCACCATGGCGCTCGGGGCCTCTCCGGTGACGGCGGCTTTACCGGGCATGAATCCTCAGTTCTCCTCTGTGCTTATGGCGGTGGCGCGGGGCTCACGGAAAACGACCCACTTGAGCATGACGAAATTGATCATGGTCGCGGTTGCCTGCGAAATGATCCAACCGAAAGTGGCCTTCCAGGCCGACTCCGGCAGGACGTGCAGCATCGTGCGGTTGACGCCGACGGCGACGAGGAAAGTCACGGCGTACAGGAGTACGAAGCTACCGATCTGACGTGCGCCTTCCTGGCGTCCACCGGCGAAGGTGAACTTGCGATTCAGGAAGAAGGCCGTCGTGGTGCCCACGATGAAACTGAACGCGCGGGCGACGTCCACCCACGGCGTCGCGTCCATTCCCAGGGCACGGAGCCCCTGGTAGACGCCGAAATCGACCAAGGCGCAGAAGCCGCCGACGAGCGCGAAGCGGATGAGCTGCCCGAGCAGCCCAGGAGAGGACGGCGCTGCCGCCGTCGAACCGGCTTGCGGGTCGGTCGCCACCACTGCTCTACCTCATAAACTGCTGGGGCTGGTGCCCAAAGTGTAGAAGCGAGCACTTCAGGGTCACGTTCCGGGCAGTGTTCGGCGTGGTTACCCTGGTCGGCGTGACCCAAGCACCCAAGACACAGCGGCAGTCGCTCATGGGCTGGGCAAGGACGTCGCCGAGCATCGCGGACGTCCTGAGCACCCCCGACGTGGAGACCATCGCCCGCGCGGTGACGCAGGCCGGGGAACGCGGGGTCATCGCGCGCGGTCTCGGCCGGTCGTACGGCGACCCCGCGCAGAACGCGGGCGGCCTGGTCGTCGACATGACCGCGCTGGACCGCATCCACTCGATCGACCCGGATTCCGGCATCGTCGACCTCGACGCGGGCGTCAGCCTCGACAAGCTGATGCGCGAGGGGCTCCCCTACGGCCTGTGGGTCCCGGTGCTGCCGGGCACGCGCCAGGTGACCATCGGCGGCGCGATCGCGAACGACATCCACGGCAAGAACCACCACTCGGCGGGCAGCTTCGGCAACCACGTCGTTTCGCTGGACCTCGTCACCGCGGACGGCCAGGTGCGCACGCTGACCCCGGAGGGCCCGGACTCGGAGCTCTTCTGGGCGACCGTCGCCGGCATCGGCCTGACCGGGATCATCGTCCGGGCCAAGATCCAGATGACGAAGACGGAGACGGCCTATTTCAAGGCCGACATCCAGCGCACGGCGAACCTCGACGAGACCCTGGCGCTGGTCACCGACGGCTCCGAGGACAACTACACGTACTCGTCCGGCTGGTTCGACTCGATCTCCCGAGGTGCGAAGCTCGGCCGCGCCGCCTTCCAGCGCGGTTCGCTCGCCAAGCTCGACGAACTGCCGCCCAAGCTGCGGGCCGACCCGCTCAAGTTCAACCCGGGCACCCTCGCGACCCTGCCGGACGTGTTCCCGAACGGGCTGGCCAACAAGCTGTCGTTCTCGGCGATCGGCGAGCTGTACTTCCGCAAGACCGCGAAGAACGCGCGCGACCAGATCCAGAGCCTGACCGCGTTCTACCACCCGCTCGACCTGTTCGGCGAGTGGAATCGCGCCTACGGCTCCAAGGGTTTCCTGCAGTACCAGTTCAGCACGCCGCTGAACGCGCACGAACCGCTGCGCCGCATCATCCAGAAGGTCGCGGACTCCGGCCACGTGTCGTTCCTCAACGTGTTCAAGCAGATGGGCGAGGGCAACGCGGCGCCGCTGTCGTTCCCGCACCCCGGCTGGATGGTCTGCCTCGACTTCCCGATCAAGGCCGGGCTGAGCCGGTTCTGCCAGGAACTCGACGAAGACGTGCTCGCCATCGGCGGGCGCCTGTACACGGCGAAGGACTCGCGGACCTCCGCGGAGAACTTCGCGAAGATGTACCCGCGGCTCGAGGAATGGCGCAAGGTCCGCGCTTCCGTTGACCCCGAAGGCGTTTTCGCCTCTGACATGTCCCGAAGGTTGGAACTGTGATCGACGCTGTGGGCAACCCCCAGTCCCTGCTCCTGCTCGGCGGTACCTCCGACATCGCGCTCGCGATCGCGGAGAAGTACCTGGCCGAGCGCCCGCTCCGCGTCGTGCTGGCCGGACGTCAGTCGTCGCGGCTCGACGCGGCGGCCCAGCGCCTCAAGGACAAGGGCGCCGAAGTATCCACTGTGGACTTCGACGCCAAGGACATGACCTCGCACCCGGCCGTGCTGGACAAGGCCTTCGAGGGCGGCGACATCGACGTCACCGTCGTCGCGTTCGGCCTGCTCGGCGACCAGGAAGAGCTGTGGCAGGACCACGCGAAGGCCGTCGAGGCCGCGACCGTGAACTACTCGGCCGCGGTGTCGGTGGGTGTCGCGCTGTCGAACAAGCTCAAGAAGCAGGGCCACGGCAAGGTCATCGCGCTGTCGTCGGTCGCCGGTGAACGCGTCCGCCGCTCGAACTTCGTCTACGGCTCCTCCAAGGCCGGTTTCGACGGCTTCTACCTCGGCCTCGGCGAAGCGCTGGCCGAGTTCGGCGTGCAGATCACCGTCGTCCGCTCCGGCCAGGTCCGGACCAAGATGACCGAAGGTCTCAAGGACGCCCCGCTGACGGTGGACGCCGCACAGGTCGCCGAGACCGCGGTCGACGCCTCGCGCGCGGGCAAGGAACTGGTGTGGTCGCCCGCGCCGTTCCGCCTGGTCATGTCCGCCCTGCGGCACATCCCCCGGCCGATCTTCCGGAAACTGCCGATCTAGGGAACGAGCCCGCTGGTCCATTCGTCTCACCCGGGCACGGAGAAGATCCGTCCCCGGGTTGAGAGGAATCGATGGCTGACCAGGAAGCCAAGCTCGACGCGGCCATCCGGTCGTTTCAGGAGCAGGCCGCCAAAGCCGCGGAGCTGAAGGACAAGATCGCCGGGCTGCGCGGATCCGCGCGCAACGCCGACGGCTCGGTGACGGTCACCGTCGCCCCGTCGGGCGCGCTACTGGGGCTCCAGCTGTCCCCCAAGGCGATGAACCGCACGCACACCGCGCTGCAGCAGGACATCCTGACCGCGATCAGGGAAGCGACGCAGCAGGCCGCGGCCGCGATGCAGCAGACCGTCCAGCCGATCCTCGGCGACCGCGCGGAACAGTTCAAAGAGGCGTTCAACGCCCACGTCGAACCGCTCGGGCCGAGTGCTCCCCCGCCCGCGGAATCCCTCGCCGGGCCGGCGTCTCCCGTCCAGCAGCAGCCCGTCCGCACCCAGCGCCCGTCACGACCGGCGCCCAGCGACGACGAGGACTTCGGCGGCCCGATCCTGCGGAGGGACTCATGACCGGCTTCGGCGTCCAGACGGAAGCGCTCACCGCGCACGCGACAGGGTCCAAAGAGGCTTCGGGGAACTTCGGCAGCCTCGCGAGCCTGCTGGAGCAGGCCAGGGTCTCAGACGACTGCTTCGGCCCGCTCGGCGAGCTGATGGCGTTCAAGTACTTCGAGGGTCTGCAGGAGTGCCAGGACCTCGCCGAGCAGGCGAAGTCCTTCATGGACCAGATCGCCGACAAGACCACCACCGCGGCGAAGACCTACATCGACCACAACCAGGGCACCGCCGAGGTCATCACCGGACTCGGTGCCGGGCTGGACGACGGCGGCAGCGGGCCCGGCAGCCTGAGGGACCTCAACAGCGCCGGCGACTCGGGCCGCAAGGGCTACTGGGAGCAGAACGGCGGCTACGGCAGCTCGTGGATCAGCACGTCCTCGGACGTCGCCAGGGCGAGCAGCCCGCCGGACGTCGCGATCGCGGCCGTGCACGCGCGGATGGAACAGCTCCAGCTCGTGATGAGCCCCGGCCAGTCCTTTTTGGACAACGGGCTCGGCTTCCTGATCGGGATCGTGATCAGCCCGCTGGTCGAACTGGTGCTGGAGCCCGCGATCGGCGACCCCGAGCAGATGCGCAGCACCGCCAAGGGCTGGGAACAGACGGCGAAGTGGCTCGACGGCGTCGCCGAGCACGAGCAGAAGCGCGCTGAAGGCACCCAGGAGGCTTGGAAAGGCCAAGCGGGTGACGCGTTCCGCGGCCAGATGACCGAGTTCTCGGGTGGTGCCAAGGCGTTCGCGAACGACGTCCGCGGGCTGCAGCAGATCCTGGAGATCGCCGCCGACCTGTTCGACGCGTTCGTCGAGATCGTCATCGACATCATCCAGGAATTGGTGATGGGCCTGATCATCGAGTGGCTGGCCGCGCTGGCCGCCTCGTGGATCACGGCGGGCGCCTCGGTCGGCGCGGCGGGCGCGGCCACGGCCGGTCAGGTCGCGGTGACCGGCGGACGGCTCGGGATGAAGGTCAAGCAGCTGCTCGGCAAGCTCAAGCCGTTGATCGAGAAGCTCGAAGACATCCTGAAGATGCTCCGCAACGGACCGCTGAAGAAGGTCGTCGAGCGTGCCGAAGGACTGCGTGACGGCAACTGGCTGCAGAAGCGGCTCGCCGACCAGATCGACAAGAACCCGCTGGCCAAGATCGTCACCAAGGCCAATCCGACGACCGGGGCCTCCAAGACCGCGAACAAGTTCGCGGACCGGTTCGGCGTCGGCGGCGAGGGTTCGGACGCGCTCACCACGAACCTCACCGAGGCCGGGCTGCGGGCGATGGGCATGAGCGGGACGACCAGCGTCGGCAAGGCCGCTTTCCGCGGCAGTGCCGGTAACCTGACGGAGCTGGGCGTCGAGCAAGGCGTCAAGGCCGGTTACCACGAGTCGCAGGATTCGTCGTCCGAAGAAGAGCGCCGCGCGGCGACCGACAGAGGGTTCACGATCGAAGAATGAATCTCGGCTACCCGCTCGGGGCCGCGTCGCAGGCCCTTCCCTCGCTGCGCCCGGGCGAACGGTTGCTGTGGGCCGCGTACGGCCGGACGCTGAACTACGACGTACGCGGCCTCGATCCGTGGGGTGTGGCGAAGAAGAGCGTGCTGGGCAAACTCGGCTCGGGCGCCGCGAACTTCGCCGGTGACATGGTCGGCGCCGCGCTGGGCGGTGGCGACGACGGCGGCAAGTCGAATCCGCCGTCACCACAGGTCATCGTGCTCGGCGAGCAGGGCGCGCTGGCGCACGCGGCGGTGCGGGAGCTGTCCACCAGCGGCTCGCTTTCGCGGCTGTGGGCGCTGACCAGCGCGCGGCTGCTGGTGCTGGAGAAGTTCGTCCCGCCGGAGCCGCCTGAGCCCGTCGAGAAGTCGTTCATGTCGAAGGCGATCGGGTTCGGCAAGGGCGTGGTCAAGACCGGCAAGGAGATCGCCGCGATCATGACCACGAAGACCTACGGCGAGAACGCCGAGGGCGTCCCGGTCGCGAGGCACGAAATGGTGCCGCGCGCCGAAATCTCGCGAGACCGGATCTCCGGATTCGCCGTGGCCGAGCACGGCAGGAAACGGCGCCCCTGTCTCCGTGCGTCCTTTGTGGACGGATCGGGGATGGATTTCCTGTTCGACTGCGACGATCCCCGGCAGTTCGCTTGGCTCTATTCGATGACGGTGAGCTGATGGAGCACACGCTTCCGATGGCGGAATCCGTCGACGAGGTCGTCGAACGAGAATTGCATCAATACTGGCTCGCGCCCGGCGAGCGCCTGATCATCGGCTGCCCTCCCGCGCACGGATACGCAGGCCTGCTGCTGGACGGCGAGCTCACGCTGCCTTACGCGCCCGCACGCGAAACCCCTGCGGTGACAGGGAAACCGCGCTGGCCACTGCCCGCGCCGGACATCCTCGAAGCCGACTGGACCGACGACCCGACGATCGCCTACTGGGCCGTCGCGCGGAGCGCGGACCAGACCGCCGCCCGGATCGCGGACCATCTCGCCGGCGGTCACGGCGAAGCGCGGCTGACGCTGTCCGACCGGCGGCTGGCCGTCGTGTACCCGGCGAAGATGCTGGAGGGCGAGGATCCCGCCGCCCAGCCGTTCCGGACCTTCGACGAGATGCCGTCGGAGGTGGTGCGTTCGGTGTCCGCGCACTACCTGGGGCGGAGTTTCCCGGCGCGGCCGGTGCTTCAGTTCGTCTTCGCCGACGGGTCCACGGTCTACCAGCGGGACATGCTCGCCGTCACGAAGGCGACCCGGGCCGACTCGCGCCGCTGACCCCCGCGTTTCTTCCCTTAGTTGCGGTACTTGCACGTGCAAGTACCGCAACTAGAGGACGAAACGCGGGGGTCAGGGGGCCGGGAGCAGGTAGAGCTTCTGGGTGCCCATCCACGGTGAGTGGAGGGTCCAGGTCGCCAGCGCGTTCGACGGCGGTGTCTTGCTGGTGGTGGCCAGCACCAGGTCCGGGGTCGCGGGCGGGACGCTGTGGTCGAAGAACCGGAAGTTCGCCGCCAGCAGGGCCTTGCCGAGCTCGCCGCTGCGGTTCTTCGTCTCGATGATCGCCGGGTCGACCGAGCCGCGGTCGGAGAACTGGTCGACGATGTCGCAGCCGCAGGCGTAGGCGAGCGCGCCGACCTCACCGGCGCTTTCCACCTTGCGCCCCCTGGTCAGTTCGCCCAGCTGCGAGCCGATCTCGCGGTACTCGTCGGACGCGGCGTGGTTGCTGGTGATGGGCGCGAACCGGCGCGGTAGTTCGGGAGTCGCGTAGGCGACGGCGCTCACGAAGAGGAACGCGCCGGCGAGGATCCCGGCGCCGAGGCGGGCCCGGCCGGGTATCGCGCAGGCACCGGCGGCGAGGAAGACCGTCGCGCCGATGATGCTCGGCGCGTAATACCAGTGGTACGGCGGAACGTTCAGCCAGCAGTAGGCCAGATAGTGCGCCGCACCGGCGATCGCGAGCGTCGCGAACGGCGCCAAGCGCTTCGCCCGTTCCGAGCCGCGCCGGTAGTGGAACGTCCACAGTAGACCGGCGAGTCCGCCGATCACGAGCGGCAGAAAGGAAAGTGTCGCCGCCAGCGGGAAATTGCGCCAGTACAGCAGCGGGCCGTTGGTGAAGCTGAACGGCCCCCACGAGCGCTGCATGATCTTGATGACCAGGGTGTCCGGGACCGCCGAACCCAGCACCAGCCAGCTGAACAGGAACCACGGCAGCATCACCGCGAGCGCGGCGAACGTCATCCGCCAGATGCCCGTCCAGAATTCGCGGCGCGCGAGGAACAGGACGAACGCGATCAGCAGCAGGTCGATCCGGATCAGCGCGATCAGGCCGATCACCGCGCCCGCGGCGGCGGGACGGCGTTCGTGCAGGAACACCATCAGCCAGACGACGGCCGTCGAGCCGAGGGCGACTTCGAGGCCGACCGACGACAGCAGCAGCGGGTTCACCAGCAGGAGGCCCAGCGCCAGCGGGGCGAAACCGCCGGGAAGGCCGGTCGCGGTGCCGATGCGGCGCAGGCCGAGGACGAGCGCCACCTGGCTCGCGACGAAGACGATCCCGGCGGCGAAGACGGCATCGCGGACGATGAAGGTGACGAACGCCAGCGCGAGGACGTTCAGCGGTGACGTCGCGGTGTTCGCGGTGCCGTCTTCGATCAAGCCCCAATGGCCGTGGAAGGCGAGGTTCTTCGCATACGAAAGCGTGATGTACGTGTCGTCGATCAAATGCCCGCTGACCAGCACGAACACCAGGGCCGAAGCCACCGCCGCCCCGGCGGGCAGCACCCAGGGGCGGGTAAGGACGGCGGCTCCCGGCAGCGCACCGGAGGTCTGGGGAAGTTCAGCGGAGGCGCTTCGCATCACGAACACCGTACACGGTGTCGTGATGATTCCGTTATCTACCCGCCGTGGGACTCGTCACGCCACCCGCGGTCACCGGGGCCGTCGCGGAAGTCCCGGTGCGCCCCGGGACCGCCCGGACCACGGTGTTCGCGGGAGATCCCCGGCCGGTCGTCATGCCTGCCGACGGCCAGGCCGACGGCGGTGCCGATGATCCCGCCGCCGAGCAGGAAACCGATCAGGCCGACCGCGACCAGCTGCGTCGCGCGATGTCCCACGAAACGGCGGAAACCGCCCTTCGCGGGCGGAGCCTGCTGCGGTGGCACCCAGCCGGGCGGCGGCCCGGCGGGGGCGGCGGCAGGAGTTTCGGCAGGGGTCTCGGCCGCGGTTCCGGCAGGGGGTTCGACGGGTTTCTTCGCGGTCTCGTCACCGACCGCGGGCTGCTCGACCGTTTTGTCCTCGTCACCGGACGGCCGCTGCGGGTCGCTCATCTTTCGCTCCTCAGTCGATGGGAGCGGGCTTCGTACCCGCTCCCATCACCGAGGATGCGTGCGCAACCTGTGGATGCGCTGTGCCCGAGCTGTCGAATCAGAGATAGAACGACAGGAAGAGCGTGACCACCCAGCTCGCGCCGAGCACCTGGAGCACGCGGTCCTTGAGCGCGATCTCCTCCGGCTCGCCCGCGTTGCCGCCGTCGACGTCGACGGCGTAGCGCAGGACGGCGACCACGAACGGGACCATCGAGACGACCGCCCAGACCGAGTCGTGCTCGACCTGGCGGATCTCGAACGCCCACAGGCAGTAGGACATGATCAGGATCGCCGCGGACGTCGCCCAGACGAACCGCAGGTAGCTCGCCGAGTACTTCTTGAGCGAAGAGCGGATCTTCGCCCCGGTGCGCTCGAAGAGCATGATCTCGGCGTAGCGCTTGCCCGCCACCATGAACAGCGAGCCGAACGCGGTGACCAGCAGGAACCACTGCGAAAGCGCGATACCCGCGGCCACACCACCGGCGATCGACCGCATCAGGAAGCCCGAGCCGACGATGGCCAGATCGACCACCGGCTGGTGCTTGAGCCCGAAGCAGTAGCCGAGCTGGACGGCTTCGTAGACCGCCAGCACGACCGCGAGCTGCCAGCTGGCGAAGAACGAGATGCCGAGGCCGGCGGCGAAGAAGAAGCCCGCCGCGACGAAGGCCACCGGGACCGGCACGATCCCGGCCGCGATCGGCCGGTTCCGCTTGGTCGGGTGGGCCTTGTCCGCTTCGACGTCGATCGCGTCGTTGATGAGATAGACCGAGGAGGCCACCAGCGAGAACGCCGCGAAGGCGATCAGCGCGGCGATCAGCAGGCCGGTCCGGTCCGTCGACTTCGAAAAGGCGAAGAACGGTGCGGCGAACACCAGCACGTTCTTCACCCACTGGCGCGGGCGTGCCGTCTTGATGATGCCGCCGACGAGACCGCCGGCGACCTTCTTCGGTGCGGCGGCCTCGGCCACGGGATCTACGTCGTCAGGCTTGGAATCGGCCTTCTCGGTCGTTTCACTCATCGTCGCTTCAGCTTCCTACGTATCAAGCCGCCGACTACGCCCCCAAGGGCCGCTCCGGCCAGAACGTCGGTCGGGTAGTGGACGCCGAGCACGAGCCGGGAGGCCAGCATCGGCGGTACCAGGGCCGGGACCAGGTTACGCCCGGTCAATCCGGAGTAGAGCACCGCCGCCGCCGTAGTGGAGGTCGCGTGCGAGGACGGGAAGCTCAGCTTGCTCGGCGTGGAGACCAGGACCTCGACGCTCGGGTGGTCCGGTCGCGGTCGCCTGACCACGCGTTTCACCGCGATGGACGCGGCGTGCGCGCCGACGACGCCGACCGCGGCGACCAGCCAGTCCTTGCGGCGCTTCTTGTCCACCGCGGCCCCGACGAGGCCCAGCGCGAACCATCCCGCGCTGTGCTCGCCGAAGTGCGAAAGACCCCGTGCCGCCTTCACCGAGACGTCGCTCTTGAGGACGCCCTGAACCTTCGACAGAACCGCCACCTCGCCGGTGGGAGCGCCCTTCTCAAGCATCGAGGGACCCGTCGAGAGGCGCGCCATCGGTCAGGTGCGGCGCGATCTTGTTCTCGAACGCGGTCAGCGCCGAGCCGATGGCCATGTGCATGTCGAGGTACTTGTAGGTACCGAGACGGCCACCGAACAGCACGTTCTTTTCCCGTGCCTCGGTCTTCGCCAGCTCGCGGTAGGCCTCGAGCTTCTCGCGGTTGTCCGGGGTGTTGATCGGGTAGTACGGCTCGTCGGCCTCACCGGCGAACCGGGAGTACTCGCGGAACACGACCGTCTTGTCGTTCGGGTAGTGCTTGCGCTCCGGGTGGAAGTGCCGAAACTCGATGATCCGGGTGTAGGGCACTTCTTCGTCGTTGTAGTTGACCACCGAGGTGCCCTGGAAGTCACCGGTCTCGACGACCTCGGACTCGAAGTCCACCGTGCGCCAGGTGAAGCGGCCCTCGGAGTAGCCGAAGTAGCGGTCCAGCGGACCGGTGTA
The DNA here is from genome assembly GCF_055580625.1 of Amycolatopsis sp. NPDC031561. Taxonomy (NCBI): domain Bacteria; kingdom Bacillati; phylum Actinomycetota; class Actinomycetes; order Pseudonocardiales; family Pseudonocardiaceae; genus Amycolatopsis; species Amycolatopsis sp. NPDC031561. Next base: position 178,460 of record NZ_JBVILA010000002.1, on the reverse strand, counting down.
GACGGTCGGGGTGCCGGCGGGGATGTGCTCGCGGACGTCGAAGTAGTCGACGTTCAGCCGCACCTCGATGTTCTCGTGCTCGGCCATCTTCTCGAGCCACGCGGTGTAGCCGTCGACCGGCAGGCCCTCGTAGGTGTCGTTGAAGTACCGGTTGTCGAAGGTGTAGCGGACCGGGAGCCGGGTGATGATGTCGGCGCCGAGGTTCTTCGGGTCGTTCTCCCACTGCTTGGCCGTGTAACCGCGGATGAACGCCTCGTACAGCGGGCGGCCGACCAGCGAGATCGCCTTCTCTTCGAGGTTCTGCGCGTTCGCGGTCTCGAACTCCGACGACTGCTTGGCGATCAGCTCACGGGCTTCGTCCGGCGTGTGCGACTTGCCGAAGAACTCGTTGATCAGGCCGAGGTTCATCGGGAAGGAGTAGACCTGGTCCTTGACCTTGGCGAAGACCCGGTGCTGGTAGCCGGTGAACTCGGTGAAGCGGTTGACGTACTCCCACACGCGCTTGTTCGAGGTGTGGAACAGGTGCGCACCGTAGCGGTGCACCTCGATCCCGGTCTCGGGCTCGGCCTCGGAGTAGGCGTTACCACCGAGGTGGTGGCGCCGCTCCAGCACGAGGACCTTCTTGCCGAGCTCGGCCGCGGCCCGTTCGGCCACGGTCAGCCCGAAGAATCCGGACCCGACCACGATGAGGTCGTAGCCGGCGAAATCGGCTTCAGTAATCTTGTCGGGGTTCGTGTGCGCGCTCACGGGCGTCGAGGGTACGCAGGTCGCCTCGGTGCTCTGCATCCGAGCACCGGTTTCCACCTTCGACAGACACATTTTAGGAAGCAGTGCCTACTCCGGACACCTTCTGGTCCTACTTCGGTGCGACCCTCACTTACCTGGCCGTACTGGCGATCCCCGGCGGTCTCGTCGGCCGGGCCGCCGGTTTGCGCGGCTGGGCCCTGGCGGGGCTGGCCCCGCTGTTGTCCTACACGGTAACCGGCCTCGCCGGTCCGTGGCTGGCACTCGCGGGCGTGTCGTACAACCCCCTGACCGTGGCGGGCGTCACTGCCGTGCTCGCGGGGATCGGCTTCGGTCTCAGAAAGCTGGGTCAGAGCCGCGGGTGGATCACCCCGGGTGCCGAGGAGCCGCCGACGAAGTGGCACCCGCGGGCGCACTACGCCGTCGCGGCCTGTGTGGCGCTGGCCGTAGGGATCTCGATCCTCGTCGTGCTTTCGGCCCGCGGCGGGACGACGGCGGTGTTCCAGCGCTGGGACACGGTGTTCCACGCGAACGGCATCCGCTACATCGCCGAGACCGGCGACGGCTCGCTGACCGGCATGGGCACCATCAACTGGTACCCGGACGGCTCGTTCTACCCGAACGCGTATCACCTGGTCGGTTCGCTCGTGTACTCGATCTCGGGCACGACGATCCCGGTCACCCTGAACGCCATCACCATGCCGGTCGCCGGGATCTTCGCGCTGTCGATGGTCGCCCTGATCCGCCAGCTCGGCGGGCGCGCGGTGTTCGCTGGCTGCACGGCCCTGGTGGCCGCCGCGGCCACCACCGGCGCTTACGAGTCGGTGTCCAGCGGGCTGCTGCCGTTCGCACTGGGGATCGTCCTGACGCCGCTGGCCGTGGTCGCGCTGGCCCGGTTCCTCGCGCGGCCCGGCCTCGACACCGGCTTCGTGCTCGCGCTGACCGCCGTCGGCCTGCTCGCGGCGCACTCGTCGGCGCTGTTCGGCGCGCTGCTGTTCGCCTTCCCGCTGGTGGTGCAGCGCTGGTACCGCGCGCTGCGGCACAAACCGCTCGACGGCGTGCCCGAGGGCCGCGCGGGCTGGCGGATCATCGGCGGCGACGTCGTCAAGATGGTGCCGGTGATGGCGGGGAGCGCGCTGCTCGCGGCGCCGCACATCCTCGGCGCCCTGAAATTCACTTCGGGTTCCTATCCGTACTACGCCTGGGGCTCGGATCTGCCGGTGGTGAAGTCGCTGGGCCTGCTGGTGACCTTCCGGCAGGTGCTGAGCGCGCCGCAGGTGTGGCTGACGGTGCTGCTGGTCATCGGCGTCCTGAGCCTGTTCCGGCTCGGCCGGATGCGCTGGATCGGGCTCGCCGCGCTGGGCTTCTCCGCGCTGTTCGTGCTGGTCGCGTCGTTCGGTGCCGAACCGTGGGTGATCTCGCTGTCGCGGCCGTGGTGGAACGACCGCTACCGGCTGATGGCGCTCGCCGCGATCCCGCTCTGCCTGCTGGCCGGGCACGGGATGGCCGAGCTACAACGCTGGTTCGCGAAGTGGGCGAGCGGCCGGTCCTGGGTGAAGAGCCGCCCCGCGCTGCCCGCCCGGCTCGGACTGGCGACCGCGGTGTTCATCGTGGCCGCGTCGGCCGTGCTGACCAAGGGCTTCTATACCGAGTCGAACGCGCACGCGGTGTCGTTCCTGTACTACAACGGGCCCGAGGGCGAGGTCACGCCGCCTGTCAGCGCCGACGAGCTGGCCGCGATGGACCAGCTCACGAAGATGAACGTCGGGCCGGACGAGAAGGTGCTCAACGAGCGCTTCGACGGGACGGCCTGGCTGTACGCGATCACCGGCATCCACCCGGTCGCCGGGCACTACGACCCGGGCGTGCCGCCGCCGGACGCGAAGTACCTGGCGCTGCACTTCCGGGACTACGACACCGACCCCGAGGTGCAAGCGGCGGTGAAGCGGCTGAACATCAAGCACGTGCTGATCGGGAGCACGCCGATCAAGATCGGTGAGCCGCCGGCGCCGGGGCTGCGGGATCTGGACGGGCTGAACTTCCTGCGCAAGGACTTCGGCAACGCCGGCGCTTCGATCTACACGCTGACCCGCTGACGCCTTCTCGCTTAGGCGCTGTTCGGCTCACGCATGTCATGAAAGGGGCTTTCAAGACGTTTTTCGTCCTGAAAGCCCCTTTCATGACATCCAGGACTTCTCACCCTCCCGCACACCGCTGACGCCACCCGAGCTCACGTGCCCGACGCTCCACACACGCTATGAAAGGCCCGTTACTTGCAAATTTTGCAAGTAACGGGCCTTTCATAGCGTTCGGGAGGGTCAACGCGAGACGGGACCGGAGGAGCAGGACCCAACGGTCTCCCCAAGGGCGCCCCGCGCCCGACGGAGACTTCACCGTCGCGCGCCCTCTTTCGGCCGAAGGCCACGGAAACATTTTGCGGGGCGCCTCACCCGAAAACGCGAGCCTCACGACAATCTGCGCCCCGCGAAATTTTTCCGTCAGCGCGCGACAAGAAAAACAGCTCGCGTGGTCGCGGACTGCCCCCGCCGCGACCACGCGAGCCTTAGTCCCCCATTCACCCCCGGGGTGACCCATGAGGGGTAGCCGCCCGGCGGCCACACCCACTCGCTGTACTCATCCCTCAGACGGCCGGTGGGCGGGACCGGTTTACCCGGCCCGCCAACGTCACCCGATCGGCCTAAGCGCTCCGGCCTTGGAGTACCGGGAGTACGTCGCTGACGACCTCCTCGAGCGTCGACTCGCGGCCGACGTAGTAGTCGCCGGACCGCGGCCAGTGCGTGACGATGTCGGTGAATCCGAGTTCCTTGGCCCGCCCGGCCGCGTCGGTGAACGCGCCGACGCTGGAGAGGGAGAAGACCGGCGCCGAGTCGAGGCTCAGGAACCGCTGCACGCTCGCCTTGTCCCTGCCGACGGCTTCGAGGCGCTCGTCGAAGGTCTTCACGAGTCCCGCGACGCCCTTCCACCATTCGTCCTGGGTCTCCGACTTGACGCCGGTGGTGGCCCAGCCCGCGCCGAACCGCGCGGCGAGCGTCATCGTGCGGGGGCCGTTCGCGGCCACGAGGAACGGCAGCCGCGGCCGCTGCACGCAACCGGGCAGGTTCCGCGCGCCCTTGGCCCGGTAGTACTCGCCCTCGAAGTCGAAGCCGTCGGTCATCAGCAGGCCGTCGAGTGCTTCGACGAACTCGGTGAAGCGGTCCGTGCGTTCCTTGACCGACAGTTCCGGGCCGTCGAGGACGGCGGCGTCGTAGTTGGTGTGCGGGACGCCGGCGCCCACGCCGAGGATGAAGCGGCCGTCGGAGATGTCGTCGAGGGTGGTCAACTCGCGGGTGAACGGCACGGGGTGCCGCGCGACCGGCGACGCCACGAAGGTGCCCAGTCTGATCTTCGACGTCACCGTCGCGGCCGCCGTCAACGTTGGCATCGCACTGAACCACGGGCCGTCGACGAGAGTCCGCCAGCCGAGGTGGTCGTACGTCCAAGCGTGGTCGAAGCCGTATTCCTCGGCGGCCCGCCATTTCGGCTCGGCCGCCCACCAACGATCTTCCGGAAGGATCACGATGCCTACGCGCACAGTCGCCGAACCTAGCGGTGCCCGTCGGCCCTTCGCCCGATGGGCGGATGTTCGGGGACAATGTGACGGTGGAGAAACCCCTTCTGATCGCGTCCGATGTCGACGGCACCCTGCTCGGCCCGATGGAGGCCCTGACCGAACGCACCATCGGCACCGTCCGGCGCGTCACCGAGGCCGGAGTCCCCTTCGTGCTGGTCAGCGGGCGGCCGCCGCGCTGGATCGCCCCGATCGCGAACCCGCTGAACCTGACCGGCTACGCGGTCTGCGCGAACGGCGCGGTGCTGTACGAGGTCGGGACGGACCGGATCGTGGCCGTCCACGGCATGCTCGAACCCACGCTGCTGCACGACGCGGTGAGTGCTCTTGATCACGCTCTTCCCGGCTGCCGGTACGCCGCGGAGCGGATCGGCGAGTCCGCGCTCGACCCGGAAATGCGCAATTTCGTGATCGAACCGGACTACCACAACCCGTGGGGTGACAACGAGGGCACGCAGGCGCCGAGGGCCGAGGTGCTCGGGCATCCGGCGATCAAGCTGATGATCAGCAAACGCGGGATGACCTCCGAGGAGATGGCGCTGGCGGCCCACGAAGTGCTCGGCGGCGCCGTCGACATCACCTACTCGACGAACTCCGGCCTGATCGAGGTCTCCGCGCACGGCATCACGAAGGCGACCGGGCTGGCCGAGGTCGCCGAGCGGCTGGGCGTCCCGGCCGAGCGGGTGATCGCGTTCGGGGACATGCCCAACGACGTCGAGATGCTCGGCTGGGCCGGGCACGGGGTGGCGATGGCCAACGGACACCGCCACGTCCTGGACGTCGCCGACGAGGTGACCGCCCCGAACTCCGAAGACGGTGTCGCACAGGTGCTCGAGCGCTGGTTTTAGCGGCCTTCGCGGTCGAGCTTGGTGGCCTCTTCCGGGGTCGGCGCGGTGCCGCCGAGGTGCGCGGGCAGCCACCAGCGCTCGTCGTCGGCACCCGGCTTCTCCGGGTAGTTCGCCTGGACGCGGTCCACGAGCGCCGACATCCGCACGCGAAGGTCCTTCGAGAGGACTTCGGCGTCTTCTTCGGCCTTCGGGTGCATCGGTTCGCCGACGAGGATCGAGATCGGGACGTGGCGTTTGGTGAGGTCCTTCGGGTGACCCTTGGTCCACAACCGCTGCGTTCCCCACAGCGCCATCGGCACCACCGGGACACCGGCTTCGGCGGCCATCCGGACGGCGCCGGACTTGATGTCCTTCACGGTGAACGAGCGGCTGATCGTGGCTTCGGGGAACACCCCGACGACCTCTCCGGCCTTCAGGCGCTCGACGGCTTCGCGGTACGACGCGAGACCCGCGCCGCGGTCGACGGAGATGTGGTGCATGCCGCGCATCAGCGGTCCGGCGATCCGGTTGCTGAAGATCTCCTTCTTCGCCATGAACCTGACCAGGCGTTTCGCCGGCTGCGCGCCGAGCCCGCAGAAGATGAAGTCGAGGTAGCTCACGTGGTTGCAGGCGATGACTGCGCCGCCGGTGGCCGGGATGTGCTCGGTCCCCTCCACCCGGATGCGGTTGTCCAGCACCCGGAACATCAGCTTCGCCGCCATGATGACGGGCGGGTAAACGAGATCGGCCATTCGCCCAGGTTACGCTACCGTAGGGTAACCAACCTACGGTCGCGTAGGTCACAGGCGGGCTTCCACGCCATCACCCCAGGTCACTGCCCTAAAATGCGATCGTGACGCACGAAACCACCGAAATCTCGCTCATGCCGAGAGGCAGACCCGGCGCTCAGCGCCTCTGGGCCTATCTCGCGCTGAGCACGGTTTCCCTGATCAATCTGATCTCGTTCATGCCGAAGTTCCCCAAGCCGCACGAGCTGGCCTGGGGCGACGCGGTGAACTACTACCGGATGTCAGAGCAGACCGGCGCGGCCGTCGAAAACCCGTTCGCGCTGCGTATGTTGAGCCCCTGGATCGTCCACCGCGGCAATCTGCTGACCGGGCTCTCCCTCGACGTCCTCTGGGTCGCCTTCACCTTCGTGGTCACGCTGGCCACGATCCTCGTCTTCTTCGAATTCCTGCGCTCGTACCTGAAGCTCCAGCTGTTCACCTCGGTACTCGCCGCCGTCGCGCTGGCCTGCACGTTCTGGTACGCGCCGTACGCCTTCAGCAACCCGTGGCTGGTCGACCCGCTCAACAACCTCCTCTATCTGCTCGCGATCTGGTTCATCCTCAAGCGCAAGCTGATCCCGTTCGCGATCGTCATCGTGCTGGGCGCGATCAACAAGGAAACGACTCTCCTCCTGGCCCCGCTGTACCCGCTGATCGCGTGGACGCGAGGCCGTTCCTTCCGCGACCGCGATGTCCTGGGGGGCATCGGCGTGTTCGTGGTCGCCGTCGGCATCTACATCGGCTACCGGCTCTGGGCGCAGAACCTCATCGGCGGCGACTACGGTTTCGGCGCGGGACAGTCCAACAGTGGCCTGCTCGACAACATCCGCTTCGCGCTCAACGCGAGCAAGGGCACCGGCCAGGTCGAGTTGTTCAGCACGTTCCACTTCTTCTGGCTGATCTTCGGCTACGGCCTCTACCAGCAGTACCGCCGCCACGGGCTGCGCGCGGAACTGCTGATCGCCAGCATCTGGCTGTTCGCCTGCTGCCTGGCCGGACGGCTGGTCGCGACGGACACCGCGCGGGTGTTCGTGATGATGGCGCCGCTGATCCTCGCGCTCGCCGCGGTCGTGCTCGACCAGCAACGCGGTGAAGGACGGCGGCTCTGGGTCGGCGCGCTGTTCTTCCTCTATGTCGCGGTGAACCTGCGGTTCGTCGGCGGCGCGGCGGTGTTCTGGGTCGACGCCGTCGCCCTACTGATCTTCGCCGCCTTGGTGTCGTTCCCGACGACGTCGCGCTGGGCACGGAACAAGGGCTTCAACGGCTTCCGGCCGCATCAAGGGACTTTGGACGTCGAAGACGTCAAGGCCTCCTGACGCGCGAAGGTCACCGAGGCCAGGACGACGCCGAGCAGTGTGCAGTACAACGCGATCACCTGGTGCTTGACGTTCTCCAGGCCGTCGCCGAGCGCGGCCAGCGCGAACTGCCCGGCGGCGACGGCGAGCAGGAAGCCCAGCGCGACGCCCACCGCGTCACGCCGGGTCTTCCAGCCACGCCACGCGAGCAGGGACCAGATCGGCAGTAACGCGAAGAAACCCAGTGGCGCCAAGAGTTCCGTGATGGCCGACGCCACCGGGACGCGGTATTCCTGCGCCTCCGGCGCGAAACCGGCCGACTGGTCGAAGCTGCCGAGGTAGGGCGGCCGCGCGGTGAGCAGATCGCCCGCCGCGCGGTCCAGGATTCCGATGGTGCGCCAGGGATGCGTCGCGAAGTACTCGACGACGTTGCGCCTGCTGATCTGTTCGCGGTACTTCGGGTACTCGGGATCCATCGTGGCGGGCCGGGCATGCCACCAGCCGTTGCCCGCGTACTGGCCGAACGAGGCGGGCAGGCCGAGTGCGGCGAGATCGGCCCCGGTGTCGTGCCGACCGTCCACAATGGTCAAGAAGATCGTGTTGAACATGTTGATCTCGCGCGAATCGTCGCCAGGACGCGCGGCGAGAGAGCCATCGGGCAGCTTCGCGGGCTCGACGGTCTGCTGCGCGTAGGCCGTGCCTCCGGCGAGCGCGCCGATGACGAACACCACGGGGAGCCAGCGCTTGAGGCCGCGGACGCCCTCCGGGCGGACGAGCAGCGCGGCGAGCGCGAGCAACGGCAGGATCATCAACGTCTGGACCTTGGCGTTGACCGCGATGACGCCGCCGAAGAGCAGCACCGCCAGGCCCGCGTAGCGCCACCAACCAGGCCTCGCGGCCACCAGCAAGCCGCCGACGGCGAGCAGAAGACCGAGGAACGCGGCACCTTCACCGAGCACGGAAGCGAAGTAGCCGAAGAACGCGGAATCCGCGACGACCAGCAACAGCCCCACGGTCGCGAAGCCGCGGACACGGCGTGAGTACGGCAGTCCGACGACGATCAGCGCGACCGCCGCGGCGGCGAGGACGCTGGTCAGCACGCCGAGCACGACCAGGCTGAGCGTCGATTCGAGGCCGAGCAGGCCGCCGATCGACCGCGCGATCCGCGCGAACCAGCTCTGGGTCAGGAGATACGTGGCGTCGCATTCGCCCGCCGGAACGGTGTAGGCGAGATGCACGAACTGCTCGGGCTTGCCCTTCCACGGGATGCCCGCGCCGCACAGCACACGGAAACCGTCACCGTTGTCGGACATCGCGACCGGCCGCGGCACGAGGAAGCGGACGAGCAGCACGGTGAGCGCGACGGCGAACACGCCGAAGCCGAACAGGCGCGAAGGTGCTTCAAGCGCTGCTGGTCGGCTCGGAAGGACGCGTTCGTCGACACTCACGAAGGGCACGGTACGTGGCGGAAATCGCGTGAGAAGTCGAGGGCCGTCGTGACCGACCGCTCGACGTCGGCCCGGAGGAACACGGTGAGCCAGGACGACGTTCCTTCACGCGCGAAGGTCGCGACGCGGTACCTCTCCGAGTACGCCGGGTCGATCACGCAGGACTGCTTCGCCGAGTAGCCGTTGTCGGTGATGACGGCGATCGTCGGGCGCCGCCGGGAGACGACGGCCTCGCCCGCTTCTTCGGTCTGACCGCGGACGCCGACGATCTGCAACTGCGTCCCGGCGTGGTACGACAGCACTCCGGGCGCGGACGTGCTCACGACCGAACCGGGTGGCAGGTAGGCGTCGAGCCAGCGGCCGATCTCCTCCATCTGGGCGCCGTGGTCGTGCCAGGCGCGCACGCGAGCCAGCATGTCCGGGCTGAACACCGACACCAGCACGGCGAGCCCGGACAGCGCCACCGCGGCGGCGGGCATCAGCCGTTGGACCGGTGGACGCGGCCGGGGGCTCGGTTTCGTGACCGCGGTGAGCACGCCGTAGACCGACACCGCCGCCACCGACAGCAGTGGCGGGATCGGCGCCAGCAGACGCCAGGCGGGCCCGGCGTCGCCGCCGAAGAAGACCACGAACCCGGCGGTGGCGACGGCGGTGACGAGCATCAGCCAGGTCAGCGATCTGGCCTCGGCCTCATGCGGCGCCCGGCCGGTGCGGCGCAGGAGCAACGCCCCCGCCGCGACCAGGCCGAGCAGCAGGAAGCCCTGGTGGACCACCGAAAATCCGGAGAGATACTGCCAACCGCGGTCGACGCGCGCCGAGACATCGATGTCGAAGGGGATGACTACCGACGAAGGCAGGACATGGTCGTAGTAGGTCACCCGCCACGCCGTCCACGGCGCGGCGAAAACGAGCCCGCCGAGCAGCCAGCCCGCCGGCGACCACCAGGTGTAGCGGCCGCGCAGCGCGGCGATGACCAGCCAGCAGCCGACCAGTACCGCGAGCAACATCCCCGACGGTCGCGTCATCATCGCGAACGCGACGAGTACGCCCGCGACGACCGGGCGCCGGGCCGCGAGCGAGGCGAAGACGCCGAACAAGAGCAGCACGAACAACGGCGTCTCGGTGCCGGATCCGCCATACGCGGCGAGCCCTCCGGCGCCCGCGACGAGTACCGCGGCGGCCACCCCGTAGGCCGGGCGAGGCTCACCGGCGGCCCGCGCGACCACCCGGTTCACCGTCACGTGCGCGAGCAGCACGGCGCCGAGGGTGGCGAGGATCCCGAGGACGATCGCGGAGGTCTCGATGTCGGCCCCGAAAGCGGCCTTCGGCAACGCGATCACGATCATCCAGAGGAAATTCGCGTACCCCTCGATCCGCTCGCCGGTGTTGAACACCGGACCATTGCCGTCGGCGATGTTCTGGGCGTAGCGGAAAGTGATGTACGCGTCTTCCGCGATGGTCGAAAACACCAGCTGGTGCACCAGTGAGAAACCGAGAGTCAGCGTGAGCGCGGCGGCACGCCAGTTCTTGTCGGCACTGATCTTGGGCCAGGCCACGAGAACGAAGGCGGCGACCACGAACCAGGCGCCGACGAGCGCGAACACCACCTGATCCCCACCCTTCCGGGCCGAGCCACTCCCCTGACGAAAGACTACGGTCAAGTATCGATCACCGCGCCAAGGTGTTTCTTTCGGCGCAGTTAGTTGACACGAATGGGTGAGTTTAGTGTGCGCGGAGTAGGCGTCGTTCCGCCGTTTTCCCCGACGGGATGTGACTCCTTCGGGTAACGGCCCTCGGCGGTTAATCTGGCTTCCCATTCCGTTCCGCACCTCGGGGGTTTCGTGCGGATTCCCCACCCCGAGGAAGCCTGTGCCCACCCAGACCTCCCTGTCGGCCGACGTCGTCACGGTGTGCGTCGCACTGCTCGTCATCGCCCTTCCCGGCCTGCTCACGGGTCTCGCCGTCGGTCTGCGCGGCTGGGTGCTCGCGGGCATGACGCCGTTGCTGAGTTACGCCATCGGCGGACTCGCCGGGCCGTGGACGGCCGCCCTCGGGCTCCCGTTCGGCCCGGTGACGTACGCGGTGGCGACGGCCTTGTTCGCCGGAGTCGCCTACGGCCTGCGACGGCTCACCCTGCGCCGATGGCCACCTGAGCCGGAGGAACCGCTGTGGGGCCGGGCCGGGCACCTCGCCGTCGGGGCCTGTCTGCTGCTCGCGGCCGCCGTCGGGATGTACGCCGTGGTGCGCGGGATGGGCAGGCTGGACGCCATCCCGCAGGGTTTCGACGCCGTCTATCACGCGAACGGCGTGCGGCAGATCGCCGAAACCGGGGACGGCAGCCTGTTCGGCACCGGCGAGGTCAACTGGTACGGCGACGCGGCGCCGGTGTTCTACCCCAACGCGTATCACCTGCTCGCGTCCGTGGTGTACCTGCTCAGCCCGGCGACCATCCCGCTGACCCTGGACGTGAACACCGCACTGCTGCCCGCGCTGCTCGCGTTGTCGCTGATCACGATGGTGCGCGTGTTCCGGGGCCGGGCGGTGCTCGCGGGCGCGGTCGCGCTCGTCTCGATCGCGCCGGTGATGGGCCTGTACGAATCGATGAGCAGGGGACCTTTGCTGCCGTTCCTGCTCGGCCTGGCGCTGACCCCGCTGGCCGCCGTCGCGGTGAAGCGGTACCTCGACCGTCCGGCGCCCGACACCGGCTTCGTCCTGGTGATCAGCGCCGTCGGCCTGCTGTGCGTGCACTCGTCGGCGTTGTTCGGCGCGATGCTGTTCGCCGGTCCGCTGCTGCTGCAGCGCTGGGTCGCGCCCGGTGAACGGTGGCCGCGGATCGTGCGGGACCTGCGCGCGCTGGCGATCGTCGGCGCGATCGCGGTCGTCGTGGCGGGGCTGCAGCTGTTCGGCGCGATCGGCCTCGCGAACGGCGAGGTGCCCTACCGCAGCTGGCCGGTGGAATGGCGGGCGACGACGGCGCTCGGCGCCCTGCTGGGCTTCCAGCACCACGAGCCCTATCCGCAGGTGTGGCTTTCGGCCGCGTTGCTGGCGGGGTTCATTTTCTTCGCGCGGGCGGGCGCGTTGCGCTGGATCGGCGTGACGGCGCTGATCACCGGGCTCGCCTACATCGCGGTGACGTCGTCGGAGCAGCCGATCGTGCTGACACTGTCCCGGCCGTGGTGGAACGATCCGTACCGGTTCATGTCGATGGCCGCGATCCCCCTGTCGATCATCGCGGCGCACGGGCTCGCCGAGACGCAGGCGTGGCTGCGGGACACCGTGGTGCACCGCAAGGTGCCCGCGCTCGTCGTCGCGGTGGCGGTGTTCGGCGGGTTCGCTTTCTTGAGCAATGGTTTCTACGCGCGGTCCAACGCGGAGAAGATCGCGTCCGGCTACGCGAACACGCCCGGCATCAACACGCACAAACTGCCGGTGAGCCCGGACGAAGCCGCCGCAATGGAGAAGCTCGCCGAGTTCGCGAAGCCCGGTGAGCGCGCGGTGAACGACCGTCTGGACGGGACGGTGTGGACCTACGCGCTTTCCGGCGTCCGGACGACTTCGGGGCATTTCGACGAGACGCTGTCGCCGTCGGACGCGCGGCTGCTGGAGTGGCACTTCCGCGAGTACCCGTCGAACGCCGAGGTGCGGGCGGCGGTGCGGCGGCTGAACGTGCGCTGGGTGATCCTCGGGCAGTACGGCTACCCGCCCGGCGCCCAGCGTCAGGCAGGGCTGCGCGATCTGGACGGCTTGAGCTTCGTGACCGAGGTCTACCGGAACCCGGACGCGGTGATCTACCGGCTGAACCCCTGACCGCGTTTCGTCCTCTAGTTGCGGGACACGCCCCGGGGGTCAGCGTGGGGTGGCGAGGCGCGCGGAGAGAGCGGCGGCGCCGGCGGTGATCAGGTCCGCGACCGTGAACATGACCCGCGAAGCGATGGCGAAGGCGGTCGCCTGGCCGACGGTGAGGCCCGAAGCGGTCAGCACGGCGACCTGCGCGACCTCACGGACACCGACCCCGCTGGGCAGGATGAACGCGAACGTCCCGACGGTCATCGCGACGGCCATCGCGCCGACGCACAGCACGAATCCGCTGAAGCCCGGCGTGCCGACGGAGTTCGCCAGCAGCCACAGGTGCACGCCCTGCAGCGCCCACGCCGCCGTCGACGAGCCGAAGACCTTCCCGACGACCGACCAGCTCAGCCGGTGGTCGAGCGGCGGGCGGCGCAGGATGCGCAGCACGAGCGACGTGCCCCAGGTGAGCACCTTCGGGTGCAGCATCGCGAGGCCGACCGGGATGAGCACGAACAACCACATCGCGCGCGGGCTATTGCTGAACACCGCGGGGGCCGCGAGCAGCGAGACGACCAGCGCGGACACCACGCCGACGCCGAGCTGGATCAGCGAACCGGTGAAGATCCGGGCCCTGGCGAGCCCGGCCTTGCGCCCCAGTTCCATCTGCAGCAGGTACGCCCACACCGAACCCGGCACGTACTTGCCGAGCGAGCCGACGAGGCAGATCTGCGCGCCGCGGGCGTAGCCGATCGGCTTGCCGAGGTCGTCGACCATGACCTGCCAGCCGTAGGTCGACACCATGATGGCGGCGATCAGCGCGAGCAGGCTCAGCGTGGAGGATTCCCAGGCGACGTCGGACAACGTCCGCCAGAATTCACCCCAATTGGCGACAAGTGTCTTCGCCGCGAAAGCGACGACCAGCAGGATGGCAACCCAGCGGACGACGTCGAGGATCTTCGCCTTGGTGGATTTCGGTTGCTTTACCGCAACCGGGGATTCCCCCTCCGGCGTTTCGACTGTCGTCACTGAACCTCCTCGCTTGGCCTCTTTCGCCGCTGGTCAGGCCTGTACGGTCACCAAGCGGCTGAACTCGGTCAGCAGATCGTAGCCGTCCCAAATCGCGGAGAACGTCAGGGCCGATCCGAAGGGAACGACACGGTCGACGCCGCGCCCCGCCAATTCCGTCACGAATTGCGTCAATTCTTCTTTGCTGAAGCCGAATTGACCGACGGTTTGATCTTTGCGGAGCACGATCGGGACGAGGTCGGAAAGCGTGTCGACCCGCGCGTTGGCGAAAGTGCCCGCGCCGAGCCATTCGCGCGGGAGGATCGCGGGGTCGGCCAGTTCGAGCGTCGCGATGCCGTTGCCCTGGAACTCGATGCCGTTGACGAGCCCGTCGACGGCCGCGCCGTACGCCGAAACCCGCTTCTGGACGGCCATCGCGGGCTCGGTGACGTGCTGTTTCTTCGCCAGGACCTCGGCGAGCAGCTTCCGGAACTCCTGCCCGGCGGCCTTCGCGCCCGCTTCGTCACCGACCCAGAACACCGCGCGCGGCGACGAGCAGGCGGCCTGGTCGAACCAGTACGAGTCGTTGTAGAACCCTTCGGCGGCACCGCGGCGCTCGGTCTCGGAGGCCTCGTGCCAGCCACGCACCGAAGCGACCGCGAACGAAGACCGGTCCGGGAAGGTCAGGTCGCGCGCGTGCGGCGCCAGCGGGTACTTGCGCAGCGCCGCGACCGAGGCGTCGCCGCCCCAGATGACCCGCAGGTCCGCGGCGACCGACAACGCACCGCTGATCGCGTCACTGCGGTCGTAGGTGACCATCCGCTGCGTCGCGGTGATCGCGGCGGCGGTGTCGGAGTCCACTTCGGACAGTGCGGCGTTCAGTGCCTCCAGCACCGTTTCGGCGGCACCGGCCGAACGCGAGGACACGCGGACGACGTTGTGGTTGCCCGCCAGCGCGGAAAGCGCCCACGAGTACACGAAGATCGTGTCGACGTTGGCGGGCGGCACGTGGAAGACCAGTCCGCGAGGGAATCGCAGCGCGTCGCCGGAAGTTTCCAAAGTGGACAGAGCCTTGGCGATCTCTCCCTTGCGCAGGAAGAAACCGAGCGAGGCCAGCTCGGGGAAGCGGCGGGCCGTCGCGGGCGCGAGCAGCTTGCGCGCGAACTTCGTCAGGAACTCGACGACGCGCGGGTCTCCGACGCGAAGCCGTCCACCGACGGGCTCGGCACGCAGCTCTTCGACGAGCTTGTCGACCTCGATGCCGTCCGAAAGCGGGAAACGCTGGTTGAGGGTCATGCCGCCGCTCCCTGGAAGGTGTCCGAGCAACCGCGGGCTTCGGCCTTGGGCAGCCTGCCCATGACCGAGAAGTGCTTGCCCGGCCAGTCGCCGTCGTCGATTCCGTTGTAGACACCGAGGTCCTCGGTGAGCAGGACGTGTCCCGGATACGAGTGCGGCAGCGTGCTGACGACCTCGATCACGCCGGGCGCTCCGACCGGCTGTTCTTCCCAGGTTTCCGGGTTCCGGATCACGACATCGGCGAAATCGGGGCAGTACAACGAGTTCCCGGACGGTCCTTCGAGGAACACGGTGCCGATCTGCTCGATCATCCCGTAGTAGTTGTGGATCCGGGTGAGCCCGGTGTCCTCTTTGAAGCGGCGGCGGAACTCGGTGTTGTCGACCGCGCGGTCGATCAGCTTCTTCCAGCCGCCCGAGTGGATCAGGATCCCGTTCGACAGGTCGAGCTCGTGCTCACGCGCGACCTCGTACAGGTACTGCCACACCATGAAGGTGAACCCGAAGATCAGGAACGGCTTGTCGCCGTAGGTCGCGAGGAAGGTCTTGACCGCCTCGACGTCCGGCTCATCGTTCTCGTCGAGCACGTAGGTGTGCTTGCGGCCGAAGTTGGCCATGCCCAGCACTCCGGCGCCGCGCGCGGAGAACGAGCGGCGGTTCTTGATGATGCCGATGGTGTCGACCATCAGCATCGGCAGCCGCTCACCGCCGAGGACCTCCTGCAGCGTCGCGCCGAGCTGTTTGGTCTGCGCGCCGGCGGCGGCCTTGTCCAGGTAGATCCGCGACGCGCCCGCGCCGGTGGTGCCCGACGACGTCAGCGTCTTGAAGATCTCGGACTCCGGAATGGACCGGAGGTCGTGCGTCTTGAACATCCGCACCGGCAGCCACGGCAGGTCCGCGATCGAAGAGAACGAAGCGTCCCGCGCGATGCCCAGCGACGAGAGGATCCGGTCGTAACCTTCGGAGTTCTCGCGGTGGTGCGCGGTGAGCTCGGCCAGCTGCGGAAGCAGTGACTTCTCGCGCTCAGCCTGCGAAAGCGTGAACACACTCATACCTGGGCCTCCAGCGACCGGTAGTCGATCTTGCCGCTGGCCAGCAGCGGCACGGTGTCGCATGCGCGGACGTCGAACCCGCTGGTGTGCAGGTGGAGCCGCTCGGACAGCGCCTTCGCGGCGTCCTTGCACATATCTTTGTCCGCCCCTTCGGCGAACAGGACGACCTTGTCCCCGGCCGGGACGGCGGCCACGACGTCGATCCCCACCGAAGCAGAACGCACGGCGTGCTCGAGATCATCCAGGCTGACCCGGTTGCCGAAGACCTTGCCGATCCGCTTGAGCCGTCCGGTGATGTAGAGGAACCCGTCCTCGTCGAGGTAGCCGAGGTCGCCGGTGGGCAGCACGCCGCCCCATTCGTCGCCCGCGGCCAGCCCGGCCTCGTCGTCGGCGTAGCCCATCATCACGTTGGGCCCGCGGTACACGACCTCGCCGACGATCTTCGGGTGCTTGGTCTCGGAGCCGTCCTCGCGCCGGACGGCGAACGAGCCGCCGGGCAGCGCGGGCCCGGCGGAACCGAGCTTTTCCGCGAGCCGTTCCGCCGGGACGGTGGTCATCCGCGGCGCGGCCTCGGTCTGCCCGTACATGACGAACATCCGCCCGCCGACCGCGCGGATCTTGTCGTTGAACTGGGCGACGAGGTCGTCGCGGAGCTTGCCGCCCGCCTGGGTCAGCGTGCGCAGCGTCGGGTACTTCGCCGGGTCGAACTTGAGGCGCCGCAGCATCTCGTAGTGATACGGGACCCCGGCGAGCGACGTCACCTCGTACTCGTTGACCGCGTCCCAGAAGCCGCGCCCGAGCACCCCGGAGGGCTCGATGACCACGGTCGCGCCGCGGACGAGGTGGGAGTTCAGCACGGACAGGCCGTAGCTGTAGTGCAGCGGGAGGCTGGTCGGCGCGACCTCGTCACGGTCGATGCCGAGCACCTGCGCGATCGCGTCGGCGTTGGCGAACACCGCGCCACGAGAGAGCCGGACCAGCTTCGGGTTTCCGGTGGAACCGCTGGTCGGCAGGAGGACGGCCAGGTGGGGATGCGGCTCGACCCCTTCGGCGGACTCCCGGACCCAGTGCCCGTCGGAGACGCCGTAGCCCTCGGGTGCGGGCGCGTCCGGCGCGGACAGCACGGCGGCCGGGCGGAAGCGCTCGATGAGCCCCGCCAGGACGTCGGCGTCGAGCGCCGGGTCGATCAGCGCGATCGCGCGGCCCGCCTCGAACGCGCCGAGGTAGTTCAGCACGCTGGGCAGGTCCACCGCCATCCGCGCGAACAGCGCACCGGGCGGCAGCAGCGACAACGCGGTCCCCACGCGGGCGACCTCGGTGTCGAGTTCCTCGCCCGCGAGCGTCTTGCCGCTCGTGACGTCTATCAGTCGTGCGCCCACACCCAAAAGGGTCATTAGAGAACAAGTCCTCCGTCGATGCCCAGCACCTGCCCCGTGATGAACGCGGCGTCATCACTGACCAGGAACCGGATCGCGTTCGCCACGTCCTCGGGCGTCCCGAGCCGTCCGAGGGGCGTCTTGCCGATGTTCTCGGCCTTGGCATCCTCGGTCAGCCCCGAGGTCAGGTCGGTGTCGATGACGCCGGGCGCCACCGCGTTGACCCGGATCCCGGACCGGCCGAGTTCCTTCGCGGCCGAACGCGCGATGTTCGCCACCGCCGCCTTCGAGGCCGCGTACACGGTCTGACCAGCACTTCCGTGCTCGCCGACGATCGAGGCCAGCACCACGATCGCGCCGGTCTTCTTGCGCATCATCGCCCTGGCCGCGGCCTGGACGGTGTGCAGCGTGCCCGCGACGTTCGTGCTCAGCGTGGTGTCGATCAGTTCGTCGCGGATCATGCCGAGGAGCGCGTCCTCCATGATCCCGGCGTTGGCGACCACGATGTCGAGCTTGCCGTGCTCCTTGGCCACGCCGCGGACCACCGTCGACACGGCCTTGGCGTCGGTGACGTCCAGGGCGAGCCCGCTCGCGGCACCCGCCGCCGCGGCCGCTTCCTTGGCCTTCGCCTCGTCACGACCGGTCAGCACGACGGTGGCGCCCGCCTCGGCGAGCGCCCGCGCGGTGGCCAGCCCGATCCCCCGGGTACCGCCGGTGACCAGGGCGACCTTGCCGTCCAGCATCACTTGGACTGGAGGTCGGTGACCATGTCGACGGCGACCTTGAAGCTCGACATGTCGATCACCTGGTCGGTGTCGAATTCCACCTCGAACTCGTCCTCGATGGCCGCGACCAGCGCCATGTGCCCCACCGAGTCCCAGGCCTCGATGTCGCGGTACTTCAAGTTTTCGACGTCGACCTCGCCATCGAGGTCAAGCGCCTCGACGAAGACCTCACGCAGCTTGCCGGCGACTTCCGCCATCGTTGAACTCCTAGCACTCACTCGCGCGGACGGGCGTCCCACGCCTTCACCAAGGTAGAGAGGTCGCCGGGCAGCCGGTCGGCCAGCCCGTCCTCAGGGAGACCGCCCTTACCCTTCAGCCACGGTCCCAGTGCCTCGATGGTGGCCTCGTCCAGCCCGCGGCGGGACAGCCCGACGGTATTGACGCCGGTCACCCGCGCGGGGTTGCCGACGGCGATGGTGAACGCGCCCACCTCCTTGCGGACCGCGGAGCTCATCCCGACCATCGCACCGGGGCCGATCACGACCCGCTGGTGCAGGATCGCGCCCATGCCGAGGTTCGCCCCGGCCCAGATGTGGCAGTGGCCACCGGTGATCACGTTCGACGCGACCGTGACGGCGTCCTCGACCAGGCAATCGTGGGCGATGTGGGAGCCGCGGAGGAAGTAGCCGCCGTCGCCGATGGTGGTCGTGCGCCAGGTGCCCTGGTGGACGCTGACGTACTCGCGGATCCGGTTGCGGCTGCCGATGACGACGCCGTGCCCGTCGTGATCGGGATCACCGTTCGGCGCGGAGTCCCAGGCGGCGGGGTGCTCACGGCCGCGGTCCTCGCCGGGGGTCCCGATGGTCACGTGCGGGCCGATCCAGTTGCCGTCACCGATCCGTGCCGGGCCCACGATGACCGTGAACGGTCCGATGACGTTGTCGTCACCGAGCTCGACACCCTCGCCGATGACTGCTGTCGGGTGGATGCGGTTCACCACGTGAGATCCGTTCGTTGTGGCTGGGAGGCAGCCTGGGGTAATGGGCGCTTCGGCGGTCCCGGTAACGTGTGGCCCGCGCCAGAGAGGGCGGCCGGGCGCAGAACCGGCGGCTCACTGTACCGGACGCACCAGAACGCCCAGTCGAGAGAGACTTGCAGATGATCCCCATTACCGTGGTCGACGTCCGTGACGCGGAGGACCTCGTCGTCGAGGTGCTGCGATCCGGCGCCATCGCACAGGGACCGATGGTCAAGCGCTTCGAGGATGCGTTCGCGAGCGTTTCCGGCACGAAGCACGCGATCGCCGTCAACAACGGCACCACCGCGCTGGTCGCCGCCATCCAGGCGCTCGACCTCAAGCCGGGCGACGAGGTCGTCACCTCGCCGTTCACCTTCGTGGCGACGCTGAACGCGATCCTGGAGGCGGGCGCGACCGTCCGCTTCGCCGACATCCGCCGCGACGACTTCGCGATCGACCCGGACGCCGTCGCCGCCGTGATCACCGACCGCACCAAGGTCCTGATGCCCGTGCACCTCTACGGGCAGACCGCGGACATGGGCAAGCTCGCGCCGCTGGCCGCCGAGCACGGCCTCAAGGTGATCGAGGACTCCGCGCAGGCCGTCGGGGCCTCCTTCGAGGGCAAGCAGGCCGGATCCTTCGGGATCGGCTGTTTCTCCTTGTACGCCACCAAGAACATCACCACCGCCGAGGGCGGCGTCATCACCACGGATGACGACAAGCTGGCCGACGCGCTGCGCGTGCTGCGCAACCAGGGCATGCGCGCCCGCTACCAGTACGAGGTCGCCGGGCACAACTACCGGATGACCGACCTGCACGCCGCCGTCGGCATCCCGCAGCTGGAGAAGCTGGACCAGCTCACCGCCTCCCGCCAGGCCAACGCGAAGCGCCTCTCCGAAGGCCTCGCCGGCACGCCGGGTCTGGACCTCCCGCAGGTCCTTCCGGGCCGCGAACACGTGTGGCACCAGTACACCGTGCTGGTCGGCCCGCACGCGTTCCTCTCGCGCGACGAACTCGCCGCCGCCCTCACCGAACGCGGCATCGGCAACGGGATCTATTACCCGAAGATCGTCTTCGACTACGACTGCTACCGGAACAACCCGCTGATCCCCGACGCGAAGGTCGAGGACTTCCCGGTGGCCGCTTCCGTCGCCGCGCAGGCGCTTTCGCTGCCCGTGCACCCGCACCTCTCCGAGTCCGACCTGGACACCATCATCGAAACGGTTCGCGAGGTTCTCGGCGCATGACGACGCACAAGATCGCCCTCATCGGCACCGGCAACATGGGTTCGCTGCACGCCCGTGTCCTCGCCGCGAACGAGCGCGTGGACCTCGTCCGCGTGATCGACCCGCGCGAAGAGGCGGGCCGCAAGGTCGCCGAGCGCTACGAAACCCAGTGGACGCCCGAAATCGGCTCGCTGTCCGATGTGGACGCCGTCGTGCTCGCCTCGGCCACCGAGGCGCATTACGAGCTGGCGCAGGAGATCCTGGGCCAGGGCAAGCCGTTGCTCGTCGAGAAGCCGGTCTGCAACAGCCTCGAGTTCTCCAAGGAGATCGTCGGACTCTCGGCGAAGAAGGACGTTCCGCTGATGTGCGGGCTCCTGGAGCGCTACAACCCGGCCGTGATGACCGCGCGGGCGCTGGTCAACGAGCCGATCCACCTGATGGCCCGCCGCCACGGCCCGTACGCGCCGCGCATCAAGACCGGTGTCGCGTGGGACCTGCTGGTGCACGACGTCGACCTGGCGATCCAGTTCTTCGGCGGCGCGACCCCGCAGCGGGTCGCCTCCGGAGCGGGCTACTTCCACCCGAACTCGGTCGAGGGCGCCGAAGACACCATCGAGACGGTGCTGTCGTTCGAGTCCGGCCTCGCCACGGTTTCCGCGTCCCGCCTCGGGCAGCGCAAGGTCCGCTCGCTGTGGGTGTCCGAACTGGACCGCATGATCGAGATCGACCTGCTCCGCCGCGACGTCACCATCTACCGGCACGTCTCGCACGACTCGGTCACCGAGGACGGCCTCGGCTACCGGCAGCAGACCGTCATCGAGATCCCGGAACTGGTCACCGCGCGCGAACCGCTCGCGACCCAGCTGGACCGGTTCCTCGAACTGCTCGAAGGCAAGATCGACGCCGACGTCGAGCGGGATCTGATCCTGCCGTCGCACGCCGTCGTCGACCAGGTGCTGACCCAGGCCGCCGCCTGACCTTCCCGGGACCCGTCCCGGCTGGGCACGGCTACCATCCGCGAGTGCCCAAGACCCTGAAGCGTGCGACGACCGTTCTGGCCCTGGCGGCCTTGACGTGGATGATCACCTCGGGGCTGTTCTCGATCCTCGCCTTCATGCAAGCCGCGGACGGGTCCCGCTTCCGTCCGGAGGATTCGGATCCGCCGGTCGTCGTCTGGTTCCTCGTGCTCGGCGTCGTCCAGATGGCACTGTGCGTGGTGACCCGGGCGGGCCGGAACTGGGCACGGGTGGCCGTCACCGTTTCGGCGAGCCTCATGAGCCTCATCTTGCTGATCACCGTGATCGCCGCGGTGGTCGACTATCTGTACGCGACAGGGCGCGCCACCACGGTGGGCGGCGAAGTACAGGTGTCAGGCCTGGGGATCGTCCTCGTCGTGATCGACGCGGTAACCCTCGTGGGGACGGTGCTCGGCATCGTCGGGTTGTACCGGTCCTCGGTCAAGGCCTATTTCGCCGAAATCCGGCGACCACACCTCGGCTCGGGTGAAGATCGGTCGCTCACTTCGTGAGGCGCTGGCCCCTCGCGTCGTAGGCGACGAGTGGGGTCAGCACGCCCGTCGACTCCACGTCCGACGGGGAGAACCAGAAGATCATGACCGACGGGTCCCCGCTCCAGGGCACCACGTTCGCCTCGACCGGCTTTCCCCGGACCGTGCTGGTGATCCGCGTCGCCGGACCGGCGAAGTAACCGAACACGGGCACGAAGGTGTCCTGGACGATGTCGCCGCCGTCCACCGCGTGGAAGCCGAACGACCGGTCGGACCCCTTGAACTCGTTGCTGCCCAAGAGCGCTTCGTAGCTGCCGTCGACGTTCCGGTAGGCGACCTGCAATCCGAACTCGACGCCCGGCAGCGCGGGCTCGTCGATCGGGAAGGCGTAGATCACCAGCTCCCGGCCATCCTCGCCCTTCGTCCCGAGCGAGGTGGTCTCGCCCAGCGGTACCGGGCTCGTCTTCGACGGGGCTTCGGTGACCATCGGCTCCGACGCCACCGGCGGCTGTGCGGACGGGGTGCTCGCGGCGGGCGGCAGCGGGCGCTGCGAGGGTTCCTTCAACGCGACGGCGCCGACGATGACCAGCACCGTCACCACCGCGGCGGCCACGCCACCCGCGCCGGTCGCGAGACGGCGACGGCGGCGGATGCGCCTGCCCTTGGTCATGATCGCGCCGAGGTCGGGCTCGGCGAACTCCTCGGCAGGCGGTTCCCGCAGTGCCGAGCGCAGCGACTCGAGGTCGGTCATCGTCCCAGCCCGCCGATCAGTTCTGTTCCGTCCTCCGCGGTGATCCGCAGCTTGGTGAGGGCGCGGGAGTTCGTGCTCTTCACGGTGCCCACCGAGACACCCAGCTCGCCGGCCACATCGGACTCCTTCAGATCGAAGAAGTGCCGGAGCACTACGACGGCTCTCTCCCGGTCTGTGAGCGTACGCAACGCGTCAAGCAGCCATTTCCGCTGGACAACGGCCCCGGCGACGTCCGCGCCGCTCGGCCGCTCGGGGATCTGCTCGGTCGCGTTCTCGCGAATGGGGCGCCGCCAGCCGTCGATGATGTGGTTGACGAGGACCTGCCGCGCGTAGGCGTAGGCGTCCTTGCGGCGCACCCGCGACCAGGCCGCGTACGTCTTGGCGAGCGCCGTCTGGGCGGCGTCCTCGGCCTGATGGCGGTCGCTGGTCAGCAGGTAGGCCGCGTGCTGCAGACGGTTCGACGAGTTCCGCACGAACTCGACGAACTCGTCATCGCCGCGAGCCACCCTGGTCCTCATCTCAGTTCGACGGTTGACCACCTGAAAGGTTGCCTCAACCTTTTCGGGCGCTCTCCCGTAGAGGTCTTTGAATGATCTTCGACCACGGGGAGGTAGGGCAAAGAAGATCACCCGGGAAGTGGATGCCTCAGTCGTTCTTGCGCCGGACGAAGCGGAGCGCGACGACCAGCCCGGCGACGACCACTGCGACCGCGAGGACGATCCACACCCAGGTCGGCACTAGGTTGTCGGGGGTGGTTTCCTCCGCCGCCGGAGCGGGCGTGGCACTGGCCGCGGGTGCCGCGCTGCTGGCCTGCGCCTGGCTGCTCGCCGTCGCACTACTGGACGACGGCGGCGCGACCGGGGCGCTGAGGTTGAACTTCACCGAGCCGCTCGCGGCGTGCGTGTCCTCGAAGGTCACCTTGTAGCGGAGGGTGTACTCACCGGCGGGTCCGACCGCCTGCACCGGCGCCGTGACGACCATCCCGGCGACCTCCGCCCGGCCGACCGTCCACGACGCGTTCTCGGGTCCGGTGATCTGGATCGGGTCGTCGGCGAGGGTGACCGGGCCGGAGAAGGTCAGCTTGATCTGCGTCGGCGGCGTCGCCAGCGAAGCACCCCTTGCGGGGTCGCTGCTCTTCAGCTCCGAGTGGGCCAGCGCCGGGGTCGCGGCGCTCAGCAGGGCGATGCCCGCGACCAGTAGCGACGCGCCGAACCGGTTGAACCTCATCTGACACCCTCCTCGCCGGGAACTCCCCGTCGAGCCTAGTAGTCGGGCTCGGGAGGGCAATGGTTCCCGGTGGGGTCGTGGGTGGGACGTCGAGTGTCTCCATTCGACCAGTACGCACGAGCACTCTTCGAAGTTGCCCCCACGCAAGAACCATCACGGAAATCCCCGATGTTTCCGCAGGTCAGCTACATTTCGAGGATGAAAAGAACCTGGGGGCTCTTGTTCGTCGGCATGCTCTTTTTCGTCACCTCCTGTAGCGGCGAGCCAGCGCCGCCGCCGTCCCCGTCGGCCCCGTGGCCCACCTCGGTGAGCAAACCCGCGAGCACCACTCCCACGACACCGCCACCACCCGCCTCGCCCGCCATGATCAGGGAGGCCTGTCCGTTCCTCCCGCTCACCGAGGTCCACCAGATCATGGGCACCGCGGAGTTGGGCCAGGGCAAGAGCCAGCAGGAGGCGGAGGTACAGGAAGAGGACGGCATCACCAAGTACGCGTGCCAGTACAACGGCGTGAACGGCCTGTACCTACACGTCGTTCCGGAGAAGGAACAGTCAGTGCCGTCGATGGTGACGCAGACCAAGAAGCTGTGCGTGCAGTCGCCGACGATGTTGCCGGGCATCGGCGATGCGGCCTGGTACTGCGAAGTAGAGGGCGACTTCATGTCGACGGTGGTCTACAAACGCGGACACGGCCAGATCAGGTTCGCACTGGTCTACCTCATCGGCACGACCCGGTCCGACGTCTACGAGAGGCTGGCAGAACGCCCCTGATCGCTCAGGAAGAATTGGCTGATCGCCCAGCATCCTGAACAGCTAAGTTCACGCCGTGCACAGATCGAGGGGGACCCTCACCACCGCATTCCTGCTGTTCGCCGTCACGGCCTGCTCGAGCGGCGCCGCGACCGAGCCCGCGCCGGCAGCGCCCGCATCGTCGGCACCGCCGACGTCCTCGGCGCGGCCTGCCAGCAGCACGCCACCCAGCCCCACCACGGCGCCACCGGCGCCGCTCGCCAAGATCACCGCGGGCCTGCCCTGTCCTGAGCCCGACTGAGTTCCTTCAAGTGATCGGGAGATCAGACGATCTGGTCGCCAACGAAGGCGAAGCCGAACGGGTCGGCACCGGCAAGGCCTACCGGTGCGCTTTCGAGGACCCCAAAGGGAAATACGGGAAATCGGCGGAGCTCTTCGTCGCGGCCATCCCCGGGAACCAGCCGCCTCACACGACGATCGACAAGCTCGCGAAGGAATGCAAGCAGCCGATCACGCAGCTTCCGGGTATCGGTGAGCAGGCCTTGTGGTGTTCGATCCCCACCGACGGGCCGGATCTCGACATCCTGGTGACCGCGGGGAAACGCAGCCATGGTGAAACGCGGGTCGCGACGCTGTACATGTACAGCACCAGGAGCGACGTCTACGCGACGCTGGCGAAAATGCTGGCCGACAGGCTGTGATCAGGGGCGCTGCGCGTGGCGGGTGGTCAGCGCGTCGAGGTCGAGGGTGAGCGGGGTGCCGTCGAAGTCGAGACCGACCTTGCCGGTGTGCTCACCGAAGTTCTCGTACTCGCCGTCGACCAGGCGGTAGGTGACCATGCTCGCCGGGTCGTCGAGGTCGACGATCCAGTAGTGCTCGATGCCGACCTCGGCGTACTCGGAGAACTTGGTGACCCGGTCGGTGCGGACGGTGCCCTCGGACAGGACCTCGATCACCAACCGCGCCGCGTCGGCCGGAACACGAGCGGGACTGCTTTCCATGATCTCTGTTCTGGCCACCACCACATCGGGTACCCGGACGGTGAGCGGAGCGACGCCGACGATCATCTCGGCCTCGCTCCAGGCGCTGAATCCGACGGGCAACTGGTCATGGAGCAGAAAGCCCAGACGCGTGACGGCCCACTGATGGACCAGCAACGGACGCGGCGACACGACGACGACCCCTTCGACGACTTCAGCGCGGTTCTCCGGGTCTTCCGGTAGCGCGGCCCAGTCGTCGAGGGTCACGAGGCGGTGATGCCAGTGCACGACACTCATCGAACTCCTCCTTCGCCCGTGATCGCCAGACCATCTTCCCACGGTTTCGCCAGAACCGTACCATCACACAAGGTAGCGAAAGAACACTCTGCGAAGTTGCCCGCATGCAAGAACCACCGCGGAAATCCCCCATGTTTCCGCAGGTCCGCTACATTTCACCGATGAAAAGAACCCGGGGGCTCTTGTCCGTCGGCACACTTCTTTTCCTCACCGCCTGTAGCGGCGAGCCGGCGCCGACGCCATCATCGGCCCCTCCATCGACGTCAGCGAACAAAGCCACGAGCACCACGCCAACGACGCCTCCACCGCCCGCGTCACCCGCCAAGATCACGGCGGCCTGCCCGTTCCTCCCGCTCACCGAGGTGCAGCAGATCATGGGTGACGCGATCTACGGCTGGAAAGAGGGACAGCAGGAAGCCGCGGTGAAGGAAAAGGACGGCATCACCGATTACGCGTGCCACTACAACCGCTCGGACGGCTTCCACCTGAGCGTCGTCGCGGAGCAGGGCTGGTCGGTGCCGTCGATGGCGGCGGAGACCAAGAAGGAGTGCACGAAACCGCCGACGCCGTTGCCGGGAATCGGCGAAACGGCGTGGTACTGCGACGGCAAGGACCAGCGGGTGACGACCGTGGTCTACAAACGCGCCCACGGCCAGATCCGGGTCGCGCTGGTCGACCTTTCCGGCACGATCCGGTCCGACGTCCACGAGACGATCGCCAAGAGGCTGGCGGAACGCCTCTGACTACTCCGTGAAGTCGCCCGCCGGAGCGCCCCAGGACGACGACGTGTCCCCGCGCTCCTCCGCCAGCGCGCGCCGCCGCGCGTTCTCGCCGCGCACACGCTCCACTTCGGACTGGATGTACTCGTCGTCGTAGCGCTGGAACACGCGCGCCGGGTTTCCGGCGACCAGGGTGCGCGGCGGGACGTCCTTGGCGACCACGGAATTCGGCTGCACGGTGGCGAAATCGCCGATCGTCACGCCCGCCATGATCACCACGAGGCCGCCGATGAAGCAGCCCTTGCCGATTTTCACCGGTTTGCGTTCGATGAGATCGCTGCCGGAGTGGTTCTGCAGCGTCATGTTCGCGAGCCAGCTGGAATGCGTGAAGATCAGCGTGTTCAGGCCGATGCTGGTGTGCTCGCCGATCTCCAGCCCGCCGCTCGCGTCGAGCGCGGCGCCCTCACCGATCCAGCAGTGTTCGCCGATCTTCAGGTTCTCGGGGCTGATGATCTTGACGCGCTCACGCACCCGCGTCGACTCGGGCAGTCCGTAGAAACGAGCGCGCTCGGCGTCGTTCATGTACTGCGAAACGAGTTCGGTCAGGATCTGCGGGCGCAGCCGGTTGCTGCGCTCGTCATCGAAGAACATCGGCCTCGGTCACCAGTTTCTCGAAGGTGCGCAGGTGTTCCTCGGCGACGACGTCGAGGCCGAAGTTGGCCCGCACCATCGAGCTTTCCCGCTGCGCTACCGAAGCCCGCTTCTCCGGGTCGTCGAGCAGTTCGATGACGGTGTTCGCCACCGCCTCGCTGTCGTCCGGCCGCACCAGCAGGATGTTCTCGCCGTTGCGCAGTTCGATGCCGGGGTAGTTGTCCTCGGTGACCGACGCGATGGTCGCGGTGCCCGAGAGCATCGCCTCCAGCGACGCGGTGCCGCAGCCGCCGTTGAGGTCGTGCGTGACGATGTCGGCCGCCGCGAAGTACGAAGGCACATCGGCCTTCGGCACGGCGCCGGTGACGATGATGGCGTCCACGACGCCGAGTTCTTCCGCCCGCTTCAAGAAGACGTCGTGGTACACGCGGCCGACGACGACCACCTTCACCTCGGGGTGCTTGTCCAAAATGGACGGAAGCGCTTCGACGAGCGGAAGCCGGTTGCGCAGCGGGATCACGTGCCCGAGCGAGACGATCACCGGACCGTCGCCCAGCTTGTGTTCGGCACGCACATCGAGAGTGAGCGGCTTCTCGAAGTTCCCGGTGTCGACGGCGATCGGGAAGTAGTCCGAGTTCGCGTCGCTCGTGCCGTAGCGCTCGACGCAGTAGTCCACGCCGAGTTTGTCGAGGATGACGTACCGCGGCTTGAGGTAGCGCAGGATCGGGTTCACCAGCACGGTGTCCAGGAACCGGAAAACGCCGCCGTACAGCTTGTTGTCGCTGATCAGCAGGGTGTGGATGGTCAGCAGCATCGGCAGCTTGTGCCGCCGCGCGTACCGCCCGGCCAGCCACGACAGGTCGAAGAACTGCCCGTGCAGGTGGATCGCGTCCGGTTTGAACTCGTCCAGCAGCTTCCGCAGCCGCCGCCAGTTCCCCGGCCGCAGCGAGGCGAAGCTCATGTCGAAGTCGATCGACAGGCCCAGCTGCGGCATCTTCACCGCGGGCAGGCGGACGACGCGATAGCCGTCCTTCGTCTCGTCGGCCGGGGCGTCGGCGTAGGCCGCGGTGATCGCGAGCACCTCGTGCCCGCGCGCCGCGTACTGCTCGGCCAGGGACGCCGCCATGTGCGCGCTTCCGCCCACCCTCGGCGGGAAGAAGTTGTTCACGACCGCGATGCGCATTGCGCGGCTCTCCCCCGGCCCGGCAGTCACTCCGAGGCCTTGACCAGCTCGTACATGCCCTCTTCCACGGAGATCTTCGGCTCCCAGCCGAGGACCTCGCGGGCACGGGCGATGTCCGCGGCACGCCGCGAAACGAGCACGTCGCGCTCGTTGAACAGCGGCTCGACGTTCACGCCGACGGCGTCGATGAGGATCTTCGCCAGCGTCGCGATCGAGGTGTCGATCCCGGTGCCGATGTTGATCGGCACGTTCGCCTGGTCCGATTCCAGCGCAGCGACGACGGCGCGGGCCAGGTCCGTGACGTGCACGAAGTCCATCGACTGGTCGCCGCGGCCGTCGATGATCGGCGGCTGGCCGGCGCGCAGGCGCTGGATGAAGTGGTTGATCACCGACGTGTAGTAGGCCTCGATCTTCTGGCCGGGGCCGTACACGTTGAAGAACCGCAGCGCGTTCCAGGACAGGCCCTTGGTGCGCTCGTAGAAGCCGAGCATGTCCTCGCCCGCACGCTTCGAGATGCAGTACGGCGTGAGCGGCTTGAGCTCGTCGTCCTCGTGCATCGGCAGCCGCTTCGGGTCGCCGTAGACGGACGCGGTCGACGCGAACACGACCCGCTCGACACCTTCGTCCGCCGCGGCGGCGAAGACGTTGTGGTTGCCGACCATGTTGATGTCGATGGACTCGTGCGGGTCGGCGACCGACTTGTTGATCGACACGGTGGCGAAGTGGATCACGTGCGTGCAGCCGCGCATGGCCTCACGCACGGCGCCGCCGTAGCGCACGTCCTTCTCGACCAGTTCGACCTTGCCGGTGGCGACGAACTCGTTGATCCTGGCGCGGTCGCCACGCGTCATGTTGTCGAAGACGCGGACGGTGTAGCCGCCGTCGATCAGCATCGGGATGACGTGCGCGGCGATGAAACCGCCGCCCCCGGTGAAGAGGACCTTCTTGTCGGGCATTTCTCTCCTAGCTCGGCAGTGCGGCGCTGACGGTCCCGATGACCCGGTCGACCTGGTCATCGGTGAGGTTGGCGTGCATCGGGATGGCGAGATGACGGGCGAAGAGGTCCGCCGAAACCGGCAAGGTCTGCTTCTTGCCGTAGATGGGCTGGAGGTGCGAGGCGTAGGTGCCGAAGTTGCACTGCACGCCCTGCTCCCGGATCCGCAGCGCGAGCGCGTCGCGGTCGATCTCCGGGACCACGGTGAGGATGTAGGCCTGCCACGGGTGTTCGCGGTCGGGCAGTTCCACGGGGACGTCGAGACCGGGCAGGTTCTCGAACGCCTCGTGATAGCGCTTGGCCACCGAACGGCGGGCCGAGAGCAGGTCCGGGAGCCGGTCCAGCTGAACGTTCATGATCGCGGCCTGCACGTCCGAGAGCCGGAAGTTGTAGCCCAGCTCGTGGAACTCCGGGATCGGCAAGGCACCGGAGCCCTCGCGGGTGATGGCGGGCTCGATGCCGTAGGTGTGCAGCTTGCGCGCGTGCGCGATGAGGTCTTCGCGGTCCGAGACCAGCGCGCCGCCTTCGCCCGCGGTGATGCCCTTGCGGCCGTGGAAGGAGAACGCGGCCAGGTCGGCGAGGCTGCCGGCGGGGCGGGTCTTGTACGTCGCGCCCGCGGCGCAGGCGGCGTCTTCGAAGAGCCACAGGCCGTGCTTGTCGGCGATCGCGCGGTACTCGTCGAAGTCACCCGGCTGCCCGGCGACGTCGACGGCGAGGATGCCGACGGTGCGCGGGGTGATCAGGGCTTCGATCGACGCCGGGTCGGCGCTCCACACGTCCGGGCGAATGTCGGCGAACACCGGGGTCGCACCCGCCTGGAGCACGGCGTGGCCGGTGGCGGGGAACGTGTAGTCGCCGACGATGATCTCGTCGCCCGGCTTCACGCCGAGTACACGCAGACCGAGGAAGAGTGCGGAGCCACAGTTGCTGGTGGTCAGCGCGTGCGCGGTGCCAACGGTCTTCGCGAAGCGTTCCTCGAAGCGGCGGCACGCGGGGCCGGCACCGGCCAGCCAGCCGGACCGGAACACCTCCGCCACGGCGGCGAGTTCTTCTTCGCCGACGGTCGGCTGACCGAGGACCACGGGTTCGTGCTCAGACATACCTCTCCCATTGCGTGGGGACCCGGCGAAGTGTATAGACGCCGATCGGCGTAGTTCGGGCGGGCTGGATCCGCCCAGGTCAACAACGCTCTAGGGTTTGCTTTATGCGATTCGGCGTTCTGGGGGCGACGGAGGTGCGCCGCGAGGACGGCACCGCCGTCCCGGTCGGCGGGCCCAGGGTCCGGACGCTGTTCGCGTTGCTCGCGCTGGAGGCGGGCCGGGTCGTCCCGCCCGAGCGGCTCATCGACGGTCTCTACGGCGAGCAGCCGCCGGACGGCGCCGCGAACGCACTGCAATCGCAGGTCTCGCGGCTGCGCGGGGCGCTGAAGGACCTCGCGCCCGTCGAGTTCAGCCCGGCGGGTTACCGGCTGGCCGTGGCCCCTGACGACGTCGACGCGCTCCGGTTCGAGCGGCTCGCCGCCGAAGGCCGACGCACTCTCGCGGCGGGAGACGCCGCGAAAGCGGCAGAGCTGCTTCGCGACGCTCTCGCTCTCTGGCGGGGCCCGGCGTTCGCGGACATCACCGACGCGCCGTTCCGCGATCCGCAGGTCACCAGGCTGAACGAGCTGAAGACGTCCGCGGTCGAGGATCGCGTCGAGGCCGAACTCAAGCTGGGAAGGCACGAAGACGTCCTCGCCGAGCTTCGCGAGGTCATCGCCGCCCAACCGCTGCGGGAACGGCCACGGGCGCTGCTGATCCGCGCGCTGTACGCCGCGGGACGCCAGGCCGACGCGCTCACCGCGTTCGAAGACGCCCGCCGTGTCCTCGCCGACGAACTCGGCGCCGACCCAGGACCGGATCTCGCCGCCGCACATCTGGCCGTTTTGCGCGGCGAGGCACCGAAGGCCAAGACCACGACCGCACCGCTCCCCGCGCAGCTCA
Organism: Amycolatopsis sp. NPDC031561; assembly: GCF_055580625.1. Lineage (NCBI taxonomy): Bacteria > Bacillati > Actinomycetota > Actinomycetes > Pseudonocardiales > Pseudonocardiaceae > Amycolatopsis > Amycolatopsis sp. NPDC031561. Next base: position 147,205 of record NZ_JBVILA010000002.1, on the reverse strand, counting down.
CCAGCTTCATCGGCCGCGAGGGCGACCTGCGGCACGTGCTCGGCCAGCTCGACCACTCGCGGCTGGTGACGCTGACCGGTCCCGGCGGGAGCGGTAAGACGCGGCTGGCCATCGAGACCGCCGCCGCGACGGACCTCCCGGTGGTCTTCGTCGAACTCGCGCCCTACACCGAGGACGCCGAGGACTCCACTGTCGCCCATGCCGTGCTGACCGCGCTCGGCCTGCGGACGGTCCCGATCGGGGCGGCCACCGCCCCCGTGGAGCACGCGCCGCTGGAGCGGCTGATCGACGCCCTCGCGGACAGGGCGCTCCTGCTGGTGCTCGACAACTGCGAGCACCTGGTCGGCGCCGCCGCGAAACTGACCGCCCGGTTGCTCGGCGGGGCCCCGGCGCTGCGCGTGCTCGCCACCAGCCGGGAACCGCTGGGCATCACCGGCGAGGTCGTCACCCCGGTGCCGCGGCTCGCCGTGCCGCCGCCGGGCACGCCGCCCGGCCGGTCGCTGGAGTTCGCCGCCATCCGGTTGTTCGCCGACCGGGCTCAGGCCAACGACCCGGGATTCACCGTCGACGACACCACCGCGGGCGACGTCCAGCGCATCTGCGCCGCGCTCGACGGGCTGCCGCTGGCCATCGAACTCGCCGCGGCTCGCGTCCGGACGCTGCCCGTCGGCGAGATCGCCTCAAGGCTGGACGACCGCTTCAAGCTGCTCTCGCGGGGAAGCCGGGTCGCCGAGGACCGGCATCGCACCCTGCGCGGCGTCGTCGAATGGAGCTGGGACCTGCTCGACGAGGACGAACGCCTGCTCGGCAGGCGCCTGACCGTCTTCGCCGGCGCCACGAGCCTCGCCGACGCCGAAGCGGTCTGCACCGTGCCGGACATCGAGGACCTGCTTCCGTCCCTTGTGGACAGATCGCTCGTCGAACGCGGCGGGAACCGGTATCGGATGCTCGAAACCATCCGGGCGTTCTTCGCCGAGAAGCTCATCGAAGCGGACGAGGCCGAGCAGCTGCGGCGCGCGCACGCCGAACACTTCCTCGCCCTCGTCGAAGAGGCGGACCCGCTCCTTCGCACCGGTGACCAGCTCGTCTGGCTCGACCGTCTCGACGACGCCTACGACGATGTCCTGGCCGCCCTGCGCTGGGCTGCCGAAGCCGACATCCGGATCGCTCTGCGGCTTTCGGCCTCACTGGTGACGTACTGGTGGATGCGCGGACGCCGGTTCGAGGGGTCGACGCTGAGCATGGAGGTGGTCAAGCGGCTCGGCCCGCGGCCACCGGACGGCCTCGAAGAGGAGTACCAGCTCTCCGTGCTCAACGCCGTCGCCGGACTTCGCGGTCACGAGGCCCTGGAACGGCATGTCCCGGCGGTGAAGGACCTGGTGCACAACAACCTGGCCAAGGCGCCCCGGAATCCGGCGCTGCTCCTGCTGATGGGGGTGGTGGCGGGCCCGCCCGGTGACGACGACGCGCTGATGAGACGCAGTCAGGCCCTCCTCGCGCACAGCGACGCCTGGAGTCTGGCGCTTTCGCCGACCGGCTACGGGCTTCGTGCGCTGATGCGAGGCGAACTCGAGACGGCGGAAGAGTTCCTGCGCGCCGGGGAGAAGGCGTTCCGGGAGCTCGGGGAGCGCTGGGGCCTTTCGATGGTCCTCGATCACCTGTCACAGATCTTGGTCTGGACGGACCGTCAGGCCGAAGCCCTCGAAACGATGAACGAAGCGCTCCGGTTGATGCGGGAACTCGGCGCGTCCGACGACGACGCGGATCTGCTGTGCCGTCGCGGCGCCAGCAAACTGCTCCACGGCGACGCGGCGGGGGCGCGGGAGGATTTCGACCTCGCCATCGCGATCGCGCGCCGCTCGGGGATGCCGGAAAGCCGGGCCACCGGGTACATCGGGCTCGCGTTCCTCGCCCGGCACGAAGGCGACCTGCCCGCGGCTCGCGCGCTGAGCGAGCTCGCGCTTTCGGAATGCCCCGGTGGTTCGTTCGCGGCCGAGGGGGTCCGTGCCGGGGCGATGATCTCGCTGGGCTGGGTCGCGGCCGCCGAAGGTGACGCCGACCAGGCCGAGGAACTCCACCGGCTGGCGCTCGTCTCGGCGGACAACTGGCATGACAGCACCACCATGGCCTGCGCCGTCGAAGGCCTCGCCGGGGTCGCGCTGCTCCGGGGCGACCCCGAGCGGGCGGCGGTCCTGATCGGCGCCGCGGTGACCGTGCGGGGCACCGCGTACGCCGTCGATCTGGACGCCGCCCTGCTCCGGACGACCGTGCGGGAGCGGCTCGGTGCCGGCTTCGACCGGCCGTACCGCCAAGGGCTCGGCATGCGCGGCGCCGCTCAATTGACGGGGTTCTGAGTACCGGTCAAGAAGATCCCCTGCGGCGCGAAGCGGCCGACGGCCTCGGCGAGCTGGCGCGGGTCGAGTTCGTTGTCCTGGACCGCGACGTACAGCGGTGCCGCGTTGACCGGGATCGCGCCGAGCCGGGTCATCCCGGGGCCGACCGGGTCGGTGGTGAGGCGGGTGACGTCACGCCACGGGACGACGGTCCGCTCGATCCGGACACCCACCGCGTCCAGTTCGAAGAGCACCCACTGCTGATCGTGCAGCGACCTCACGTAGGCGATGGTGCCGCAGCCGACGGCGATCAGGACGACGCGCAGCGCGCCGGGCGCCTCGATCGAGCCGAGCAGGGCGGCGATCGCGAAGAAGGCCACCAGGAGCCCGGTGAGTTTCGCGGCGCCGATCAGACCCGCGTTCGGCTTGTGCACCCGGAACCGCACGTTCCGCATCAGGTGTTTGGTGAGCACGCCACCACCGACGGCGACGGCCAGCGCGATCATCGTCACCGCCAGCGAGACCGGCGAGAACTCCATGAGGACGTTGTAACCGGCGATCAGGGCGACGAATCCGCCCGCGACGGTCAGCATCAGCGCGAGCTTGCCCTTGCGGACGTCCCGCTCGCGGCGGTCGAGCGAGGCCTGGTCCGGGGTGGCGAGGAAGCCGCCGTCGATGTTCCTCATCGGGCATCACGCTGCGTCGCGGCGGCGCGGCGCTCGCGCTGACGGCGGTCGAGGACGTACAGCAGGGCACCGGCGCCGGCGCTCAACGCGGCGTAGAACAGGTCTTGCAGGCCGTCCTCCGGGTAGCCGGTGGAGAACTCGGCCATCGCGAGCACGATGAAGAGGACGGTGATCACGCCTCCGGCGATGACGTACACCTTGTTGCTGAGCATCGAATCCCTCGTTTCCGTTGTCGGTGAGGCAACTTTGGCGCGGGGCACATGACATTCCGATGACAGCGCTGCCAGCACTGCCAGCGCTGCCAAGCACAGACAAGCGGTCAGCGCGTGGTGCGCGGACGGTCAGCGGCGGCGGACACGCTCCCGGCATGACTTATCTCGCGGGATCTCCTGAAGACTTCCTCGCCGTGCGGCAGCTGACGTTGCGCGGCACCCAGGCCGAGATCGGCCACGCGCTCGCGGCCGAGATGAAGGCGCGGACCGACTGGACGCCGCAGCCCGCCGATCCGATCGTGGCCAAGGCGCGGCGTGTCTGGTTCGAGCGGAACTGGCCGCAGTACGCCGCGCGTACGGCCGGGTTCGCCGAGGCGTACGGACTCCCGGCCGACGCGGCGGTGTCGTTCGACAACGCGAGCGCCTTGCCCGCCGGATCGGGCTGTTCGGCGCTGTGGACGGGGAGCGTGCTCGGCCGGAACTACGACTTCTTCACCTTGAGCTGGAGCCAGCTGGGCGCGGTGATGGCGGGTGCGGAGCCCGTCGACGACGGGACGGTGCCGATGGCGTCACGGCCCTACGTCCTGACCACGATCCCCGACGACGGCATCGCCTCGACGTCACTCTCCATGTCCACAGTGGACGGTGCGATGGAGGGCGTCAACGAGGCCGGGCTCGTCGTCGCCCTGCTGATGGCCGACATCGAGGCGGCCGCGCCGCTGGAGCACGACCCCGGTCCGCAGGCGGGCCTCTCGGTGACCCAGGTCTGCCGGTATCTGCTGGACACGTGCGAAACCGTCGACGAGGCCAAGGAAGCGCTGATGCTCGCCAAGCAGTACGACCACGGCGCGCCCTGCCACTACATCGTCGCCGACGCTTCCGGCCGCGGCTTCGTCTACGAGCGCGGCGCGCACGACGTCGAGCACTTCGTCGAGGTCGCGGACGGGCCGCTGTGCGTCACGAACCATCCGCTGCACCGCTACCCGGACATCGACGCGCTGCCGGAGGACACCGCGGAGACCATGCTCACCTACCAGCGGCTCCGCACCCTCACCAAGGAGGCTGAGGCCGGGCCGCGCGACGCGCTCGACGCGGTGTCCGTCGCGATCGAGCCGGGCGCGCCGTGGCGGACGTTGTGGCGCAGCGTCCTCGACCCGGCGTCCCGCACCATGAGCACCCGGTTCTACCTCGGCGACGGAGAGCACGGCACCGCGCGTCACTCGACGGAATTCACCTTCGGGGTTTCGCGGTGACCATCGGCAAGGGCCGCAAGATCGGCACCATCGCGGTCTGTGTACTGGCACAACTGCTGATCGCGATCGACCTGACCGTGCTGCACCTGGTGCTGCCGTCGCTTTCGGAGCAGATGCACCCGTCGACGACGGAAATGCTGTGGATCGCCGACGCGTACGGTTTCGCGCTCGCCGGGCTGCTGATCACGATGGGGAACATCGGCGACCGGGTCGGCCGCAAGAAACTGCTGCTGATCGGGGCGTCGCTGTTCGGCGTCGCTTCGGTGATCACGGCGTACGCGCCGACGGCGGAGCTCCTGATCGCCGCCCGCGCGCTGCTCGGGGTCGCCGCCGCGACGCTGATGCCGTCGACGTTGTCGATCATCCGGAACGTGTTCACCGGAAAGGAACGCGCGGCCGCGATCGGCGTTTCGAGCGGGCTGACGATCCTCGGTTTCGGCATGGGCCCGCTCGTCGGCGGTGTCCTGCTGGAGCACTTCTGGTGGGGTTCGGTGTTCCTGGTCAACGTGCCGGTGGTGGTGGTCATGGTGATCGCGGGCGCGCTGATCCTGCCCGAGTCGAAGAACCCGGCGCCGGGCCGGATCGACGTGCCCAGTGTGCTGCTGTCCGTCGTGGGCATGGTCGGGATCGTCTACACGATCAAGGAAGTCGCGTACCAGGGCTGGGGGCACTGGGACGTCGCGGTCGCGACGGTGCTCGGCCTCGGCTGCCTGCTCGTGTTCGTCCTGCGGCAGCCGAGGCTGGCCGAACCGCTGATGGACCTGAAACTGTTCGCGCAGCGGGCGTTCTCGGCGACCGTCGGCACCACCATCCTGGCGATGTTCGCGCAGCTCGCGGTCTCGCTGATGTTCGCGCAGTATCTCCAGCTGGTGGTGGGCTGGTCGCCGCTGAAGTCCGGGCTCGCCGGGCTGCCGGGGATGGGCGGCGCGATCGTCGGCGGCGTTTTCGCGCCACTGGCGATCAAGGCCTTCGGCCGGGCGGTCACGATCGCGCTGGGCTGTGCTTTGTCGGCGGTCGGCTTCGCGTTGTACTCGGGTATCGGCGTGACGATCGTCTACACCGACCTGCTCGCCGCGATGATCATCTTCGGCGTCGGGCTGGCGCTGATCCTCGCCGTCGCGACGGACACGGTGCTCGGCGTGGTACCGAAGGCCAGGGCGGGCGCGGCGTCGGCGATCTCCGAGACGGCGACCGAACTCGGCGGGGCGCTGGGGATCGCGGTCCTCGGCAGTGCGCTCGGCGCGCTGTACCGGAGCGAACTCGTCATCCCGGCGGGTGTGCCGCCCGAGGCGATCTCGGACACCCTCGGCGGCGCCGTCCAGTTCGCCGCGCAGTTGCCGCCCGAGCAGGGGGCTTTGATCCTCGCCAACGCGAAACTCGCGTTCGTCGACGGGTTGCAGGTGACGATGGTGTGCTCAGCGGGGCTGATGGCGCTGCTGGCGGTCAGCGCGCTGTTCACCTTGCGCGGCGTGCCGAAGGTCCTCGAGGACCCGGAGGACGAGCCGGCGCCGGTTCCGGTCGCGACGGCGTGAAGTGTCATGAAAGCCCCTTTCCTGACGTTTTTCGTCAGGAAAGGGGCTTTCATGACACTCGTCAGCTCCTCGGTCCGGCGAGCGGCACGGCGTGTTTGTCGCCCGACCGCACCATGGCCAGCAACGGTTTCGCGGCCACACCCAGCACCCGCGCCGCGAAGGTGCGGCCGTTGCGGCGCGCGATGTCCGGGCCGAAGGCGTCCATCAGCGCGACGAGCCCGGGCAGCGGCCGCACGAACAGCGTCACTTCGGTGATGAGCCCGTCCTCGCGGAGCTTCAGCACCGCCGCCTCTTCGATCTCCTCCGCGCCGATGCGCGCGGTGTAGACGACGACCCGCGTCGACGCGTCGCCCGTGTCGGTGTGGAAGCTGACGTCACGCAGATGCGAATAGGCGACTTCCAGCAGCGGCCGGAGTTCCTCGTGCCCGGTGAACCGGACCCGGCTGGTCAGCGGCGAGTGCACGACCGCGTCCGGCGCGAAGGCGCTCAGCGCGAGTTCCACGTCCCGGGTCTCGAGGGCCCGGCGGTACCGCTCGGTGGTGTCGATGCTCATGTTTCCTCCTGGATCAGGGCTCCCAGACCGCGCCACAACAGATCCGTCGTGAGCGCGACGACTTGCTCCCGCGGGATGTCGCGGTTGCTCCACCACCAGGTGGCGATGGCGTTCAGCGCGCTCTTCGCCGCTTCGGCGAGCGCTTCGTTCGCGCGGTCGCGCGGCAGGTCCGCGGTCAGCGCCAGGCCTGGGACCTGGGCGAACACCTCGGTCAGCTGCCCGGTGGCCCTGGCCTGCCCGCGCCGGTGCGCCTCGGCGACGCCTTCGTCGGACGGCGTTTCGGCGAAGATCATCCGCCAACCGCGTTCGTTCGTCTCCATCCACGCGAAGATCGCCGCCACCCTGGCACGCAGCAGTTCCTCCGCGGTGCCCGACTGCGGCAGCTCCGCCCAGCCGGCCAGCAGACTGTCCACTTCGGACTCCAACAGACCGGCGTACAGCCGGGCCTTGGACGGGAAGTGGTCGTAGAGCACGGGCGTGCTGATCCCGGCCGCCGTCGCGACCTCGCGCATCCCCGCCGCGTCGTAGCCGGACGCGGCGAACACCCGCGCCGCCGCGGCCAGGATCCGCTCCCGGCGTTCTTCCTTGCTCAACCGCTTACCTGACATCGGTCAGGTACGCTACCACTCAACCTGACAGCTGTCAGGTAGCGTTCCGGGTAACCTGGTCGATCGTGCGCACAGTCGTAGTCATCGGGGGCGGAATCGTCGGGCTCGCCACCGCCTGGGAGCTGACCAAACGTGGCCTGGACGTCACGGTGCTCGAGAAGGAGGACCGCTGGGCGGCCCACCAGACCGGGCACAACTCGAACGTCGTGCACGCGGGGCTCTACTACAAGCCGGGTTCCTTCAAGGCCAGGATGTCCACCGCGGGCAATCGGTCCATTGTGGACTTCGCACGGCAGTACGGGGTGCCGGTCGAGGTCTGCGGCAAACTCGTCGTCGCCACCTCCGAAGCGGAGCTTCCGGCGCTGAAGGTGCTCGCCGAACGGGCCGAAGCCAACGGCGTCCCGGCCAAGCTGATCACCCCGAGCGAGGCCCGCGAGTACGAACCCGAGGTCTCGTGCGTCGCCGCGCTGCGCGTGGAGTCCACCGGCATCATCGATTTCCCGGCCGTCTGCACCGCGCTCGTGCGGCTGCTCGACGAATCCGACGCCGACCTCCGCCTCGGCACGCCCGCGCTGGGGATCCGCGCGGGCCGCACCGGCGGCGTCGAGGTGGCGACCGGCGACGACGTGATCCACGCGGACGCGCTCGTCAACTGCGCGGGCCTGCACGCGGACCGCGTCGCACGGCTCGCCGGGATCACCCCGAGCGCGCGGATCGTGCCGTTCCGCGGCGAGTACTACGAACTGAAGCCCGAACGCCGCCATCTGGTGCGCGGCCTGATCTACCCGGTCCCGGACGCGTCGCTGCCGTTCCTCGGCGTGCACCTGACCCGCATGCTCGACGGCAGCGTGCACGCCGGCCCCAACGCCGTGCTCGCGCTGCGCCGCGAGGGCTACACCTGGCGCGACGTCTCCGCGAAGGACCTCGCCGAAGTCGCCCGCTTCCCCGGTGTCTGGCGGCTCGCGCGCAAGTACGCGTACCCGACCGGGCTCGACGAGGTCCGCCGGTCGTTCTCCCGCCGCCGCTTCGCCGAAAGCCTCGCGCGGCTCGTGCCCGCCGTCACCGAGGACGACATCGTGCGGCACGGCTCCGGGGTCCGGGCACAGGCCCTGCGCCCGGACGGCGCGCTCGTCGACGACTTCCTGATCGAGACCGCGCGAAACCAGGTGCACGTCCTCAACGCGCCCTCACCGGCGGCGACCAGCGCGCTGGAAATCGCGAAGCACATCGCCGACGAGGTGTCCGACTAGGCAGCGGGCGCGTTCGCGGTCACGAGCGGCATCACGGCCTGCGGGATCTCGCAGGCCTTGGCGTTGTCGCTGAGGTCACCGGTGTCGAGTTTGATCGACGAGGTCTCCGTGATCGGGAAGAGCGCGACGCAGATCGGGCTGTCCGGAGCGGAGTAGACGATCCACTTCCGGCCGTTGACCATCTGCTCGGCGGGGGTGCCTTCCAGCCCTGGCACGTCCTCGGTCCTGGTCGCCGTGTAGATCCAGAGGTCGAGCGCCTTCTTGCCCTTGTCGCCGTCCGTGTCGTCCCACTGGCAGCCGTTCTTGGGATCCCGCGAGGAGCCGTTCATCGGCCGCGCGGACAAGAGCTGGAGCGGGGCGACCTGCTCGGGTTTGAGCAGGGTGCACGGGTCGACGTTCACCAGCGGACCGGACGGCTCGACCGGCTTCTGCCCCGGCGGCGCGGTGATCTCCGGGCTCGGCTGCCCACCGGGCAGATGCGAGGCGACCGCGGGGAGCGCGGCCTTCGCCAGGTCACAGGCCTTGGTGTTGTCGTTGCCGGGGGCATCACTGGCGACCTCGACGAACGTCTTCGCGTCCAGTTCCGTGGTCAACGAGCAGTAGCTCGGCCCGAGGATGGTCGCGTACCTCGTCCAGGTGAACCCGCCGACGCCGAACTTCTCCCCGGGCAGCGCGCCCGCGTAGTAGTCCTCCGCCGAGAGGTCCTTGCTCTGCGAAACCTCCAGCGCGACGCCGTCCGGCGCGTCCTCCAGTTCGGGGAACCGGCAGACCGCGGCGATCTTCTGCTCGGGTTTCGCCGGGCGTTCCTTGCCCGGATACGTGACGCCCAGCGCGGCGGCCTGCTCCGGCGTCAGCAGCGCGCACGGCTCGGCCTTCGTGACGACCGGCCCCTGTCCCGGGACCGGCGAGGCCGACCCGCCGATCGTCGACGTGCAGCCGCCGAGCGCCAGCACCGCCAGCCCGATCGCGAGCGAATTCCGATACCGCATGCGTCCCTCCTCCGGTCCCTACTTCGATGCGGGTGTGAGGACCTCGGTTCCGCCGAGGAAGGGGCGAAGCGCTTCCGGCACCCGGACCGAACCGTCTTCGAGCTGGTGGTTCTCCAGGATCGCGACGATCCACCGCGTGGTGGCGAGCGTGCCGTTCAGCGTGGCGACGGTCTGCGGGCGGCCGTCGTCGTCGCGGTAGCGGATGCCGAGGCGGCGGGCCTGGAACGTCGTGCAGTTCGACGTCGAGGTCAGCTCGCGGTAGGTCTCCTGCGACGGCACCCACGCCTCGCAGTCGAACTTCCGGTACGCGGACGTGCCGAGGTCGCCGGTGGCGGTGTCGATCACCCGGTACGGGACCTCGATCTTGGCGAGCATCTGCTCTTCCCAGTCCAGCAGGCGCGCGTGCTCGGCTTCGGCGTCCTCGGGACGCGTGTAGACGAACATCTCGACCTTGTCGAACTGGTGGACGCGGATGATGCCGCGGGTGTCCTTGCCGTACGAACCGGCCTCGCGGCGGTAGCAGGACGACCAGCCCGCGTAGCGCTTCGGGCCCTTCGCCAGGTCCAGGATCTCGTCGGCGTGGTAGCCGGCGAGCGGGACCTCGGAGGTGCCGACGAGGTACAGGTCGTCGTCGCGCAGCCGGTAGACCTCCGACGAGTGCGCGCCGAGGAAGCCGGTGCCCGCCATGATCTCCGGCCGGACGAGGCTCGGCGTGATCATCGGCGTGAAACCGTTCGCCGTCGCCTGCGCGACGGCCATGTTCAGCAGGCCGAGCTGCAGCTGGGCGCCGATGCCGGTGAGGAAGTAGAACCGCGAGCCCGAGACCTTCGCGCCGCGCTCCATGTCGAGCGCGCCTAGGCCCTCGCAGAGTTCGAGGTGGTCCTTCGGGGTGAAGTCGAACTTCTTCGGCTCGCCGACGTGCTTGAGCACGACGTAGTCGTCCTCGCCGCCTTCGGGGGCTTCGGGGTGGACCAGGTTCGGCACCAGGCGGTGCAGCTGCTCGAACTCCTCCGACGCCTCGGTCTGCTCGACCTCGGCGGCCTTCACCTGGGCGGCGAGCCCCTTCGCCTTGGCGAGCAGTTCGGCCCGTTCCTCGCCCTGCGCCTTCGGGACGAGCTTGCCCAGCGACTTCTGCTCGGCACGCAGCGTGTTGGCGGCGGCGATCGAAGACCGGCGGCGGGAGTCGAGGGAGAGCAGCTTGTCGACCACTCCTTCGTCCTCGCCACGGGCGCGCTGCGAAGCGCGCACGACGTCCGGGTCATCGCGCAGAGTCCTGGGGTCAATCACGATTGCAGAGGTTAGTCCTAGCTCCGAGCGCGCTTCGAGGCAGTTTCCCCGTACAGACTGTGCGGGCCGCCGCGGATAACCCGACAGTCTGATCGTTGTCGCCCGTTTCGGGCCCTCCCCATACTGAGATCTCCCTGCTGCGGACGGAGAAAACGCGATGACCGATGCGGACCTGCTGGCGCGGCACAAGGCGGTACTGCCGTCCTGGCTGGCGCTCTACTACGACGAGCCGATCGAGATCGTGCACGCGCAGGACCGCCGGGTCATCGACTCGACCGGGCGGAGCTATCTCGACTTCTTCGCGGGCATCCTGACGAACTCGATGGGCTACGACGTCTCGGCGATCAGCGACGCCGTGCGCAAGCAACTCGACACGGGGATCCTGCACACCTCGACGCTGTACCTGATCCGCTCGCAGGTCGAACTGGCCGAGCGCATCGCGAAGCTCTCCGGCATCCCCGACGCGAAGGTGTTCTTCACCAACTCCGGGACCGAGGCCAACGACACCGCGCTGATGCTCGCCACCCAGTACCGGCGCAGCAACCAGGTGCTGGCGATGCGGAACTCGTACCACGGGCGGTCGTTCGCGACGGTCGGCATCACGGGCAACCGCGGCTGGTCGGCGTCGTCGCTCAGCCCGGTGAAGGTGAGCTACGTCCACGGCGGCTACCGGTACCGCAGCCCGTTCCGGGCGCTTTCGGACACGGAGTACATCGACGCGTGCGTCGCGGACCTGGTCGACGTCCTGGAGACGGGCACCTCGGGCGACGTCGCCTGCATGATCGCCGAGCCGATCCAGGGCGTCGGCGGGTTCAGCTCACCGCCGGACGGCCTGTTCAAGGCGATGAAGGAGGTCCTCGACCAGTACGGGATCCTGTTCATCTCCGACGAGGTCCAGACCGGCTGGGGACGGACCGGGGAACACTACTGGGGGATCCAGGCGCACGACGTCGTCCCCGACGCGATGACCTTCGCGAAGGGCCTCGGCAACGGCCTCGCGATCGGCGGTCTCGTGGCCCGCGGCGACCTCGTCGACTGCCTGACCGCGAACTCGATCTCGACCTTCGGCGGCAACCCGGTCGCGATGGCGGGCGCGGCGGCGGTTCTCGACCACATCGCCGACCATGATCTGCAGGCCAACGCGCTCGCCCGGGGCAACGAACTGCTGTCCGGCCTGCGCGCTTCGGGGCATCCGCTGATCGGGGACGTCCGCGGCAAGGGCCTGATGATCGGCGTCGAACTGGTCAAACCGGGCGGCATGGAGCCGGACACCCAGGCCGCGGCGCGGATGATGGAGGAGACCAAGGCGCGCGGGCTGCTGATCGGCAAGGGCGGGCTGCACGGCAACGTGCTGCGGATCGCGCCGCCGATGACGCTCACCGCCGATGAGGCCGCGGAGGGCCTGGGGATCATCGTGGACGCGCTGGCGGCCATCTCCTGACAAGTGTCATGAAAGCCCCTTTCCTGACGAAAAACGTCAGGAAAGGGGCTTTCATGACACTTACGGGAATCAGGACTTCACAAATCGGGCGATGACCTCGCCCAGCCGGACGCCGGCGTCCTCCTGCAGGAAGTGACCGGCCCCGGTGATCGTCGGATGCTCGAGTTCGCGGGCGCCGCGCATCGAGCCCCGCAGTTCGAGGCCCCACGGCGCGGTGATCGGGTCGCCGTCGGAGAACGAGACCAGGAACGGCTTGTTCAGTTCGGCGAGCACCTTCAGCGCGGCCCGGTTGGCGGCCGAGGCCGGATCGTCCGGGGTGACCGGCACCAGTGACGGCATCGCGCGCGGCGCGGCCTTGTACATCTCGTTCGGGAAGGGCGCGTCGTAGGCGGCGCGGACCTCCTCGGACAGCTTGGTCTGGCAGCCCGACTGGACGAACCGGCCGACGTCGAGGACCTGGGCGTTCTCGACGGTGGCGCGGAACTTGTGCCAGATCTCCGGCATGTCGGTGTCGCCGGTGGGGAGGCCGGTGTTGGCCGCGACGACCCGGGAGAAGCGATCGGGGTTCTCGGCGACCAGCCGCAGGCCGATCAGGCCGCCCCAGTCCTGGCCGACCAGGGTGACTTCGGTCAGGTCCAGCACGTCGAAGGCGAACGCGCGCATCCACTCGACGTGCCGCTGAAAGGTGTGGTCGACCATGTCGCCGGGTTTGTCGGATCGACCGAAGCCGACCAGGTCGGGCGCGATGGCGCGCAGTCCGGCGTCGGCGAGCACCGGGATGACCTTGCGATAGAGGTAGGACCAGGTGGGCTCGCCGTGCAACAGGAGAACGGGCGGCCCATCCGCGGGTCCGGCCTCCACGTAACCCACTCTGATCACGCCGCCGTGAAGGTCGACGAGTTCCGCGTAGCGCGGTTCGAAATCGAAATCGGGCAGGTCCGAGAACCGGTCGTCCGGTGTCCTCAAAAGGCGCACGACACCCACGTTAGTGGGAATCGTGCGCCTATGCCGGTTTCGTCAGGTCAGGAGATGCCGACGGCGACGACCAGGCCGAGGGCGAGGTGCGCGGCGGCGACCACGACGCTGACCGGGGCGAACTTCTCGCTCTCGATGGTCGAGCGCACGTCGATGCGGGTCGCCCACTCCAGCAGCCGGACGGCCAGCACCTGCACCACGATGCCGAGCAGGCCGTAGACCAGCGAGGTGATGAGGCCCTCGGTCAGGTCGCTGGCGGAGTTCGCGATCGCCACGACGACGATGAACGCCATCGACAGCAGACCCGACGCGGTCACGATGACCGCGTTCGGCAGGCCGCGGCTGACCAGCTGGGCCAGCTTGCCGGGCGTGGTCCAGTCGATCGCCCAGAACCCGGCGAACATCAGCAGCAGGCCGACGACGCCGTACAGCAGGATCGCGCCGATCCCTCGCACGAGGTCGGAGCCGAACGTGTCGGACAGCGCAAGGGTGGTCGTCACAGGGTTCTCCAGAGGTACCGGTCGAAAATGTCAGGTTTGTGCGGTTGCTTCTATCACGTCTCGACGATGCGGTGCGGGACGAATGCCGCACCGTCGTCCGTAACGAGACCTGCGGTTTCGCGGATCCCGAGGCCGGCGGCGTGGTCGCCGACGATCCACGCGCCGAGCGCGGGCCGGTACCCCTGGAACTCCGGGAGCGGGTCGAACGCCTGGTAGACGTAGCCTTCTGCGCCGTAGACGCCGTCGGTCTGCGTCTCGTACCCGGTGGCGACGATCTGCACGTTCGCGCCCTCGCGGCCGAGTTTCGGCTTGCGGACGTACTCGGTCAGCAGACCGGGGTCGTCGGCGAAGGCGGGCAGCAGGTTCGGGTGGCCCGGGTAGTTCTCCCACAGGATCGCGAGCAGCGTCTTGTTGGAGAGGATCATCTTCCACAGCGGCTCGACCCACAGTGTGCGAGGCATCGTCTCGACGGCGAAGCGGCCGAACTCCTCGTCGACCACCCATTCCCACGGGTAGAGCTTCACCACGGTCGCCATCTGCGCCTCTTCGAGGTCGACGAACCGCTTGAGCACCGGGTCCCAGCCGATCTCCTCGATCGACAGGCCGACGGTGTCGAGCCCGGCCTCGGCCGCGGTCTCCTGCAGGTACGCCGTCGTCACGTGGTCCTCACCGGACGGATCGGCGGACGACCAGGTGAAGTGCAGTTCGTTCGAAGGCAGCTTCTCGGCGAGCTCGCCCCAGCGCTCGACCAGCTTCTCGTGGATCGAGTTCCACTGGTCGTCCTCGGGGAAGACCGCGGTCTTCCAGTGCCACTGCAGCACCGCGGCCTCGAGCAGCGAGGTCGGGGTGTCGGCGTTGTATTCGAGCAGCTTCGCCGGGCTCTTGCCGTCGTAGCGGAGGTCGAACCGGCCGTAGACGTGCGGATCCTGCCGCTTCCACGACTCGGCGATGTGCGGCCAAACCCACTCGGGGATGCCGAAGCGGTGGTACTGCTCGGTGGTGATCACGTTGTCGACGGCTTCGAGGCACATCGAGTGCAGCAGTTCCACGTCCGCCTCGACGGACAGGATCTCGTCCATCTCGAAGACGTAGTGGACCGACTCGTCCCAGTACGGCCTGGACTTGCCGGCGCCGTCACGAGCGGGGGTGCCGAAGACCAGCCCCTGCTCCTCGACGATGTTCTGCCAGTCCCGCCGGGGCGGCTTGGAATCCCGATACAACTACGAGCCCCCGCTCTTGCCGGTACCGCCGGAGGTACCGCTCTTGCCGCTGATGCCGAACCCGCCGCGCTGGACGGACTTGCCCGATTTGGTGCTGACGTTCGCCCCTGACGGCGCGGTGTACGAACCGCCGGACACCCGCTGCCCGATCTGACCGGAGCCGCCGTAGTTGTAGCGGTAGCTGTTGTAGCCGCCGCCGAAACCGCCGATCGGCATGAAGAAGAAGCCGCCCGCCGAGTACCCGCCATGCGTCCGGACGTAGTTCTCGTCGCAGTTCTGGTCGTCTTGGACGATCTCCGTGTCCTTGGTGGCGCAGACCGCCGTGACCTCTTCCGGCTTCGCGACGGTGTAGAACGTCGCGACCAGCCCGACCAGTCCGACGGTCACACCCGTGCCGATCAGGATCTTCTTCTTGGTCGAAGACTTCTTCTCGGCGGCGCGCGCGGCTTCGGCGTCGAGCACCTCTTGGCGCTCCTGCTCGGCCAGCGCCTGCTGCCGTGCCCGCTGCTCGGCCAACGACGGTTGCCGCGCCTGCGTGCTGTCGTCCTGGAACCGCATCGAACCGCGCTTCGGCGGTTCCTGGGGCCGCTCCGCCCCCTGGTTGTCATCCTGCGTCATCGAAGCTCCGTAATCGCCCGCCGGCCCGAACCCGTGTCCAACACTAACCACCCGGTATGCGCACCTTACGTGCGGCGCGGGCATCATGGAGTGGATGTCTCAACAGGCCGAGCGGTTCCGTTATCCGCGAAACGCGCTGAGCACCCTGCGCACCCGGCTCGTCATGGCCGGTGTGTTCGTGGGCGCGATCATCGCGCTTTCGCTGAGTGTGGCGTTCTCGTGGAACGTGGGCCCGGAGGGCGGTGCGGGCGGCGGCGCCCCCAAGCTGTCACCCGCGGCGGTCGAAGCGTTCCAATCTCCCCCAGGCACCTGCCTGACCTGGAACAACCCGGACGCCAACGACGCGCGGCGCGTGCCGTGCGCGGAGTCCCATCTGTTCGAGGTCACCAGCATCGTCGACATCGGCGCGCAGTATCCGGCGGGCGTGCCGAGCCCGAACCTGGAGCAGTGGCAGGAGATCTCCCGGTCACGCTGCACCGTCGACGTCAAGCCGTACCTCGGCCGCACGCTGGATCCGTACGGCAAGTTGAGCATGAACCTGCTCCGGCCGACTCCCGCACAGTGGGAGGACGGCGACCGGCAGCTGCGCTGCGGCCTGCAATGGGCTGGTCAGGGCGGCAAGCTGCAACCGACCAAGGGGCTGGCGAAGGAGCAGGACCAGTCCGCGGTGTGGGAGCCCGGCACCTGCCTGGCGCTGCTCAACAACAGCTTCGGCGATCCGATCGACTGCGCCCAGCCGCACTCCTACGAGATGATCGCGACACTCGACCTCAAGACGAAGTTCAAGGACGGCTACCCGTCACAGGAACAGCAGAACACCTGGCTGGACACCGAATGCTCGACGGCCGCGCAGGACTACACCGGCAACGCGGACCTGGCGGCGAAGAAGCTCATCATCGGCTGGGACGTCCGTGAACAGGAGAGCTGGGACGCCGGGTCGACGCTGGTGAACTGCAAGGTGGCGGCGCCCCTGCCGGACAACAAGGGACTCGCGGCCGTCACCGGCAGCGTCAAGGTCGGCAACGGCGAGGCCCCGCCCTCGTCCGCCGGCGGCGCCCCGCCGGCGTCGTCCTCGTCCCCGAAGACCGGCGGGTGATCGCGTGCCCGTCGAGATGACGCAGCAGCGCTTCGAAGAGCTGGTTTCGGAGGCGCTGGACGAGCTTCCGCCCGAATTCGCGGACGCGATGGACAACGTCGTGGTCCTCGTCGAGGAGTTCAACGAGGAGTCGCCCACGATCCTCGGGCTCTACCACGGGGTCGCCCTGACCGAGCGGACCCACGAGTACGGCGGGGTGCTGCCCGACCGCATCTCGATCTACCGGCGGCCGCTGCTGCAGATGTGCGACACCGAGGAGGATGTCGTCGAGGAGGTTCTGATCACGGTGGTCCACGAGGTCGGCCACCATTTCGGCATCGACGACGCGCGCCTGCACGAACTCGGCTGGGGCTGAACCGCGGGACAGGCGATAGCAAAGGTCCCTTGCTCCTTCCCGGCGGATTCCGCGCCGGTAGCGGCATGGTCGGTGATTTTTGTGCGTCGGGCACCAACGGTTCTTCGGATTCTTAACTAGGCGTAACAAGCCGGCCACTTTGGGCGACAACCCCGCTAAACTTTTCGACACGTTGTCGTCGGCCGGCGCCGGCGAAAGCCTGGGGAGGCGTACATGGCCGAGTCGACGACGGGCAGGAGGGGCGACCGGCGATTGCGCTGGTTGCTCGCGTCCAGTGCGGCGTCGAATCTCGGCGACGGGATCGGCAAGGTCGCGTTCCCGCTGCTCGCGGTCACCCTGACCCGCGATCCGCTGCTCATCGCCGGTCTCTCGGCGACCCAGTTCCTGCCGTGGCTGCTGTTCGCGCTCCCGGCGGGCGCGCTCCTGGACCGGATCGACCGGCGGCGCGCGATGGTCCTCGCGAACAGCGCCCGCGCGGTGGTCGTCGGCGGGATGGCCGTCCTGGTCGCGGCAGGCGGGGTGACGATCTGGGTGGTCTACGCCGCCGCCCTGCTCGTCGGCGTCGCGGAGGTCGTCGCCGACAGCGCCGCGAACGTGCTCATCCCGGCGGTCGTCGACAAGGGTTCCCTCGACAGCGCGAACAGCAAGCTCCAGGCCTGCGAGATCGTCGGCCAGACCTTCCTCGGCGGGCCTGTCGGCAGCGCCACCTTCGCGCTCTTCGCGACGTTCCCGTTCCTGCTCAACTCGGTGGGCTTCGCGATCGCGGCGGTCGTGCTGATCGGGCTCGCCGGGAGCTACCGGGCTCGTCCTTCCGCCGATCAGGGCGCCCGCGCGGACCTTCGCACCGAGCTGGCGGAGGGTTTCCGCTGGTTGAAGCACAACAGGCTGATGATGCGCCTGGTCGTCGTCGCCGGTCTGATCAGCCTGGTCAGCGAACTCGCGCAAGCGCAACTGGTGCTGTACGCGATCGAGCACCTGCACCTCAGCGAAGCGGCCTTCGGGCTCTTCGCGTTCGTCGGAGGCATCGGTGGCTTGCTGGGCGCGGGCATCGCCCCGCGGCTGGTGAGAACGTTCAGCCGCCGTGCGGTGCTCCTCGCGGGCACCGCCTGCTGCGGCGTGGCGTTCACCGGCATGGGGCTGACGAGTTCGCCGGTGGCCGGGGCGGCGCTGTTCGGCCTGTTCGCGGCGGCCGTCGTCTCGGTGAACATCGTGCTGGGGACGGCGAGGCACACGCTCGTCCCCGGTGAACTGCTCGGCAGGGTCCTCGGTGTGTGGCGCACCGTCGTCTGGGGGGCGATCCCGGTCGGGGCCCTGCTCGGCGGGGTCCTCACCCACGCTCTCGGATCCCCGGCCCGGACGTTCCTCACGTCCGGGCTTCTGCTGTTCGGTGTGGCCGGTTTCGCGTTCGTCTCGTCACGGCAAGGCGCGTTCGATGACGAATCGGCCACGGAGGAGCGGGTTCTCCACCAAGACCAGTGAAAACAAAGGCCTTTGGTGCTGAAATAGCCCATCACCCGTGCTGGTGAGGGAGGTCCGCGATGCAGCAGACACTGGTGCCGGAGGCCGGCGTGGGGACGACAGAACCTTCCAGACGCCCGCAAGTGCTCACCGCTGTCGCCGGTTTCGTGATCGGCGCCGGTGTGATGGGCATGCTGTGGGCTCTGTCGAGCGTCAACGCGGGAGCGCTGGAAGACGCGCAGGAGGCGTGCAACGCCCTGGCCAGGGTCGGGACGATCCCGGACACCACCGACGCCGCGCCCGGCGAGCGGACCGTGGCGGTGCTGGCCCCCGAGATCCTGCACCGGATGACGGCCGCCCGCGAACTCTCCGCCGCGGCGGCCGCCGCCAACGACACCTACCGGCCGCTGGCCGAGCACATCGACGGGGTCAGCCGGATGGTGTTCAGCCTGCACTTCAACCAGATCTCCGGCCAGCGGCATCTGGCGCAGGCCGAACAGCTCTGCACCCAGCTCTAGGTCATGCTCCCTTGTGGACCGTCTTGACGGTCAGCTGGTTGCCGGGGACCTTCCCCGCGCAGCCGAGCCCCTGCACCGACACGAAGTTCGACGCCGTCTCCTGCGGCAGGTACACCCGCAGCCCCCGGGTCTCGGTGGGCTTGCAGGCCGCCTCGTCGTAGTTGCGGACGTTCACGAAACCGATGTCGGCGGACGCGCTGTCGCCATTGTTCAGCTGGACAGGGTCGCCCTTGGCGCCGTCGCGGAACGCGGCCTCGCCGACCTGGTGGCCGTCCGCGCCGGTCACGTAGGAGACGCCGGGGAAGCCCTGGATGGTGCACGCGTGCCCGCTCGTGTTGGTGATGACGAGCTTCCGGTACACGGTCCCCGCGGCCGCGTCGCCGCCGCCGACGGACAGCTTGACGTCGCCCGCCTTGCAGAGCCCGTCGTTCTTCTGCGCCGGGGCGGGTGCCTGGGCGGGCTGCGAGGCGGGTGCCGGACTCGACGAGCTCGCACTGGGCGCGACGGAGGTCTCCGGTGCCGAACTGGACGGCGACGCGGACGAACTCTGCGCGACGGGTGCGGTTTCCGAACCGCAAGCGCTGAGCAGCAGGAGCCCGGCGGTACCCGCGATGAGACCGCCGATGGAGATCCTCTTCGAACGAACCATGGTCATTCGCCTCCCTGTAGCCGGGTGACCCACCACTGAAGTAGACGTGTTGTCCGCCGCGGAGGTTGCGCTCCTGCGGTTAATTCCCCACAAGGTGTTAATCGATCTCGTGGGGGGTATTCCCCGGTGGGAGCGGAGGCAAACGCCCGCGTTTCGTCCTCTAGTTGCGGTAGTTGCGCGTGCAAGGACCGCAACTAGAGGACGAAACGCGGGAGGGGGCTAGGCGGGTTCGACGGGGGCTTCCGCCCAGGTGAGACAGGTCCAGCCGTCGGAGGTCGCGACGAGCTCGACGACGCCGGTGTTCGGGATGAGGCCCTGGTTGGCGACCTCGGCGGTGACGTTCCCGGCGAGCCACTCGCCGCCCAGCCGGATCGCGCCACCGTGACTCACCAGCACCACCGTGCCGTCGGGGTCGGCCTGCTCGTGCTTGGCGCGCAGCCGGGCGACCGCGTCGAGCATCCGGGCGCGGACCTGCGCGCCGGTCTCGCCGCCGGGGATCGGCGGGTCGAGTTCGCCGAGGGTCCACCGGCGCACGACGCTCATGTAGGTCGTGATCGAGTCCTTGTCGGTCTTGCCTTCGAGGTCACCGGCGGCGACCTCGTGCACGCCGTCGACGACCTGGACGTCGATGCCGAGCTTGGCGGCCAGCGGCGCGGCGGTCTGCTGGGCACGGACCGCCTGCGAGGCGTAGACCGCGACGACCGGCTCGCCGTCCAGCCGCGACACGAGCTGCCGGGCCTGTTCCTGGCCCAGTTCGGTGAGCGGCGGGCCGGGCAGCGCGGTGTCGAGCGCGCCCCGGACGTTGCCGTCGGTCTGGCCATGGCGGACGAGGAGGAGTTTCACGCCTGTGCTCCCTTCCTGACCGAAGCGACCCAGTCGATCGCGTCGGTGAAATCCTCGTTGGCGGCGCCCGGCTCGATCTCGGTCGTGCCGTTGTCCGCCCGCGGGTGGGAGCCCAGGAAGCGCACGTTGCGGCACCGGCGGCGCAACGCGGCCAGCACGTCGCCGATCCGGGGCTCGGCTACATGTCCCTCGAAGTCGATGAAGAAGCGGTACTCGCCGAAGTTGTTCCTGGTCGGACGGGCGTCCAGCTTGGTCAGGTTGATCCCGCGGACCGCCAGTTCGGTGAGCAGTTCGGCCAGCGCGCCGGTGCGGTTCGTCGCGGCGGCGACGATCGACGTGCGGTCGGCACCGGTCGGCTCCGGCAACTCGCCGGGCGCGCGGACCAGCAGGAACCGGGTCTTGGCGTCGCGGACGTCGGCGACCTCGGTGGCCAGCACCTCCAGCGGGTAGTGCTCGACGGCGACCGGCGCGGTGATGGCCGCGTCGAACTCGCCCGCGTCGACCGCGACCGCGGCCGCGGCGGTGGACGACGTCGCGACCGGATGCGCGCCGGGCAGGTTCGCCTCGACCCAGTGACGGACCTGGGCGAGGGCGTGCGGATGACTCGCCACGGTGCGGATCTCGGTCGTCCCCGGCCGGGTCAGCACGCTGAAGTGGACCGGCAGCAGGACCTCGGCCACCGCGACGAGCGGCTCGGCCTCGCTCAGGCTGTCGAGGGTGGCGGTGACCGCGCCCTCCACGGAGTTCTCGATCGGCACGCAGGCCGCGTCGGCCCGGCCGGCGCGTACCGCGGCCAGTGCCGCCGGGATGGTCTCCGCGGGGATCAGCTCCTCGCCGGGGGCGAGCCGGCGCGCGGCCTGTTCGGTGAAGGTTCCCTGGGGGCCGAAGTAGGCGATCCGTGACACCCCGCCAGATTACGCACGCCGCGCACGGAGTTTCACTCGGACAGCCGGTACGCGCACCGGTTACGCCGGGTGGCTTTTTTTGCCATGCTTACCGCGTGACCGCCGAACCGGGCACGCGCACCGGCCACGAGGACGCCGACTCCTCCTTCGCCCCCTTGCCGGACCATCCCACCCCGGAGCTGGTGCTGTGCGCCGTCGATGACCTGCTCGCGCAAGCCTGG
Organism: Amycolatopsis sp. NPDC031561; assembly: GCF_055580625.1. Classification (NCBI taxonomy): domain Bacteria; kingdom Bacillati; phylum Actinomycetota; class Actinomycetes; order Pseudonocardiales; family Pseudonocardiaceae; genus Amycolatopsis; species Amycolatopsis sp. NPDC031561. Next base: position 125,703 of record NZ_JBVILA010000002.1, on the reverse strand, counting down.
ACCACCGTCGCGGACACTGTGGACGGGCGGATCTTCGTGCACCGCGGGTCGGTGCTCGACGTCGTCGCCCAGGCCGTCGTCAGCCCCGCGAACTCCTACGGTTGGATGCGGGGCGGCATCGACGCCGTCTACGCCCGTGCCTACCCCGACGTCGAGCAGAACGTGCGCAGCGCCGTCCTCGCCTACCACGGCGGGGAGCTCCCGATCGGCGAAGCCGTGATCGTGCCCACCGGCGAAGCCGAGCCCGCCTGGCTGATCAGCGCGCCGACGATGCGGGAACCCGGAGAACGCCTCCCCCGTGACACCGTGCACCCGTACCTGGCCGCCCGGGCCGTGTTCCAGCAGTGGCGCGACGGCAGGCTCGACCAGGGCCGGGTCCGTGATCTGGTGCACACGATCGCGATGCCGGGGCTCGGTACCGGCGTCGGCGGGGTCGCTCCCGCCTCGTGCGCCCGGCAGGTCGCCGCGGCGTGGGACGAGGTCTTCGCCCCCGGCCGCCCCCGTAACGGACGGTAACGCCCCGAAGCGGGCTACATCACATCGCAGCGCGTTCACGAGCCGTAAGCCCTACCGTTAAAGCGGCTTCATCCGGTTCGAGGCACGCTTTCCCGCCGAGAACTCGTCTACACGGTTTTGTACGGCGCCAGCGCTGGCGACGGGCGAGGAGTGTGCGATGCCGCGGGTCCGTGAGCTCAGTCCCTACGTCGAGCTGCACCGTGAGCAGTGGCGCGAGTTGCGCAGGTCGACGCCCCTGCCGCTGACGGCCGCGGAACTGCTGCGGCTGCGCGGTCTCGGCGAGCAGGTCGATCTCGCGGAAGTCGCCGAGGTCTACCTGCCGCTCTCCCGGCTGATCAATCTCCAGGTCGCCGCCCGGCAACGGCTGTACGAAGCCACCACCACCTTTCTCGGTGAAGACAGTCGGGGCACCAAGGTGCCGTACGTCATCGGAATCGCCGGAAGCGTCGCCGTCGGCAAGTCGACCACCGCGCGCATCCTGCGCACCCTGCTCGCCCGCTGGCCGGATCACCCCAGGGTCGACCTGGTCACCACCGACGGGTTCCTCCACCCGCGGGCGGAACTGGTCCGGCGCGGGATCATGCACCGCAAGGGTTTCCCGGAGAGCTACGACCGGCGGGCCCTGCTGCGGTTCGTCACCGACGTGAAGTCCGGGGCGGAACGGGTCAGCGCGCCGGTGTACTCGCACCTCGCCTACGACATCCTTCCCGGCGAGGAACAGGTCGTCCAGCAACCCGACATCCTGATCCTCGAAGGACTGAACGTCCTCCAGCCGGGCCCCCGGCTCACCGTCTCCGATCTGTTCGATTTCTCGATCTACGTGGACGCGCCGACGACCGACATCGAGCGCTGGTACGTCGAGCGCTTCCTCAAACTGCGCCACACCGCGTTCGCGGACCCCGCGTCGCACTTCCACCACTTCGCCGGTCTCCCGGACGACGAGGCACGCGCCGAGGCGCGCCACCTGTGGCGCACGATCAACGAGCCGAACCTGATGGAGAACATCAAGCCGACGCGGCCTCGCGCGACCCTCGTCCTCCGCAAGGACGCCGACCACACGATCAACCGGGTCCGGCTGCGCAAGCTCTGACGAGATCGGGCTCCGCGAGTGACCCTGGCCCACCGCTGTCCGAGCCCTAACCGAGGACGCTGCGTAATCGGGCACGCGCGGAATCTCTACTCACGGCGAGTATTCACGGCGACATCCAAGATCACTTCGCCGGAAGCCGATCACACGGGCGGATTCCGGCTGTTCCCTCACAAGTACCAGCCTTCGCACCACCGGCGAGCCGACAGTGGCGCCCGGTCGCGCACCGCGACCGGTGGGTGAATTTCCTCGGCCGATCGGCCGATCCACGCTCAGTACGTGTAACCGGTTGGCCGATACCGGCTACAGCCCCCCGAGGCGACCCTTGTGTCAGGGGTTCACGAGGTCTCAAAAAGGACCTTGAGCAGGGAGGAGGCTCACGATGTTCTCGATCATCCTGACCTGGGTCGGCTCAATTCTCGGACTCGCACTCCTGGTGGCCATGGCCGCCGGCGCCTTCGTCGTCGACTTCGACGACGCCCGCGGGGACCGCCGCCGGAAGAAGTCGCAAGTCACGGAGAGCAAGAGCACCCCGGCAGCACCGCTGGGCTGAGCACCACCGATCCAGGCGTCCGGACGTCTGGATCGTGTTCTTTCAGGAAACTCAATCGAACGGGTTGTGCACCTGCGCGCCGAGTCCGGCCATGTCGGCCAGGTTCCGGGTGACCAGGGTCAGCTCGTGGATCCGGGCGGTCGCGGCGATCAGCCCGTCGACGGACGGCACTTTCCGCGGCGCGTGCTGTCGGCCCCATTCGGCCGCGATTTCGGCGGTCACCGGAAGGATCCGTTCCGAGAACTGCGCGGTGAGCCCGGCCAACCAGTCGGCGAGCGCGTCCGCCCGCTCCCGGTCTTGATCCCCTCGATGCCTGAGTTTGTGGATTCCCCTCTCGATCTCCCCCACCGTCAGCACGCTCAGATAGAGCCTGCTCGACGACACCCCGCCCCACCACCGGGCGAAACCCGGGTTCTGCGTGCGTCGCCGGGCCTCGGACACGATGTTCGTGTCCAGCAGAAAGCTCACCCGCTCACCTCCGTGACATCCCTCGGCAGGTCCTCCGCGCGTTCGGCGGCGATCTCCTCCAGCACGTCGGCCAGCGCCTCCCCGTATTCGGGATGGTGCTGCTCACCGGAGAGCACGAGTTTGAAATCGACGGCTTCACCGCCTCCAGCCAGCCTGCGGTAATCCATGATGTCCAGCACCACGGCCACCTCCTCCCCGTGTTTGGTGACGAACTGCGGTCCCTCGGCCGCGGCCCGGCGCAGCAGCTCGCTCAGCCGCTGCTTGGCGTCCTGCACTTGCCAGGTTGCTGCTTCCATCTAGACAGACTAGACGGATTGGGGAGGGATGGCAAGGAGGTGGCTGGTGGGGACGGGCCGTCAGGCGAGTTCGCCGAGCGCCTTCCGGTAGTCGTCGACGTCGTAGTCCATCTCGTGCTCGCCGGCTTCGGTCAGCTGCGCGGACAGCGCGTCGACGAGGCGATCGAAGATCTCGTCGCGCTCCTGCCCGGTCTCGCTCAGCCGCCGGACGGCCTGCCAGACCTCGGCGGGCTCGTCGTCCCAGAGCTGGTCGACGATCGTGGTCTTGAGCGCGAGCCGCATCCTCGGCTCACCGTCGAAGGTCTCGTCGGCCAGCGCCTCGTGGTACTCGGGGTGCTCACCGATCACCAGCAGACGGCGCTGTTCGGGGTCGACGGGCTCGAGTTCCAGCTCCTCGTCGCCGATCTCCGTGTAGACGGTCGGGACGGCGAACATCCGGCGCTCGAGGGCCTCCGCGAGTTCCGCCGGGTCTTCGATGCCCTCGGAGCCGTCGAAGTAGACGTCGAGCGTGGAGTCCTCGTCCTGCGCGAACTCCTCCAGGAACTCGGTCGCGCTCTCCAGCAGCGCCACGCGGGCGGCCTCGGGAAGCCCGGCGCGGTCGGCGGCCCAGGTGACCCAGCCGAGCAGCGCGGGCTCCAGCGCGTCCTCGTACGCCTCGTCGACCTCGAACTCGCCGTCCAGCAGCGATTCGAGGAACCGGGCGAGCTTCTCGGGCCCGACCCGCAGCGGGCTGCCCGGCTCGGTCTCGCAGCCGTAGTCGACGAGCAGGCGCGCGTAGAATCTCGTCGCCTCGGTGTCCTCGACGAGCCCGGATCCGATGAAGTCGGCGACGACCTCGTCGCGGACCTGCTCTGGCCATTCGGTGATCTCGGGCGAGGGTTCGGGAGCGGGCAGCGCCCGGATCCAGCCCAGCGCGATCGCGTGGAAGCGCGCGTAGTCCTCGCTGACGTCGGGCTCCTCGACGACGTCCGTCGCGGCCAGCCCGTCCGCGAGCAGCTGGTGGGCGCGCTCGGGCAGCACCTGCTCCAGCGTGACCAGCTCCGGGTCGTCCGCGGCTTGCTGCCGCATCTCGGCCAGCACGTCCTGCGGCTTGTCGACCACGACGACGTCGCGGATCCGGCCACCCTCGGTGAAGTCGACCAGCGCGAGCAGCCCGTGCTCCGCGCCGCCGCGCGAGAAGACGCAGAGAAGAGACGACTCGTCACCGAAGACGTCCCCGGTCCGCCAGCAGTCCCCGACGGTCACCGCGGCCAGGTCCGCCGCCCACTCCGGCTCCGGGATCCCTCGGCCCAGCACGGTGTTCAGCGCCGAGGCGGCCGCCTCGCGCTCCTCTTCGGTCTCGGCGAACACCCGCAGCCCGGCGAGCAGCGCGGCCGCGGCGGGGGTGATCTTCCGCTCGGCGAACGCGATGAGCTCCAGGCCAAGCGGCTGTTCGCCCTCCTCGACCTCGATCTCCCACCACTGGCCGAGCACCTCGGAGGTCAGCAGTTCGACGTCGAGCACCTCGGGTTCGGCGCCGAGGGTCGAGAAGTCCCGGAGGACGTCCTTGAAGAGGCCCGTCACACTCGGAGTGGAGGGCTGGGCTGCCTTCTTGCGTGCACGACTCACCGGACTCATGAATCACATGTTTTCACGCGGACCCCATCGGGCTCGTCGCGGTGGTCCTGGGCGCGCAACGCGGGGTCCCGGTCGCGGGGAGGGCGCGGGCGGACACCGGTTCAGGACCACCGCGACTTCGTCGGCCCACCAGTGTGGCTCGACCTTCTCCGCCGGGTTTCCTCGGTTCACTTCGAATAACGACCGGCGGTGGAAGCGGTTACGCCCGAATCGTTTTCGGAATCGCGATCCTCGCCGCCTTGATCTCGGCGATCAGCCGCGTCTTGCGTTTGTGTATTTCCACCAACGTGCCGAGGTACGAGCTGAATTCCTCAGCCGTACCAGCCTTTTTGTGCACCGCGCGGAGTTTGCGCAGCTGCCGGGCCGCCTCACGGTAGGAGTTCGGATCTTTGTGCGTGATCAATTCTTCGACATGGTCCCGGTATATGGGAATGGTTTCGGCCGGATGGGCTACGGAACGCGAATCCGCGAGTTCGACGCGCACCGGTAAAGAAGCCTCGAAACGCACCGCCGCACGCCACGCCTCGTCGGTCCGGTCCTCCCCGAGCAGCGCGCGGACGAGCTCGTCGGCGGCCTCCGTGTTTTCGGCGGCGAGTTCACGCAGCCTGGCCAGCGCGGTCTTCCGCTGCGCGACCCACCGCCCCGTTTCCAGCGACTCCTGACGCAGCGCGAGATACGTCGCACTGCCGGGACTCTCGTCGAAAACCTTGCGAGACAAGGGAACCGGCTCCTCTTCGAGCGGAGGCGCCTCTTCCTTCTTGTCGTGGGTGAGCGCCCGCGCCGCGTGCGCTATGGCCTCACTGTGCCGTCCCGCCGCGCGCAGGACGCGCACGATCTTGAGGCTGACGTCGACCCGCGGCGGCTTGGCGGCGAGGATCGCGACGAGCGCGTCGACGTCGCCGGACACCTCCGCGAGCTCTTCGCGCAGCCGCTCGGCGGTCTCGCGTTTCACCCCGGACGGATGCTCCGCGAGCACACTGTCCACAGTGGACTTTATCCGGGCGATCCCCTTGTCCCCCAACGCCGAGGCGAAGTCGGCCAACTCGATGACCGGCCATCCTGGACCGTCGAACTCCACCTCGAGGATCCAGGCGGCCAGGCTCTCGGGGTCCGGCGGGCGCGCGGCGCAAGCCCGCGCGTACAGCTCGACGGCCCGGTCCAGCCGGTCCGTGACCTCGCCCGAGGCGTCGTCGATCTGCTCCAGCATCTCGCTGATGTCGTCGACCGTCCGGCGGGCGAGCGGGGCGAGATCGGCCCGGCTACCGGCGTCGAGAAGCCGCTGAAGGGTGTCGAGGACGGAGCCGACTTTCGCGGCGTACTCGACGTTGCCCGCCATCACGGCGGTGTCGAGGAGACGGTGCGCCTCGGCGAGGTCACTCCCCTGGGTGACGAATCGGCTTTCCAGGGCTTGTCGTAACACAGGGTCACGCTCGGCATGGGCATGAAGCAGGTCCGCCAGCGTCTCCGCGTCCAAGGTGCGCAGGTAGGGGCGCAGATCCGTCGTGGAACTCACCCGGACAAGTCTGCCCGACCGGTTCGCCGACGCGTGTGGGCCAACAGCGTGCTCTTTCCGGCGTAATCGCTCACCAGGTGTGACCAGGTCAGCGGCGTCGCTTCGAGGCGCGAAGGGCAGCGGATGACCGGGATCGGGAGCCGCCGGGCGAGCAGCATCACGATCGCCATCACCACCCCCGCGAGCAGCGAGATCGACGCGGCGGCGGCGAGCGCGCCGCTCAGCACCCGGCGGCCGCCGTCGATCGCGAGCTGCGCGGAGTACTCGATCTGGCGGGCGGCGAGGTCGCCGAGAGAGCGGCCGACGACGCCGGCCGCGACGCGCCAGGCGTCCTGCCCGACGGGTGGCGGCGTGGCCGCGCTCAACGCGGTTTCGACCGCGCCGAACCGGCTCCAGTCCTCGCTGCCGATGAGCTCCCGGTAAATCCGGCGACTACTTTCCGTCAGCTTTCCGGCGACGGCGTCGAGCCTGGACCGGTAGGCGCCGACCGCCGCGGCGTAGTCGAGGCGGCCCTCGTCGTCGATTCCGGCGACCGCGAGGGAGTCGCTGCGGTCCAATCCTTCGACGGCGGTGAGCAGCTCGACGGCGATCGTCTGCTGGTAGCCGACCTCGGCGTCGGGAGCGGCCCGCGCGATCTCACGCAGGGAGGAGAGCGAGGTGTCGATGCGATCGGCGTACGCGGTGTAGATGGCGGAACGGCTGCCCGGCGCCTTCAACGCGACTGCCCGGTCTCTCTGCAGCAACGCGATCACCCGGCTCGCGTCGGCCATGACGACCGCTCCGTTTTCGGCGTCGTCGCGGTCCTGAATGGCCTGCTGGACGAGGAATCCGCCGATGAACAACGCGACGAGCACCAAGGCCGCGCTCGGCACGAAGGCGATGGAGAGCATGCGAGAGCGAAGGCTTCGCTGGTACGTCAAGGCTTTCCTTCCGGATCGGGTCCCCGACGCGGAGCGACGCTATGCAAGTTGCAAATTGCACGTCAACGCCCGTCCGCCATACGGCGGTTAGCGCACCGTGACGATCTGGTAGGCACGGCACGTGACTCTCGACGACCTCAACCAGCGCCTCCGCGACTTCGCCGCCGCCCGGTCCTGGGAACCGTTCCACACCCCGAAGAACCTGGTCATGGCCCTGTCCGGCGAAGTCGGCGAGCTGACTTCGCTGTTCCAGTGGCTCACTCCGGAGGAGTCCGCGAAGTGGCGTTCCGACCCTGAGCTGGCGCACAACGTCGTCGACGAAATCGCCGACGTGACGCTGTACCTGCTGCAGCTGGCGAACAGCCTGGACGTCGACCTGATCGAAGCGGCCAACGCGAAGATCGACCGGAACGAGCACCGTTTCCCGGCGCCCGGGAGTTAGGCCCTGACGGCGATCTGCCAGCCGCCGAGCAGCCCGCCGACGCCCAGGACACCGACGAAGATGCCCGCGGCGAGTCCCGCTCCGCCGAACAGCGCGAGCACCGTGACGAACATGAGCAGCATTCCGAGCCCCATCAGGACGCGTCCGGCCCAGAGCGTCACAGACGGCGTCCGCGGAGGAGGTGTGAAGACACCGGTCCGCCTGTCATGGGCGGGCCAGTGCGCCGGAGGCGCGGGGACCGGAATCGGGGCGGGGGCCGGGACAGGCGCGGTCGACGGCTGAGGAACGAGACCCAGCGCTTGGCGCGCCTCGGCGATTCCGAGCACCTTCGCACCGAGTTCGCCCGCCCGGGCGATCCGCGGCTCGGCAGGCGGAACCCCGGATCCCACGACCAGGTGGGTCACCGACGCGGTGAGCTTCTTCGCGAGTTGGAGCCCCGCGTCGAGGACCGCGGCGCGCAAGCCGTCCTCTGCCAGCCCGTCGCCGAGAACGAGGACGCGGCGGCGCACGCCGGACGAGGTCGCGGTGGCCTGGAGCCCGTGCAGCACCTCCGGCACTCTCAGTGCCGCCGCGACGGTGCGCAGATCCCGCTCTTCCTCGGTGGTGATGACGCCGTCGCTCTCGGCGAGCTCTCGCATCGCGCGGACGAACCCGGTGTGCACCCGGTGCAGATCCGCGTCCGACATCCCCGCCGCCGAAGCCGCGGCGACGAGGGCCCTCGCTTCGGCGTCCGAGATGTGCCTGTCGGCCAAGGCGTTCCCGAGCAGTTCGACGTAGGCGTCCCGCAGCGGGCCGGGCACGCCGAAAACGGCCTCGGGTACCCGATCCACGAAGTCCGCCATCCAGGTGCCGCCGCTCGGCACCACCGCGCGGCGGGGCGAGAGGCGTGCGGCCGGCGCGAACCGCGGTAGTTCCGGGAACACCGGCGGGGACGCGAACCTGAGTCCGTGCGTGGTCACCAGGGTCGTCACGATCCGCGCGCACACATACGCGTCGGCGAGTGCCGTGTGCGCCGCGAACTCTCCGACACCGACCGCCTCGGCGACCGTGGCCAGGCGGTAGTTCGGCAGCCGGAGCGAGCGTCGTGCCGCGGCCAGCGTGCACACGCCCGGCATGGCCGGGACCCGGGCGCCCAGCCTGCCGAATTCCCCGCCGAGGAACCGCGCCTCGAAGGGCAGGTTGTGCGCGACGAGGACACTGCCTTGGCAGAGATCGAGGAAATCGCCCAGCACCTCGCCGAGGTACGGCGCGTTGTCGAGTTCGCGGCGGGTGATCCGGTGCACGTGGGCCGGGCCGGGGTCCACCCCGCGGCCGGGATTGACCAGCGTCGAGAATTCGCGCAGGACCGTGCCGTCCGCACGGACACGCACGGCGGCGACCTCGACCACGTGCCCCGGATGCAGGCCGGTGGTCTCGAAATCGATGGCGGTGAACTCCGTCGTGCCCACGGCGAACCGGCCGTCTCCGGTCAACGCGAGATTTTCGACTGTCTCCGCCATTTCGTTTCCTTTTCTCGAAGCGTCTACCGGTGGATCGCGACGCCGTCGCCCGCGTAACGCCCGAACGCCGACGGTGACCCGTTCGTGGCCGCTTCGTGACGAAATATCCGGGTTTGTAACAACATTCGGTGGATGAACGACAAAAACCGGCAAAGCCCACCTGAGGCAAGAATTCCGAGGACGCCCCATGCGCACCGATCCCACCGAACGGCCTTCACGTGAGAAGCGGATGCCCCGCTGGATGATGATCGTTCTCGCCGCTTTCTCGGTGCTCTTCGTACTCGGTGCGGTCTTCGGTAAAACACCACAGCCACAACAGGAACCGCCTGCCGCCGCGGCTGTTCGCGTCGAACAGACGCCGAGCCCGGCGACGTCTTCGTCCACCGCCCCGAATACCTACCGGGTGGCCGAGGTGATGGATGCCGGCACGATCAAGGTGACCGGCCCCGGTGGCGAGAAAATCATCCATGTTCTCGGTTTGACGACCCCTCCGAGCACCAATGGATGTTTCGCCACGGAAACCGTCACGTGGGCAAAGAACACACTCGCGGGACAGGAAGTCGTCATTCAGGCCGTGTCCGATGACGCCGGTGTCGCGCTGGCGTCGGTCGGCATGGTGAACGGTGGCGATTACTCCACCGTCGCGCTCAAAGCGGGATACGCGAAATACACGAGCAAGGCTGTCGAGAAGGCAGCCGGTGTCGCGCTCCAGGCCGCGGAGGACGTCGCGCGGTCGGCCGGGAACGGGCTCTGGGGGCCGCCGTGCCTCGGCAAGATCGACACGCCGCCCACTTCCGTCGCGCCACCGCAGCAGCCCGTCGCGGCGCCGCCGACGACCACTCGGGCCGAGCCCACCACGAAGAAGACCACGCCTCCGCCCGCGGCCGAGGAACCGGACCCGCCCAAGGCCGCTTACTACCCGAACTGCGCCGCCGCGCGGGCGGCAGGCGCGGCGCCCTTGTACGCGGGCCAGCCCGGCTACAGCCGCAAACTCGACCGGGACGGCGACGGCGTGGCCTGCGAGTAACCGTTTCCCCGGCGCCCGGTTAGCCCCCTTTCGGGTCTTGTGACGTCTTTCGCGAGCCGAAACACTGTGCCGACGTCCTTGGAGGTGGCCCTTGTCGCGTTCGGCTCGCACCGTGGTCCTGGCACTGATGCTTTCCCTGAGCGCGGTCGCCGCGCCGGCGCACGCGGCACCACCGCCGTCGGCGCCGCACCGGGACCCCGGCAACGGGCCGGAACGCAACGACGTCGCCGCGACCGACCCGGCGATGGGTGCCGCGCGGGCCGCCGCGGGCGAGAACGTCGCAGGCGACCACTCCGGGTATCCGCGCAAGACCAAGCTGCGGGTGTATCCGGAGAACCCTGCCGACAAGTCGATCAAGCTCGGGCTCGCGCCGTATCACGCGATCGCGCCGAAGCTGAACGCGCTGCAGGCGCGCGGCAACCGGGTTTCGGTCGAGATCGCCGGGCAGTCGGGCCTCGGCCGTGACCTCTACCTGGTGACGGTCACCGCGCCGGAGAGCCCGTTCGAGACGCGGCGGCAGGACGCGTGGCGGTCGCTGATCGAGAACGACCCGGTCCGCGCCGCACGCGACCCGTTCCTGCGCCACGGTTACAAGGCGCCGGTGTGGATCAACAACAACATCCACGGCAACGAATGGGAAGGCACCGACGGCGCGCTCCGCGTCATCGAGAAGCTGGCGACGTCGAACGATCCCAAGACCGCCGAACTGCTGAAGCGGAACCGCTTCTACTTCAACGTCACGGCCAATCCGGACGGCCGGGTCGCCGGTACGCGGCAGACGTCGCAGGGCTTCGACCCCAACCGCGACTTCGTCACCGCGTCGCAGCCGGAAGTGCGGGCCATGCGCGGGATCGCCATCGGCAAGCAGCCGCTGATGATGCTGGACGAACACGGCTACGTCGAGAACACGCTCATCGAGCCGACCACCCCGCCGCACGGCCAGAACTACGACTTCGACCTCTACCTCAAGCACGGGTACGCCAACGGACTCGGCATGGAGAAGGCCGTGAAGGCGCTGGGGCGACCGGAGACGGCGAAGCCGGAGATCCCGTTCCGCGACTACGACCCCGGCAGCTGGGACGGCTGGGCGCCGATCTACACGGCCCAGTACGCGATGTACCACGGCGCGGTGTCGTTCACGATCGAGATCCCGATGCGGGTCAACAACGCGGACTACGAAACGCGGCCCGTCGCGGAACTCCAGCGGCGCTCGGTGATCAACACCGAGGTCGTCGAGGCCACCATCGGCAGCACGCTGACCTACGTCGACCGCAACCGCGGTGAGCTGATCGCGAACCAGATCGAGATGTTCCGCCGCGGCGGCGCGGGCGAGGCGCAGCGCGAGATCCCCGACGGGTTCGTGCCCGGCTTCGGGCCGGAAGACCGCTACCGCACCGAATTCCCGCGTGCGTACGTCATCCCCGCGGGCGCCGACCAGCGTTCGGGTGTCGCGGCTTCGCGACTCGTCGACCATCTGGTGGCCAACGACGTCCGCGTACGACAGGCCGACCGCCCGTTCTCGCTGGCCGGGCGCCGGTATCCGGCCGGTTCGTACCTCGTGGACATGCACCAGCCGAAGCGCGGCCTGGCGAACGTGATGCTGGAACAGGGCAGCGACATCTCGGCGAAGGTGCCGGTCATGTACGACATCTCCGGCTGGAGCCACCGCCTGCTGTGGGGCGCGTCGGTCGACATCGTCTCCCACGGCAGGCTCGACGTCCGCGCGCACGACGTCACCGCAGCGTCGCCCACCGGCGGCATCGACGCCGCGCCCGGCCGGGACCTCGCGCTGAAGCTCGTCGACGGCAAGGACGCCGGCGCCGTCAACGACCTGCTGAACCGCGGCCTCGCGCTGGGACGCGCGGAGGACGGCACGATCGTCGTCCCGGCGTCGGCGCGACCAGCCGCCGCCGAGGTGGCGGACCGCTACGGCGTCCGGTTCACCGAGGCTCGCGGCGCGGCGAGCCCGCTGAGCCGTAAGACGATCGCGGGAGCCGTCGGGCCGGACGAGTTGAAGGCGTTGCGGGACATGGGCTTCGACGTCCGGCCGGTGTCGGCGGCGGTACTCAACGCCGGTTTCGACTGGTCCAAGGTGGACCTGTTGTTCGTCTCTTCGGGACTGCGGTACACCGACCTCACCCCGGCCGCGAAGGACGCTCTAAAGGCCTTCTTGGCCCGCGGCGGCGTGGTCACCCGTGGTGCCACGGGCGCGCGTTTCAACACTGACGTGGGACTTCTCGAAGCGCGTCCGGTGGCGGGCTGGGAGGACGGCAACGGCGTCGTTTCGGTCGTCGACGGGACCGGTCCGGTAGGGACCGGCGCGCTGCCGGACTCGTTCGTCTACGGGCCGTTCTGGTTCACCGATCTCGGCTCCTCGGTCCGGGTCGAGCAGCGCTACGCGACCGGGAATCCGCTGGTCGCGGGGCATTGGCGGACCCGGGACGACGGCACCGGCGGGCCGCTGCAAGCGGCGGGACAGGCGGCCGTCGTCTCCGGCACTTCGGGGCTCGGCGGACGGGTGGTGCTGTTCGGCACCGAGCCGCTGTTCCGCGATCACCCGAAGGGCTTGTACTCGCAGGTGGCCAAGGCGGTTTTCTGGGCGGCAGGCTGATCTAGACGGGCTACGCTTTGCGGCCATGTCCCCCGTTTCCCGTGGCCGGAAGCCGAAGAAGGCCAAGAAGAACAAGAAGCAGGCGACAAAGCCGAAGGTGCCATTGACCGCCGAACCGGAGCCCTTGCCGGACTGGTTCGAGGCGGGAGTCGAGAACATTCTCGGCGGCGTCGAGGGGCTGATGGCCTGCAAGACGGCTCGCGACCTCGAGCAGGCGACCTGCGAACTGCTCGGGGCCGAGCTGATGCGCGCCATCGACGACGCCAACAGCGGCCTCTACTTCGACCTGTTCTTCGCCGTTCTGGTCACCGAGGTGTCCGCTCTGGCGAAGGCCGAACCGACGGAAGCGCTGTGGCGACTGCTGCACGGCCTGCTCGCGATCGCGGCTCCCGGCGTGGTGCCGACGCTGCGGTCCACGATCGCCCGCATCGAGTCCGAGAGCGGGAGTCTGTCGGACTGGCCGCGGTCCCTCGCGAACATCAAGGCGACCGGCGAGGTCTGGGAGATGCGTGACGTCTACGGCACCCGCCTCGCGGTGATCGCGGCGTACACCTATCCCGGCGTGTACCTCTTCGATGTCGACATGTCAGGGATCCCCGCCCTGACCGACGGGCGCGTCTACGGCGACGTCGAGCAAGCCACCGAAGCGTGGCGGAAGAAACTCGGCGACGAAGCGGGCGACGCGGAGCCGAAGGCGGTGACCGACACCGAACGGCTCACCGGCCTGGTCAGCTGCGACTTCGAAGTCATCGGCTTCGAGTCACGCGACGCGCTCGACAACTGGCATCGCGCGCAACGCCGGTTCGAGGATCTCGAAACGGCACTGAAGAAGCGGAACCTGCCGCTTCCGCCGTACCAATCGCTCTTCGACGACCCCGACCCGGCCGAAATGGCCAGTCTGTTCGTCGAGTGGCACAGCGAGCGCTACGGCGGCGAACCCGATCCCGAGGCCGTGGAAGACCTGGCGGTCGAATGGATGGAGGGCCTGGTGCCGGACACCCGGTTCGCCGTTTCCCCCGGCCGGATCGGCTACTACCTGGACGTGATCGGCGACTGGCGGGACCCGGTGGCGATGGCCCTGCTGCGGAAGTGGGCGTGCTGGCTGGCCGAGCGGGCCGAACTGCCGTCTCCGCTGGTGGAGCGGGTGGTCGCCAAGGCGACGAAGTAACGTGGGGGTATGCCGATCCAGGTGCTGCTCATCGACGACCACGAGGTGGTGAGGCGCGGCCTGCGTGACCTCCTCTCCGACGAGCCCGACATCGAGGTCGTCGCCGAGGCGAGCGGGGTCGACGAGGCCTTGGCCGTGGCGATGCACGTCGAGCCGGACGTCGCGGTGGTCGACGTGCGGCTCGGGGACGGCGACGGCATCGCGCTCTGCCGCGAACTGCGCTCGAAGCCGAACGCGCCGCAATGCCTGATGCTGACCGCGTTCGACGACGAGGAGGCCATGGTCGGCGCGATCATGGCCGGTGCGGCCGGGTACCTGCTGAAACAGGTCCGCGGCCAGGACGTCGTCAACGCGGTCCGCGAGGTCGCGGCGGGCCGGTCACTGCTCGATCCGCTGTCGACGGCGCGGGTGCTGGACAAGCTGCGGCATCCGCCCGAGGACGAACTCGGCTCCCTCACCGAACGCGAGCGCGAGGTGCTGGACCTGATCGGGCAGGGCATGTCCAACCGTGAGATCGCGGAACGCCTGTTCCTCGCCGAGAAGACGGTGAAGAACTACGTGACGTCCGTCCTCGCGAAGCTGGGCATGCAGCGGCGCACGCAGGCCGCGGCGTGGATCGCACGCCGGGACAGGTAGTGCGCGAAAAAGGCTCCCCCCCCCCGTCGTTTTGGGCCAAGGTCCCGGTTGATCCCGCATTCGATCAGTGGCTCACCATCGGAATCGAACGCAAGGTCCTGGTGGTCATCCGCACGGTCACGACGCTGACCAGGTTGCTGGACATCCTGTCGTTGATCGAAAACGATCGCCGCATCCAGCTGGTCTTCACCTACGACGCGGACAGCACCGCGATCTTCAGCGCCGGCGTCCCCGAATTCCTCGGCACGCTTCGCGCCTCGGTCGTGTCTTGGCGGCAAGCCCTCGAAAGCCGCTTCGATCTGGTGATCGCGGCGAGCGAGAACGACGACCTCCACCTCTTCGCCGCGCCGATCGTCCTGGTGCCTCATGGGATCGGCTACCAGAAGTACTACCCGCGGAGCCGGACGGTCGCCGGGATGAACCCGGCCCGGCTCGTGCACGACGGCCGGGTCGTCCCCGCCATGGTCGCGCTCTCCCACGCCGAGCAGCGCGCCCACCTGCGAGAAGCGGGTCCGGAGGCGGCGGCCCGCGCGGTGATGGTCGGGGATCCGTGCCATGACCGCCTGCGGGCGGGAATGCATCGTGCCTCCGCTTACCGCGCGGCTTTCGGGGATCCCGGCCACACCCTGGTCGTCATCGCCTCCACGTGGGGACCCGGTTCCCTGCTGGGGACCGTGCCCGATCTCCCGCTGCGGCTGGTGTCCGAACTGGAGTACGACGGTTACCGGTGCTGCGCCGTGCTCCATCCGGGGATCACCGCGGCCCACAGCCCTTGGCAGGTCGACGCCTGGCTCTCCGAGGCACGGCAGGCGGGGCTTCAGGTGCTTCCTCCCGAAGCCGGCTGGCAGGCCGCGCTCACCGCCGCTTCGTGTGTCATCTCGGACTTCGGTTCGCTGGCGCTGTACGCCGCCGCGGTCGACCGGCCGTTGCTCCTCATCGGCGACGGCGGCGAAACCATGGTCCCCGGTTCGCCCATCGACGCGCTCGCCGCGCAGACCGCGCGGCTCGATCCGGACGACGCGCTGGGTCCCCAGATCGATCTCGCGATCCGGCGGCACAACCCCGGCGACCACGCGGCCGTCGTCAAACAGGCCGTCGGCGCCGCGGGCATGTCGGCCGGACTGCTACGGCCGCAGCTGTACCGGCTGATGGATCTTTCCGAGCCCGCCACCGAAGCCACGTTCCCGCCCCACGAGGTGCCCGACGTCGAACCGCAGGACGTCGCCGCCTTCGTCGTCGGTGCGAAGGAAACCGGGCACGCGGTGAGGATCCTGCGGTTTCCGAGCACCGGGCGACGGCACGATCTGGCGGGAAAACATCTGGTGGCGCACGAAACCCGGGCGACACTGCGGCAACTGTCCAGTGCGGCGATCGTCTACAGCAGACTCGAAGAGCAGGAGCGCGACCGCTTTCCCCGGTGGTCGGAGGAAATCCTCCGGCAGTGGCCGGAGGCCGCGGTGGCCGCGGCGACGGTCGGCACGAGCACCTGCCTGGTCCGTACCCGTGACGGTGCCCAGCGGGAGCTGACGCTGGAGGCCCGGTCGTTCGACCCGCTGATCGCGGCTTCCCTCGCCTACCTCGGCCGATTGTCACCGGCCGAACTGCTCGAAGTCGGCGATCGGCCGGTCACGATTCGAGTGCGCTGAAGTACCGGTCGGCCCGCGGGTGGCCGATCCGGGTGGCGTCGTAGGCCAGCTGTCCCCACTCGGCGACCGCGGCGGGATCGCCTTCCGCCGTCATCAGCCTGGCCCTCAGCTCCCGGAGTTCCCACTGGTACTGGTCGGCGCGCTGCGCGGCGAGCTGATGCCAGGCTGAGTCGAACCGCACCCGCGCCTCGGCGAGTTCGCCGAGCGCCAGATACGCGTTGGCGTAGACCATCTCGACCCGGGCCTGATTGCGCCCGGCGGCGATCATCGCGGCGAGGACGGCGATCGCCTCGGCCGGTTCGCCGAGTTTGATCAGGACGTTCGCGAGCATCCGGGGGTGGATGGCCAGGGCGGGGCCGTCGGCGAGTTCTGTGCTGAGGGCGCACGCGAGACGGAGCTGACGGGCGGCCTCGGCGAGTTCCCGCTTGATTTCCGCTGCTCCGGCCTGCCGGTGGACGAGCAGATCCGCGCGCTCTTCGTGGAAGCGTCCCCGGAACTCCGCCAGCGACGCCTGGAGCTTGCGCCAGCGGTTCTCCGCGAACCCCGCCGCCGGACCGGCCAGGATCTCCGCCGCCCTGTCGAGATCCTCCAGCGCGGCCGGGAACCAGCGGGCCATGTAGCGGGCCTTGCCCCGCATCATCAACGCCCGCGCGAGCTGCGCGGGTTTCGCGTCCCTGTCCGCCTCGACGGCTTTCACGGCCCAATCACTGATCTCGATGAATTCGCGCCAGTACCAGCGTTTGTTCACGAGCGTTTCGAAGGCTCCGGCCAGCTGCAAGGTTTCCTTGTAGCGGCGGCGCAGGCAGGCGAGCTTCACCAGCTCACCGATCAGCGACCGGTGCCACTCCAGCCAGTCGATGTGATCGATCCGCTGTTCCCAGCTCCGCTTCGACGGAACGACGTAGGTGCGCAGCCGATCGGGGTTCTCGCGAAAGTCCGCCGCGACCGCCGTGTCACGGACGTGGGCGAGCAACCGGTCGAAGCCCGCGTCCCGGTCGGCGGGCAGTTTGCGCGCGTACTGTCCGGCGAGGACGGTGAGCGAATACCAGTCGCCGGCCTGGTAGGTCAGCCGCGCGGCGATCAGTTCGTCGACGGCCTTCGGGTTGCCCGTCATCTCCGCGGCGGTGGCCCGGGTGAAGAACCCGCCGGGGTGCTCGGCCAGCAGAGCAGCGGCCTCGACGGCGGCTTCCGAAAGGTGCGCGAACGTCCGCCGCAGGGATTCCCGAATGACCCCTTCGGCGTCGACGACACCCGTCGCGCGGTACTCGTCGAGCAGCGTCGCGACCGGCCGGGCTTCCCCGGCGCGACCGGCGAGGGTGACACCGACCTCGCGGAGCGCGAACGGCATCCGGTCGCAGAGGTCTATCAGCCGGTCGGTCTCGACCGGTTCGTCCGGCAGCCGGACCTTGCCGCAGAAATCCGTGAGCAGTTGGCGAGCGCCCTCGACGTCGAGGCCGCCCAATTCGATGGCGGTGGGATCGCACGCCTTCAGTTCGCGGCTGTAGACCGAGGCCGTCGCCAGCACCAGGCTGCTGCGGAACCGGGTGAACAACGCCAGCTCGGCGGCCAGTTCGACGTCGTCGAGGATCAGCACGAACGACCTGGTGACCAGCACGGACAAGAACTGCCTGTCCAGTTGCTCGTCGTCGACCGGGATCTCGCCGTGGGGGATCCCGAATTCCGTGAGCACATACCGTTTCACCGCGGCGGCGTCGAATTCGTCGCCGTCGCGGTACCGGGCGAGCGGCACCTCGACCCGGCCCGACGGGAAGTCTTCCCGCACCCTGTCCGCGATCTGGCGGGCGAGCTCGGTCTTTCCCGAACCTCCCAGGCCGACGATCAGCTTCAGCCCTGTCCTCGGTGGGTCGGCGAGGATCGCGAAGTGGTTGCGGAAGTTCTCGATTCCGGCTGTCGCCGTCGAGACGTTTTCGTCGTGCAGGACGGAAACCGCCTCGATCAGGCGATCCGCCCACTCCTTGTCCGCCCGGGCCGCGGTGAGTGCCCGGCGGCTCAGCGCGTCCTTGCCGGACTTGCCCGTGCCGAGCCTTTCCTTGAGCAACGACACCACGTTCCGGGTCGCGGTGGAGACGGACCCCACCGCCGAGGCCGCGGCCGCCTTCGCGGCTTCGTCCACGACGACCTGAAGCAGGTCAACCACGGCCTCCCCCTCACTCAGCCAAGAACGCCACGGTAGCAGCGGGGCGACCGAGGGTCACGCTTCGTGAACCCGCTCAGGGGTGAACGGTGTCGCGCTGCTCCGGGATGACCGTGCCGTCGTCGCGCAGCACCGGGCCGTGCGTGCCGTCGGCGTTCTCGTACGCCGTCGTCGAGCACGGGTAGGTGCGGTTCAACGCGGGGAAGGGCTCGATGAACATCGGGTTCACCGCCCACTTCCCGTCCGCGTTGTCGTAGGCGCGGCACATCAGCTCGTCCTTGTTGCGGTTGAGCGTGACGCGGACTCCGGTGGCGTCGCGCAGCATGGTGACGTCGGTGGTCGCGTCGCCGCCGGCGAGCGCCTGCCGCTTGGCCGCCGGTGCCGCTTCCATCGCCTTCGCGCCGCGGATCCCGAGGATCCTTTCGTTGATGAAGCAGCGTTTGCCGTCGATGTAGGTCATGATCTCGTCGGCACCGTCCGCGTGCCCGCCGCAGCCCTCGAGATGCCCGTTGATCCGGCCGTTCGTGGTCTGCGAGTAGATCCCCAGCGTGCGGCTCGGCGGGATGCCGATCGCCGAACCCCAGACGTCCGCGAACTCCTTCGGCGAGGCGGAAACGACCCACGTCGAGAAGCCCGCCTTGTTCAGCGTCGCGACCAGGTCCTTGATCTCCGGGTAGTACCGGATCCACGCGACCTGGGTGCTCGAGCCGACCTTCTGGGTCGCCCCGACCGGCGCCAGCAGCGCCGCCGCCCTGGCCTGCCGGGCGATCGCGCGGACCTCGTCCGGCCGGTAACCCGCGTTGATCTGCGCGACCCAGGCGTAGGCCGCCTCCATGTAGCGCCGGTTGTTCCCCGCGAAGACCTCTTCGCCAGTGGTCGTCTTCGCGTTCTTCCGCACGGACAGGAGTTCGTCGGCGCAGCTGACGTTCTTGCTGGTCGGCAGCGGTTTCCCGGCCGGGGTGGCGGTGCCGCACGCCTTCCCGAGCGCGTACGCCCCGGCGTCGGTCATGAACCGGCTGGTCGTACGCCAGTCCTTGTTCCGCGGCTGCAGGACCTTGTCGTGCCGGATCATCCAGAAGACGGTCTGGTCGGAGATGTCGTTCTTGATGACCGTGTTGTCCCAGTCGAACACCGCCACCGGCCGCTCGCCGTGCTTCCCGCCGCAACGACCGCGTTCGTCGATGACCTTCTGGATCTTCGCCGCGTTGTCGCCGTACCAGTGATCGGCCAGCCGTAGCTGAGGGCAGCGCGACTCGGTCGCGGCCGCCGACGTGCCGGGTAAGGCCACCGGAACGACCGCGACGGCGGCGGCAAGGGCCATGGCTCGCAGGAACCTCGGCATGTGATCTCCCCACGTCTTCGTCGACAGTTCGGGGAGATCCTGTCATTTTCCGGCGAGAGTCACGACCTGCCGGTTGTGAAAGTAGTCGTCCTCACGAAGCACCGTGACGCTGCCGGGCGACGCGCGGAAGTCGACGTACCCGGCCGACTCGAGCGGCATCCGGATCCACGCCGCGATGACGAAGGTCAGCGCGCCACCGTGCGTCACGATGATCTGGTGCTCGCGGGGGCTTTCCAGGATCGAGTCCATCGCCGCGTAGACCCGCGCGGCCATCGCGCCCTTGGTTTCGGCGCCCGGGATCCTCTCGTCGTGCCCCAGCCGTTCGCCGGTCGGCGGCGGCGGGACGAACCGGCGGTCCAGCCACTCTTGCGGCTTGCCCCCGGCTTCCCCGTACGACTTCTCACGCAGCCGCCGGTCCAGGACCGGTGTCACGCCGAACCGTTCGCCGATCAGTTCCGCCGTCCGCGCGGTGCGGCGCAGGTCCGAGGAGTGGATCTCCACGCCGTCCGGCACCTTCGCGCGCAGCGACTCCGCGATGGCGACGGCCGCGCGCTCGCCGTCGGGGGTGAGTTCGGCGTCGAACCAGCCGCCGACCAGGCGATCGACGTGATGAGTGGACTCCGGATGGGTGACAACGTGAACCGTGCGCATCCCTCGAATCTAAGCGCGGGTCAGTTTCGCGTAGGCGACGACGTTGTCGAGGTAGTTGCCGGTCGAGGAGTCGAAGTCCCCGCCGCAGGTGATCAGGCGCAGTTCCGGTCCGGTCGTGTCGCCGTAGACCTTCTCCGTGGGGAAGGACGTCTTCGGGTGCCGCTCGACGGCGTAGACGGTGAACACCGCGTTGACCCCGTCCTTGCGATGCACGACGGCTTCGTCGCCGGTCTTCAGTTCCTTGAGCCGGACGAAGACGCCAGGGACCTTCTTGTAGTCGACATGCCCGGCGAGGACGGCGGGCCCGATCTCGCCGGGGGCCGGGCCGCCGGTGAACCAGCCGGTGGTGATCGCGTCGTTCGGCACCTGCAGGGCGCCGTCACCGGCGAGGCCGAGGTCGACGATCTCGCCGGTGCGGACCCCGATCGCCGGGATTTCGAGCGTCGCCGGTTTCGCGGGTCCGAGTGGCGGTGCGGTGGTGGCCGGAGTCGCCACCGAAGACACCGTGGACGGTGCCGCCGGCGAGGCGACCTTGCCCGTCGGCGGGACGGCGCACGCGGTCAGCGCGGCCGCGAGTACCACCCCGAGGAGCGCGCCGATGACCAGCGGAAACGGCCACCGGCGCCAAGAAGCCCTGGTCATCGCTCGGCACGCCGCCGGAGGACGAGGGACGCGCCCGCGGCCGACACGGTCAGCAGGGCCGTGCCGGTGAGCGCGACCGCGCCGATCTCCAGGAGACCGCCGTTGACTTCGGCGGTTTCCTCACCGCCGCCGGTCGCGACGCCGCCGACAGGCTTGACTTTCACCTGGCCGGATTTCGCGGGCTCGCCGAACCGGGATTCGCAGGCGTACCCGTCCTTGTCACCGTCGAGCCGGTTCGGGTCACGCGGGTTCCTCTTGAGCTCGGCCTGCGCCGCGGCCTGGGACGGGAAATCGGCACAGTCCTTGTCCGCGGATTTCGCACTACCCGGCACCGGTTTCGTTTCCGTCGCGATCGGAGGAACGGTGGGCGTGATCGTTTCCGTCGGCGTCGTTCCCCGCTTCGACAACGTTTCGCACGCGATTCCGTCCTTGTCCCGATCGAGCCCGTGCGGATCCGATGGATCTTTGTCGAGTACGGCCTGCGCTTCTTCCTGGAACTGGAAGCTCCCGCAGTCCAGATCGGCGGCCGCGGGCGCGTCCGACAGCGCGAACGCGACGGAAGCGGGGCCGAACAAGGAGATACCGGCGAGGATCACGGCCGTGCCGAGGGCGCGACGAACCGAGGACATGGGGGTCCTTTCGATGGGAATTCGCGCTTCGAGCGCGTTCGATACCCTTACAGTCGTGCGCTGACCCAGACTGTTACCGATTAATCGGAAAACGCGAATAGTCACTCTAACGAGCGACAGACACCGTTAGTTTCACACGGTTTGGTCGAGCGGAACGTCGAAAGCGACCAAAGTGCCCAAACTCGGTGACGAATTGATCGAAAAACGCCCGCCGGACGTCGTCGCGCGTTCGTCGAGATGACGGAGACCGCGTTTGGCGACCCCCTGCGGGACACCGGATCCGTTGTCCCGCACGCGGAGTTTGACGCCCTCCACATCGCGACTGAGCGTCACGCGGGTCTCGCTCGCCCCGGAGTGCCTGACCACATTGGACAGTGCTTCGCGAAGCGCGGCGCGGATGTGATCCGCCTGCTCGGCGGGGATGTCGGCCAGTTCCCCGGACAGTTCGAGGGTCGGCGGGTAGCCGAGGAGTTCGCCCGCGATGCGCACCTCGCCGCGCGCGGACTCGGCGAGGTCGGTGGCGGTGATCGTCTCGTTCGCGGGTTCCGGGCTGCGCAGGGCGCGCACGGTGCCGCGGATCTCTTCGATGGTCTGGTCGAGCTGGTCGATCGCCTCGGACAGCCGCACGCCGTCGGCCTGCGCGAACCGCTTCCGCATGTTCTTGCGGACGCGGTCGAGTTGCATGCCCGCGCCGTAGAGCCGCTGCACGATGACGTCGTGCAGTTCGCGCGCGATGCGTTCGCGCTCTTGGTAAAGGGTCACGCGGTGCCGGGCGTTGGCACCTTCCGCCAACGCGAGGACCACGCCCGCCTGCGCCGCGAAGGCGGTGAGCACCTCGACCGTGCTGGCGGAGAACGGGGCGCCGCCGTGGCGGCGGTACACGGTGAGCGCGCCGAGGACGCGTCCGCCCGCGCCGAACGCCGACGCCGCGAAGGGACCGAAGCCCTGTAGTTCCGGCGGCACGAACGGCGCCGTGCGGGGATCGACGGTGAAGTCCTCACTGACCACCGGTTCACCGCCTCGGGCGACCTGTCCGGCGGCGGAATCCGCGGCGAACGCCAGTCCCCGCAGGCCCTTCGTGCTGGCTCCATGCACGGCCTCGACGACCACCTGGCCGTCGTCCGCGCGCACCATGACGAGACCGAGGTCGGCCTCGGCCAGTTCGACGGCGCGGGCGACCACGGTCTCCAGCACGTCGCCCGGGTCGTCGCCGGACAGGGCGGTGCCGGTGATCTCGGTGGCGGCGGACAGTGCGCGCGCGGCAAGGGTGGGATCCATGAGCGCTATCGACATTAGTCCGCTCCGGCCAGTACGCGCGCTGTGACGCGACCCTCTCGTACCTCCAAGACCAGGTCGGCGCCGTCCGCCTCGGCGGCGTTGTGCGTGACGTGCACGACGGTCTTCCCGGCGAGCGCCTCGCCGAGCCGTTCGCGGACGGTGCGCGCGGTCGGTTCGTCGAGATGCGCGGTGGGCTCGTCGAGGAGGACGAGATCGGCTCGGGCAGCGCCGAGCATGGCGCGCGCGAGCGCGACCCGCTGCGCCTGCCCGCCCGACAGCCCGGCGCCCGCGCTGTCCAGCATCGTGCCGAGTTCGACGTCCTCGAGAACGGCTTGGTACAAGGCTTTCCGCAGGTCGTCCTCGGACGCCGTCGGCTGGGCCAGGCGCAGGTTCTCGGCGACGGTGGTCGAGACGAGCATCGGTTCTTGCGGTGCCCAGGCGACGTTCTCGGGAGCGTCGACGTCACCCTTGCTCGGCTTGAGGAAACCGAGTAGGGCCGCGACGAGCGTCGACTTCCCGGCACCGCTCGGGCCGATGACGGCGACGTGCGTGCCGGGCGCGATGTCGAGGTCGACACCGGTGAGGACCGGGTGTTCGGTACCGGGCCAGCCGAGATCGGCGTTCCGGATCCGCACCCCGCCGGTGTCAGGAAAGGGGCTTTCCTGACGTTTTTTGTCCTGAAAGCCCCTTTCCTGACACTCGGCGAGGCGCAGACGGGCCTGGCGCAGGGTGTCCCAGTGCTGCGCGGCCGGCGGAAGAAGGGAGAGAACCTCCGCCAGCGCCAGCGGCACCAGGGCGACCACCGGGGCGAGGACCGGGTTCAGCGCGCCGGCGGCGACGGCGCTCACGGCGAACCCGGCGCTCACGACGGTGGCGGCACCCGTCGCCAGGATGATCAGGGCGTCGGCCGCACCGGCGCCGAAGGCCTGTCGCCGCGCTTCGGCGGTCAGCGCGGTGTCGGTCGCGGCGATTCGGCGACGCCGCTCTTTGTCGGTCCCGTACGCGATCGACTCGGCGGCGGCTTCGACCAGGCTCAGCACCTGTGCCGACACCGAACGCCGTCCGGCCGCCAGCGCGCTGGTCGCCCGGCGTTCCGCCCGGAGCGCGAGCAGCGGCGCGAACGCGCTCACCAGCACGGCCGCGGCCAGCGCGAGTCCGGCTTCGGGCAGGACGGCGGTCTGGACCGCGACGGCGCCCGCGGCCACCAGCGCGACCACGATCAGCGGCGTGATCACCCGGGGCAGCAGGTCGCGCACGGTGTCGGTGTCGCCGACCAGCCGTCGCTGCTCCTCACCTGCCCGAAGCGCGCGTGCGGGTCCGAGCCGCACCAACGACTCCCAAAGCCGGACCCGCAGGCTTCCGGCGATCCGGAACGCGGCGTCGTGCGTGACCAGCCGTTCGAGGTACCGCAGGCCCGCGCGGCCGAGCCCGAACGTCCGCACGCCGACGATCATCACCGTCAAGGTCAGGATCGGCGGCTGCTGCGAGGCCTTGGCGATGAGCCACCCCGAGAGCGCGGTCAGTGCGACCCCGGCGAGCAAGGCCGCGGCGCCGAGCAGCGCTCCGCCGAAGAACCTCGGCTGCAGCAAAGCGCGCCACGGCACCGGCTTGGCCGCAGTCGGCGCCTCCGTCATGACGACTTCCGCCACCGAGCCGGTCGACATGTCGATGCCTGGCGTGCGTTCGTGCGCGGCGATGATCGCGGCGGCGCCGTCGTCGACGGCCTTGGCGACGGCGGCCATCACCAGCCCGGCGTTGACCTCGTCGAGGTGCGCGGTGGGCTCGTCGAGCAGGAGCAGCCACGCGCCCGACCGGATCCGCACCAGGGCCCGCGCCACCGCGACTCGCTGACGTTGTCCTTGCGACAGCTTCGCGACCGGCCGTTCGGCCAAGCCGGTCAGCCCAAGTTCGCCGAGGATGTCTTCGGCGCCGACCTCGTCGCGGACCGTGCCCCCGCCGAACACCGGCGACTGCGGCACCCAGGCGACGTTCTCACGCCAGCGGTCGAGGTCGGCGTCGGCGAGATCGGTGCCGCCGACGGTGATCGTCCCGTCTTGGGCCTGCACGAAGCCGAGCAGTACGGCCAGTGTCGTCGACTTGCCGCCGCCGCTGGGCGCGCGCAACCAGGTCAGTTCGCCAGGCCGGACGGAGAACGTCTCACCGTCGGGCGCGAATCCGCCACGCCTCGCGACGCGAAGTCCGCCGACGTGGATCTCACCCTTGGCCGGTGTCCCGGATCCTCGGGGCGGCAAGGGTTCCGCGAGTACGTCCGCGACGCGGCGCACGGCCTCGACGCCGTCTTCGCTGGCGTGGAACGCGGCGCCGACCGCGCGCAGCGGCTGGTAGCACTCCGGCACGAGGATCAGCACGCCGAGCCCGATGGCCAGCGGCAGTTCGCCGGAGACCAGCCGGACGCCGATGACGACCGCGACCAGCGCGACCGAGAGCGTCGCGATCAGTTCCAGCGCGAACGCCGACGCGAAGGCGACCTTCAGGGTTTTGAGCGTCGTGCGGCGATGCCGTTCGGAGATCTTCCGGACCGTCTCGGCCTGCGCCTCGGCGCGGCGGAACGCGCTGAGGATCGGCAGCGCGCGGACGAGTTCCAGCAGATGTCCCGACAACCGCTGCTCGGCGTCGGCGGCTTCGGCGACCCGCTCGGCGGTGTGTTTGCCGATCAGGATGGCGAACAGCGGCACCAGCGGCACGGTGATCACGACGAGCGCGGCCGAAGGCCAGTCGGCGACCAGGATCGCGGCGCCGGCGGCGAGCGGCACGATCGCGGCGGTCACCAGGGCCGGGAGGTACTGGGTGAAGTAGGCGTCGAGCGCGTCGAGTCCCTTGGTGGTCAACGACGTCAGCTCGCCGTGGCCGCGGCGAGCGATCCATTCCGGGCCGAGTTTCAAGGCGTGGTCGAGGGCTTTGGCGCGCAGCTCTTCCTTCGCGCGGGCCGCCGCGCGAACGGAGACCGCCCGCACCGCCCAGCCGGTCAACGCACGCCCTGCGACGAGCGCGAGCAACACGGCCAGCTGGGCGGTGCGGTCCCCCGGTATTCCGCGGACGACCGCGGAGAGGACGTCGGCCAGCAGGAAAGCCTGTCCCACCAGCAATACCGCGTTGACGAAGGACAGTGCCCCACTGAGGATCAACGCCCGGCGCGCCGCCTTCGAAAGCGGAGCGAGCGCGCCGAGCGGACCCTTTCCCGGTCGCGCTGGGTCCATTGTGGACTCCTTGGCGGAAAGGGTGTCGCGGCCGGGAAGTTCGGTCATGGTGCGTGCACCGGTGGGATGTGCCGGGTACCGATGCGCTTGCGGAACACCCAGTACGTCCAGCCCTGGTAGATCAGGACGGCGGGGGCGCCGAACAGCGCGACCCACGTCATCACGGTCAGGGTGTACGGGCTCGATGCCTCGCCCGCGATCGTCAGCGTGTTCGCCGCGTCCACAGTGGACGGAAGGACGTTCGGGTACAGCGCGACGAAGATCGCGACGGCGGAAGCCGCGATGACCCCGCCGAGCGCGGCGAACGCCTGCCCTTCCCGGCCCGCGCGGATGCGGAACCAGGCGAGGACCGCGGCGACGACGGCGATGCCGATCAGGAGCAGCGTCCACAGGTCGCCCGAACGCAGTTGTACGACGACGAGGAACGCGAGCAACGGCAGCAGGGCGACCGGGAGCAGGCGGGTGGCCAGGTTCCGCGCCCGGTGGCGGAGGTCGCCCTCGGTTTTGAGCGCGAGGAACGCGGCGCCGTGGACCAGCGAGAACCCGACCACCGCGATCGCGCCGAGCAGTGTTTCGAACCGGACGGCGGCGAACGCGCCGCCGACCCGGTTGCCGTCGGCGTCGAGCGGGAGGCCGAGGACGGTGGTCGCGAGGAGCAGGCCGACCCCGAACGGCGGGATCCACGAGCCGATCCCGATGACGCGGTCCCAGTTGCGGCGCCAGCGGTCGGAGTCGACCTTGCCGCGGTATTCGAACGCGACGCCGCGGCCGATGAGGGCGAGCAGCACGACCAGGAGTGGGAGGTACGCGGCCGAGAAAAGCGACGCGTACCAGCCTGGGAACGCGGCGAACATCGCGCCGCCCGCGACGATCAGCCAGACCTCGTTGCCGTCCCAGACCGGGCCGATCGTGTTGACCATGACGCGGCGCTCGGTGTTGTCCTTCGCGAGGGCGGGCATGAGCATGCCGACGCCGAAGTCGAAGCCTTCGAGGAAAAGGTAGCCGAGCCAGAACAGGGCGATGACGCAGAACCAGATCGTTTCGAGGGTCATCGGGCGCTCACTTTCCTGGGCTGAAGGACGCTTTCGCCGCAGGCGACACGGTTCCTACGTGCGACGCGGTGAAGGGAGCCTTCGCCGCATGCCACTCCGTGAAGGGAGCCTTCGCTGCGTGCGATGCGGTGAAGGGGCCCTTCAGCCCAGTGCCCGCCGATCGCGTGGCCGGTCGCGTGCCCGGCCTGGACATTGCGGTGCTCCGCGCCGCTGCGCGCCGGGCCGCTCTGCCTCCGGTTGCCCTGCCCGCGATCGCCCCGCCCGTGGTCGCCTCGCCCTGCCGATTCCGCGCGGCGTGTCGCGAAAGCCACTTTCGGGACATCCAGCGTCGCGAAAGTGGCTTTCGCGACACGTCCTACCCCTCCGAGGCGACCGTTCCGGCGCTTCCACCCCTGATCGCCCTGAGTTATCCACAACCACTCAAGTTGTCCACAGATTGGCTGTGGGTAACCCGCCTGAGCGATACCCCCGATACGCTGGGTGCGGGGCCGTCCCCCGGGAAGGGCGGGGGGCTGGGCAGGTGACGTAAAGAGGCGATCAGTAGGCGAAGGCGAGGGCGTCGTCATCGCTGTCACCGCCTTCGGGGTCGTCGTTCTTGCTGGTCGAGGCCGGTTTCTTGGGTGGCATGACGGCGTCGACACCACCGCGGACGTACTTGCGCATCAGGAAGACTTCGACGACGCCCAGGACCGCGTAAACGGTCGTCAGAGCAATGAGTGACGTCCATACCTCGCCTGTGGACAACTTCGAGACCGCTTGCGCGGTGAACATCCACACTCCGTCGACACCGGTCGGATTCGGCACCACCACGAACGGCTGACGACCCATCTCGGTGAAGATCCAGCCGGCGCTGTTGCCGATGAACGGGGTCGCGATCCCGCCGAGCACGAGCCACGGGAACCATCGCTGCCCGGGGATGCGCCCGCGCCGGGTCAGCCACAGCGCGAGCAGCCCGATCCCGGCCGACATCGCGCCGAAGCCGATCATCGCGCGGAAGCCCCAGTAGGTCACCGGCAGATTGGGCACGTAGTCGATCGGCTTGCCCGCGAGCGAACCGAGCTGCGGGTCGTCCGGGTAGTTCGTGCCGTACTTCGCCTGGTACTCGGTCACCAGGTTCTCCACGCCCTTGACCTCGGTCGTGAAGTCGTTGTGCGCCAAGAAGGAGAGCAATGCCGGCACGTTGAACGTCTTGACGTCCTCACAGTTCGAGCCGCTCACGTCACCGATCGCGATGATCGAGAAGCTCGCCGGTTTCTCCGTGTGGCACAACGCTTCCGCCGACGCCATCTTCATCGGCTGCTGCTCGAACATCAGCTTGCCCTGCATGTCACCGGTGATCGCCAGCACCGCGAACGCCACCACCCCGGTCCAGCCGCCGAGGCGCAACGACGAACGCCACACCGCGCGGTGCTCGTCGTCCTCCGAACGCTTGCGCCACAACTGCCAGCCGGCGACACCGACCAGGAACGCCGCGGCCACCGAGAAAGCACCCGCGAGGGTGTGCGGGATCGCGGCCAGCGCGGTGTTGTTCGTCAGCACCGCCCAGATCGAGTTCATCGTCGGCTTCCCGTCGACGAATTCGACCCCGACCGGATGCTGCATCCACGAGTTCGCCGCCAGGATGAAGTACGCGGAAGCCACGGTGGCCAGCGAGTACGCCCAGGCGCACGCCAGGTGGACCTTCTTCGGCAGCTTGTCCCAGCCGAAGATCCACAGCCCGAGGAAGGTCGACTCGACGAAGAACGCGACGAGCCCTTCCATCGCCAGCGGCGCGCCGAACACGTCGCCGACGAACCGCGAGTACGCGCTCCAGTTCATCCCGAACTGGAACTCCTGCACGATCCCGGTGACCACGCCCATCGCGAAGTTGACCAGCAGGAGTTTCCCCCAGAACTTGGTCATCTTCAGATAGCGCGGATCACCGGTCCGGACCCAGGCCGTCTGCATGCCGGCGACCAGGACCGAAAGCCCGATGGTCAGCGGGACCATCAGGAAGTGATAGACGGTGGTTATGCCGAACTGCCACCTAGCGAGATCGAGAACCTCCACGCCTCAAGCCTGCTCACCCCGAGGATGACCCGCCAGTTCAAGTGGTCCTGATCTCGGCGGGACGTAGGTCCCGCACCAGGCTCAGCCGAGGCCGGCGAGCGTGAGCCGCGCCTCGTCGGCGATCTGCCGCCGCACGCCCGAATCCCCCAGTGTCAGCACGTGGTCCAGCGCCAACGCGTACGCCGCGTCGAAAGCGTCCTCGACAGCGACGGCGATATCGGGCTGGACGCCGACGCCTTCCCAGTTGGTCCCCGTGACCGGGTTCACGGCCCGTCCGCCCGGGACGGTGACATCCAAATGGGTGTCCACTTTGTACTGCTGACGCGGATTCGCGCCGCCGCCGGTCACCGCGCCGACCGTCTTCGCCCGCCCCAGCTGCTGAAGCGAGTAGCTCAGGTCCTCCGCGCCGGAGAAGGTCTTCGGACCGGTCAGGATCCACACCGGCTTGTCCGCGCCGACCTTGCGTCCCGGCACGTACGGCAGCGTCCAGAACTGGTTGGTCACGTCGCCGTCGCGCAGGTAAATGCTGTTGAAGTGCACGGGCTCGTCGACCAGGTAGCTGATCAGCAGCGCGACCGCCGCCGGACTGCCGCCCCGGTTCTCCCGGACGTCGATCAGCAACGCGTCCGCGGTCGCGAGCAGCGTCATCGCCGCCGCCAAGGCCTCGCCGGAGATGTCCGGCCCGTAGAGCAGCTTCGTCTCCAGGTAGCCGACGTTCCCGGCCAGCCGTCGCGCCGACGCGATGCCGAAGCCGTTCAGTTCGGCCTCGTGCCGGTACACCTCGGGATCGAAGGACTGACCGTCCACCTCGGGCAGCGGGTCGACGTGATGCCGCAGCCGCAGATGTTTGTCCCCGTTGACCGATTGCAGGTCCCGAGTGACCGCGATGGCGAACGCCTTGTCGTCGAGCCCGGCGTACGCGCCCTCGCCCAGCCTCGCCTGCAAGAAGACCACGAGTTTCTCGGCGACATCGGGGAACACGTAGTGGCTCCGCAACCGTCCGCACACGCCATCGATCCGCGCTCTCTCGTCCATGCTCGCGGACGCTACCAGCGGCGACGGAAAAAAGAATTCGGTTTGCCGAAACCTCCTTTCCGCCCGGCCAAGAAATACAATTCGCCCGCACATGCCGCCCGATTCGGAAAAGCCATCAGCTTGCCCTTTTCCGAACCTCCCCTTTATCGTTGCAGTGAAAGGGGTGGAAAACATCATGTCTGGCTCGATGCTGGCGCTCATCAGCGCGTTTGGCCTGGTACTGGCCGTGGAGCTACCGGACAAGACACTCGTCGCCACCCTCGTTCTCACCACTCGTTTCCGCGCGTGGCCGGTATTCGTCGGTGTCACCGCGGCCTTCGCCGTGCAATGTGCGATCGCCGCCATTTTCGGCAGTGTGCTCACTTTGCTGCCGGAGGCGCTGGTGACCGCGATCGTCGCCGCGATGTTCGGCATCGGCGCGTTCATGCTCCTTCGTGAAGGGTTCAGCCCCGGCAAGGACGGCGGCGAGGACGCGTCGCGTTCCGGGCCGAGCCCCGCGACCTTCTTCCGCTCCGCGCTGACGTCGTTCGGCGTGCTGTTCGCCGCCGAGTGGGGTGACGCCTCCCAGCTCGCGACAGCCAGCCTCACGGCCCGCTTCGGCAACCCGTTCGCGGTCGCGCTCGGCTCCTTCGTCGCGCTGGTCGCCGTCGCCGGGCTCGCCGTCTTCATCGGCGCGAAGGTGCGGAGCCGCATCCGCCCCAAGCTCATCCAGCGCGTGGCGGGCTTCGTCTTCGCCGGGTTCTCGCTGTTCGCGCTGACCCAGCTCGCCTTCTGAGGCGCACGGGTTCTTCACAGGTTCGCCGGGTAACCTTTCGGGAACGAAAAGGTGAACACCCGCCCCGACGTGCCTGGAGAAACCGGTCGTGACCTTGCCAAAGATCATCACGGCCCGTGCCGTCTCCCCTGTGCACGGCAGGCTCGCGATCTTCGGAATGGCCGTCGCCGTCGCCATCTCGATCGATCTGCACCTGCGGCTGTCCAGCCAGGTCAGCCCGATCTGGCAGACGCTGTCCGAGTACGTCTACGGCTACCTCTCACCCGGCTCGACGGCGGCGCCGCTGTTCGGCGCGATGTGCCTGGCGTTGGGGCTCGGTTCGCTCGCCCTGCTCGGCGGTATCGCGAAGGCGCACCGCAGCGGTTACGAGTCCGTTCTCGTCCTGCTCGGGGTGTGGTGCGCCGGGCTGTTCGTCCTCGCGCTCGTGCCCGTCGACCCCGAGGGCCAGGCCCGTTCGCTGGCCGGGCAGATCCACAACTACGCCGCGCTGGCGGCCTTCCTCGCGCTTCCCGCCGCCGCCTGGGTGCTGACCCGCCCCGGCCGGGCGCGCTGCCCGTGGGAGCCGCGCCGCACGACGATTCGGCGGCTTTCGGTGGCGAGCTTCGCCGCCGTGGTGATCGTGCTCGGCGGATTCGTCTGGACGATGCTCACCGGGCCGTCGCATCAGGAGGTCACGCTCGGCCTGTTCGAGCGGCTGCTGTTCGCTGTCGACCTCACGCTGCTGGCGACCATGGTGCGCCCGCTGCTCAGCGACCGCTGACGCGCTACTCGGGCTGTTTCAGCACCTCGGCCAGCCGGACGGCGGCGCCCAGGACCGCGGGACCCACCACGGAGGCGTCCAGCGGCTCCAGCGACACGACACCGAGGCTGGCCTTCAAACCCGGCACCCCGCGCACGGGCGCGGCGACCCCGGACGCGCCCGCCTCGAGTTCACCGGACGACGTCACCCAGCCTTCGCCGCCGGGACGCAGCGTCATCGCCTTGCCCGCTGCTCCGGCGGACAGCGGATGGCGGGTGCCGACGCGGTAGGCGACGTGGAAGCTCGTCCACGTCGGTTCGACGACCGCGACGGCCTGCGCCTGGTCCCCCTGCGCGACCGACAGATGAGCCGTCGCGCCGACCTTCTCCGCCAGCTCGCGCAGGACCGGCCTGGCCGCCTCCCGCAGTTGCGGGAGGACCTGCCCGGCGAGCCGGAGCAGGCCGACACCCAGCCGCACCTTGTTGCCGTCGCGCCAGACCAGGCCGCGTTCGGACAGCGGGACGAGCAGCCGGTAGACGGCGGCCCGGCTCGCGCCAATGGCGACGGCGAGTTCGGAGATCGTCGCCGCCTCGCCACCCGCGTCCGCCACCGCTTGCAGCAGCGCGAGCCCTCTGTCCAGGGTCAGCGACCCTTCGCGGGTCACAAGAGTCCAAGTTCTCCGAGGTCGGCGACCGGCTCGTCGAACGAGGCCGCCGCGTACGAGGCGAAAAGCCCTCGCACGGCCTTCGCGGCCGGCTCCGACATCCCCTTGGCCTCGTCGGCCAGTGCGGCGCTGTCGGTCGACTCCAGCGCGGCACGCACGTCGCCGCCCGAGAGGGAGCGTGCGGACGCGACGATGAGGTTCAGGAACCCGTGATGGGTGAAGCCGCTGGTCTCGTCGGTATGCCGGACGGCGCGGTGCAGGCTGTTCGTCGCCTTGAACGAGGCCCCGCTCGAGCCGCTGACCACCGCGAGGAAGTCGGCGACCTCGTCGACGCTGGGGAAGTTCTCGCCCGCCTTGCCGCCGCAGCGGATCTTCGGCCAGCTGCCGTGCTCGATCACCTTCCGCACGCCGTCCAGCCAGCCGACACCGCGCCGCGGCTCGACCACCCGGATGACGTCTTCGGGCACGAACTCGGAGACGCGCTCCAGCCAGACCTCGTCGACGTCCGACGGCGCCGGCATCTCCACCATCCGCAGCGCGAGGATCTCGCTGCGCGATTCGACGATCGAGATCGCCTTCGGGACGCCGCCCAAGCCGGTGTCGATGATCAGCGACAGCGGCAGCGGCTCCTTGGGTTTGATCTTGATGAGTTCGGTGATGAGCTCGGGCAGCCTCGACGCCTGGCACAGGAACACGCCGAGGACGCCGGAGTGTTCACCGGACCTCGACGCGAAGTGCGCACGCAGCGCTTCGGGCATGGACGCCTCGCCGGGCGGGAACAACGCCGAGTCGTCGACGAGCCGCGCGAACAGGGGAGGGATTCCTCGGGGGCCGGGTGGCGTGAGTTCCACAGCGCTTGACACGACTGACACGCTAGTAGCGTACGACATCAGGACAAAATCGTTCGCACAACGGACACGTTCCGGGGAGATTCCGATGCCTTACTACCGGCAGGTAGGCGAGATCCCGCACAAGCGCCACACGGCGTTCCGCAAGCCCGACGGTGGCCTGTACGCCGAGGAACTGATGGGTGTCGAGGGCTTCTCGGCGGACTCCGCGCTGCTCTATCACCGCGGGCTGCCCACCGCCATCGTCGACGCCGTCGCGATCGAGGACGAACGCGGCCCGATCACCCCGAACCACCCGCTCAAGCCCCGCGCCTTCAAGACCCAGGACCTCAAGTTCGGCGACGCCGACGCGGTCACCGACCGGCGGCGGCTGTTCGGCAACGCCGACGTCACCATCGGTTTCGTCCACGCCACGCAGCCCTCGCCGCTGTACCGCAACGCGGCGGGCGACGAGCTCTTCTACGTCCATGGCGGCAGCGCCACCGTCGAGACGATCTACGGCTCGCTCGAGATCGGTGACGGCGACTACCTCGTCATCCCGACGTCGTGCACCTATCGCGTGCTCCCGCACGACGAGATCAAGCTGATGACCATCGAGGCGCGCGGCCACATCGGCCCGCCGAAGCGGTACCTGTCGGCGAAGGGGCAGTTCCTCGAGCACTCGCCGTACTGCGAACGCGACATCCGCGGCCCGTCCGAGCCGCTGGTCGTCGACGGCACCGACGTCGAGGTCCTCGTGCGGCACCGCGCCGGGCTGACGCGCTACACCTACGCGACCCACCCGTTCGACGTCGTCGGCTGGGACGGCTGCCTGTATCCGTGGGTGTTCAACATCGACGACTTCGAGCCGATCACCGGCCGCGTGCACCAGCCGCCGCCCGTGCACCAGACGTTCGAGGGCCCGAATTTCGTGGTCTGCTCGTTCTGCCCGCGCAAGGTCGACTACCACCCCGAGTCGGTCCCGGTGCCGTACAACCACGCGAACGTCGACTCCGACGAGCTGATGTTCTACGTCCGCGGGAACTACGAGGCGCGCAAGGGCTCCGGGATCGAGGTCGGCTCGCTCTCGCTGCACCCGTCCGGCTTCACGCACGGGCCGCAGCCCGGGGCGGCGGAGGCGTCGATCGGCGCCCAGTTCTTCGACGAGACCGCGGTCATGGTGGACACCTTCGCGCCGCTGGACCTCGGCGAGGCCGCCGACGCTTCGGAGGACCACCGTTACGCGTGGACCTGGTCCGGCCGGGGCCCTGGCGCCTGATTTCACCGGTCGCGGCCATGGCGGGATAAGTACCGCCATGGCCGCAACGGTTCGGCAACGCGGCCCCGGGCGGGGTGAAACCTCCGGATAATCGGTGTTCCCACCGCTGGAGGTCTCCATGGTCGTGCATCCCCGGCAGTCCCGAGGCGGCCGCAAGGTCCTGGCGTTCGCGGCCGCGGCTGTGGTCGCGATCGGCTTGATCATCGGACTGCGCGCGCTCACGAGCGACTCCGGCGAAGAGGCCGTGGAAGCGAAGTGCACGACAGGCGACGCGGTCAAATTGCAGGTGTCGTCCTCGCCGGAAAAGGCGGGCGTGGTCACCGAGATCGCCAAGGGCTACAGCGGCCGCACGGTCGCTGGGCGCTGTGTCGACGTGATGGTGCAGTCGAAGTCATCCGGTACCGCGATGCAGGCGCTCGCGCGCGGCTGGAACGAGGCGGTGGACGGGCCGCGGCCGGACGTCTGGACGCCCGCCGCGTCCGGCTGGGTGAACCTGCTGCGCCAGAACCTCACCGGGACCGATCACCCCGCGCTGGTGCCCGAGGGCGACCCGGAATCGGTCGCGAACGCGCCGCTGGTCCTCGCCATGCCGAAACCGATGGCCGAGGCGCTCGGCTGGCCCGGCAAGGGCATCGGCTGGAAGGACCTCGCCGCGCTCGCCACGGATCCGCAGGGCTGGGCGAAGTACGGCCATCCGGAATGGGGGAAGTTCCGGCTCGGCAAGACGAATCCGAACATCTCGACGTCCGGTCTCAACGCCACGATCGGCGCCTACTACGCCGCGACAGGCACGTCTTCGGACCTCACCGCGAACGCGCTCGCGAAACCGGAGGCACGGACGTTCGTGCAGAACGTCGAGCAGGCCATCGTCCACTACGGCGACAACACCCTGACGTTCCTGACAAACCTGCAGAAGGCGGACGACCGCGGCGCCGCGCTGTCGTACATCTCGGCGGTGACGGTCGAGGAGAACTCGCTCGTCGGCTACAACCAGGGCAACCCCACCAACGATCCGGAGAAGCGCGGGCAGCACGCGCCGCCGAAGGTGCCGCTCGTCGGCATCTACCCGAGTGACGGCACGCTCAATTCCGATCACCCGTTCACCGTGCTGAACTGGACCGACGACATCCACAAGCAGGTCGCGGCGGACTTCCTCGCGCATCTGCGGGGTGCCGAGGCGCAGCAGAAGTTCAGCGACATCGGCTTCCGGACGTTCGACGGGAAGCCCGGTTCGCAGACCACGTCGGAGAACGGCGCCCAGCCCGACGCCAAGCTCAACCTGATCCGCCCGCCGAGCCCGCCGGTGCTGGCCGAGGTGCTCAAGTCGTGGAAGGACCTGCGGAAGAAGGCGAACGTGCTGCTGGTCGTCGACGTCTCCGGGTCGATGGGCGACGGGGTCAGCGGGACCGGGAAGAACAAGATGGATCTCGCGAAACAGGCGGCCGTGGCGTCGTTGCCGCAGTTCAGCGACGCGGACAAGGTCGGACTGTGGATGTTCTCGACGAAACTCGACGACGACAAGGACTTCAAGGAACTCCGGCCGGTTTCGCCGATCGGCGGTGAGCCGGGCAGGCAGGAACTGGCGTCGCGGCTGAACGGGCTGACCCCGCAGAACGGCACCGGCCTCTACGACTCGTCGCTCGCGGCCTACGAGTTCATGAAGCGGCAGCTGGATCCGAACGCGATCAACGCCGTCGTCGTGCTCACCGACGGCCGGAACGAGGATCCGGGCGGGATCGACCTGCCCAACCTCGTCGGGCAGCTGCGGACCGAGGGCGGCGGTGAGGCGGTGCGGATGTTCACCATCGCCTACGGCTCCGACGCGGACCTGAACGTGCTCAAGGAGATCGCCGAGACCACTCAAGGCGTGGGGTACGACTCGTCCAAACCGGACTCGATCGACCAGGTCTTCACCGCCGTGATCTCGAATTTCTGAGATCCTCGGATATGCGCTTCGTCCGTGAGCTAGCCGAACCGTGGGGACTGCTCCTCGCGGCGACGTCGGCGGGGGCGGCCTGGGCGGTGCAGCTGCCGGTGGTCGCCGCGATCGGCGTCGGCGTGACCGTGCTCGCCGCCCGCGCCGGGGTCGCCGCCGCCACCCGCGCGAAACCCGCTGCCGAGCCCGAGGAGCGGGCCCTCCCCGACGTCGAACCGGGTTCGGCCGAGGCGGACTGGCTGCGGCGCGCGGAGGCCGCGGCCGACGGTTTCGAGTCGATCTCCGGATCGCTCGACACCGGCCCGCTCGCCGATCGGGTGGCCGACATGGAACCGGTGGTGCGGGAAACCGTCGACACCCTCCGGCGGCTGGCAGGCCGCGCTTCCGCCACCGGGAAGGCGTTGGGGCGGGTCGATCTCGGCGCGGTTTCCGCCGAGAAGGCCCGGCTGACGAAAGACCTGAAGAGCGCCGACGACGACATCCGCGGCGACCTGCTGCAGTCGCTCGAAGCCGTGCAGGCACAGGAAGACGTGCACACGCGGCTTTCGAGCGCGCGACGGAAACTGCTGGCACAGCTGCGATCCGGCGCGCTCGGTCTCGACGGCCTGGTCGCCAGGGCGGCCGAACTGTCGGCCGCCACCGGCGATTCACTGCTCGACACCACGACGATCGGCGAGCTGAGCGAACAACTGGAAGGGATCCGGCGGGGCGTCGTGGAGACCGAAGAAGCGACGCGGCGCTCGCTCAGCTGAAAGGGACTTTCCCCTCATTTCACGCGGTGAAGGGAGCTTTCGCCGCATGGCATGCGGGGAAAGTCCCCTTCAGCGGCCGAACTTGACCGGCCCGAAAACCGCGTGACCAGGCACTCCGGCCTTCGCGGTCTTCCCGGCCACCGGCACACCGAGCACCCACAACCGCCCGGTCGCGGCGATGCCGGCGGCCAGCGACGGGTCCGACCCTCCGGCCAGGACGGTGACCTGGCGACCGTCGGGCAGCACAGTCCGGCCCCGCACGGTGACCATGCCGAAGAGGTTGACCGAAGCCGGTCCGGACACGACGGCCAGTTCGGTCCACTGTGGCTCGGGCGCCGGGCGCGCCACCACAAGTGCCGTAATGGCGAGCCCGAGCGTCGCGAGGAAGCAGAGGAGCGCCAAGACCTGCGCGCTCGGCACGAGGATGCTGCCGCGGTCCGGGAGGTCGAGGGCGACCCAGACCGAAAGGGCCGCGACGACCAGGGTGATCCCGGCACCGAGCAGGTAGTACGACGCGAGCAACCGCCGTTGCAGGGTGAGCATCCGGCCCGGCGAAACCGGCTCGGCGCCGAGCGGCAGCGAACCTTTCACGGGGGCTTTCCGGATCGTGCCGCCTCGGAGGCCGAACACGCCGGGAAGCAGGAAGAACGGGCCGAGCACCCACAGCCGTCGCTGTGCCGCGAGTTGCGCGCGGAGCGGGGCCGGCAGTCGGACGACGAGCCATCGGTCGTCCAGCGGAACACTGACCCGGGAACCGGCGACGAGAGCGCCGTCCAAGCCGCTCACCAGGCGGAACGGCTTGTGGATGAGCTTCCGCATCCGCAAGGATCCGGCGAACACGAGGTAGCCGCAGTAGAACGAGACCGGTGCCATGAAGACGAGCAGGAAGACGGGAACGGCGACGCCGTACCGCCCTGACACCGCCAGGACGACGCCCAGTACGACGAGAGCCCCGGCCGCGACGAACGTCGTCCCGAGTGTCGTGGTGAGGCGGTCGAGCAGGGGGACCAGGGCCGGCATGTTCACCGCCGGAATCCCTTCGGGTGGTTCGAGGGCCCGGATTCTGCGGTCTTCCACCTGGTCAACGTATACGCGTCGGCCGAGACGTGATCGAGCCTACTTCCGCTTGGCACGTAAATCAGGTTAGGCTCACCTAACTTAGGAGGTGAGCCGTGACCACACCGACGTCCATTCGCCGCCCGCCGGCGCCGAACCCCGCGGAACGCGCGAAGACGATCGCCACCCGCAACGGGCCGGCGACGCTGATGCCGACCGCCGAGCAGCGCGACCAGCCAGGGCAGTACGGCCGCGTCATCCCCGAACTGCACCACGTGCACACGAGCGGCAGCGTCAGCATTCTGCTGCCGGACGAGCACCACCTGGTGAAACGCTCGCACGAAGCGCAGCGCGGCGAACTCGCGGTGATGGTCGAACTGACCGATCAGGCGCCGGTCGACCTGCGTGAACCCATCCGCGGGCTGCTGTGGATCACGGGCTGGCTCCGCCCGCTTTCCGAGGTCTCGGCGCGCGCCCGCGCGGTCTCCATCGCCGAAACCCGGCCGGACGAACGGCTGCTGGACGTCGGCCACGGCCTCACCCTGCTGAGGCTGACCCCGGCCTCGCTGGTGCTCGCGGACGCCGAGGGCACCCACTCGCTGCGGCCGCACATGTTCAGCGCCGCGCCGCCGGACCCGTTCCACGACTACGAAGCCGCGTGGCTGCGGCATCTGGAGACCGATCACGCCGACGTCGTCCAGCAGCTCGCCAAGCACGTGCCCGCCGAACTGCGCGGTGGCTGGATCCGGCCGCTCGGACTGGACCGGTACGGCCTGCGGCTGCGGGTCGAGGCCGACTCCGGCGACCACGACGTCCGGCTCGCTTTCTCACGCCCGGTCGAAGGACCGCCGCAGCTCGCCGGTGAGATCCGCAGGCTGGTCGGCTGCCCGTTCTTCTCCGAGGGCTAGGCCGTGTCCTGTAAGTCTGTTCGATGGGCTTCGTGATCCAGGTGGTTCCTGGCGGTGCGGGCGGATCGGCCTCGTACCGGGTCGTACTCGGCCGCATCCGCCCGTGCCGTCAGGGGCCGCCTGGGCGCGGAGACCGCGAACAAGACTTGCAGGACACGGCCTAGGCGAGTTCGGCAGGGAAGCCGCCCTTGGCGATCGGGCCCCACGAGTCGATGGTGACGCGGATGATGCTCTTGCCCTGCTTCACCATCGCTTCGCGGTACTCGTCCCAGTCGGGATGTTCGCCCGAGATCGCGCGGAAGTAGTCGACCAGCGGCTCGACCGAGTCGGGCAGGTCGAGGACCTCGGCGGTGCCGTTCAGCTGCACCCACTGGCCGTTCCACTCGTCGGAAAGGACGCAGGCGGACACCTTCGGTTCGCGTCGGACGTTGACGACCTTCGCGCGCTTCGGATACGTGGAGATGACCAGGCGGCCTTCGCCGTCGACGCCGCAGGTCACCGGCGAGAGCTGCGGGCCGCCGTCGGCCTTGGCGGTCATCAGGATCGCCCGGTGGCGGGTGGACAGGAAGTCGACGAGCGCGGCACGGTCGACGGTTTCGTTGGTCGCGATGCTCCTTGGCATGACCCGACGGTAACGTGCGACCGATGAGCTGGCTGCGTCCCGAACGCCCGGCGCTGCCGGAATTCGTGGAAGACCCGGCGCGCCGCCGCGCGATCGTCATCGAACTGGTCGTCGTCTTCGGAATCACCCTCGGCCTGTCCGGGCTGCGCAGTCTGCTGTCCCTTGTGGACTCGCTGCTGCAGCCCGTCCCGCTGGCTCAACAACAGGCCCAGCTCAACGTCCCCCAGGCGACACTGAGCCTGGTCGATCTGCTCAAGCAGCTCCTGAGCGCGGGTCAGCTGGTCGGCTGGGGCGCGCTCGGGCTGTACCTGTTGTGGCGCGGCGGGATGAAGCTCGCGCAGATAGGGCTGGACCGCCGTCGCCCCGGCCGCGACGTCCTGCACGGCCTCCTGCTCGCCGCGGTGATCGGGATTCCGGGACTGGGGCTGTACTTCCTCTCCTACAGCCTCGGATTCAGCCTGTCGGTGCAACCGTCCACATTGGGCGAAACGTGGTGGCGCCCGATCACGCTGACGTTGTCGGCGTTCGGGAACGCGTTCGCCGAAGAGGTGCTCGTCGTCGCGTACCTGCTGACCAGGCTGCGGCAACTCGGACTGCGCGAGAACACGTCACTGGTCGCCTCGTCGGTGCTTCGCGGGTCGTATCACCTGTATCAGGGTTTCGGCGGTTTCGTCGGCAATGTCGTGATGGGCCTGGTGTTCGGCAGGCTGTGGCAGAAGACGAACCGGCTGTGGCCGCTGATCGCCGCGCACACCGCGCTCGACTTCGTTTCTTTCGTCGGATACGCGCTGCTCAAGGGGCGAGTTTCCTGGCTTCCCTAGCTAGTGTGAACTGGTGATTGACGAGACGACTCCACCCCGAGTTGACAGCGAAGTCGGCCCCCTGCGTGCGGTACTGCTGCACCGGCCCGGCAACGAGCTCAAAAGGCTCACGCCTCGCAACAACGACCAGCTCCTGTTCGATTCCATCCCCTGGGTGGACCGCGCGCAGGAGGAGCACGACGCGTTCGCCGAGGTGCTGCGCGGCCGCGGTGTCGAGGTGCTGCTGCTGGCCGACGCGCTGCGCACGGCGCTCGCGGACACCCGTGCCCACGCGGCGGGCGTGCACGCGGCGGTCGACGAGCGGCGGCTCGGGCTCGATCTGGCCGATTCGCTCCGTTCCCACCTGTCGAGCGTCTCCCCGGAGGTGTTGGCCGAGGCCCTGATGGCCGGGATGACGTTCGAGGAGCTGCCCGCCGCCGAGGGGGTCTCGCTGGTCCGGCTGATGAACCACCCGAACGACTTCGCCGTCGATCCGCTGCCGAATCTGCTGTTCACCCGTGACTCGTCGGCGTGGATCGGCGACCGCGTCGCGGTCTCCTCGCTCACCATGCCCGCCCGCGTCCGCGAGACCGCCGTCCTGGACCTGATCTACGCCTACCACCCGTGGTTCCGCCACGCGTCCCGCGCGTACGGCGCGCATTCGGCGCCGATCGAAGGCGGCGACGTCATGCTGCTCTCGCCGGGCGTCCTGGCCATCGGCGTCGGCGAACGGACCACCGCGGCGGGCGCGGAGTCGCTGGCGCGGTCGGTGTTCGCGGACGGGATCGCGCACACCGTGCTCGCCGTCCCGATCCAGCAGACCCGCGCGACCATGCATCTGGACACCGTCTGCACGATGGTCGCCGCCGACGCCGTGGTCATGTATCCGCTTTCCCGCGATTCGCTGACCGCGTTCACCATGCGGCCGACCGATGACGGTTCCATGAAGGTGGAAGGCCCGGCCCCATTCCTCACCGCGGCCGCCGAAGCAATGGGAATCGACCGCCTCCGCGTCATCGACACCGGGCTCGACCCGGTCACCGCGGAACGCGAGCAATGGGACGACGGGAACAACACCCTCGCGCTCGCCCCCGGCGTCGTCGTGGGCTATGAACGTAACGTGGAAACCAACGCCCGCTTGGAGGAGGCCGGTATCGAGGTGCTGGCCATCACCGGCTCCGAGCTGGGCTCCGGCCGCGGCGGGCCGCGCTGCATGTCGTGCCCGATCCGGCGCGAAAGCATCTGAAACAGAAATTAAGTAAGCCTTCCCTAATTGATAGCAATTGATTAGGGAAGGCTTACTTAATTGAGGTGGACCTATTGTCGGTAATGGTAACCTAATAGGGGGCAGATCACCAGGTGAAAGTGGAAATCGAATAGCGCATGACGTATCTTTGAATACATGGCCCTCACCAAGAAGCAACCGCGCTCGAAGTTCTACGAACTGCTGCAGGCGCAGATCCACAACGAGTTCAACGCCTCCCAGCAGTACATCGCGCTGGCGGTCTGGTTCGACGCCGAGGACCTGCCGCAGCTCGCGAAGCACTTCTACAAGCAGTCCGTCGAGGAGCGCAATCACGCGATGGCGCTGATCCAGTACATGCTGGACACCGACCACCACGTCGAGATCCCCGGCACCGGCGACGTGCGCAACACGTTCTCCGACGTCACCGAACTCATCGAGCTGGCGCTGCAGCAGGAGAAGGACGTCGCGACCGACATCCAGCAGCTGGCCAAGGCCGCTCGCGCCGAAGAGGACTACATCGGCGAGCAGTTCACGCAGTGGTTCCTCAAGGAGCAGGTCGAAGAGATCTCCCAGATGTCCACGCTGCTCAACATCGTCAAACGCGCCAACGGCAACCTGTTCGAGGTGGAGAACCACCTGCACCGCGAGTCCATCGGGGACGGCGGAGCCGACTCGGGGATGCCCCCGGTCGCGGGCGGCGCGCTCTGACGCACTGACCGCTCTCCCACCACAGAGAAAACCCGGGCTCTCCCCCTTGGAGCAGCCCGGGTTTTCTTCTGCGCGCGGACGGCCTCAGCTGAACTGGCAGTCCTGGTTGAGGCTGGTCAGCAGGATGCTGACGGCCGACCCGTCGTTGGCCACGAAGATCCGGTACGCGCTCACCGCGCCGGCGGGCGCGACGTAGGCGCTGCCGTCCTTCGTGCTACCGGGGTACGCGGCGAGGATGTCCGCCTCGGTCGAGCCGACCCCGATCCCTTCCGGGGTGTGCACCGTGCCGGCCGGATTGATGACGGTGATCCCGTTGCCCTCGGTCAGCGACACCGACGTCGGCCCCGGAACGGCGGAACCCTCCGCGTAGCCGTAGGTGCAAGCGCCACGGACCTCTTTCGCCCGCAGCGGTCCGGCAGTGGCCTCGGCCTCGGCCTCGCTCATCCCGAGCCGGAGCTTGCCGAACCCGGCGGAGGTCAGTAGCGCGCCGGTGGTCACCTTGCCCTGCGCGGGCGGTTTCGTGGCCGCGGTGCTCTTCGGCGGTTTGACGGGCCCGTCGGAGATCGTCGACGGCGGTGGCACGGACGTCTGGGGCGGCGCTGCCACCGACGACGACACCGGCGGCACCGAAGTCCCCG
Source organism: Amycolatopsis sp. NPDC031561 (assembly GCF_055580625.1). Classification (NCBI taxonomy): domain Bacteria; kingdom Bacillati; phylum Actinomycetota; class Actinomycetes; order Pseudonocardiales; family Pseudonocardiaceae; genus Amycolatopsis; species Amycolatopsis sp. NPDC031561. The sequence continues at coordinate 82,703 of NZ_JBVILA010000002.1, read as the reverse complement.
GTCCCGGCTGCACCTGGCTGGTCGCGGACTGCCCCATGCTGAGCTGATCGGCCGAGATGACCGCGCCGTTGTCCTTCGAGTGGATCGAGAAGACCGCGAGCCCGCTGCCGACCATGACCACCGCGGCGGCCATCCCACTCGTCGTCTGGATCATCTGGCGGCGACGACGGCGGCGACGGGCGCCCGCGACGATCGTCTCGGGATTCAGCGTGGATCCCGCGCCCATCCGCTCATCTGAGAACAGGTCACGCAGCTTTTGCTGCACGTCCTCCTCGGACATGTTCATCCCGCTTCCCTCCCTTCACCTTTGGGCTCGAACAGTGCGAGCTTCGTGCGCAGCGACGCGATCGCCTTGCTCGCCTGGCTTTTGACGGTGCCCTGGCTGATGCCGAGCGAATCCGCGATCTCCGCTTCGGACAGCCCCTCGTAGTAACGCAGGACCATCACCGCGCGTTGCCTCGGCGGCAGCGCGCGTAACGCCTGCCACAGCGGCTCGTGCTCGAACGGATCAGCCGGACTGTACGGCTGCGTGTCCGGCAGGTCGGCGACCAGGCTCTCCCGTTTGGTCCGGCGCCACCGGCTGACGTGCGCGTTGGCCATCGAACGGCGGATGTAGGCCATCGGGTCGCCGGTCTTGTGCTGGACGTAGGACCAGCGCGAGCCGATCTTCTCCAGCACGGTCTGGACCAGGTCGGCGGCGTCGTGCGGGTTCCCGGTGAGGGCGTGGCCGTACCTGAGCAGACCCGGCAGGCTGGCCTGCACGAAGTCGCCGAAGTCGGTGAGCTCGGCCGGCACGTCTCTCCCTCGGGTCTCGCCGGACCCCCAGACATCCGTCCCCGAGATGACCGTCGCGGCAGCGGTCACCGTATCGCCTCCTCCCGGGGTCACTCGGCCAGGTATCTCTGGCTCACCTCTCCCGAAACGCATGACCGCCCCCACAGGTTGTCTTCAGCCGCGAACCATTTCGAGAGACGCCCGTCCGGGTGAGGCGTTGCGCTTCTCAACGTCTCGACACGGACTCGGGAATCTTGAACGAACCGTCCCCCCGAAGAGGGAATTCGTGCACGGCCACCACCGCGTTACGCGGTATCGGACCGTACACGTGGGGAAACTGGATCCCGGCCGGATGCGGCGGGTCGCCGTCCTCCCAGACGACGGGTGCGCCGACGAGCGCCGGGTCGATCTCCAGCAGCACCAGATCGGTGCGGCCGGGGAACACGGCGCCGGCCGGGATATGCGCCGTTCCCGGGTCCGAGCAGTGGATGAAGCCGTCGGAATCGAGGGACGCGGCGGTGTAGACGCCGCCTTCGGGCACCGCCGCCCACTCGCCCTGCCCACAGATATGAAGGATCACGCGCCCATCCTGACGCAATTCGTCCTCTAGTTGCGGTAGATGCGCGTGCAACTACCGCAACTAGAGGACTAAACGCGAGGGGTGGGTCAGCGGATGGTGAGCTGGCGGCCGATCAGGCCGTCGCGGGAGCGGCGCTCGGTGGCGTTGAGCGGCTCGGTGTCGAGGGACTTCAGCGCGGCGTCGAGCCGGACGCCGAGCTGGTCCTTCGCGTCGGCCCACTCGCGGGCGTGAGCCTCGGGGTCGAGATCCCACACCGGGACGAGCAGCCCGTGCGCGCGGAACGAACCGGCGTAGCGGGAGCCCTCGCCGAGGCCCAGTTCACCGGCCGCGGACAGGCGCGCAAGCGCTTGCAGCAGCAGGTTCTCCGGTTCGGGGCGGACCCAGCGCAGGTGCGCCTTCTCGCCGGCGAGCACCCAGTACGCACCCGCGCCGAGGCGTTCGGTCGGCATGATCGCCGCGTTCGCGCGCTCGAGGGACAACGCGACGTCGCCGCTCGCGTCGGCGTCCTCGGGCAGCCACCAGGCGAAGTCGTTGTAGAGCGTGGCGTCGAGTTCGACGCTCGTGTCGAGCAGGTCCTGCAGACGGGCCTTCTCGTCGGCGGTGGGCGGCGTCGTGGTGTCCGGCACGGACAGGACGTCGCCCTCCTTGGCCTCGAGCACCCACTGGAGCGCCCGGCCGAGGTCACGGCTGATGTCCGAGGACCGGGTCTGCACCTGCATCCCGATGTAGCGCTCGCCGTCGGACCGGACGAACGCGGCCGCCGCCATCGGCAGCACCGTGCCGAGGGTGACCTTCTCGCCGGAGCCCGCCAGCGTGAGCGCCGCCGTCGCCGAAGGGACGAACTCGCGCAGCGCGATCAGCTCGGTCTCCGCCGCGAGCCCCTCGAAGGGCTGGCCGACGAAGACGTCGCGCACCTTCGGCTTGCGATCCGCAGTCGTCTTGGGACCCTTCTTGCGCGAACCCTTGCCCACGTCAGCCTCCTCAAGCTCGGTTCGGAACGCTATCGCGGGAAGGGCGCGGGCCTCTTAAGGCCCCCGCCCTTCCCGCGCGCGATCAGGACCGCGAAGCCGGGCGACGGCGCATCAGGACCACGCCACCGGCGCCCGCCGCACCCGCTCCGGCCAGCCCCGCGATCAGCCAACCGGCCGACGCGGGCTCGTCGACGGGCCCGCCGCCGGTCTGCGGCGCGCCCGAGGGGACCTTCGAGACCTGCTTCGACGCCTCCTTCTTGACCGGCTCCTTCTTCGCCGCCGGAACGACCTTCACCGTCGCCGAAGGCTCGACGGTGTCGCACAGGAGGACGAACAGGTAGTCGCCGGGCTTGGTACCCGGCAGCGCCTTGTAGGTGACCTTCACGTCGGTGCCACCGGCCCGCTTGACCGACTTGTCCGCGACCTGCGTGAACCCTTCGGGAGCGACGATCGAGAAGCCGTGCGGCGTGACGCACCGGCCCTGCGCGGTCACCTTCCCGCCCGCCTCGACGGCCTTCGGCGAGACCCAGAACTTGGTGCCCTTCGGCTTCTCCGGCATCTCGACCGGCGCTTCGGTGGCGAAAGCGGTCGCGGGCAGCAACGCGAGAGCGGCGGCGGTGAGACCGGCGAAAAAGGCATGACGAATACGCATGGAAATACCCCAGTTCGAAAGAGTCGATTGCTTTCCGGGCCAGACGGCCACGAAATCCCCTTGCCGTCCCGCGCTTCCGCGTTCCGACACCCCTAGAGACGCCGGGCCACGGCCGAGGTTCAGCGGAGTTGGTAACGAAAGCGTCGCGCGGAAAACCCCCGCCGTCACCGAGATCAACCGGATCGACCGGTTTCAGCGGCCATTCGTGTACCACGGAACACGACTGAAAATGGTTGTCATAATCCGGACGATCTAATCGCGGGTGATCAGCCTGCCGTTTCACCCGCACCGCACCGAATACTCGATGACGGCGCCATCCCGGCGTCGTAGTGTGGAGAAGGGATCCACAGATGAGCACCTCCAAACGCCGGGCAGCGCTGGCCGCGTTGCCCGTGGCACTCGGGCCGATGCTGGCCGGGCCCGCGGTGGGCACGGCCTCGGCCTCACCGCAAACCGCCTCGGCCGACCAGGCCCGCCACTGCCTGCTGCTGTGCGGCGGCCATCACCACGGGCACCATCACCACCACGGTCTGGGCCTGCACCTGGGACTCTGGCTGCATCTGTGACTCCCCGCGCCGCGCCGGGGCGACTCCCGGCGCGGCGCGGCTACAGTCGGGACGTGTTCGACCTCGCCGATCCGGCCTTCCTCGCGAACCCGTATCCGTCCTTCGCCGACCTCCGCGAGCGCGGCGAAGTCCACCGGCACGACGGCCTCGGCATCGCCGTGGCGGTGTCGCACGCGGCGTCGGCCGCCGTCCTGCGGCATCGCGGGCTCGGCCGGATCTGGCAGGACGCGCTGCCGGTGGAGCGGTTCGCGTCGTTCAACCTGCTGCACCGCAACTCACTGCTGGAGAACGAGCCGCCCGCCCACACCCGGCTGCGACGGGTGATCGCGGGCGCGTTCGGACGCGGGCACGTCCAGCGGCTGCGTCCGATGGTCGCCGAACTCGCGGACCGCATGGTCGACGACCTCGCCGCCGAGATCGCCGAAACCGGCTCGGCCGATCTGCTGGCGCATCTCGCGCAGCCGTTGCCGGTCGCGGTCATCGCGGAACTCCTGGGCGTGCCGGTCAAGGGCGGGCCGCGCATGGTCTCGTGGTCCAACCACATCGTGAAGATGTACGAGTACGGACTCGCCGAAGAGAAGCGCGAAGCCGCCGAAGCCGCCGCCGCGGAGTTCGTCGAGTACCTGCGTGACGTGGCGAAGCAGCGCGCGAGTTCGCCCGGCGACGACATCGTCAGCGATCTCCTGCGCAGCGAGCTCACCGAGGACGAACTGGTCGCGACCGCGGTCCTGCTCCTGATGGCCGGACACGAGGCGACCGTGAATGTCATCGGGAACGGCGTCAACGCGCTGCTGACCCACCGTGACCAGTGGGAGCGGCTGGTGGCCTCCCCGGACCTCATGGACCCGTGCGTCGAGGAGCTGATCCGCTTCGACGCGCCGCTCCAGCTCTTCGAACGGACGGCGACCACCGACGTCGAGATCGCCGGGTACCGGGTGGCCGAGGGCGAGAAGATCGGCGCGCTCCTCGGCGCCGCCGCACGGGACCCGAAGGTGTTCGACCGGCCGGACACCCTCGACATCGGCCGCACGCCGAACGCGCACCTCGGCTTCGGCATGGGCATCCACTACTGCGTCGGCGCCCCGCTCGCGCGGGTGGAGATCGCGGCCGCGCTGACCGCGCTGACCACGAAGCTGCCGGGGCTGAAGCTCGCGGAGACTCCCGAGCGACGACCGGAGTTCGTGATCCGCGGTCTGCGGTCGCTCCCGGTCACCACCGGCTAGGGATACTCGACGACGACCTCGTAAAGCGCCGCGTTGGGCGTCGCGATCTCGGCGGCGCGTTCGGTCGACGCCTTGAACACCTGGTTCTTCCCTGCCGCTTCCCAGGCTTCGCGACTGTCGTAGTGCGTCACGTTGACAAGCTGGAAGCGCGAATCCGGCAGCAGCGCGCGGTGGAGCTTGGCATCGCGGAAGCCGGGCGCGTCACGCATCAGCTTCGCGCGCTCTCGCCACGTTTCGACGAACTCGTCCACGCGGTCCGCGGGGATCTCGAAGACGTTGATGAAGGTGACGCCGTCGTCGCTCATGATCACAGTCTTGAACCTCGAGTGAGCTGGAGGTCAATGGTGACCTGGCTCACTGCGCCCGGTCGCGAGTGGCAAGGACGGTTCTAACCGCCTTTACCACTCACGAGCCAGCAGGTCAGCGCACTGAAGAGGCGGGACGCTCGCGCCGGTCCGGGTCCGGAGCGCCGTCCACCTTCAGCACGCGAAGCAGGCGAAGCCGCTTCTCAGCCACAGGAGCGAGCAGACCGGACATGCGCTTCACTAGCAGCGCCGTCACGACCGCCAGCCCGGCCGCGGCCAGATCGGTCAGCGCGACCAGCACGACACCGTCGGCCAATGCCTGCACGCCGTCACGGAACCGCCAGACGATGACCAGCCCGAGCAGCAGCCAGTTCAGCACCCAGACGCCCCACCAGACCATCACGAGCCGCGACGGCTTGGGCCGCGTTTCGCGGGTCCGGCGCAGGACGGCGTGCTCGAGTTCGGCGACGATCGGCAGCACGAGGATCAGGTTCACCACCGGCACCAGCACGAACGCCAGCACCTGCCACTGCCGCCTCGGCGGCACCTCGCCGGAGGCGTCCGCGGCGGCCTGCCGGGCCACGAGCAGCCACCACACGGTGAGTCCCGACGGCAGCAGCGAAAGGATCGTCGTGAGCAGGCCGGTGGTGATCACGAAGGTGTCGGAGACCGTGACGACGGACGTCGACAACGCGGAATCGCGGCTCTGCACGAGCAGGACGTAGCGCCAGATCTCGGAGGCCGCGGCGGCGACCGCGAGGACGGCGAAGGTCCACAGCACCGGCAGGACGCTGCGCGTGATCACCCGCAGCCGCTCCCCGGCGGTGACCTCGCCGGACGCCGTGCCGGGGACCGCGGTCGGACGCCGCCAGACCAGGTTCGGGAAGCCCCATCGCGGCGGGACCGGATAGGACGGCGGACCGGAGTAGCGCTCGGCCACGGGTTTGCGCCGCTGCGGCCAGGCGCCGGGAGGCGGCGAGGCGACCCAGCGGACGCGATAGCGCGCCGGCTGCGGCCGCGGCTGCTGCATCGGCGCGGGACGCACCGGCGGCACCGGTGTCCTCGGCGGGTAGTGGCCCGGCTGCACGGTTACAGCACTTCGGGGTCGACGCCGGGATGGTCGCCGACCATCGGGCGCCCTTCCTGCTGCCAAGAGCCCATCCCGCCGGCGACGTTCACCGCGTCCCAGCCGCTCGCGTTGAGCCACGCGGCGGCGCGGGCGGACCGGCCTCCGCTGCGGCAGATCACGTAGACCGGCTGGTCGTCGGGCAGTTCTTCGAGTTCGCCGACGCGCGCGGGCAGGTCGCCCATCGGGATGTGCTTGGCGCCAGGGGCGTGCCCGGCGGCCCACTCGTCGTCCTCGCGGACGTCGAGCAGCGCGACGCCGTCCTTGGGCAGATCACGGACGGCGACGGTCGGGATGTCAGCAGGGCTCACCACTCTGCCATCCTCGCATCCCGTCCCGTTGCGCGCGCGTGAAGAACACCTCAGTGTTGGGCCGCCTTTTCGGCACCGGCACCGGTGAGCGAGCGGACCTCCATCTCCGCGTACTTCTTCTGGTTGTGTTCCTTGGACAGCACGGTGCCGAGCCAGCCGAGGAAGAACGCCACGGGGATCGAGACGATGCCGGGGTTGTCGAGCGGGAACCAGTGGAAGTCGACGCCCTGGATCATCGAGGCGCTCTTCCCGGTCTTCGCGTCGATCGGCTTACCCGAGACCGCCGGCGAAAAGACGATCAAGACGACGCACACGATCAGCCCGCCGTAGATGCTCCACAGCGCGCCCTGGGTGTTGAAGCGCTTCCAGAACAGCGAGTACAGGATGGTCGGCAGGTTCGCCGACGCCGCCACCGCGAACGCGAGCGCCACCAGGAACGCCACGTTCTGGTTCTTCGCGAGGATCCCGCCGACGATCGCGACGGCCCCGATCACCAGCGCGGTGATCCGCGCGACGCGGACCTCGCTGTCTGGTTCGGTCTTGCCCTTCTTGATCACGTTGGCGTAGACGTCGTGCGCGAACGACGCCGACGCCGTGATCGTCAGGCCCGCGACCACCGCGAGGATCGTCGCGAACGCCACGGCCGCGATGAATCCCAGCAGGACGGGGCCACCCAGTTCGAGCGCCAGCAGCGGCGCCGCCGAGTTCGTCGTCCCGGGCGCCTTCGCGATCACGTCGGGGCCGACGAGCGCGCCCGCGCCGTAGCCGAGCACCAGCGTGAACAGGTAGAAGATGCCGATGAGCGCGATCGCCCAGACCACCGAACGGCGCGCGTCCTTCGCGGTCGGCACGGTATAGAAGCGCATCAGCACGTGCGGCAGGCCCGCGGTCCCCAGCACCAGCGCGATACCGAGCGACAGGAAGTCCAGCTTGGTGGTGCCGGTCTTCCCGTATTGCTTGCCCGGCCCGAGCAGCGCTTCCCCGGTCTGGCCACCCCTGTCGACGGCGGCCTGGAACAGGCTGGAGAGGTTGAAGTCGTACTTCCCGAGCACCCACATCGTCATCGCGAACGTGCCCGCGATCAGCAGGACGGCCTTGATGATCTGGACCCAGGTGGTGCCCTTCATCCCGCCGATCAGCACGTACAGGATCATGATCACGCCGACGACGGCGATCACCAGGTCCTGGCCGAGATTCCCCTCGATGCCGAGCAGCAGATTCACCAGGCCGCCCGCTCCCGCCATCTGCGCGAGCAGGTAGAAGAACGAGACGGCGAGCGTGGAGATGGCGGCCGCCGCACGGACCGGGCGCTGCTTCATCCGGAACGCGAGCACGTCGCCCATGGTGAACTTGCCGGTGTTGCGCAGCAGTTCCGCGACCAGCAGCAACGCCACCAGCCACGCGACGAGGAACCCGATCGAGTAGAGGAAACCGTCGTAACCGTTGATCGCGATGGCACCCGCGATACCCAGGAACGACGCCGCGGAAAGGTAGTCGCCGGAGATCGCGATCCCGTTCTGCGGACCGGTGAACGCGCGTCCCGCGGCGTAGTAGTCGGAGGCGGTCTTCGTATTCCGGCTCGCGCGGAAAACGATCACCAGCGTGATCGCGACGAATACCGCGAAAATGGTGATGTTGAGGGTCGGACTGCTGCCCTGTACGCCCGCTGCCAGCGTTTTCACCGTTCGGTCCCCTCGATCTCGTGCCGGATCTTGTCGGCGAGCGGATCGAGTTTCCGGTTGGCGTACCGGACATAGAGGCCGGTGATCACGAAGGTGGACACGAACTGCAGCAGGCCGAAGACCAGGCCGACGGTGATGTTGCCGAAGAGCTTGGTGCCCATGAACCCGGTCGCGTAGTCGGCGAGGAGCACGTAGAGCAGATACCAGAGCAGGAACAGGACCGAGACCGGGAAAACGAATACCCGGAGCCGTCGACGCAGCTCGGTGAATTCAGGACTCGCCTGCACCTTTTCCCAGTCGGATTCCGGATCGGACCCGAGGTCTTGATCGGTATCGCTCACTTCGGACCTCCCACCTGCCGCAACCATTCGCTGATTTAGATGTCACGAAAGATCATGCCCCTCTTGGGGCGCGAGAGGGGCAATCCATTTGAGTGAACGGTACGACTCTGAGTAGATGGTCACGACTCGAAAGAGTGATTTTACTTCCGGTGGCGGCCCTTGCCGGTGGGGCGCGTCTTCTCTTCGGCCTGCCCGAACCGGGCGACCGCGCGATCGCGCATGAACCCGAGCGGGTCGGGGGCGTGCAGCCGCAGCATCACGCCGTGGACGTCGTCCGGCCGCCCGTACCCGGTCGCCCGGCTCACCACGTAGGTGGTCAGGAACGCCGCGGGCACGGTGATCAGCGCGGGCTGGTTCGAGAACCAGGGCGCCCAGCCGCCGGTGTACTTGCTGACGATGTTGACCACCAGCGCGGTCAGCACGAGACCGCCGCCGACCAGCATCCCGGCCAGCGCGCCGGGCCAGCTGAGCTTCCGCCACCAGACCCCGAGCAACAGCAGGGGACTGAACGTGGACGCGGCCAGCGCGAACGACATCCCGACCGAAAGCGAGAGGTCCTCCGACGGCAGCAGGACCGCCAGCGCGAACGGGATCAGCGCCACGATCGCCGTCGCTACCCGGAAATCGCGGACCCGGCCGGGCAGCACGTCGGTCGACACCACCCCGGCGACGCTCACGAGCAGCCCGGACGAGCTCGAAAGGAACGCGGCGAAGGCGCCGGCCGCGGTCACCGCGCCCAGGATCTGTCCCCAGAGCCCGGGAAGGACCGCGGACGGCAGCAGCAGGACGGCGGCGTCGGTCTTCCCGGTCACCAGCAGTTCCGGGACGTACATCCGCGAAAGCGCGCCGAGCAGCGTCGGGAACAGGTAGAACAACCCGAGCAGCAGCAGGACGTGCACCGTCGTGCGGCGCGCGGCCTTGCCGTCGGGGTTGGTGTAGAAGCGGACCAGGACGTGCGGTAGGCCCATCGTGCCGAGGAAGGTCGCGAGGATCAGCGAATAGACCTGCAGCAGATCGGTGAGACTGCCCGAACCCGGCCGGAGCCAGTCGCCGTTGGACGCGGGCGCGTCGCTGACCACCGGAACCGGGGTGCCCGCGGTGAACTTGAGCGTCGTGCCCTTGGCGACCTTGTGCGGCGCCTCCGGAGTCCACACCGCGAAACCGTTGGCACGCGCGCCTTCCACCTGGCCGTACGCCTCGAGCACGGTCACCGAGGTGACCTTGAGCGTGACGTCGGTCTGCACGGAGATCGTGGTGTTCTCGGTGAACATCGGCGGGGCGGGCTGACCCAGCGGGCGCGCGCTGCCCGGGCCGCCGGAGCCGAGGAACACGATGCAGAGGATGAACGTCGGCACCGCGATGGCGAACAGCTTCAGCCAGTACTGGAAGGCCTGGACGACGGTGATCGCGCGCATCCCGCCCGCGATCACGTTGAACCCGACGACGAAGGTCACCAGGATCGCGCCCGCCCAGGCGGGCACGGGCAGGATCGTCGCCAGCGTCAGACCGGCGCCCTGCAACTGCGGGACCATGTAGAGGATCCCGATGAACACCACGAACGCCGTCGAAACCCGGCGCAGCATCGTCGAACCCAGGCGCATCTCGACGAAGTCCGGCAGCGTGTACGCGCCCGACCGCCGCAGCGGCGCGGCGACGAACAGCATCAGCGCGAGATAGCCCGCGGTGAAGCCGATCGGGAACCAGAGCGCGTCGGCGCCGTCCTTGAGCACGATGCCCGCCACACCCATGAACGAGGCGGCGGACAGGTACTCACCGGAGATCGCGGCCGCGTTGCGGCGGGAGCGGACGGTGCGCCGGGCGACGAGGAAGTCGTGCGTGCTGACAGCCGACCGCGAGGAGCGGTGCCCCAGATAGAAGGTCAGGACCGCGACCAGCACGATGCCGGCCATCGCCCACGGATTCAGCTGCACGCCACGAATCCTCGCATGTGCAGCTCCGTAGTCAGTTCTCGATCATGTCGACGAAGTCGCGTTCATGACGTTCGGCGAGCCGGTTGTACCAGAGTCCGATGCCGAACAGGAACGGAAAAGGTGCCACGCCGAGGATCAACCAGGGCAACGGGATGCCCAGAACGACCACTCGTCCGAATGACGGGATCAGGTAGAAGAGCACCGGAAGTGAACACAGAGTGACCATCACCAGCAGCGCCAGCAGGGAGGCCGTCCGCAGCTGGATCTTCACGAGATCCCGGACGAGGAGCTTTCCCCAGCTGGTCTGTTCTTCGAGCTCGACCCTGGCCCGCAGGGTGCTGGTGGCCTGCCGCGGATCGGCGAGGATCACCCGCTGCCGCTTGGGTTTCGCGTGGTGCTCGGGCTTCGCCTGCTCGTGCTTCGGACCGGACGGAGCGCCCGGCACCGGCTCGACGGCGGCCCCCTCGGACGGCGCCGGTTTCTTGTTCCTGCCCTTGCCGAGCGTCGGATCCGGTTCGCGGACGCCGTTGACGCGGCGGTAGTAGTCGTCGGTCACGTCGACCGGTTGGCGCCGACCAACCGGTCCTTGAGCGCGCGCGTGTGACGGCGGCTCACCGGCAGCACCTTCTCCTCGTTACCGATGACGACCTGATAGCCGCCCTGGCCCATGCGCAGCTCGGTGATCAGCGGCAACGAGACCAGGAAGGAGCGGTGGATCCGGACGAAACCCGCCTTCTCCCAGCGCTCTTCGAGTTGCGCGAGCGGGATGCGGACCAGGTGGCTGCCGTCGTTGGTGAACAACCGGGCGTAGTCACCCTGCGCCTCGACCCAGCGGACCGAAGACCGCGGGATCAGCTTCGTGGTGCCCGCGAGCTCGACCGGGATGACCTCGTCGTCGTTCTTGACGAGCCCCGGGCCGCCCTCCGGTCCGCCGTACTGCGGCGCGGCGTTGGCGGCGAGTTTGTCGATCACGCGGGTGATCGCGCGGTCGAGACGATCCTGTTGGTACGGCTTGAGCACGTAGTCGAGCGCGCCGAGGTCGAAGGCGTTGACCGCCTCTTCCGCGTGCCCCGTCACGAACACCAGCGCGGGCGACGGGCGCAGCGCGGCGAACACCCGGGACATCTCCATCCCGGACAGTCCGGGCATGTCGATGTCGGCGAACACCGCGTCCACGATCGGCAGGCCCCTGGCCTTGCGATCGCCGAGCCTCGGGTCGTCGGTGGACAGCAGTCGCAGCGCCTCCGAAGCGTCTATCGCCGGGAAGACCAGGGCGACGTGCGGGCTGTTCCGGAGACAGTGAACGAGTTCGTCTAGCCCTTTGGGCTCATCGTCCACCGCCAGGACAATGAGTTTCCGGGTGTCATCGTGAGCACTCACAGTGAGACGCATCCTGCCTATTGCAGGGTTCCTTGTCCAGCCCGCTTCACGAAAGTCGAACGAAAGGACGGCACCGGCACCCCCGCGCCCGGGGTGGCCGGTGCCGTCATCTTTTCCGGTGACACGAACCGCCTCGCCGTGCCACACCTATCCCTTCACGGAGTGAAGGTGAACCAGTTGACGCTCACGAAATCGGCGGGCTGCCCGCTCGTGAAGGTCAGGTAGACGTCGTGTTTCCCGGTGATCCCGCTGATGTTCGCCGGCACGGTCCGCCAGTTCTGCCAGCCGCCGGTGTTCCCGACGGCGAAGCTCCCGACCGGTGCGTTGGACCTGCTGTCGAGCCGGACTTCGACGAGCCCGCTCACCCCGCCCGCCGCCCCGGACGCGACCCGCGCCTGGAACTGCCTGCCGGTCTGCGTCCCGAAGTCGATGCCCGGGTACGACGCCCAGTCACCGTTGCCCGCGGGGCCGATGTTCTGGCCACCGCCGGAATCGGACGTCGCCTGTTTGGCGATCCCGGCGGCCTGGCCGTAGGACTCCGCCTGGATCGTGCCGTACGCGCTGCCACCGCCGGGACCGCTCGACGTGGTCGTCGTGGGCGTGGTCGGTGTCGTCGGCGTGGTGGGTGTCGTGCCGCCACCGCGGGTCAGGACGGTGACGTAGTCGACGAGCATCGGATGCCCCGGCACGATCCCCGGTCCCGGCGTCGTGGTGCCGGAGTTGTTGTTCGGGAAGGCGCCGCCGATCGCGACGTTCAGCAGTACGAAGTAGCCCGCGTGGTTCGTCATGTTGGCCCAGGTGGTGGCGTCGACCTGGTTCTGGGCGACCGAATGGAACTGCTGGCCGTCCACCAGCCAGCGGAAGACGTTCGGGCTGACGCTCGTGTCCCATTCGAAGGTGTAGGTGTGGAACGCGCTCTGGCAGCCGGCGCCGGGGCAGGTCCGGCTGCCGACCAGGCCGGTCGTCTCGTTGCACGGGCCGCCGGGGTTGACGCCGCAGTGCAGCACGCCCCAGACCGAGTTGATCCCGTTGACGTTCTCCATGATGTCGAACTCGCCGACGGCGGGCCAGTTCCAGTAGTTGCCGCGATACGGCGAGCCGAGCGCCCAGAATGCGGGCCAGTAGCCGAGTGCGGCAGCACCGGTGACGTTCGGCATCTGGATGCGGCCTTCGATCCGCAGCGCGCCGCCCGACGGCGGTTTGAAGTTCGTGCGCTGTGTTTCGATCCGCGCGGAGGTCCAGTTGCCCGCGCCGTCACGCTGCGGCGTGATCCGCAGGTTCCCGGCACCGTCTTGGGCGAGGTTGGCGGGGTTGGCGGTGTAGTTCTGGATCTCACCGGTGCCCCAGTTGCCGGGCCCGCCGGGGTAGCCGTGGCCGGTGTCGACGATCCAGTTCGCGCTCGACGGGAGCGAACCCGCGGCGCCGGTGAAGTCGTCGGTGAACACGGTGGTCCAGCCGGACGGCGGGGGCGGGACGGCGGCGGAAGCGGGGATCGTGAGGGGAACCGCGATCAGGGCCGCGCCGACCGCCGAGCCGAGCGCGAGCTTCCAGCGGCTCCGGCGGGTCGCGTGGGGAGAAGTAACGGACATCGGACCTCCTCGTCAACGCTGTCGAGGGTTTGTTGCCGTTCACAACAAAGCGGTATGTCCGATATGAGACCTGGTCTGAACCACTTACGCCTACCACCGTTCGGGTGAATCCGTCCCGTCCCCGAACGCAATGAAGGGGACTTTCATTGCAAAATTTGCGATGAAAGTCCCCTTCATTGCACGCGCGTCAGAGGCCGAAACGGCTCCAGGCGGCCTTGCTCTGGACCGCGTCCAGCAGCGCGCTCGCCGCGGCGGGAGCGCCGATGCCGAGCCGCGCCAGCAGCGCCTTCTTCGGTTCGGCGACCGAGATCTCAGCGTCCGGGTACCGCTCGGTGATCACCTGGCGGAGGCTGCCGACGCCGTCGATGAGACCGAGCTCGACCGCGCGGGCGCCGAGCCAGACGTCCCCGTTGAACAGGTCGTCGGAGCCGGAAAGCCGGTCTCCCCGGCGCTCGGTGACCCAGTCGACGAACAGTTCGTGGAGCTGGCCGTGCATCTTCTTCAGCCACTCGACGTCTTCCGGCTTCTCCGGGCTGAACGGGTCGAGCCGGGACTTGTTCGTCCCCGCGGTGTGCAGCCGCCGCTCGATGCCGAACCGCTCCAGCAGGCCGGTGAACCCGAACCCGCCGCTGATCACGCCGATGGAGCCGACCATCGACGTCCGGTGCGCGTAGATCTCGTCGGCCGCGCAGGCCAGCCAGTATCCGCCGGACGCGGCGACGTCCTCGGCGAAGGCCAGGACGGGCACGTTCTTCTCGTCGGCGAGCTGGCGGATCCGCTCGGCGACCAGGCCCGACTGCGTCGGCGCGCCACCCGGTGAGTTGATCTGCAGCGCGACGGCCTTGAGCCGCTCGTGCGCGAACGCGCGGGTCAGCGCCGATTCGACGGCGGCGAGGTTGATCGACCCCCTGGCCAAGGGTGACGGGGTCGGCGTGATCACCCCGTGCAGCTTCACCACGGCGACGACGTCCTTGCGCTCACCCCGATCGCCGATCATCGGGAGACGGGAGGTCAGCTTGTCCGCAACGCTCATACCGCCAGGTTACCGACGTTCAGGAGGGCAGCACGCCGCTGCGCGACCCGGCCACCCCACTGGCCTCGTTCGGGCCACCCTGCGGGGGGACGGCGGCGCTGTCGGCGGAGAAGTCCGGCAGGTTCGGCCGCACGCCGGGCATGAACTTCGGCACCCGCAGGGTCACCTTCATGCCGGCGCCGGGAGCGGTCTCGACCATGAGCGCGTAGTCGCGGCCGAACACCTGCTGCATCCGCTGGTTGATGTTGCCGAGCCCGACGTGGGCGCCGGTGCGGTGCTGGCTGCGGAGATCCGCGAGCTTGGCGGGCTCCATGCCGATGCCGTCGTCCTCGACGCTGATCAGCGCCTCGGCGCCGTAGTCCTCGGCGATCACCGTGACGCAGCCGCCCGACGGCTTCGACGCGAGACCGTGTTTGACGGCGTTCTCCACCAGCGGCTGGATGATCAGGAACGGGACGACCACCGAAAGCACCTCGGGCGCGATCTTCATCCGCACCTCGAGCCGTCCGCCGAAGCGGGCGTTCTCGATGGTCAGGTACCGGTCGATGTTCCGCAGTTCCTCGGCGAGCGAAGTGAACATTCCTGACGTCCTGAACGAGTAGCGCGTGAAGTCGGCGAAGTCCTGAAGCAGCTCTCGCGCCTCCTCCGGGTCTGTCCGGATCAGCGACGAGATGGTGTTGAGCGCGTTGTAGACGAAGTGCGGCGAGATCTGCGCGCGCAGCGCCTTGATCTCCGCTTGCTGGAGCTGGTTCTTCGACTCGTCGAGGCGCGCCAGCTCGAACTGGGTGCAGACGAACTGCGCGACCGCGTCGGCCATCTGCACCAGCCGCCCACGTGTGCGCCCGACGACCAGCAGCGCCGCCTCGGTCTCGCCCTCGACGATCAGCGGGACGATCACCGCGGTCCGCATCCGGCAGGTGCCCCGGTGGTTGCACGGCATCTTGTCGTGCGCGACGACCTCGCGGCGGTGCTTGCGGATCGCGTTGCCGATGGCGTCGACGAGATCGACGTAGTGGTCGTTGGCCTCGCCGTCCCAGGACAGCAGCGTGCCTTCGCTGTCGGTGATGCCGACGGCGACGCAGTCGAGCATCTCCAGCAGCTGGCTGGTGATCTTGTCGGCGACCTGCTCGTCGAGCCCCTCACGGAGATCCGGCGTCGCCTTGGACATCCGGTGGACGGCCTGCAGCACCGCGTTCTCCACGATGCTCGCGGGACGCCTCAGCTTGATCAGCAGGACGACCACGAGGATCGCGAGCAGCAGCGCGACACCCCACGGGATGATCTGCGCGATTTCGAGCCCGGACACGGCGTCCATGCTCTGCGCTCGACCAACCGGGTGCAAGGGCTGCTCCCCACTTTCCGTTGAGTTGTGACAACTGAGGGTGGGGCCGACCCTACCCAAGACCGGGGTGTCCTCCCCATGGTCACTCCCTGTTGACCAGTAAAGACTCCTCCGTAGGCAATCGCTTCCGGGGGAGGAACACAATGCGCGGAACGGGGAAGCTCACGGCGGGCGCGCTGGCGGGGGTCCTGCTGGCGAGCGCGACGGCGGGGACGGCGGCGGCGACCGGGGATCCGGTGCGCACGGCGGTCGGGAACCTGGTCGCGGAAGGGGGATTCCCGGGAGCGGTCGTCCAGGTCCGGAACGGTGAAACGGTCTCGCGGTTCGGCGCCGGGTACGCGAATCGGATCACGCGCGAACCCGCGGGACCGCATCACCGGTTCCGGATCGCCAGCAACACCAAGGCGTTCGTCGCCGCGGTGGTACTGCAACTGGCGGGCGAAGGCGCGCTTTCACTCGACGATTCGATCGAGCGGCGGCTGCCCGGTGTCGTGCGCGGACCGGGCTACGAGCCGGAAAAGATCACCCTGCGGATGCTGCTGAACCACACGAGCGGCGTGCACGACCCGCTGGATCCGCATTTCTTCGACCCGTACCTCGTCCGGGGGAATCGGGCGCACATCTACCCGCCGTCGGAAGTGATCCGGCGGTCGCTCACCGACCCGCCCTCGTTCGCGCCCGGGACGAAGGCGGACTACTCGAACACGGGATATCTGTTGCTGGGCAAGGTGATCGAGAAGGTCACCCGCAACGACGTCCGCGAAGAGATCCAGCGACGGCTCCTCGATCCGCTCGGCCTCCGGCGGACGTACTTCCCGCTCTGGTCGCCGTTCCTGCGCGGACCGCATCTGCGCGGATACGACCTGAGCGAACCGGCGAAGGACATGACCGTGTTCAGCCCGTCGTACGACTGGACCGCGGGCGCGATGGTCTCGACCGTCGACGAGCTCGCGACGTTCCACCGCGCGTTGCTGGCCGGACGGCTCCTGGAACCCGCGCAGCAGGCGGAACTCGAGCGATTGGTGCCGCAGGGCAAGTTCGGCGCGTACGGCGCCGGCGTCGAGACGCTCAACCTGCCGTGCCCGGGCGGCCCGAAGACGGTCTGGGGGAACACGGGGGCGGGGCCGGGGTTCTACAGCGTCTCGATGAGCACCGAGGACGGCTCGAAGCAGATCGTGCTGGCGTTGAACGCGTACGACCTGGCGAAGGACGTGGCGGATGAGAACGCGCTGCCGAGCAGTCCTCTTCCGGCGGTCGTCGCGGCCCTCTGCTGACCGCGTTTCGTCCTCTAGATGCGGTAGTTGCGCGTGCAAGTACCGCATCTAGAGGACGAAACGCGGGTCATTTCAGCAGGCGTGACATCCGCCGGTCGGCCAACGGCTTCCCGCCGGTCTGGCAGGTCGGGCAGTACTGGAACGACTTGTCCGCGAACGAGATCTCGCGGATCGTGTCGCCGCAGACCGGACACGGCAGCCCGGTCCGCGCGTGCACCCGCAGCCCGGACCGCTTCTCCCCCTTGAGCCGGGCCGCGGACTGGCCGACCGAGCGCGTCACGGCGCTGGTCAGCACCTCACGAATGGCCTCGGAGAGCCCGTCGAGCGCTCCTTCGGACAGCTTTCCGGTTGTGGCGTAAGGAGAAAGCTTCGCCATGTGCATGATCTCGTCGGAGTAGGCGTTGCCGATCCCGGCGAGCAGCGACTGATCGGTCAGCGCCGTCTTCAACCGTTCGGTGCGCCCGGTGAACAGCTTCTCGAGCCCGGCCCGGTCCAGCGACAGCGCGTCCGGCCCGAGCCGCGCGATGCTCGGGACCTCCTTCTCCGGATCGCGCACGATCCAGACCGCCAGCCCCTTCTTCGTGCCCGCCTCGGTGAGATCGAACCCGGGACCCGCGGCCGCGTCGAGGTGGACGCGCAGCGAGATCGGCCCCTTGCCGGGTTTGAGCGGCGTCGGCGACAACGCGTCGGACCAGCGCAGCCACCCCGCCCTCGCCAGGTGGACGACCAGATGGAGATCCCCGGCGACGAGGTCGAGATGCTTGCCGAAGCGGCCTGCCCCGGTGACCTCGCGGCCGTGCAGCTCGGTCCACGGCGGTGTCGCCGTCTTCAGCACGCTGAGGGACGACACGTCGACACGGAAGACCGTCTTGCCCACCGCGTCTTCACGCAGGTGGTGAGCGAGCGCTTCGACCTCGGGTAACTCGGGCATGCGCCCAGTCTCGCGCGTTCAGGCCGCCGCGACTACTCCACCGGGTGCAGCGGACCGTCGAAATCGGGCAGTGAGTGCTTCTGGATGGTCTTGGTGATCTTCGAGACCTCGCCGCGCACGGTGAACATGCCGCGGATCGTGCCCACCCAGCGCTCGGACGGCCTGTCGCCCGCCAGATCGCCCTCGGTCTCGGCGACCACGGTCCACGGGCGGCGCAGAATCCACCGCAACGGGAAGAACAACGCGATCAGCAACAGGGCCAGCGGGACCCAGGACGGGATCATCACATCCGTCGGCGTCCACATGATGAGCACGAGCGCGAGCACCGCCGTCACGACGATCATCGCGATCCCCGGGCCGTAGCTGCCTGCCACGTCGTGCTCGAAATCGTCCGCAGTCGCGGGAGCACGCCATTCCATCTGGGCTCGGACCACCCAGTCACGGCCGTCCTCGCCGTGCACCAGCCGGTTCATTCAGTCGCCTCCCGCGCGGCCGCTCGCTCGTCGTGAGCGACCCCCACCGTACCGTGATCGCGTCCGGATTCGCGAGAGTTCGAAGGCGATACGTCCCTCTCGGGAGTTACGGGCACGTCGGGTAGTCGATGCCCGGTTCCGGATAGTGAGAAGTCGGCTTCACCGGGCTCGGCTCGTCCTCCGACGACTCGTCCGGCTGCGTCCCGGTGCCGCTTTCCGGGGTGCCCGTCACCGGCGAAGTGGACCCGTCCGGGTCTGGCGCCGACTCCGTCGTGTCCGGATCCGAAGGCGTCGTGGAGTCCCGTGGCGTCGTCGTCGGGTTCAGCGACTCCTCGGTCGGGTTGAGCGTCTCGGACGGCGGGATGTCGTCCCGCTTCGAGGTGGTCTGGTTCGTGCCGGTCTCCGGCGGGACCTCGTTCCGCGGCGAGGTCTCCTGCGACGGGACCAGACCTGGCTGCGGCTGAGGCTGCGGTTGCGGTTGCGGCCGCTGGAAGTCTCCGCCGCCGAGTTCCTTCCGCGACGTGCCCGCACCACCGGGCAGGTTCGGCAGGTCGGCCACGCCGAGTTCGGCGCCCGGGCCCAGCCCGGTCGCCGCCGGCCCGGAACCCTTGCCGTGGAGCTGGTCTTCGGCGATCCGCTGTGGCGGGATCTCCACCGGCCGGTCCTGGGCGGGAGGGGCGACCTGGGCCGGCAGCAAAGCCAGCTCCGGCAGCCCGCCACCGGACAGGCCGATCGTGTGCGTGACGTCGGTGCCGAACACGGCCGGACCGGCGACGATCCCGACCGCGCCCGCGGCCGCCGTCGACGCCACCGCCATGCCGACCTTCACCTTCGAGCCGAGCAGAAGGCCCTTCACCGACGCGGCGAATCCGGACAACGCCCCGCTCGCGTGGGCACCGGCCGCGGCAGGCAGCAGCAGGGCCACCACACCGGCGTGCGCCCGCAGCGAAGAACAGACGTCACGCAGCTCGTCGTGCGTGGCCTGGCAGGACTGGCACCCGATCAGGTGCGCCTTGATCCGGCGAGCCTCGGCCCCGGTGACACTGCCCGCGGTGAACCCGCCGAGCTTCTCCACCACCGCCCGGCACGAATCCGGACCGCGGTTCACCGACAGATGCGCCTGCAGATACGCCGCCCGCAGGCCCTGCCGCGCCCGCCGTGCCAACGCCGCCGTCGCGTTCGCGCTCAGCCCGAAATGCGGCGCGACCATCGACGGCTGCTCGCCCTCGACCTCGGTCTGCCACAACACCGAACGCCAGCGCTCCGGCAAACTCGTGAAAGCGGTCGTGATCAGCGAATGCTCAGCCGTCCGGGCATGCGTGTCCGCGCCCGCCCCGGCCCGGAAGGTCAGCTCGTCGTCGCTCACCGGAACGTCACGGCGCGCGCCATGCCACTCCCACGAGACGCGGCGAGCCACCGTCAGCAGATACGCGCGGACGTAGTCCCGCGGACCGGCACCCCGGCGCAACGCCTGAAGCACCCGGAAGAAGGTCTCGGCCGTGATGTCCTCCGCCTCCGACCGATCGGAGGCCAGACTGCGGGCCAGCCGCCGCACCGCGGCGGCGTGAAGTTCGAAAAGCTCCCCGAAGGCGGCGTCCTCCCCCTCGCGGAGCCGCTGGAGCAATGCCTGCTCGTCGGATTCCGAGGCCGCCTGAAGCGGCACCGTGCCCTGCTCGGTCATCCGGCCAGGCACCTCCTCCCCGAAGGACTCACCATTCGGTCGAATGGGGACACCATACGGAGGTATGCAGCCGTCGTCACCCCTTGTACGCCAGGTGTGACACCGAAGCACCTGTCGGGGTGGGTCAAAACCGCTACAGACGGTCCGTGTATGGTGTGTTCACTGCTTCAAACGAGTGTTGAAGCGTGAAAGTCACATGCGGATGTAGCGCAGCTGGTAGCGCATCACCTTGCCAAGGTGAGGGTCGCGGGTTCGAATCCCGTCATCCGCTCGCAAGTGGGCGCGGTGTGTCCAGGGAACGCCTGGACCGTGGCTTGCTCACCATAATTCCCGGGGGCCGAGCCCCCGGACCCCCACGGTGCCTGTACCTCACCTTCTCGGGTGGTGCTGAGCACGTGGGGCTTCTTGTTTTTTCCCTCCTTTTGCTTCGGTCTTGCGGTTACTAAGTGCTACAGGTCCGGTGAGCGGAGTCACACGACCGTAGTAATTCGAATTTGTGCATATGTGGGGTGCGCCCTCGTGCTCAGGAGGCCACGCAGGTGGGCTGCGGGCGCTTCCACAAGGTCACCAGCCGACCGTTCGGTAAGGGCCGCGTCGCGATCGGCGCGAACCCCGAAGCCGTCGCGGCGGACACCATGGACGGCGGGTCCACCTTCGGCTCGAACTCGTTGATCGTCCCCGTCGCCGTGAACAGCAGGCACGTCTTGCTCGCGTCACCGCCGTTGCTGTCCCGCCGCGAGGTCAGCCAGGCCCGGTAGTCCGGCTCGGTGTTCCCGTCCTCCGTCGGACTGACCTGCGGCAAGGCCACCCCGTAGCCGTACCTGCGCAGCATCTCCAGCTGCAGGGTGTTGGTGTTGAAGAGCCGGTCACGGAACCCGAACGCCGTCGCCCCGCCCAGGGCGTGGTTCTCCTCCACCTGCCCGGCCGCCCACTCCGCGACGGCCTTCCACTCCCGCACCGTCTCCACGCTCACCGGTTCGGTGACCTCGCCACCCGGATCGACGTAGATCTGCGGTGACCCACGTCCGTCGGTGATCTTGGAGTTGCCCAGCACCGGGAGATCCACCGACCAGACGTGCGCGGTCGGCAGCCGCAGGTCCACCAGCGGCACCGACGCCACCAGCCCGACCACCGCGACCGCGACCGGCAAAGCCCGCCGGAGCGAACGATGCGCGCGGTACAGCCCCCAAAGCGCCAGGATCGCCATGGACGGGATCAGCGGCATGAAGAAGGCCGTCCCCGCGTTCTTCGACGTCAGCACCGCCACCCCGCCTTCCGCGACGAGCAGCGCCGACGGGAACAGCGGGGACGCCACCATCGAGCGGAGGGTGTCCTTCACCGGACCGGTCCGGACCTTCGCGACCGCCACGACGATCGCGGCGACCAGCCCGGCGCACAGCAGCACCGTGTGCGGCAGCCCCTGGTCGAAGATCAACAGCTTCAAGCGCTGGACCCACGCGCCTGGGTTGAGGACACCCGCCTCCTCCCCGAACTCCACGGACTGCTTCCCGTAGCCGAAACCCGTGAGGTACTGGAAGACCCGCACGCCGTTGGGCACCAGCCAGATCGCCGCGACACCGGCACCCACGACCGCCGCCAGCGCGAACCACTTCAACCGCTTCACCCGGTCGTGCGGGACGACCGCCTGGATCAGCGCGGCCAGCACCAGCCCGGGTACGAACGCGACGGCCATCGTCCTCGACAGCGGCATCAGCCCGACGAAGATCCCGAAGGGCACGACGAACTTCGGTTTCGACAGGCCCTCGGAACGGACCAGGAAGTAGATCGCCGCCGTCGTCATGACCGCCGCGGGAAGCGCGAAATGGTAGGCACGGGCCTCGAAGAGGACACCGGGGGCGGTGGCGATCAGCGCGGTGGCGATCCAGGCGAACGGACGGCCCGCGACCCTGTCGGCCACGGCGTGCGTGAGCAGGATCAACGCCACCCCGGCCAGCAGCGGGACGACGAACGCGGCGACCGTGCCCGTCCCGGTCGCGAAGAAGTGCAGTGAGGTCAGCGCCGGAAGCAGGGGCGCTTGGATACCCGGGGCCTCGACGGCTTCGACCCAGCCGGTCACTCCGTCCCGGAGCGCGGCGCCGTGATTGTTCAAGGCCATGCCGAAGTAGCCGGCCTCGTCGATGTCGAACACCTGGCCGTCGCGGTAGAGAACGATCCACCGGAAATTGACGGCCAGCCAAGCGAGCGCCACCCCGAACAGGACCCATGTGTTCACCTGGACGCGGCGAATCCCCCTGGTCAAGACCATGGTCGAGAATCTAGCCGCGCGGGCGGGCCCGCCGGATCGCGGGCGCTTCGTTCAGATCTCGTAGCCGTCGATCACGGTGGGCGCGACCGGGGACAGATGGTCGTCGCCGCGTTCGGTGACCAGGCCGCGGGCCATCCGGTACACCTTGAATTCGTTGTCGTGCGCGGGGTCCTGGTCGTCCCAGACGTGCAGGAGACCGTAGGAGCCGGGCGCGAGGTCGCCGACGCGGGTGAACAGGTCCACCAGCTCCGGCGCGATGGCCGTGCCGTGCTTGTCCATCCCGCCCAGGTGCAGCACCGGCACCCCGGCGGACCAGCGCAGGTCCACCAGATCGCCGTCGTCGAAATCGCGGACGGCGCGGTGCACCCGTTCGACGATGCGCTCGAGCAGCGCCGCGTCATCGTCGCCGGAAGGGCTCGCTTGGATGGTCACCCACCCGTGATATTCGAACACCTGCCTGAGTTTAGGCAGGTCCGCCCACCGGACGGCGGTCAGCCCGCCATCGCGGCCGGCGCGCCGTTACGCCGCAGCGCGTTCTTGAAGACCCTTTCGCCGTGCTGTTCGAAAGCGGGCACGAGCTTCTCGCCGTAGACGCACAAGGTCCGTTCCCAGGGATGCCCGAGCGTGCCGAAGCGGAAGTCGTTCGCCAGGAACATGTGGTAGTCGGTGCGCGGGAACACCGGGACCGGCCACGGGTCGAGCGCGGCGTGCCGATGCGGGTAGAAGCGGTACGACTGGTGCTGCCAATGCAGCACCCACACCCACTCGTCCTCGGCGACGCAGTCCTTCAACGCCGAGAGCGCGACACGGGCGACGTCGTTCTGCTCGACGGCGTACGGGCCGAGCCGGAATTCGGCCGACGAACGGTCCAGTCCCCCGGGCGCGAGATCCCACGCGACCGAGGGAGCGGGCTCACGGAAGCCCGGCCACGCGTGTGCGTAGGTACTCGGCCAGAACGCGAGCTTGTCGTAGACCCAGTACCAAGCCGGCTCATCTGTGACCCTGGAGACGGCTTCCCAAGCGTTGTTCACGAGCGACCCTCGGTGGTTCGGCCGATTAAGACTGGGAAAGCTTCGTGTTCAAGGCCCAAGTTGTCCAGCTCGTGGGCATACTCCGTGAAACTGTCACCTGATCAGGTGTCTTGCGCCGCCGCCCGAACCGTGAGAATGACGGTGCGTGAACGGCGAGCCCACCGAATGCGGGCTCGCCGTGGCTCGATCACGCGGCCGCCTCCCAAAGGCTCATGAAGGCCGAGGCCTCACTCCGGACCCACGGCCGCACCTTGTCGCGGTCTCGCGGCGACAACGCGAACTCCTTCGACCGCCGGACGTCGATCACCAGCGGGCGCCCGCCCGGCCGCAGCTCGTCCATGGTCTGCTCCAGCAGCCACAGCACCAGCTGCGCCGCGTCCCGGCTCAACGGCTCCTCCTTGAAGTAGAGCCAGGTCACGTGGACCGGGCCGTCGCCCTTGCGCAGGCCGAGGTGCGGATTGATGCCCACCTCGAGCGTGCCGAGCCGCCACCGGGACCGGCCGACCTCGGCCAGCCGCAGGTCACGGCGCCCCAGGTAGCGCAGCCAGCCGTTGGCGATTTCGGTGTAGTGCGGCCGCGTGCGCTCGTCCGCGTTCTCGACGAGGGCGCGCATGACCTCGCGATCCCGTCCGGAGACCCGTCCGGCACGGATCGCGTTCGCGGCGCGGAGGTAGAAGTTGAACCCGCCCCGGGCCGGGTCCTCGTACTGACGGCGCCAGCGCCGGACGAAGGAGGAACGCGAGGGACCCGAGCTCGTGCTGTACCCCACGAACGTGGGCAGGGTGATGTAGGCCATCCGTGTCTGCCTTTCGCCGCTGTTCCTGCTGTACAACGACCATTTTAGAACACATGTACGACAGAAACCGGCGCCTTACGGGTGACGCGGGCCAGGAGGCCAGGGACCTTCGAGCAGCTCGGCCGATTCTTCGAGGATCGGGACTTCACAGACGTCCCTCGGGGTGAGATCGGTCGGGATCCAGCTGTCGAGCATCGCCGACCAGCGGGTGATCCCCCGCAGCGACGACGGGGAGCCGAGCAGCTCACCGACCTCGCTGACCAGCGCGCCACCGGCCGCCGGCGAGAGGTCGCCCTTGACCATCGCGGTGAGCCAGCCGTGGATCAGCAGCCAGCGGGCGGCCGTCGGATCGGCGGGCAGTTCGAGGCCGAGTTCGTCGACGACCTGACAGAACGCCTTGTCGACAGCGTCTTCGGCGGAGGACCCGAGGCCGGCGAGCAAGGCAAGGGAGGGGGCGTCGAGTCCGGCGACGATCGCGTCCAGCCCGGCCTCGACCAGGTGGGACGTGCGGACGTCACGCCCGGCGAGCCTGCCGATGGCCAGCTCGCGCAGCGCGCCGCGACACGCGTCGATTTCCGTCACCCGGCACTTCCCACGTCAGCCACCGTACCGGCGAGACCGGTCCGCCGCCTCTGACCTGCCGAAAGAGTCATCACACCGTGGACAGCCGCGGAGTGATCCGGACGTCGAGAACGGCTTCGAGGGCGTGCGCCAGCCTTTCCAGCACCGGAATGGTCGGGACGGTTCCCCCCGCCTCGAACCGCGCGACGGCGGACTGCGTCATCCCCGCCTCGGCGGCGAGCCTCGCCTGGGTCCAGCCACGCGCCTCACGCATTTCACGCAAGTTTTTACCAAGGCCGTAGGCCAGTTTCGCGGCCTCGTACGCGTCGGCGGCGCCCGGCTCGGCCATCCGCCGCTCGCGTAGCCGCCGCCAGTCGGTCCGCTCGGCCATCGTCCTCACTCCCCACCATGCTCATCAGTCGTATGCCTTCGAGCGACACAGCGCCACATCGCCTTCCGCGCCCGTCGCACCTCACGCTCTTCGCGCATCCGGGTCTTCCGGAACTCGGTCAGCAACACGTCATAGCTTCGATGCTATATATGCAGGTGAGGACACTTTCGAGCGATCCATGTGCGTCCTCGCAAACGCCGGGCAACGACCTGAAGATCGCGCACGATCCGTGCTGGACCGGGTCGTGAATGGACGCAAGAATGTGGAAAGACCACATCAACCACCCATAAGGGTGCATGCAAGACTGGCTGCCCACACCCGGCGGCAGGGGGGCCAAATGAGCTGGCAAGACGAGCTTCGACAGCTGGACGTCGAGCTGGCCGCGGGTCGCATCGGGCACGCCGAACACCGCCGGAAGCGTGACGAGCTCTTGGCCGAGGCCTCCGGCGGGACGATGCCGTCGCCGGTCCCCTCGCCGCTGCGACGTCCGGGCGGGGCATGGCACAGCACCAATCCCGCCGCCCGGCCGGTCGAGATGCCCACCGTCACGGTCCCGCAGCCCCAGCCGTACCAACAGCCCCAGCAGGCCTACGCGCCTCCGCCGCCGGAACAGCGCACTCAGCCTTTCGACACCGAGAAGCCCCGGCCGCGCGAAAAGAAGCCCGTCCCCCGGATCGCGGACCACAAGACGACCGCGCCCTCCCCCGCCGACATCAATCCGACGGTGTACCTGCGCGCCGAGCCACCTCCGGTCAGGGACAAGCCGTCGACCCGTCAGCTGAACCGGCCGCTCCCGCCGCTGGCCCCCGAACCCGGTCCGCGGCACCACGCTCCGGCCGAGGACTACGCGGTCGTCGGCAAGCGCAAGCCGACTTGGCTGTTCATCGGCGCCGGCGTGCTGGTCGTGCTGGCGCTGATCATCGGCGGAACGCTGTGGCTGGGTTCGGCGCCGTCCTCGAACGTCGCCGAGCGGCCGCCGTCGCCGAGCATTGCCCAACCGCCGGACGGGCTCACGCCGTCGGGCCAGCCCAACAGCGCCCAGACGCCGTTGGAAGACCGGCTGCCCGCGCTGCCGGGAACGCCGTCGAAGGACAACTCGACGATGTCGGTCGCGAAGGGCGTCGAGCTCAATCTCTACTCGAGGGCCGCGGGCGATTACCTCGCGTCCAAGAACGTCGCATCGATCACCCACAAGGGCTCGAACGAAGGTACGAACGGTTACCTCGTCCTGGTGATCCCGGCGAACGACGCGAAGGACGCCGCCGCGATCGTCAAGTACTTCCGGGAGAACTCGATCAACGCCGGACTGCGCGAGCAGCGCGTCGGCGACCGGCTCGCCCTCGTCGGCGCGAACAAGAACGGCCAGCTCAGCGGCATCGGTTACGTCTCCGGGACGATGGCCGTGACGACCTGGGTCTCGCAGCCGCTCGGCGGTGACCCGAAGGCGCTCGACACCCGGCTGGAGCAGACTCTGACCTCCTTGGACACCGTTCTCCCGGCGAGCTGAGAAGCGCGGGTCGCGGGGAGATCACGATTCGACCCGCGAGGGCGGACCCAGGCCGGGCAGTGCAGAATGTGCGAGGTCACCGCAGTGGTGGTATCGCGAAGGCCGGGAGCGGGGCTCCCGCCGGAATCGGATAAGGGGGCCGGTGGTGTCCTGGCAGGAAGAGCTGCGCAATCTGGACGAGGAGCTCGCATCGGGACGGCTCTCCGCGGACGATTACCGGCTCCGCCGTGACCAGGTGCTGTCCTCGGCGGTCGCATACGGCGACCCGGCCCAGCAGCAGGTCCAGCAGCCCGGCCAACAGCCGCAGCAGCCCTTCCAGCAGCAGCCGCCTCCCGCCGCTCCTCAGCAGCAGGCGCCGCAGCAGTCCGGCCAGCAGGCCAGCGCCGACTCGACCCAGATCATCGCGCCGGTGAACCAGCCCCCGCAGAGCGGTGAGGGCGAGCGCACCCAGGTCGTCTCGAACTGGCAGCAACAGCAGGCCGATCCGAACCGCACCCAGGTCGTGCCGCCGATGGCGTCCCCGGCGGGCGGTTTCCCGCAGCAGGGTCATGCGTCCCCGGCGGGCGGCTTCCCCCAGCAGGGCCAGGCCTCGCCCGCGGGCGGCTTCCCCCAGCAGCAGCACCAGCACCAGCAGCAGCACGGTTACCAGCAGCAACAGCCGCAGCAGCAGGGCTGGACCGACACCGACGCCAGCCCGCCGTGGGGTGGTTCGGACTTCCCGCCGATCTCGCCGGTCGGCAGCACGGAGTGGGTCAAGCAGGGCCCCGAGCTGTTCGAAGACAAGCCCAAGGGCAAGGGCGGCAAGATCGCGATCATCGCGATCGTCGCCGTCCTGGTGCTCGCCGGTCTGGGCGTCGGCGGTTACTTCGCCCTCAAGGGCGGCGGTGACGAGCCGGCGGATCCGACGGCCCAGCCGCAGCCGACCCAGTCGCAGAACGCGCCTCCGACGTCGTCGGCCAAGCCGAAGACGCCCGAAGAGCTGCTGTTCGAGAAGATCCCGGAGCAGTCCGGTGAGGAAGACTCGAAGAGCGGCGCGATCCCCGCGACCCAGCTCACCGAGCTCGCCGGCCTGGAGAAGGGCGAGGCCGACCTCGTCATCGCCGCGGGCGTGAAGCAGGTCGCGTACCGGGGCTCGCAGAAGCAGCCGGACGAGACCGGGCCGCAGCCGGCGAAGATCTCGGTCACGGTCATCCCGCTGACCAGCCCCGGCGCCGCCAGTGACCTGGTCAAGCAGCTGCGCCAGTACCAGACGAGCAACGGCTTCGTGCAGATCACCGAACCGCTGCCGGGCATGCCGCCGAAGCTGAACTTCCAGAAGAAGATCGACGGCGACAAGGGCACCTACCGCGGCACCTGGATCAGCGGTAACAACATCATCCGGGTGGACATCCTGCAGAACCCGCTCGGTGGGGAAGACGGCGAGAAGGCGTTGAGCGGCACGTACCAGCGTGCGGTGAAGAAGACGCTGGAAAACTACGCCGTCACCAGCTAATCGATGACCGCCGAGAAGGCACGGCTGCTCACGACTCTGCTCTCCCTGGCCGGGGACACCGGTTCGCTGTCCGACGAACTGCACTTCGCCGGCTGGGATGCCACCGAGAGCGTCGCGCTCGACCACGGCGCCGCGAACGTCCTCCGGGCGCTCGTGCTGCCGAAAGCGGCGCGGGTCCTCGAAGTCGGGGCCGGTTTCGGCGGTCTGACGCGGTATCTGGGCGAGGTCTCGGAGAGCGTGCACGCCGTCGAGGCCGACCCGGTCCGCGCCGCCGCGGTGCGGTTCCGCACCCGCGACCTCGGCACCGTGACGGTGCACGACCGGCTGGTCACCGAGACCTACGACTTCGCCGTCGTCCAGCAGCCCTACGCGACGCGGAACCTGCTGGACTGGGTTCGCGAGCGACTGTCGCCGACCGGTGCCGTCGTGGTGTTGACGTCTTCGCGTGGTGTCACCGGGACACTCGCGGCGGCGGGTCTCGAAGTGCAGCGGGAGCTGCTTTGTTCTCCCGGCCACGAGGTCGCCCGCGCGGTTCGCGGCGCGCAGATCGACGCCGAACTGCCCCGTCTGTCGGCCGCGATCAGCGGCGGTCCCGCGAACGGCCTCGCCCTGCTGTGCGGCCCCGGCGCCGCTTCGCTCTGGCCCGCGTACCGGCTCGCGACCTACTTCAACACCGCCGAGCGCGCCGCGTTCGCCTGCACGCGCGCCGACGTCGTGCGCACCGGGGAGGGCGCCGAAGTCCGCCGCACGCCGCTCGTCCCGTCGCCGCCGGTCGCCGGGATCTCGGTCGGGGAGTGCACGGACAAGGTGTACGACGCCCCGACGATGGTCGAGGTCCTGCTCGACGAGCCGGAGCGCGTCGCGGAACTGCTCACCGGCTGGCGGGATCTCGTCCGCGCGGAGGCCGCGCGCGGGGTCGAGGCGCTGTGGGATCTGGTGCCGCACAACGTGCTCGTCGACGGCGCGACGCTGCGCCCGATCGACCTCGAGTGGCGGAACGCGGGCGCAGGGGTGGCCGAAGTGGTCGAGCGCGGAGTGCTCGTGCTGGCCGACAAACTCGCCGACGCGGGCTGGTCCGCGGCGGCCGACGACGGCTCGATGCGCGACCTGGCCTGCTGGCTCGGCGTGCTGATCGGTCTCCATCCCTCCTTTGTGGACGGTGCGACGGCGCGTGAGGTCGACTTCTCGGTGATCGGCTCG
Source organism: Amycolatopsis sp. NPDC031561 (assembly GCF_055580625.1). Lineage (NCBI taxonomy): Bacteria > Bacillati > Actinomycetota > Actinomycetes > Pseudonocardiales > Pseudonocardiaceae > Amycolatopsis > Amycolatopsis sp. NPDC031561. The sequence goes on along the minus strand of NZ_JBVILA010000002.1, from coordinate 53,294 downwards.
AGTGGCACCGTCCACGGCACGCACGAGGTGCGTGAGGCCATCGCCGAGATTTGGCGAACGCGCCTCCAGCGGAGTGTCCACAGGTACCGTTCAACCGACGTCGGCGCCGGTGTGGCGGCGAACGAAGACGAGGTAGCGAAGCGATGACGAGCCTGCATACCGCCGGCATCCTGACCCCGGACCGGCCGGTCGGGCACCTGTTCGAGCTCCGGGGCTGGACGACCGGGATCAGCCGGATCGACGAGATGTCCGTGACCATCGCGGACGTCGAGGCGAACCTGTTCCCCGAGCCGTGCCCGGGCGCGCCCGAAGGCACTTTCGGCTGGCGTGCCGTCCCGGCCACCTGGGTTCCCGCGGGCACTCAGGACATCGTCGTCGCCGGCCCGGACGAACGCGTGCTGAACCAGGCGACCGTCCACGTCGGAACGTTGCCGGGTGAAGAACCGCTGTGGCTGGGCGAACTCGAAGCGCCGAAGCAGGGCAAGGTCGCCGAAGGACACGTCGTCTACGTGACCGGGTGGGCCATGTTGCAGGGCCGCGCGCCGAGCCTGATCGAGGTCATGGTCGAAGGCGGCGGCACGGTCAGCGCGCGCACCCGCCTGCCGCGCAAGGACGTGCCCAAGGAATTCCCCGGCTTCGACGACGCCGCCGTCAGCGGGTTCGAGGCTTGGGTGCCCGTCGACCTCCCGTACGGCGAAGAGCGGACGCTGTCGCTTCGCGTCCGGTACCGCACCGAAGGCGTCGGCGAGGTCGTGTCGGCGAAGCGCACCTTCACGCTTCGCAACCCCGTCGCGGACCCGGACGACGCCGAGCTCTCCGACGAACTCGCCGGTGACACCGCCCGCGCGATGGCACGCGTGAACATCCCGACGGATCCGAAGCACGTGCTGGTGTTCACGCACAGCCTCGGCGTCGGCGGCGGGCAGCTGTGGCTGCAGGAACTGCTGAGCCGGATGGTGACCGACCACGGCTGGCAGGTCAGCCTGGTCAGCGAAACCGACGGCCCGCTGCGCGCGGACTGCCACGAACTCGGCATCCCCGTCCATGTCACGACGCACTACCGGAACCAGACCGTCCCGGCCTACGAAGGCCACGTCGCCGAGCTGGCGCGCTTCGCGAAGTGCTCCGGAGCGGGCGTCGCGCTCGTCAACACGCTCGGCGGCTTCGTCGGTGCGGACGCGGCGAAGCGCGCCGGGATGCCGACGGCGTGGGTCATCCACGAGAGCTTCTCGCTGCCCGCGTTCGCGTACCAGAACTGGGGCCCGGTGAAGCCGCCCGCCGCGGTTTGGCAGCGCTGGGAAAGCACGCTCGCCGAGGTCGACAGGCTGCTGTTCGTCGCGGACGCGACGCGCGAGATGTTCCTTCCGTACAGCAAGCCGGAACGCTGCCGGACCGTCCGCTACGGCACACCGATGCACAAGTTCGGCGGCCGGACGCGGTCGGAGACGCGGCGGCAGGCGCGGAACATGCTCGGCTACTCGCCGGACGACATCGTGCTGGTCAACATCGGCATCGCGGAATCCCGCAAGGGACAGGCGCCGCTGATCTCGGCGATGGAACGGATCCACAAGGTCCACCCCGAGGCGAAGCTGTCCGTCGTCGGCCTGCACCCGTCGCCGTACGGGCTGGCGATGGAGGAATCGGTCGAGCGCGCCGGGCTGGAGAAGTCGGTCAGCCTGGTGCCGATCCAGCCGGATCCGCTGCGCTGGCTGCAGGCCGCGGACATCTTCGTGAACAGCTCCGACATCGAGTCGCTGCCGCGGTCGATCCTCGAAGCCGTGTGCTGTGGCGTCCCGGTCGCGGCGACCGACGTGTTCGGCGCGCGGGAGATGATCGTCGACGGCGAGACGGGCTGGCTGTTCGAGACAAACGACGTCGACGCGCTGACAGCGGCGTTGCTGCGCGCGCTGGGCACGTCGGCCACGCGCCGCCGTGAGATGGCGAAGGCCGCGCACGAGAAGCTGCTGCCGTGGCTCGACCCGGCGGGCTACGCGCGTGAGTACTCCGAAATCCTGACCGAACTGAGTGGGGGCGTTCATGTCTGACACCGACATTCCCGGCCGTGTCCAGGCCGAGCTGACCCGCCTCCGGGCCGAGCGGCAGGTTTTCACCGCCGAACAGGACCGGCTGAAGGCGAAGCTGGCCGACACCGAGCACGAGCTGCGCGAGGCCACCGCCGCTGCCGCCGCGCCGAACGAGTCCGCCGAGGTGAACCAAGCTGTGTTGAATCAAGAGTTGGCTTCGCAGCAAGAAGAACTCGACGTCTCCAAGGCGCGTCTGCGGGCGCTCGAAGCCGAGGTCCTGCTCGCCCACCAGCAGCGTGACTCGCTCCGCGCGGAGTTGAAGACCTGCCGTGAGGAGCGCGACAAGCTGCGGCTCGCGCTGCTCGACGCCGAACTCGTGGTGTCGGCGGGTGTCGTCGACGCGGACATCCTGCCCGGTGGCGAGCCGTCGGCCGACCGGCAGCGCCTGCTCAACGCCGAACGTCTCGCCGCCGAGATGGCCCGTGAACTCGACGCCACGCGCCGCACCGTCAGCTGGCGGGTCACCGCGCCGCTGCGGGTCGTGCGGAAGAAGATGGACCGGCCGTGACCGAACTCTGCTTCGTCTCCGCCGAGGGCGGTTCCGCCTTCATGGAGGAGCTCCTGGAGGTGGTCGCCGACGCCGTCCGCACGGCGGGCGGCAAGGCGCGGACGGCGGTCGGGAAGTACCCCGAGGCCGGGGGCGACACCGTGTACGTCGTCGTCCCGCACGAGTACTTCGTGACCGCCCCGGACGCCGACTTCCCGACCGCCGACCAGTGCCGTCGCACCATCGGGTTCTGCGTGGAGCATCCCGGCACCGCGACCTTCGAGCGCAACGCCGAACTGCTCTCCATCCTGGGCGGCGCCGTCGACATCAACCAGGATTCGACCGCCGAACTGCGGCGGCGCGGGATCACCGTCGAGCATTTCCAGCTCGGCTACAGCCCGCTGTGGGACCTGTGGGGCGGCGATCTCGACCGTCCGCGCGACCTCGACGTCACCTACCTCGGCACCGCCGAGCGGCGGCGTTCGGTGCTGCTCGGCTCGTACGCGCGGGACCTCGCCGGGCTGCGGACGCGGCTGCTGACCCCGCCGCACGAGCCGATGACCGCCGCCCGCGTCGACTTCCTGCCGGGCAAGGCGAAGTTCGAGCATCTCGCGCGGTCGCGATTCCTGCTGAACCTGCACCGTGAGCAGAAGCAGACCCTGGAGTGGGTGCGGACGCTCGAAGCGATGACCAACGGCTGCGTGGTGGTCAGCGAGACCTCCTCCGAGGTCGAGCCGCTGGTCCCCGGCGAGCACCTGGTGCTGGCCAGGCCGGAGGCACTGGGCTCGGTCGTCGCCGCGCTGGCCGACGAGCCCGAACGGGAACGGCACCTGCGTTCGGCGGCCTACGGTTTCGTGAAGTCGCTGGACATGACCGCGTCCGCACGACGGCTGATCGACCTGGCGTCTTCGCTGGGTTCGACGCCTGCCGCGGACCTCGCCCCGGCGCGGGCCCTCGCGACGAGCCTGCGGAACCCGGAGAACGCGCTCGCCGTCGACACCCCGTCGTTCGACGCGCGGTTCGCGGGCGACCGGTCCGCCGGCGGCCCGGCCTCGGCACGCGGGACGGCGTTGTCGGCCCGGATCGCACAGCGCGCGGCGGGTGCCCGGCGGGTCGCCACCCGGCGCTGGGAGTCCGCGGCGGCTTCGCCGTCGGGCTCCGCCGACGTCGACGTGCTGATCGTGCGCCGGACCGGCGAAGTCGACCCGGACGATCTGGCGAACGACCTCCTCACGGGCAGCGTTCGGCCCCGGAAGGTGCTCGTCGGCGAAGACGGCGTGCACCCGTGGCCGCGGCCGCGCCCGTACGACACGCTGCTGCACGACACCCCGCTCGGCCGCGGGCTCACCCGGAACTCCCTGCTGGAGCGCTCGACAGCGTCGTGGCTGCTGGTGCTCGACGGCGGGATGCGGGCCTCGGAGTTCCTGCTGGAGCGTTTGCTGGCCGCTTCGGCGGACGCCGACGTCGTGCACTGCCCGGTCGCGGATCCGGTGGACGGCCTGGTCGGCGCGCTGCCGCCGGAGGAGCGGCGCCTGCGGACGCTGCCGTACCTCGGCAGCGGATATCTGGTGCGGCGGTCGCTGGTCGACGAGCTCGGCGGGTGGAACTCCGAGGTGCTGTTCGAGGGCCTGGAGGATCACCTGTTCTGGCGGCGCGTGGCCGCCGCGTCGCGGCCGACGACGCTGGTGCAGCAGGTCCTGCTGCGGCGACTGCGGCCGGATCCGGACTCGCGGCCGATGGACCTCGACCCGCATCGGGTTTGGGCGGCCGTCGACAGCGCGCTTTAGCCCACCTCGCGTGCAATGAAAGGCCCGTTACTTGCAAATTTTGCAAGTAACGGGCCTTTCATTGCACTGGGGTGGGCGCGGCGTTAGCCCGTAAGTGTGAGTTAGGCCGTGTCAGTGAACGTCCTCCCCCGGTGATGCGCCTTATAGGCAGAGCATCGGAAGCCTTCGGATGCCGGACGAGGAGGAGCCGCCATGGCCTGGGAAATCGCCCTGGTCGCCGCGCTGGCCGTCGTGTTCGTCATCAGGCTCGCGCTGCAACTGAAGCGCGGCTGACCTCGTCCGATTACTGTCTTGCGCACCCCGCGGCGCAATGAATGAGGTGAACGGGACTTTCATCGAGGATCACCCGGTGAAAGTCCCGTTTCACCCCATCGCCACCCGCCTTCCGAGGCGCATCTGCGGAATCCGCCGCGGCCGGGCGGCGCGGGCCGGAGAAAGCGGAGGGCCGTCCTCGCGCAAGCGCTTCTTCACGTGGATCGTCTTGTACCCCGTGCTCAGGTAGCCCTCGTTCTTCAGTTTCGCCATCTCGGCGTTGACCGACGCCGGCGAAGCACCGATCGCGGAGGCGATGTCCGTGTGATTCAGGCCGACGTCGACGACGACGCCGTTTTCCCCGGGGACCCCGTAGAGCGCCTGCAACCGGGTCAGGAACGCGGTCAACCGGCACCGGACCTTGGCCGTCGCGAAACCCAGGGCGACGTTCCGCAGCCGCAGCCGGACGGCCAGGTCCAAGGCGATCAAGGCCATCGCCTGCTTGTCGTCGTCGAGAAAGCCGTGGAACGCGTTCTGCGGGACCTCCAGCACGCGGACCGGTTTCGTGGCGACGAACGAGAGGTGACTCGACCGTCTGGCCAGGCAGTCTTCGACGCCAAGGACGTCGCCGGCGCCGAGCAGGTCCACGATCATCGGCGACGTGCCGCCCTGGGCCGCGCGGATCGCCTTCACGAAACCGGAGCGCAGGATCAGCACCGGGGGCGCCGGATCGCCTTGGTTGAGCAGCGTCGTACCCGTCGCGTAGTCCACGTGCTTGCCGAGTTCGAGCAGCCGCTGCCGCTGCCGTTCGGTGACCGCCGCCAGGAAATCCCCGCCCATCAGCCCACCACCGCCGCGAACGCGTAGAGGATCGCCGGGAGCCCGGCCACGAGCGCCGCGACCGCCCCGATGACCTTCGCCGGCTGAGCGACCTTTCCCGCGAGCAGGAGCCGGGTGAGGATCGCGGCGAAAACGATGTAGGCGAGAACGACGACGCCCGCGGTGACCACGAGAAGCGGATCAGGAGTATTTGTCGTCAATAGTGACTCCCAGTGAGAGAAGAAAAGTGAATCTGGTTCTTGCCCGGCTGGGTGAGAATCACATCAGGTAGGTGACACCGCCGCTCTGCCGTTCCGCCGAAGACTAGTGCTCAGCGGCATTACGAGAAAGCAACCGAACCTCCGCGGAACCCGTCCAGGGAGCCTTCGACAGGCCATTTCGCGACGGAAAGTGACCACCATTCCGTGCGGCGACTCGAGAAAAAATCACGCACCGTACACGAGAACAAAGGGAGTTCCGACGTGATACCACCGGATTCGTCAGGAAATCAGCACAAGCAGTACGTCCGTATGATTTCGAATCGCTCACCGGAACGCGGCGGCCGCCATATCGGTACCCTGGTGGAGACGAAGATACGGCGAGAATGACAGTCCGGCCGATCTTCCCTCTTACTCCGCCCGGGACGTGCATCTGCACGTGCAATTCATGGAATTAACTGAGCGTCAGCGTTACGGCATGCTTGACGACTCCCCGTGACCGGTAGGGTTTTTTCGGCAATCTCAGCTTTTTGGGGGAATCCGTCCGGCCCGGATAACGCGGTGGGGATTAACGATCAACCCCGGCGAGGGCTGACCAGCCCGGATTCGTAGGCCAGCACCACCAGCTGCGCCCGGTCCCGCGCCCCGATCTTGGTCATGATGCGGCTGACGTGCGTGCGCGCGGTGGCCGTCGAGATCACCAGATGCGCGGCGATCTCGTCGTTCGACATGCCGCCCGCGACCAGGCCGAGGACCTCGCGTTCGCGGTCGGTGATCTCGCGGACGGCGCTCACGTCGATCCGGCGGTTCTCCGGCCGGTCGACGAACTCCGCGATCAGCCGCCGGGTCACGGTCGGCGCCAGCAGCGCCTCGCCCGCGGCGATGACCTTCAGCGCCCGCAGCAGCTCCACCGGGTCGGTGTCCTTCAGCAGGAACCCGCTCGCGCCGGCGCGCAAGGCCTCGTAGACGTACTCGTCGACGTCGAACGTGGTCAGGACCAGGACTTTCACCCCGGTCAGCTCGGGGTTCGCGGTGATCCGTCTCGTCGCTTCGAGCCCGTCGACGCCGGGCATCCGGATGTCCATCACGACGATGTCCGGCCGGTGCTCGACGGCGGCCGCGACGGCCTGGTCACCGTCACCGGCCTCGGCGCAGACCTCGAAGCCGTCTTCGGTCTCCAGCAACACCCGGAAACCGGCGCGCACGAGCACCTGATCGTCCGCGAGGACCACTCGGATCGTCATCGTTCCCCCTCGATCGGTAGCTCCACGCGAACCTGGAACCCGCCGTCCACCACGGACGTCGTGAGCGCGCCGCCCAGCGCGGCCGCCCGTTCGGACATCCCGCGCAGCCCGTGGCCGGGCGCGGGTTCGACGGCGCCACGGCCATCGTCGCGGACGAGCAGCGTCAGCGCACCGGTTTTCCGCTCGAACCTGACGTCGACGCCCCGCGCCTGGTTCGCGTGGCGGACCACGTTCGTCAGCGATTCCTGCAGGATCCGGTACGCGGCGCCGTCGACCGGCGCGGGCAGCTCACCCGGCTCGCCGTCGACGCGCACCTCCAGCCCGGCGGCCCGCGCGTGCTCGAACAGCTCATCGGCCTGAGCGAGGCTCGGCGCGGGCGCCTTGTCCTCCCCGGAACGCAGCACGGCCAACGTCGCGCGAAGGTCCTTCAGCGCCGAAGCGCTCGCTTCCTTGATATTCAGCAGCGCCTCTTTCGCCTGCTCGGGACGCCTGTCGGCGACGTGCGCGGCGACCCCGGCCTGGACGTTGATCATCGCGAGGCTGTGCGCCACGACGTCGTGCACCTCGCGGGCGATGGTGAGCCGCTCCTGCTCGGCCATCCGGTGCCGGTGCTCGTCGGCCTGCTCGCGGCGGGCCCGCGCGGCGGCCAGCCCGTTGCGCACCGCCGTCCCGATCCCGACGACCGCGATCACCCAGACCAGCCCCAGCCCGGCCCGCATGTCGAAGGCGCCGAACCCGTGCCGGACGAACAACACGACACCGGCGACCGCGAGCAGCGATCCGCCGGTGATCCCGGCGACCAGCGGGCCGCGGATCTTGGTGAGCACGAACAACGCGATCGTCGGCAGCACGATCGTCGGCCCGCCCGGGTTGCCGGACGCGTAGTAGCCCAGCGTCAGCGCGGAGGTGAGCAGGAAGATCGTCATCGGGAAGCGGTGGACGACCAGCAGCGGCACCGCGGTGGCGACCAGCCAGAGCACCCCGAACGTGGTCAGCGACGGCGCGTCCGGCTGCCAGCGGGAGGCGCTGCTCGTGGCGCCGAGGACGAACCCCAGCGGCAGCACCACGCGCAGCACGCGGCCCACCCAGGGGCTCCACGGAAACCGTTCTTTCAGCAGCACAGGACGAAAGCTACCCGGGGTGGAGGGGTATCGCGTCCGTTGGAAAGCGGCTTCTCGGCTACGCCGCGTGCGGTAGCCGCCGCAGAACCGACGTCATCATCAGCACCCCGCCGATCACCTGGACGGCCAGCACCGGCGCGTGCCCGGCGGATCCCATCGTGAAAGCGCTGAACAGGCCCCACGCTCCTGTGCCCGCCATCGCCCCGGCGCCGGTCCACACCAGGACCAGCCGCGGCCAGAACCGTCCTCGCGACACGGTCGCCAGTGCGATCACGGCCAGCACCCCGAGCACGGCGATCACCACGTCCTGGCCACGGGCCGCCAGGCCGCCGGAGCCGAACGCCCAGCTTCCGTGGCCGACCGCGGAAACGAGCGCCGCGGCGATACCGAGTCCGCCCGCCACGCCGATCGTCCCCGGCCGCACGGTGCCGGTGACGACGAACCACCAGCGGTCGCGGGCGTAGAGCACGAACGCGGTCAGCAGCAGCACTCCCTGCCAGGCGAATCCGCCGTAGACGACGGCCCAAACCCAGTTCTCCAGCGGCATCTCGGTCAGCTGGGTCTTCGTCAGGTCGGTGACGATCACCGGAAGGTTCAGCACGATCGGCGCGAGCAGCCCGGTGCCGATCCAGATCGGGAAGAGCACGAGCGGCGCGGGGATCCGGCGGCCCCAGGAGTAGGTGAACGCCAGCGCGAGCACCACCGCGACGACGTCCATCCCTCCGGTGAGCAGGTTGGCGAAGAGCATCAGCTCCGAGTCCACAAAGGACGGATCACGAAGGCCGAGGCTGCCGCCCGTGACCCAGGATGCCTTGAGGGTCAGGTACGGAAGCGTGCCGAGGATCGCCGCGTAGCAGACGATCAGGCGGGCGCTGGAGATCTTGGCGGTGGCGACTGCTGCGGTCATGCTGTCAGCGTCGGCGTTCCCGCCGCGGAAAAACTCCCTCGCGAGCCTGGTCCGCCTCCCTCCTCAGAAGGAATTGGGCAGTTTCGCCGCGGTTTCCTCGTCCGCCGGGGTCAGCGTCGCCAGGGAGATCTCGGATCGCCGTCCGAGGTACAGGTACGAGAATTCGAACCGCAGCAGGCCCGCCTCCGGGTGCAGATACCGCTTGAGCACGATCCGCTCGGTGGAGACGTCGTGCTCCTTCCACATCCGCTCGAAGACGTCGGATTCCTGCCGCAGTCGCTTGACCAGGTTCTTCCACGCCGGTTCGGCGAGGTGCTCGGCCATCGCCGCCCGGAAACCGGCGACCACGCGGGGCAGGTTGGTCTCCCAATCCGGGAGCCTCCGCCGCCATTCGGGGTTGGTGAGACACTGGATCAGGGTGTTGCGGTCCTCGAACGGGATCGCGTCGACGTCACCCATCAGCCAGTCGTAGGACCGGTTGTAGGCGAGGATGTCGCAGCGCGCGTTGCGCACGCAGACCGGGAACGGCTCCAGTTTCTCCATCATCCGGTAGACGTTCTGGCTGAGGATCTTGCAGTCCTTCTCCAGCGGCGGTTCGGGCGCGCCGGCGAGGGTGAACAGGTGCGTGTGCTCGTGCGGGTCGAGCCGCAGCGTGCGGGAGATCGCCTCCAGCACCTGCTCGGACGCGTTGATGTCGCGCCCCTGCTCGAGCCACGTGTACCAGGTGACCCCGACCCCGGCCAGCTGCGCGACCTCCTCGCGGCGCAGCCCCGGCGTGCGGCGCCTGCCGCTGATCGGCAGGCCGACCTGATCCGGGGTGATGCGCTCGCGGCGGCTGCGCAGGAACGCGGCCAGTTCGTGTCGCCGTACGTCGGCCACCTGCGAATCGACGGTCATGGTCACCTCATCAGGTTCGCAAAGCTCGAAGCCGGTTACCAGGTAGTGGTAATACCAGGATAAACACACTCCTGGTACCAGGGTGGGAATCGGCTGATCGTAGTACCCATGACTTCGACGCAAGTTCCGGCGACGCTCACCCGCGTCGCCGTCGGACCGGCCCTGACCTCGGCGGGCCTGGTCACCGTGCTGCTGGGGGCGGCACTTCCACTCATCGACTTCTTCATCGTCAACATCGCCCTGCCCGCGATCGGTACCGATCTGCGCACCTCGTCGGCCACCTTGGAACTGGTGATCGCGGCCTACGGGATCGCGTACGCCGTACTGCTCGTCGTCGGCGGACGGCTCGGTGACGCCTTCGGCCGTCGCAAACTGTTCCTGATCGGGCTGGCCGCGTTCACCGTCACTTCCCTGCTCTGCGGGATCGCGCCGACGGCGTTGACGCTGGTGCTGGCGCGGGCCGCGCAGGGGGCGGCGGCCGCGCTGATGCTGCCGCAGGTGCTGTCGATCATCCAAGCGACCACGACCGGCGAACGCCGATCCAAGGCGCTGGGTCTCTACGGCGCCACCGCGGGGCTTTCGATGGTGCTCGGGCAGTTCCTCGGCGGGGCACTGGTCGCCGCCGATCTCTGGGGTACGGGCTGGCGGCCGATCTTCCTGGTCAACGTGCCCGTGGGGATCGCCGGTCTGCTGATCGCGCGGCGCCTGATCCCGGAAAGCCGTTCGAGCAACCCGATCGGCATCGACCGCTCCGGCACCGTTCTCCTGGCGATCGCCCTGGTGTCGCTGTTGCTCCCGCTGGCGGAAGGGCCGGTGTTGAACTGGCCACTGTGGACGATCGCGCTGCTCGTGGTCTTCCCGTTCGCCGCGGCGGGCTTCGTCCACGTCGAACGCCGGATGGAACGCCAGGGCGGTGTTCCGCTGCTGCCGCCGTCGGTGATGCGGATGCCGAGTGTGCGGCAGGGATTGCTGGTCGGGATGCCGTTCTTCGTCGGCTTCAGCGCGTTCATGTTTGTGTTCGCGGTGACGCTGCAGGACGGCCTGCACCTCGGCCCGTTCGGCTCGGGGCTGGTGACGGCGCCGCTTTCGCTGGCGTTCTTCGCGATGTGCCTGGTCAGCAGCCGCCTGGTGACGAGGTTCGGGCAGCGGGTCGTGACCGTCGGCCTGTCGGTGCAGTTGCTCGGGCTGCTGGTGCTGATCGGCACCGTGCTGCTGGAGTGGCCGGAGCTGGGCGTGCTCGATTTCGCGCCCGGGATGCTGCTGTGCGGTCTCGGTCAGGGGCTCGCGATGACGACGGTGTTCCGGATCGTGCTGTCGAAGGTGCCACCGGAGATCGCCGGAGTCGGCAGCGGGATGCTGACGACGTCGCAGCAGGCGGCGATGGCGCTGGGGGTGGCGACGCTGGGGACGTTGTTCGCGTCGGCCTCGGCGGGGTCGCTCGGGATGAAGGGCGCGTTCGCGCTGGTCATCGGGATTCAGGCGGTGCTGACGATCGGGGTGATCACGGTGGCGCGGCGGCTGCCGGACCCGCGGGTTTAGAAAGTTCGGTTTCACCCGTCGGAGAAGTGGCTCCCCGAGCGACGATGGGGATGTGACGGAACCACGGGTGCGGCGGGACCCGGCCTTCGCACTGCTGTCGCTGTACGAGACGGCGTTGCCGGAGGTCTACGGGTACCTGCTGTCCCGGTGCGGGGATCGCACCCTCGCCGAGGAGCTGACGTCCGAGACGTTCCTCGGCGCGGTGAGGTCCTGTCGCAAAGAAGACGCACCCGCGGTGAGCACCGGGTGGCTGATCGGCGTCGCCCGGCACAAGCTCGCCGATCACTGGCGGCGCCGGGAACGCGAGAAACGCGGGCTGCGGCTCGTCCACGAGGAAGAGGACCACACCGATCCGTGGGACGAGCGGCTGGACGCGCTCCTGGCGCGCGAAGTGCTCGCGTCGCTCGGGGCGCATCACCAGGCCGCTCTGACGCTTCGCTATGTCGACGGTCTCCCGGTACCGGAGGTCGCCGCCCATCTCGAGCGCACGGTGCACGCCACGGAGGCGTTGCTCGTGCGGGCCCGTGCCGCGTTCCGGCGTGCCTACCAGGAGAAGGAGGGTCGCGATGTCTGATCCGTTCGACGTGCTTCGCGCGCCCTCGCAACCTGTCGATCCTGACCCGCTCTTCGCCGCCGAACTGCGTGACAACCTGCGTCGCGCCGTCCTGAACGGAGCCTCCGCTATGCCATCCACCGCCGAAGTGCGTTCTTTGACCCCGTATCTGGTGGTGACCGACGCCCGCGGCGCGCTCGACTTCTACGTGGAGGTGTTCGGGGCGCGGCGCCGGGCCGATCCGATCGTGATGGAGGACGGCCGGGTCGGGCACGCGGAATTGGCCATCGGGGACAGCGTGCTGATGCTCGCGGAAGAGTTCCCCGAACTGGGCAATGTCGTAGCGCCGACGGGTGGCCCGCTGATCCGGGTCGAGGTCCCGGACGTACGCGCGTCGGCGCGGCGGGCCGTGGAACTGGGCGGGGAACTGGAACGTCCGGTCGCGGACGAGGGCCACGGGCTGCACGGAGCGATCAAGGATCCGTACGGCCAGCGGTGGCTTGTCGCGCAGGCGGCACCTTCTTCATCGAGCGCGAAGCCGGTCCGGCACGGCGAAGCGGGCTACTTCACCTTCCAGGTCCCGGACGACGGACGCGCGAAGGCGTTCTACGGCGCCGTTCTGGGCTGGCAGTTCTCGCCCGGACGGGTCGAAGGCGGTTGGGGCGTCGAGGGTTCCGGCCTGCAGGGCGGGCTCTGGGGCGGCCCGGGACGGCAGGTGGGCTGGAAGGTCATGTACGCCGTCGACGATCTCGCCGCCGCCCTCGACCGCGTCCGCGCCCAGGGCGGCCAAGCGGGCGAAACCGAACAGCAGCCCTACGGCCTGAGCGCCGACTGCGTCGACGACCAGGGCATCGAATTCTGGCTCTGGGAACAGCCGCGCTCTTGAAGTCACCACCCCAGCCCCCCACCCGTCCCAGGGGGGCGACCCCGAAGCCAGTCTATCGCCGATAGGAGGCCGGGAGGGGAGCTGACGTGAGTTGTCCACAGGCGGGGGTCGTTGTGGACAACTGGGGGCAGGAGACGCTCTGCCGCGAGTCCGTGAAGGCCTCCTTCGCTACCTTGAGGGTAGGGAAGGAGGCCTTCACGGAACGAGTTCAGCGGCCTGCCGCGTAGCCCTGCATTCCTCGCGCGTTCGCGGCGGCACGGAGCACACCACCGGAGCGTGAGACGGCGGAAAGCCGCCCGAGCGACCAGGGTCCGGCGTCGACGACGTCGTGTCCGCGCGCGGCAAGAGCGTCCATTGTGGACTGGCCGAGCCGGGACTCGACCACGAGATCCCGCGGCGTCCACGAGCGCGGGTAGAACGAACTCGGGAACGCGTTCGTGTGCCACGCGGGGGAATCGATCGACTCCTGCAGGTTCAGCCCGCCGAGCGTGTGCGCCAGCCAGAAACACAGCTGCCACTGGTCCTGCTGATCCCCGCCGGGGGTCCCGAACGCCAGGACCGGCTCGCCGTCACGCAGGCCCATCGACGGCGAAAGCGTGATCCGCGGCCGTTTCCGCGGCGCCAACGAGTTCGGCAGGCCCTGCTCCAGCCAGAACATCTGCCCACGAGAGTCGAGACAGAAACCGAGCTCCGGGATCGTCGGACTCGACTGCAGCCAGCCACCCGACGGCGTCACCGAGATCATGTTCCCGGCCGCGTCGACGACATCGATGTGCACGGTGTCGCCCCGCGTCTCGCCCAGCGGCCCGACGGTCGGCTCCCCCGTCGCGCCGGAACCGGCTTCGAGCCCGCGCAGCTTCTCGAGAATCGCGGGCAGCCGCGGCGAGGGGCCACCCGGCCGGAGTTCGGCGGACGCCTCTTCGGTGATCAACGCCCGCCGGGCGTCCGCGTATTCACGGGAGATCAGCAGATCGATCGGCACGTCAGGAGAATCCCCGTACCAAGCCTCGCGGTCCGCGAACGCCAGTTTGGCCGCCTCGACGGCCAAGTGCACCGTGCGTTCCGTCGGTATCCCGTCCACATAGGACAGTTCGTCGCGCAGACCGTCCAGCAACCGCGCCTGCTGCAGCAACGCCGGACCTTGCGTCCAAGCGCCCATCTTCACCAGGCCCCAGTCGCCGAAGTCGACCTGCAGCGCGTCTTCGTACGTCGCTTCCCAGCCCGCGATGTCCTCGCCGGTGAGGAGACCGGCGTGATCGCGGCCGGAGTCGTCGCGGAAAGCCTTGCGGCCGAATGCCTCGATGGCTTCGGCGACGAAGCCCTGCGACCACGCCCGCCGTCCGGCGTCGATCTGCGCCTCGCGGCCGCTGACCGACTCGGCCTCGGCGAGCAACCGCTCCCAGGTGTCCGCGAGCGCCGGATTGCGGTGCAGCCCTTCCGCGGGTTTGCCGTCGGGCAGCCAAAGCGCCGCTGACGTCGGCCAGTGCTCGGTAAAGAGGTCCTGAACCGCGCGAATCGTGTCACCGACCCGGCTGACCAGCGGAATCCCGTTACGGGCGTAGGAAATCGCGTAGCCGAGCACGTCACGCAACGACTTCGTGCCGTGGTCCCGCAGGAGCAGCAGCCAGCCGTCCCACGCCCCCGGGACGGTCGCGGGGAGCAAGCCGCTGCCGGGGATCAGGTCGAGTCCGAGGTCCGCGAAGTACTCAGGCGTCGCGGCCGCGGGTGAGACGCCTTGGCCCGCGAGGACTCGCGGTGTTCGATCCGCCGCGGTCACGAAGATGCCGGGGACCTGCCCCGCCGGACCGCACAGATGCGGCTCGGCGATCTGCAGGACGAATCCGGCGGCCACCGCCGCGTCGAAGGCGTTGCCGCCGTTTTCCAGCACCGCCATCCCGGTGGCCGAGGCCAGCCAGTGCGTCGATGCCACCATGCCATGGGTGCCGGCCAGTTCCGGCCTGGTCGTGAACACCCGGCTGATACTACGCTTTGCTAACTACTTTTTCAGTCCCAGCAGTTGAAGAGGACTTCTCCGAGGTTGTCGGGTCGCCAGTACCTTGCTTCTCGATCGTTCACCCAAGGCGGCGCCGTGAGGTCGATCGGTGTTTCGAGTTCGGTCCGCGTGTACAACCGGTGCCCGCGAAGCAGCTCCCCCAGAACGGCCAGCAGCCCTGGCTCGTCGACGAAGGTGATCGATCCGAAGCAGACCGGTGCTTCGGCGATTCCGAAGATCTCGCGCCGTCCGCTCTCGTCCCACTCCTGCGTCCACAACACCGCGGCGGTTCGGTGCGGATAGGCGATCTCTGCCTGCTCGAAGTTCCCCGGCTCCTGGTAGGGCAGGAACCGGATGATCCGGCCGCGCGTTCGCCGAGCCGCCTCGTAGCAGGCCCGGCGAAACTCCTTCTGGTCCATCACCCACCGAAATTAGCGCTGAGCGGCGGCCGGAGCGTCATAGTTTTCGAGCGTCGTCGCGTTGGCCGCGCGCGAGGTGATCCACGTGAACACCTTGGTCATCGGCTTCGAGCCCAGCACCCGGTACAGGAAGTTCCGGTAGCCGATCATGAACCGTGACTTCGGCACGAGGAACGTGCCGATCCCGGCCGCCTGCTTCTGCGACACCTTGACCGCGCCGCGGAGTCTCTCCTCGTAGCGAGCGAAGGCGGCTTCGTGGTCACCGTGCGCGGCGGCGAGTTCCCCGGCCAGGACGTAGGCGCCCATCATCGCGAGCCCGGTGCCCGACCCGCCGGGGCCGGCGCAGTACGCGGCGTCCCCGAGCAGCACGATCCGGCCCTGTGACCACTTGTCCAGGTGGATCTGGCTGAGCGAGTCGAAGTACAGGTCGTCGGCGTCCTCGAGTCCTTCGAGCAGCGCCGGGACTTCCCAGCCGAAGTCGGCGAACCGCTCCGCGACCAGGCGCTTCTGCCCCTCGACGTCACGCCGGTGCACTTCGACCGTGCCGGACGCGAAGATGCAGCCGACGTTGAGAACCGCACTGTCACGACCGCTGCTGAGCATCACCGTCCGGCCGGGGACGCTGCAGAACAGGCCGAGGTGATCGAGGCCGAGGTGGTTGGGCACGGTGAAACCCGCGATGTGGAAGCCGAGGTCGGTCCGGAACCGCTCCTCGTCGCCGAAGGCCAGCCGCCGGACGCCCGAGTGCAGCCCGTCCGCGCCGACGACCAGGTCGAAGCTGCGCGGCCCGTTGCCGGCGAAGGTGACGTCGACCCCGTCGGCGCGCTCGTCCAGCCCGGTGATCCAGTCGCCGAAGACGTACTCGACGTCGTCCTTCGTGCGCTCGTAGAGGATGCGCGTCAGGTCTCCGCGCTCGATCTCGACTTCGCCACTGAAGAACACCGACGGCATCTCGGCGACCTTCTTGCCTCTCGAATCGACGATGACCTGCGCGCCCATCGCGGTTTCCTTCGCGCGGATGTCTTCGAGGATGCCCATGCGCTTCAGCAGGGTCATCTGCTCGCCGCGGAAGTCGACGGCGCTCCCGCCTTCGCGCAGGGCCGGGGCGCGCTCCACGACGGTCGGCGTGAAACCGCGCTCCCGCAGCCAGAAGGCGAGGGCCGGACCCGCGATGCCGGCGCCGGAGATCAGAACGGTGGTCGTCATGGCTGCTCCCAGTGGGTTCGTGGTGATGGGAACGACCGTACGGCAGATTTGCACGCTTGGTCAATCCATTTGGTTAAACCAAGTGGATAAACCGTGTGGTCTACGATCTCGGGCATGGGCAATCGCGAAGACCTGATGAGCGGCGCCATCCAGTGCCTGAAGGAAAAGGGCTGGTCACGCACGACGGTGCGGGACATCGCGTCGGCGGCCGGAGTCAGCCACGCGGCGATCGGCTACCACTTCGGATCACGCGAAGCCCTGCTGCTGACGGCGTTCTCGCAGGCGATGGACGACTGGGGCAGAGAGGTCCAGCTGGAGATGATGAGCGCGGTCGACCCCAACTCCTCGGCGGACGAGCAGTATCGAGCCTCATGGCGCGCGATGATCGACTCCTACGGGCGCAACCGTCAGCTGTGGATCGCGTCGATCGAGGCGTTCGTGCAGTCCGAGCATCACCCTGAACTGCGGAAACAGCTCGCCGCCGCGCAACGCGAAGGCCGCCGTGGGATGGCGGCGGGCCTCCTCGGCATCGACGAGGACACCCTCACCGAGGCGGACGAGCTCCGGATCGGCGCGGTGGCCACGGCCCTGAACTCGGGCATCATGCTGCAGCACATGCTCGACCCGGAGAACGCTCCGACGGCCGAGGAGGTCGTGGACGGGCTGATGACGCTCGTCTCCCGGGTGTCATGAAAGGGGCTTTCAGGACAAAATTCGTCCTGAAAGCCCCTTTCATGACACCCGCGGGAGGCAGGTGGGTCAGGAGACGGCGACCTTCCGCCGCAGCGCCGCCCGAGGCCGTCCGACGCCCTGCCACGAAAGGCCGGCGTCGAGGATGCGTTGCGGCTCCAGGAGATTGCGCGTGTCGACGACCGAGTCGCCGTCCATCTGCTCGGCCATGTAGGTCCAGTCGAGCCGCTTGAACTCGTCCCATTCCGTCAGCACGACGACGGCGTCGGCCGCCTTCGCGACCTGATACGGGTCGTCGACGACGGTCATCCCGTCGATCTGACCGCCGACGGCCGGGTCGTAGGCGGTCAGTTCCGCGCCGAGCGCGCCCAGTACGGAAGCGACCGCGAGGGCGGGCGAGTCGCGCAGGTCGTTCGTCCCGGCTTTGAACGCCAGTCCGAGGACGCCGATCCGCGAACCGGCCAGCGTGCCGCCGACCGCGCCGGCGATCTTCGCGACGATCCGGTCCCGCTGCGCGATGTTCTCTTCGATCGCCGAGGTGAGCAGGGTGAAGTCGTACTGCACGGACTCGGCGACCCGGACCAGCGCGCTGGTGTCCTTCGGCAGGCACGAGCCGCCCCAGCCGGGGCCGGGCTTGAGGAACGAGCGGCCGATGCGCCGGTCGTAGCCCATGCCTTCGGTGACCAGGTCGATGTCCGCGCCGAGGCGTTCGCACAGTTCGGCGATCGAGTTCACATAGGACAGTTTCATCGCGAGGAAGCAGTTCGCCGCGTACTTCACCAGTTCCGCGCTGGCCGCGTCGGCGACGACGACCGGGGCGGCGAGATCGGCGTAGAGCTCGCCGACCCAGCGGGCGGCCGCGACGTCGTCCGAACCGACGACGATCCGGTCAGGGCCGAGGAAGTCCTCGACAGCGGTGCCCTCACGCAGGAACTCCGGATTCGACACGACCGGCACGTCCGTGCGGCCGAGCATCGCCTGGATGCGCTTCGACGTCCCCACCGGAACGGTCGATTTGGTGATCAGCGCGCACCCCGGAGGGATGACGTCGCCGATCTCGGTGGTCACGGCCTCGACGGCGCGCAGGTCCGCCGAACCGCCCGCGCCCATCGGCGTCGGCACACAAAGGAAAACGGCCTCCGCGTCGCGAACGGCTTCGCGCGCGCCGACGACGAAATTGAGTCTTCCGCTGGTCAGCCCCCTCGACACCAGCTCGGACAATCCCGGCTCCAGGATGTCCACTCGTCCGGCGGAGAGCCTTGCGACCTTCGCCTGGTCGACATCGACGCAAGTGACTCGATGCCCCAGGCCGGCCAGGCAGGCCCCCGTGGTCAATCCGACGTAACCGGTCCCCACCACCACGATCCGAGCAGTGCTCATGCTGCTGAAGGTGACAGCCGGAGTTGACCTCCGAGCGAACGGAATGCTTCAGGCCCGAATACTCCTCACGACATGCTTCGCTCCGACGTGAGCCAGCACACCCACCCCACCGATGCGAACGAGCGTTAACCTAGGAACGGTTGTCGACGAAAGGGAGAACATGCAGATCACCGATACCGCGGCGCTCGTCACGGGTGGCGCGTCCGGGCTCGGCGGGGCGACCGCGAAGGCGCTCGCGGCGAAGGGCGCGCGGGTCTTCGCGCTGGACCTCGCCGGTGCCATCGCCAACGCCGAGCAGGTCGAGGGCATCACCTACGTCGAGGCCGACGTGACCGACCCGGAGCAGGTGCGCACCGCCGTCGCGACCGCCGCCGAATCCGGGGTGCCGCTGCGGACCGTGGTGAACTGCGCCGGGATCGGGCCGTCCGCGCGGATCCTTTCGAAGAAGGGCCCGCACGACCTCGCCCTGTTCGCGAAGGTCGTCCAGATCAACCTGATCGGCTCCTTCAACGTGCTGACGCTGGCCTCCGAGGCCATCGCGAAGACCGAACCGCTGGCCGACAACGCGCGCGGCGTCATCATCAACACCGCGTCGATCGCCGCTTACGACGGCCAGATCGGGCAGGTGGCGTACTCGTCGTCCAAGGGCGGCATCGTCGGGATGACGCTGCCCGCCGCGCGCGACCTCGCGTCGCACGGGATCCGGGTGCTGACCATCGCGCCGGGCATCGTCGACACCCCGATGCTGGCGACGGTGAGCGACGAGTTCCGCGCTTCGCTGGCCGAGGGCGTTCCGTTCCCGAAGCGGCTCGCGCGGCCGGACGAGTACGCGCAGCTCGCGCTTTCGCTGATCGACCACGACTACCTGAACGGCGAGGTCGTCCGGATGGACGGCTCGCTGCGCATGGCCCCTCGCTGAGCCCTTCGCGCGTGAAATGAACGGGACTTTCATTGCAAATTTTGCAATGAAAGTCCAGTTCATTGCAGTTAGGGACGGGTGAGGCGGACGTCCAGGCTGATTCCCCCGGTGGTGACCTCGCACGTCCGGACCGGCGTGTACGCGCGCCGCCGGAGCTGGCCGAGTGCCTGCCGGACGCCGAGGGCGGCCAGTTTGCCGAGCTTCATGCTCTCGACGTCACGCACGATGTCGCCATCGGTCGCGTCCCGGTTCATGTCCTGCACCACGGCCGTGCCGCCGGGACGCAGCACGCGGTACATCTCGTCGAGCGATTTCACCGGCCACACGAAGTTCTTGAACGCGGCCTGGCAGGCGACGAAGTCGAAGGATTCGTCGTCGAACGGCATCCCCGCGACGTCGCCCTCGCGGAATTCGGCTTCGACGCCCTGAGCCCGCGCGTACTCGCTCGCGATCTCGACGAACGTCGGCGCGACGTCCAGGCCGGTGACGGAGAATCCGAGCCGCGCCATTTCGACCGCGAAGTAGCCGGGACCGAAGGCGACCTCGAGGATCTTCGCGCCTTCCGGCAGGTCCGCGGTGAGTTCGCGCGCCTGCTTCCGCCAGTGTTCGATCTGCGGTTCGGTGCCACGCTGCCGGGCGTAGTTGCGCGCCAGCGCGCCGCCCATCTCCGGCATGAGCTTGAACCGCTTCCTGTCCTTGATGTTCGACATGGTCACTCCAGGTTGTTCGCCCGGAGCCCGGCTATTCTCAAGAAGCCGTCTCGTGGCCGGGTTCCGGTTGCGGGATCGTCGCCCCGGCGGGGTGCTGCAACACCTCGCCGGGGCTCTTTCAGCTGCTCGTGCTCCCCCTTTCGGACGGTAGCTCTCCGGTCTCGTGGAAGGTCCGCCATTCGGCGAGACCCGGCATCGAGCCGGAAGTCAGTTCCCCCAGGATCGAGCGGACCCATTCGGCTTCCGCCGTCCGGATCGCCAGGTGGTACTCGACCTCGATCAGCATCAGCCGCGGAACCTCCTCCAGGAGTCGTGCCCGTTCCGCGCGCGTCGAGGCGTTCTCGTCGTCCAGCGCCGCCAGCCGGGTGCGGAACAGGGCGATCACCTCGTCCGGACCGAGCCACGCCATGACCGACAGACCGGCGACGAACTTCGACTCCTCCGGGGCGAGCCCGGCGAGCAGTTCGCGCAGCCAGTCGAGCATTTCGTCACAGCCGGCGTCGGTGATCCGGTACACCGTGCGCTCGGGGCGAGCGCCGTCGCGGCCGCTCTCGACGGCCTCGATGAAGCCGTGTTTCTGCAGGTTGCCGACGACCGTGTAGAACGAGCCCCATTTGATCCCCATGTCGCGGTCCTTGCCGCGCGACTTCAGGATCGAGGCCATTTCGTACGGGTGCGCCGGTCGCTCCCGCAGCGTGGACAGGATCGCAAGTACCGATCGACGGGAGGTCAGAGGTCGTTCATGTACGGCACGGACGTCTGCGCGTGGTCGGTCATCCACTTCCGCAGCGCGTGCGTCGCCAGGACGTCGTCCTCGTTGTAGCGCAGCAGGCGCTCGCGCTGGAGGTCGTCCGGGATGCCGCCGTCCATGCCGACGGCGTCGCGGTACCAGCCCATCGACGCCTCGCCGCCCGCTTCCGGATCGCGCCACGCGAAGCCCGCGACCGGGGCGATCACCTTGAGTCCCTTGCCGTGCGAGCAAAGGAACTGGTCGGTGACGCTGCGGAAGAGGTCGATCCATTCGTCCGAGTCCACAAAGGACGCTATCTCGGCCTTCGCGGGAACGCCGGGATAGTCGCCGAACCTGGACACGGAACCGAAGAGCCAGCGGTTCTCGGCGAGCGCGTTGTAGCAGTAGGCGCGGAAGGTCAGCCCGGCCGCGAGGGTGCGCTCGCGGACGTCGGTGAACCACGCCCAGAACTCCGCGAACGACCGGGCCTCGTCCGCGGTCGGCAGCGGCTCCCAAGTCGCGAACGCGCGATAGCCCTGCTCGACACCGATGTCGGCGCCGGTCAGCAGCGAACCCCACAGATACGCGCCCGAATCGCCGAAGCTCTCCATGTCGACGTCGACCTCGACGTCGCCGCGCGGGACCTCGATGCGGTCGACCTTGCGCACCATCGTGAGATCGGCGAGCCAGGCGCGCGCGAGGATGATCGCGTCGGCGAAGGTGCCGCCGGTCCAGTTCATCGGCGGTGGTTCGTCGGCCGGATCGAGCGCGGCCAGTTTGTCCACTGTGGACACTCCGGCGCGGCGGAGTTCCATCGCGTCCTCGCCGCGGACGACGAGGCTGACGTCACGGGTTTCGGTGAGGACGACCTCGCACGTCGGCCACCAGGGGCAGCGACGGCATTCGAGGACGCGGGACGGTTCGGCGAGCGGCTCTTCACCTTCGGCGGCGGCGCTCGCGATGGCGAGCCTGTCGGCGAAGCGGCTCTGGTACTCCGTCAGCGCGCTCCGGCCGCCCGGCCAGGTTCCGGCGGACAGGTCGTGCCAGACGACGACGTCCGCGTCGAGTCCGATGACACCGCCGACGGCGCGGTGTCCCTCATGCTGCCCGAGCGCTTCGAGCATCCGGTAGAGGTGCGCGAGCCGCATCTGGTCCCGCGGCTGCGAGCGGACCTTTCGCGCCGGGTCCGGCAGCCGGTTCGCCGGATCGAGGTCCGTCATCACCGTGGTCGGCGCGCCCGCGCCGCGATCGGTGATGCGATGCCGCACGACCAGCACCGGCACGTACCCGGCGCCGGTGCGGACCAGGAGTTCGGAACCGCCACGCCGGTGACCTGCGCGATCCACCGGGAGCAGCGCTCCCCAGATGTAGCGCGCTTCGGCGGCGAAGGCCTCTTCGGTGAGCTGCACGCGCTCGGCGGCGGGGAGGTCGCGAGCGATCTTGACCCAGCTCGCGTCCGGTCCTGTCGCTTCCATGAGCCGCTGCACAATGGCCTCGCGATGCGCTGACGCGTCGTCGATCCGCTGCTGCGAGGCGGGGTCCGGCGGGGCGAGCGGGACCTCGCGCATCGCCGGATCGTGTTCGAGGTGCACGCGACGCCGGCAGCGGCTCACCGCTCCCGCGTCCAGTAGCACCTCGTTACTCACAGACAACACTCTAGAAGGCCACCGGCAAGCCGACATGCCCGCCACTTCGGGGACCAGTAAGTTCGTCTGTGACACAGCGTGGGAGGTGCCATGGCGCGCAAGGCCAAAGCCGTCGAGGGCGAAGGCAGGATCACCCCGAAGAAGGCGAAGAACGCCGTCGCGGTGGCCAAAGTGCTCGGTCCGGCCGTACTGCCGGTGATCGCGCCGTACGCCGTTCGAGCGGCGGGTGCCGCACGAGAGCTATACGACCGTTATCAGGCGAAGAAGCTCGGCGTCGCCGTCGACCAGCTCGGGGAGTTCAGCGGACGTGGTGCCGCGCTGCACGCGCGGATCGCCGGGCTGACGCAGGGACTCGCGGAGCTGAAGAAGTCGGCGAAGGCGACCGATGCCGATGTGTCCTTCGCGAAGGACACGCAGGGAACGCTGGAGCAGCTTTCAGCGACCGTCCGCGCTTCGGAGCGGATGCCCGCGGCGCGGCGGAAGGCCGCGCATCGGGCGGTGGCCGGGGAGCTGGACCAGCTGGAGGGCAAGCTGCTGCACCGGTTGGGCATCTGAGCACCTACTTCAGGGGCCCGTCGGATGTCAGGAAAGGGGCTTTCAGGACGAAAAACGTCCTGAAAGCCCCTTTCATGACACGTTTGGGGGCTAAGAAATGAAGCCCTTCTTCTTCATCCACTCGTAGGCGACCTCGCCCTGGTCACGGCCGTCGACGTCGACCTGCTTGCACAGTTCGATCATCTGCTGGTTGTCGATGGCCGCGGCGACGGCTTCGAGCGGGCCGCGCAGTTCCGGGTGCTGCTTCAGGAAGTCCGAGCGCAGCGTCGGGACGGCGTTATACTGCGGGAACGCCTTCTTGTCGTCTTCGAGGACGCGCAGGTTCAGCCCGGCGATCCGGCCGTCGGTCGTGAAGATCTCGCCGATCGGGCAGGTCCCGCTCGCCACGGCCGAGTAGATCGTGCCGATGCCGAAGTTCTTGATCACCGGGTTCTGGAACCCGTACGCCCGCACGGCGGCGGGGAAACCGTCCTGGCGGCTGGTGAATTCGGTCTCCAGGCAGAACACGTTCTGGTCCGGCTTCTGCTTGAGGAACGCCGCCAGATCGGTCGTCGTCTTCAGGTTGTTCGCGGCCCCGTAGGCCTCGGTGACCGCGAAGCCGTACTGGTCGTTGAGCGGCGAGTAGTTCAGCCAGGTGACGCCGTACTTCGCCTCGTCAGCCGTCTTCGTGGCCTCGTACTGGGCTTGTTCCCCGCCCGGGACGGGGAGTTCGTTGCCCTGGTAGTTGATCCAGCCGGTGCCGGTGTATTCCCAGGTGACATCGGTCTGGCCGGCGAGCAGGGCCTGCCGCGACGAGTTCGAGCCCTTGATGTCGGTCAGGTCGATGACGTCCGCGCCCGCCGCGGAAAGCGCCATCTCGGCCATGTAGCCCAGGATGATGTTCTCGGTGAAGTCCTTGGACCCCACCGTCACCTCGACGCCTTTGAGCGCCTCGATGGGCTGGATCGAACCGGGTTCGATCTTGTACGGCAGCGCGGTGTTGACCTCGAGCCCGCAAGCGGAAAGCGTGCCGCACAACAGGACCGTGCCGAGGATTGCCTTCAATCGCATGTCAGCGCAGTCCCTTCGGTCCGAAGAACTGTTCCGCCACCGCGCCGAGCCAGTCCACCAGCAGCGCCAGTGCGACGGCGAGCACCGAGCCGGTGATCAGCACCTTCGTCAGGTTGAGCTTGTAGCCGGTGTCGATGAGCAGGCCGAAACCGCCGGCGTTCACGAACATGCCGAAGGTCGCCGTGCCGACGGCCAGCACCAGCGAGGTCCGCAGGCCAGCCAGGATCAGCGGGACCGCCAGCGGGAGCTCGACCCGCCACAGCACGCCGGAGGCCGACATGCCGATGCCGCGGCCTGCGTCGATCAGCGACGGGTCGACCTGCTGCAGGCCGACCATCGTGTTCCGCAGCACCGGGAGCAGTGAGTAGAACGCGAGCGGCAGCGCCGCGACCCACAGTCCGCCGGTCGCGCCGGTGACGATGAACCACAGCACCAGCACACCGAGCGCGGGGGCGGCCTGGCCGATGTTCGCGATCGCCAGGAACACCGGAGCCGCCCACTTCGCGTACGGCCGCGTCACGATCACGCCGAGCGGCACCGCCACGGCGACCACGATCGCGGTGACCACGACGGTCATCGCCAGGTGGTCGCGCAGCGCTTCGAGCAGCCCGGTGACATTGAGCGTCGCCTTCTCCGTGGCGGTCAGATCGCTGGCGAACACCCAGATCAGCACGCCGACGACGATCAGCAGCACCACCGCGGGCTGGGCGAACAGCCGGACCCGTTCGGCGCTTCTCGACGAAGACTCGGTGGTGAACCCGGTATCGACGGCCGTCATGCGGTCACACCTTCCGCCGGGTTGTCGTCCGAGTGTTCCTCGCGAAGCTGCTGGATCGTCGAGATGACGGTGTCGAGCTCGATCGTCCCGGCGTACTCTCCGCGAGCGCCGGTCACCGGGACGCTGCCGCCCTCAGCGAGCATGGCTTCGAGCGCGTCCTGCAGCGTCGATTGGAGGCTGACCGAGTCACGCAGCGGCTTGCCCGCGGTGGCCAGCGACGTCGCCGCGGTCAGTTCGCGGACGTGCACCCACCGCATCGGACGACGGCGCTGGTCGAGCACCAGCACGAAATGCTTGCGCTGCTGGGTCAGCTTCTCGCGCACGTCCGACGGCGATTCGCTGACCGCCGCCGTCAGGGCGTCCTGCTTCAGCTCGACGTCGCGGACCCGCAGCAGCGTCAGCTGCTTCAGCGAGGCACCGGCGCCGACGAAACCGGCGACCGTGTCGTCGGCCGGGTTCGCGAGGATCGCGTCCGGGGTGTCGTACTGGAGGATCTTCGACTGGTTGCCGAGCACCGCGATCTTGTCGCCGAGCTTCACGGCCTCGTCGAAGTCGTGGGTGACGAAGACGATGGTCTTCTTCAGTTCGGTCTGCAGCCGCAGCAGTTCGTCCTGCAGGTTGCCGCGGGTGATCGGGTCGACCGCGCCGAACGGTTCGTCCATCAGCAGGACCGGCGGGTCCGCCGCGAGCGCCCGCGCGACGCCGACGCGCTGCTGCTGTCCACCGGAGAGCTGACGCGGGAAGCGGTCGCGGAAGTCGGCCGGGTCCAGCCCGACCAGGTCCATCATCTCCTCGACCCGGTCGTTGACCTTCTTCTTGTCCCAGCCGAGCAGGCCGGGCACCACCGCGATGTTCTGCGCGACGGTGAAGTGCGGGAAGAGACCGGCCTGCTGGATCGCGTAGCCGATGCGACGGCGCAGGGTGTCGACGTCGAGCTTCAGCGCGTCGTCGCCGCCGATGGTGATCCGGCCGGACGTCGGCTCGATGAGCCGGTTGATCATCCGCATGGTGGTGGTCTTGCCGCAGCCGGACGGGCCGACGAAGACCACGATCTTGCCCGCGGGCACCACCATCGAGAATTCGTCGACCGCGGGCTCGCGGGTGCCGGCGTAGCGCTTGCTGACGTTCTCCAGCTCGATTTCGACGCCGGATACGGTTTCAGGAGACTCAGCCACGGACACCCCTAGAGACGGTCAAACGGTTGATCAGGACGTAAACGGCGTCGAGGACCAGCGCGAGCACGACCACGCCGAGCGTCCCGGTCAATGCCTGGTTGAGCGAGTTCGTGCTCCCCGCGTTGGTGAGGCCGGAGAAGACCTCCGAGCCGAGGCCCGGGCCCTTCGCGTAGGCCGCGATGACCGCGATGCCCATGAGCATCTGCGTCGCGACCCGCATGCCGGCGAGGATCGCGGGCCAGGCGAGCCGCAGCTCCACCCTGGTGAGCACGCCGAACCGGCTCATGCCGATGCCGCGCGCCGCGTCACTGACCGCCGGATCGACGCCGCCCAGCCCGACGATCGTGTTCCGCACGATCGGCAGCAGCGCGTAGAGCACGAGGGCGATGACGGTGGTGTTCGCGCCGAGGCCGAACACCGGGATGAGGAGGCCCAGGAGGGCGAAGGAGGGGACGGTGAGGATCGTGCTCGCCAGCGCCGTGGCCACGGCCGACCCGACCGGGCTGCGGTAGACGGCGACGCCGATCACCACGCCGAGCACGGCGGCGATGATCGTGCACTGCACGACCGCGCTGACATGGAGAAGTCCTTGGAGGGCGAGTCTGTCCCACCGATCCGAGATGTACTCGAAGAGGTTCATCGCGTGCTGGTTCTCCCGCCGCCTCTGGGTGAGACTCCTCACCCATTCGGAGTAGCTGTATCGGGAGCCTGACTACCCAAAGCGCGCGCGGTCAAACCCCGGTTTACCGCTATTTATCCCGTTAACCTTCCCCATTCGGCCCAATTGGGCAAACGCACGCGCCGACCCGGCGGTGTCTTTCTCACTGCTCAACAGCCGGGAGGACATCGACCGCTCGGCCGCACGTCGAATACCCTTCACCCCGTGAACAAGCGAAGCCATCACCGAAGCGCGTTACGCGCCGTACGTGGCGGCTTACTCGGCGTGAGTTCGGCGGCGCTGGCCGTGACCGCTCACGTGATCGGGGACGGCGAAGTACCCGATACGGCGATGACGTTGTTGCTCACCGTGCTGATCGGCTGGAACGCCGCCGCGCTCGCCGCGAAGGCGCGCGGACCGATGGCCACGATCGTCGATCTCGGCGCGGGCCAGGTCGTGATGCACCTCGTGCTCAGCTCCCTGAGCAGTCACGAGCTGCGGCACGACGAAGCGGCGCCCGGCTCGGGCGGGCTCGCGATGACCGTGGCCCACGTCGTCGCGACGCTGGTCACCGCGCTGCTGCTGGCCAAGGCCGACGGACTGCTGCTCGGCGTCCTCGCCTGCCTGCGCACGCTGGTCCCGTTCATCCTCAACGCGCTCCCGGTGCCCGCCGCGGCGATGTCACCGGTGCTCGCCCGTCCGGCGGGCCCCGGCCACCTCGTGCGGGTGGACCTCCGCCGCGTCCACGGCAGGCGCGGCCCACCGCTGTTCTCCTGAACCCCAGATCGTCCCCCGTAATCCGGCGAGGTCCCCGAACCCGCCGTCTTCATTCACGTTCAGGAGTTTTCGTGTCGAACAACGTCTGCAAGCGCGCCGGTTTCCTGGCCGCCACCATCGGCATCGCCGGTCTGCTCTCGGCCGGGGTCGCCTCGGCCCACGTCACCGCCAACGTCTACGGCCCCCAGCCCGCCAAGGGCGGCTACGGGTCGATCTTCTTCCGTGTCCCCAACGAGGAGAAGGACGCCGGCACCGTCAAGGTCGAGGTCGCCCTCAAGCCCGAGTACGCCCTCAGCTCCGTGCGCACCAAGCCGATCCCCGGCTGGAAGGCCGAGGTCGTCAAGTCGAAGCTGCCCGCCCCGGTGACCACCGCGTCCGGCACGCAGATCACCGAAGCCGTCACGAAGGTCTCGTGGACCGCGGAGCCCGGCACCAAGATCGCCGCGGGCTCTGCCGAGTTCCAGGAGTTCCAGATCAGCGCGGGCCAGTTCCCGACCAACGTCGACGCGCTGGAGTTCCCGGCCACCCAGACCTACGAGAACGGCAAGGTCGTCGAGTGGAACCAGCCGACCCCGGCCTCCGGTGAGGAGCCGGAGCACCCCGCGCCGAGCGTGAAGCTCGCCGAGAAGAGCGCGGACGGTCACGGCGGCGGTGGCCACAGCACCGACACGAAGGCCTCCGAGGAGTCCCACGCCTCTGCCTCTTCCGACACCACCGCCCGCTGGCTCGGCGGCGCGGGCCTGGTCGTCGGCGCGCTCGGCCTCGGCGTCGGCGCCGGTGCCACCCTGCGCGCCCGCCGCGCCACCGCGGGCGCTTCCACCAAGAGCAGCAACACCGAGGGAAACGAGTAAATGCGTAAAGCGATCGTCGCGCTGGCGATCACCGGGGTGGCGTGGCTCGCCACCGCCACCCCGGCGCTGGCGCACAACGTCCTGATCTCCTCGGACCCGGCGAAGGGCGCTTCGATCGCCACCGGGCCCGCGAAGATCACGCTCACGTTCGACCAGTACGTCCAGAACGCGAACGTCAACCAGATCGCGGTCATCGGACCGGGCGGCGGCCAGTGGGCCGAAGGCCAGGTCGAGGTCCGCGACAGCGCCGTGACCGTGCCGCTGCGGCCGCTCGGCCCGGCGGGCGAGTACAAGATCGGCTACCGGATCCTGTCCGCGGACGGGCACGCCGTGACCGGTGAGGTGCCGTTCACCCTCACCGCCGCGGGCACCGGCACGCCGGCGACCGCCGACGCCGCGCGTAGCAACGCGGGCCAGGCCGAGACCACCCCGGCGACCGGCGGCGAAGGCTCGTCCGGGGTGCCCATCTGGGTGTGGATCGCGGGCGCCGTCGTGCTGCTCGCCGTCGGACTGACCGTGGCACTGCGCACCGGTGCCGGTGACAAGGAGAAGAGCGGGTCATGACCCAGACCGAGACCACCTCGCGTGCCCGCGTCGCCGTCCTGTTCTGCGTGGTGACGGCGGGGATCGTCGGCGCCCTGATCGGCGTCGCGCTGACGGCCACCGCCCCGGTCCCCGGGGTCGCGCAGGTCAGCGAGGTGGTCTCGGTCTCCATCCCGATCGTGCGGGTGCTGCTGGACATCTCGGCGGTCGCCACGATCGGGCTGGCGCTGCTTTCGGTACTGGTCGGCTACGACCGGCCGAAGCTGTCCGAGCCGATCATGCGGCTCGCGCGGCCCGCGAGCGTCGCGGCCGCGCTGGTGTGGGCGACCACCGCGCTCGTCGCGCTGATCCTGCAGACCGCCGAGTACCGGCCGGGCTCCAGCACGCTGTCGATGTCGGACGTCGGGAGCTACATCGCCGACGTCGGCGCGGGCAAGGCGCTGCTGATCGTCGCGGTGCTGGCGTTGCTGCACGCCGGACTCGGCGTCCTCGCGCTGAAGCACGGCGAGAAGGTGCCCGCCGAGGTCCGCGTCGGGCTGGGCCTGTTCGCGCTGCTGCCGCTGCCGGTCACCGGGCACGCGTCGAACTGGAACTACCACGACTACACGATGATCTCGATGGAACTGCACGTGATGAGCGCCGTCGCCTGGACCGGCGGACTCGGCGCGATGACGGTGCTGCTCATCGGGAACCGGACGCTGCTGGCGCACGCGCTGCCGCGGTTCTCCAAGCTGGCGACGCTGTGCCTGATCCTCGGTGCGGCGACCGGGCTGTTCAACGGGCTGATCGAGATCTCGCTCAACCCGTCGCTCGGTTTCTGGGAAGGCGTGTTCACCACGCCGTACGGACAGCTGGTGCTGCTGAAGCTGTTGTGCACCGGAGTGATCGCGGGCCTCGGCGCGTACACACGCTGGAAGCTGATGCCGCAGATCATCCGGCACAACCGCACGGCGCTGGCCGCGTGGGCGACGCTCGAACTGACCGTGATGGGGCTGGCGTTCGGGTTCGCCGTCGTCCTCACGCGCGCGCCGGTCGTCCCCACGACCTAGTTTTCGACCGTGTACCGCAGCAGCACCACGCCGTTCTCGAACGCGGTGGCCTCGACCGGCTCGAGGTCCCGCCGATCCTCGAAGATCCGCGTTCCCTTGCCGCGCGACACCGGGCTGACCATCATCCGGAACTCGTCGACGAGGCCGGCGTCCAGCATCGACCGCATGAGCGTCAGGCTCCCCCACAGCCAGAGGTCCTTGCCGTTCTGCTCCTTGAGTTCCCGGATGGTGGCCGCCGGGTCGCGCGTCACGGTCGCGGCGGAAAAGTCGCCCCAGGGCGCGTCCTCCAGCTTGGACGAGGCGACGAACTTGGTGAGGTTGTTGACCTTCTCGCCGTACTCGCCCTGCTCTTCGGCGTTGGGCCAGTAGTCCTTGGACATGGCGTAGGTGTTCGCGCCCAGGATCATCGTGTCGACCGAGTCGATGAAGCCCATCACGCTCGCCTTGAAGGCGGGCTCAGTCTTCTCGGAGAACGGCTCCCCGGAGACGAAGCTGAGCCCGCCGTCCTCCTCGGCGACGATGTTGTCGACGGTGACCCACTGCTGGACGATGAGCTTGCGCATGGCTTGTCCTCCCGGTTCTCGCGGCCACTCTGGCCGCAGCTGCCCCGGGGACGAAGCCATCACGCCGGTCTCGACATCCCTGCCGAAACTTTTTTCGGAGTCGCTACCGGTCCGTCTTCTTGACCAGGGAAACGACCATCAACGTCTCGGTGGACTCGGGTTCGAAGCGAACGTCGGCGACCCCGGACAGCTCTTCGTTGACGCTCACCCGCCCGTCGTGATTCCAGACGACGAGATCATCGCCTTCACGGCAGAAGTTCCACTGGTGCAACCCGTGGTAGTTCTCGCGTTCGCCCTCGTTCACGTTGAGCATCAGCACGGCGGCGTGGCCCGGCTTGACGACCTCGAGCATCTGGCGGGCGCCGAGCACCGGGTCGTACACGTGATCCAGCGCGTTCTGGCAGTACGCCAGGTCGAAGTGGTCCGCCGGGAACACCTCGGAGAGCTTCTCCACCTCGGCGTCCTCGGTGGCCACCAACGGCGTCAGGTTCAGCTCGGCGAGGAGCGTGTTGTACTGGTCGGCGAGCGGGTCGACCGGGGTGATCTCCACCGTGCGACCGGGCCATTCCTTGCCGACGCAGGTCAGCGGGCCCGCGCCGACGTCGAGGATGCGGACGGTCGTTCCCTCCGGCGCGAACGGCTCGAGGTTCCGCGTCAGATGCGGTTGGTTCCGCAGGTCCGAGTCCGGTCTCGTCCGCCAGTCGTAATCGTTGAACCCTCCGCCGGCGAAGGCCTCGGAACCCCCGGACAGCCAGATCCTCCAGTGCTCCAGCTCGTTCGACAGTCCTTCTTGCCAGCGCGTCTTGCCTGTGGTCTCCATGAAAATTCTTCTGTCACCCAGTAGAAGCCTTGAACCGTACCGGTCGTGTCAGTCGTTACCGACCTTGCTCCAAACGGCCGCATTTGGCCGATTTCACTGTCCTCTCCGGATCCTCACCGCGATGCTCTACGCGATCGCTGGGGTAACCCGAAGAGGGGATAGTGGATGGGCAGCCCGATTCCGGGTGAGAGTGGAGTCGACACACCGCAGGTGCCGCGTCAGCGTTCGGCGGTGAGGCTCACCAGACAGGTGAGTTCGGGCCCGCGTCAGCTTCCGCCCGTGCCCGCGCACTTCACCAATCGCTCGGCCGAGCTCACGCTGCTCGAAGACCTGCTGACGCGGGAAGGCGCCGACGGACCGGCGGTGCACCTGATCAGCGGCCAGGGCGGGATCGGGAAGACGGCGCTGGCCACCGCGTGGGGCCGTCACCTCGGTGACCGGTTCCCGGACGGCCACCTCTGGGCGGATCTCGGCGGGTTCAGCACCAACGGCCCGCTTTCCGCGAACGAAGCGCTCGGCCGGTTCCTCCGGGCGCTGGGCGTCCCGCCGGAGGGACTGCCCGCGGACGTCGAGGAACTCACCGCTCTCTTCCGCACGACGACCGCCGAGCAGCCACTGCTCTTGCTGCTGGACAACGCGGCGTCGACCGAGCAGGTGCTGCCCCTGCTGCCCGCGTGCGCGGAAAGCCTCGTGATCGTGACTTCGAGGCGCCGTCTCGGCAGGCTCCAGACCGAACACCGCGCGAAGCTGATCGAGCTGGCTCCCTTCGGCTCCGCGCACAGCGCCGAACTGCTGGGACGAGCGGTCGGCGCCGAGCGGGTCGGCGCCGAAGCCGACCAGGCGCGAGCCATCGCCGAGTTGTGCGGCGGCCTGCCGATCGCCCTCACCACGGTCAGCGCCAAGCTGG
Source organism: Amycolatopsis sp. NPDC031561 (assembly GCF_055580625.1). Taxonomy (NCBI): domain Bacteria; kingdom Bacillati; phylum Actinomycetota; class Actinomycetes; order Pseudonocardiales; family Pseudonocardiaceae; genus Amycolatopsis; species Amycolatopsis sp. NPDC031561. Next base: position 21,081 of record NZ_JBVILA010000002.1, on the reverse strand, counting down.
CGGGGCGCCCGAAAATGTCGTTGGAGAAGATCGCCACCGAGCTGGGGAAGGAATATCGTCGACTGGCCACGCTCTCGACGAAAGAGGCGCAATCGGTGGAAGCCAGCTTCAACCTGTCCTACGACGAACTTCCCTCCGACGCGGCGGCGCTGTACGCGGCGCTCGGGCTGCATCCCGGTCCTGACTTCGGCGTCGGTGTCGCGGCCGCGTCGATCGCCGTCCGTGACGAGGTCGCCGACGACCTGCTGGACCAGCTCGTCGACGTCGGGCTGCTGATCGACCGCGGCGACGACCGGTACACCTTCCACGACCTCGCGCGGCTGCACGCCAAGGAAAAGACGGCGGGCAACGAGTACGACCGCGACATCGCGGTGCGCCGCATGCTCGAGTGGTACCTGTTCACCGCCTCCGCGACCGCCGATCTGACCACGCCGGACCAGGACGCGATCCCGTACCGCTTCGAGTACCGGCCGTCGACGCGGGCGTCGTTCGACACTCACGAAGAGGCACTCGACTGGCTGGAGCTGGAGCGCGAGAACCTCATCGCCGCGGTCGAGACGGCCCACGAGTGGCAGCTGCCGGAGCTCGGCTGGCAGCTGGCCGCCGCGATGTGGCCGCTTTTCCTGCTGCGCAAGCACTATCCGGACTTCCTGCGGGTGAGCGAGATCGCCGTCCAGTGCGCGCAGAGGTGGGGCAACGCCTCCGCGGAGGCGTTGATGCGCAACCGCGGCGGCGCCGCCTGCCGCGGCACCGGCCGGTACGACGACGCCGTCCGGCACTACCTGGCCGGCCGCGACGCCGCGCGGACGGCCGGTGACCACGTCGTCGAGATCCGGTCGGTCGAAGGGCTCGGCCTGGTCGCCCTGCAGCAAGGCAGGCTCGACGACGCGATCGAGTGGTTCACCGAGGACCATCTGCTCAGCGAGCGCCAGAACCGTCCGCACGACGTCGGGCTGGCGCTGATCAACCTCGGCGCGACCCGCGTCCGTGCCGGGCAGGCCGAGGCGGCGATCGCCGACCTCACCCGCGCTCGCGACGTCCTCGATGGCGACGACTACAACGTGGCCCGCGCCCGGATCGAACTCGGCCGAGCCCTCACGGCGACCGGTGATCTCGCGGCCGCGCGGGCCGAACTCGAGCAAGCCCACGCCACCATGGAGTCGAGCGGTTCGAGGTTCGAGGTGGCCAGGGCGCTCTTCGCGTTCGGCGAGATCGCCGAGGCGGACGGCGAACCGGACGAAGCCCGGCGCTTCTACGACCGGGCCTTGCCGATTTTCGTCGGCCTCGGCCGACCGGAGGCCGACGCTCTGCGTACGCGTTTGGAACAGCTGTGACCCCGACAACACCGATCAGGGCTCAGCGACGGAGTGAAATCAGTGCGCTAAATAACGGAACGTAGCTGCAAGTTGCACATTTGGGGGAGCATTGGGCCGGGAGAAGTGATTAGCCCGGACGAATTCGTCACCGTTTGATCGGCGAATTCGGGCAAGCGACGAACGGTCATTCGCTGTCGGCGAATGCACGTGCAGATTGGTTTCCCGGGTGAGTCACCGATACCGGTTCCAGCGGGCACCGGTGCGCCCGTTCCGGAGATCGTCTAACCGTTTTCGCAGCTCATCGCGCACGCTGGGGTGACTGCGGAGAATCGGGAGAACACTCGTGGTGAGCTTCAGTTCACGGATAGCGCGCAGTACCGAGAACCCGGACCAGGTGGTCACGTCGAATCCGTACCGCTCGGCGAACACGCGATAGCGGGCCGGTGGATCACCGAACCGTTCATGGCCGACGGCCAGCGGCGTCAGGTCCCATTCCGGCGGCCCGACGCAGGACGAATCGAAATCGCACAGCACCGCGCCGTCGGGCCCGGTGATCACATTCCCGGTGTGCGCGTCCCCGTGGACGAGGCCCCTGGGCAGGGGGAAATCGAGCGTTTCGAGGGCGGCCTCGACCTCGGCGCAGCGCTCCAGCAGGAACCGGCGGTCACCGTCGGCCAGCTCCTCCGCGTCCGAAACCCGGGCGCGGACCGCGGCGAACGGCGCCCACTCCGCGAGTCCGTCCGGTGGCTCGAGCGCGTGGACCCGGCGCAGCAGCGCGGCGAGGTCGGCGGTCTTGGCCTTCCGGCCGGTGGACGGCACTTTCCACCAGACCGTCACGAGATGCTCGCCGACCGGCAACGGCTGGCCGAGGCCGGCAACCAGGCGGATGGCGGGCACCTCGTGCCGTTCGAAGTGCCGTGCGACCCGCACGACCGTGCCGACGCGGTGCCGCAGCAGGGTGGACCCGACGATCCGCACGACGAACGGCGCGCTCGCCAGTTCGTAGACGGCGTTGTTGGTGAACCTCAGCAGCCGGGCGCCGTCGGGGTCCACGCCCAGCAGCTCACACGTCCGCCCCAGGGCATCGTGCAGTTTGCCGGGCGTGAACCGGCCGTCCAACCCTGTCCGCTCAGGCGGCGTAGAAGGAGTTGAGGCGATCGGCGAGGTCACGGGCGTCGGCGTTGTTCCGGCGGCGCTCCGCCTCGACCTGCAGCGGCCGCATCCGGTCCTTCACCCGCTCCGACTTGATGCCCTCGGCGGTGTCGACGGCCTTCGAGCCCACCTTGGCGCCATGATCGAGATCGCCTTCGAGCAGGTGGTTCGTGGCCAGCGCGCTGAGCATGAACGTCTTGCTGCGGGCCATGTCGTCGTCGTAGGACTCGACGGCCTTGGTCAGCGCCGGGATCGCGTACTTGGTGTGCTCGGCGTTCTTCGCGGCGAGCACGGTGTGCACGGTGCCGATCATGGCGTAGACGTCGGTCTCGGTGAAGAACTTGACCCAGGACTCGGCCTCGGCCAGGTCGGCGCGGGCGAACTCGTCCTTGCTCCGGCCGAGCAGCTTCGTGGCCTGCTCCTCGTTGCCCATCATCGCGTAGGCCCACGCCTCGTTGGCGCAGAGCACGGCGACCGCCAGCTCGGAGCCCGATTCCTGGGCGGCGATCTGGCCGAGCTGGAACAGTTTCAGCGCGTCGTTCGGGGCGTCCTGGTGCAGGTAGACGCGGCCCATCCGGTAGAGGACGTTGGCCACCAGCGGGTGGTTGTCACCCTGTTTGGCCAGGTCCAGCGCGTTCGCGAAATGGCCGCGCGCGGAGTCCAGGAGGCCGGTGTCGAAGGACGTCCAGCCCGCGAGGCTGTGCAGATCGGCCAGTGCGACGTACAGGCGGTTCTTGACCATTTCGGTGCCGTTGGACTCGAGCATCTGCTGTCCCCAGGACAGCTGCGCGACCACGGCGTCGCGGCAGAAACCGCCGCCGTACTGGTAGTCGAGGGACCGGAGCGCTCTGGTCGCGGCCTCCACCTGACGGACGTCGGTCATGCCGATCCGCCCGGGGGCGGGCGTCTTCGCCGGCCCGGACGACCAGGTACCCGATTCCGGACCGAACACCGCCGCACCCATCGTGACCTGGGCGGCGTGCGCGAGGAACCTCCGTCGCTTCACGGACTCGTCCTCCTCCGCCTGCTGGCCGTCGGCAGCGCCGACGACCTTGATCGCTGTCGCCTCGTCATAGGCGAGACCCATGTATCCCCGGGGGACACCAAGGCCGTCAGCGATGCGGGTGAGCACGTCGTACGCCATCACCTGGCGACCTTTGAGGATCTCGGACACCTCGGACTGCGATTGGCCGGTCATCGCGGCGATCTGACGCTGCGAAACACCGTGCTTGCGCAACAGCCGGTACACGGACGAAATCTCCCGTGAGGCCAGTGCGGCTCGCATCTCCGACTGCTCCCAGGCATCCGGCGGCACGGGGTGACTCTGGCGGCTCTTGGGGTCCGAGCCGGCGACAGCGCCGCCACCGATACTGGCGTCCATTGCGCCCCCTCACAGTTCCGTTGGGGTCGAGAAACAGCGTAAGCACACCTATTCAACCGTGCGAAACACCGGAATGCCCGTCGTGATCGGTCCGGCAGAAGTCGTTTGACCGCTTACCGTGAAACCTCGTCCGGTCACCGCTATGACGGCGGTTCGACCTTCTATCGCACTCGGTTTCACATCACTGTAGTTGTCAGATCTCCGTGACCGACCAGCCACCGGCAGCGATCACAGAGAGCTACCAAGTCTCCGAACCCCTATAGGTGCGGATACGCGGTCACGAAGACGACGTGGAACGAGAGAGCGGAGAAGAGCCAGTGGAGTTCGTGGACTCGATCGCAACAGGCTCCATCACCGCGGGACGGCCCGGTATGGCCACGCGCCACCTGCGTGCGGCCGGCCCCGCCGGTCAGCAGGCGGTCGCCGTCGCCCCCGGTGCCAACCGCCCGGTCTCCCCTTCCGCACCGGTCGATCCTCGTACCGCGAGTGTGCGCCGTTACGAAGGCGGACAGCTGGTCTGGCGGGTGCAGTGCGGCGATCTCATCAGCCGCGAGCGCGCCGTCACCGTGTTCGTCGAAGACAACCAGGTGGTTCTCGTCTCGCCGCCAGGAGAGACCGCGCGGATGACGTCCGGCCAGCTCGGACAGCTCAGGGCCGCGCTCAACGAAGCCGCCAAGATGGCGGAAAGGTAACGGTGAGTTCTCCGTGGATCAGGTCCTAGGGCAAGTCCTCCGCAACGCGGTTTGGGAACGCCTCGACATGCTCTCCGATCTCGCGAACCGGGCTGACGCGCAGTCGCTCGTGTCGGTCGCCCGCTCGGAGCTCCCCCGGTTGACCGAAGGCTGGCGCGCGATGCTCCAGGCGCACGAGCCCGACGAGCGTGGGGACTGCCCCACCTGCTCGACCCGCTGGCACAAGTGCAAGGCGCCCTGCTCTGTATGGCAGGTCGCGCACGAGCACCTGGTCGCCGGTGGCCTCGCCCCCCAGCAGACCGCGGCCACCCAGGACCACCGGCGGGAAGCCCGCCGTCGCGTTCCTGGTCAGACTCGTGGTGTGGGCGCCGGCGAAACCACCGGCAGGCACGCGCTGGTCAACCCGCGCAGGCCTGCCATCGGCGGCGTGCACGCTTGAAAGAATGCGCGACCTGCAGACTCTCTTTGAGAAGACACAGCTTGAAAGAACCTGGGCGAGTGAACGGCGGTCCGAGCGCCCCCTCGGCAACCACGCCATGACCTCGCCTCCGCCGAGAGCGGTTCGCCCGTACCCCCGAACGCGACGAGCCGCTCTCGGTAATCACTCCGGTCCCCACCGCGATTAATCGAAAATTATCGGCAGAACACCTAGCGAAGGCAGTAATCGGTCGCTAGGTTGATGATCACAAACGCAGCGCGATACCTGCCAAGGACACGCTGTCATCCCCCGAACTCCGCGGGCCGGTGCCGTTGCACTCCCCTCCCCCGACCGGCATCGGTCCGCGGTCTCCAACTTTCCTTTCAGCTGACCGTTTTCACCCGCGTGACCAGCACCGCGGCAATGACGGTGGACAGCGCCGAGGCCGCGAAGAGGCTCGGATACCCGCCCAGATACGCCAGGATCGGCGCGGTCAGCATCGGCGCCACCACCTGCGGCAACGAGTTCGCGATGTTGATGACCCCGAGGTCCTTCGCCCGGTCCTGCGCGGCGGGCAGCACCTGCGTGAGCATCGCCAGCGCGACGGCCATGTACGCACCGAAACCGATGCCCAGCAACGGTGACGCCGCGAGCGCGGCCTTCCAGTTCTGCCAGACGACCAGCAGGAGCGCGGCCACCGCCATCACCGCTGACGCCGCGAAGACGTAAGGCTTGCGGCGTCCGGACTTGTCGGAGAAGTACCCGGCGATGAGCGCGCCGACGATGAGAGCGGCGCCGTAGAGCCCCATCATGATCAGCAGGCCGGTGTCGGGGTCTTCGTAATGCACCGCGTCCTTGAGGAAGAACAGCAGGTACAGCGTCCCGAAGGCATTGCCGAGGTTGATCATGAAGTGACAGCCCCACGCCCAGGCGAAGTCCGGATGTTCGCGCGGGGAGATCCACAGATTCGAGAGGACGTCGCGGGTCCGTGCCGACGGCCGGTACTCGACCGGCAGCCGCGCGTCGGGCGTGCGCAGGACGAACGCCGCCGCGCCGGCCAGTACGATGGCCGCGCACACCGCGTAGCCCAGTGGGAGTCCGGCGAGGTCGAGCATCACCACGACCACCACCGCGCCGAGCACGGTCCCGAGCATCTGGGCGATACCGACCAGCCCGCCGACCTGCGCGCGCTGGGTCACGGGCACCCGGTCGGCGATCGCCGAGACCAGCATCGCGAGCATTCCGTTCAGGCCCGCCTGCACCAGGCACCAGCCGAGCACCATGATCGCGACGTTCGGCGCGAACGCGAGGACGAGCAGTCCGGCCGCGGCGACCACGGCACCGACGGCCGTCCACGGATGACGGCGGCCGCGCGCGGAACAGGTGCGGTCCGAGAGCAGGCCGACGGCCGGGTTGGCGATCAGCGCGACGATCGCGCCGACGCCGGTGACCAGGCTGAACACGGCTTCTTTGTTGGCCGCGTCCAGGATTTCGGCCTGTTTCGGCAGTAGGACCTGAATGGGCGCGTAGACCCCGAGCCAGAGCGCGATGTTCGCGAAGAACAGCAGGCTCATCCAGCCCGCGCGGACCCTGGCGACCGGCTCGGCGAGCGCCTCGGGCAAGGCTCTGAGCTCACTCATGGCTGATCAGTTTCCGGTACCAGCCGAAGGAATCCTTCGGGGTCCGCTTCTGTGTCTCGTAGTCGATGTGCACCAGGCCGAACCGCGGCTGGTAGCCCTTCGACCACTCGAAGTTGTCCATCAGCGACCAGACGAAGTACCCGCGGACGTCGACGCCGGCGTCCATCGCCTCGCGCACCGCGACCAGGTGACTGTGCAGGAAGTCGATGCGCTCCTGGTCGTGGACGTGCCCGTCTTCGGCGACGACGTCGTGGAAACTGCAGCCGTTTTCGGTGATGTAGACGGGTGGGAGGTGCTCACGGTAGCGCTCCTGGAAGGTGACGAGCAGCTCGCGCAGGCCGTGCGGGACGATCGGGGAATCGTTGGTGGTCATGGGATACCCCTCGATCGCGCGGAGCTCGAAGGGCAGCGGATTGCCTTCACCGGGCGCGGCGACGCCCTGCGGCTCGTAGTAGTTCACCCCGTAGAAGTCGAGCGGCTGCGCGATGGCGGGGAGATCGTCGGCGAAGTCCTTCGGGAGATGTTCGACGACCTGTTCGGGATAACGGCCCAGCAGCACCGGATCGACGTACGTACGGTTGATGAGGGCGTCGATCCATTCGCCCGCGGCCTTGTCCTCCGGCGAATCGGAGGCGGGCCAGATCGGCGAATGATTGTTGGCCGTGCCGACGCTGCGGGCACCGGCCGCGCGCAGGGCTTGGACGGCGAGACCGTGGGCAAGATTCTGGTAGTGCGCGGTGGGCAGGGCATCGAGCAGGAGTGTCTTGCCCGGCGCGTATTCGCCGATCGCGTAGCCGAAGATCGACATGACCATGGGCTCGTTGAGCGGGATCCACATTTTCACCCGATCGGAGAACCGCTCGCCCAGGATGGCGGCGTACTCCGCGAAGCGTTCGGCGGTATCACGGGAGAGCCAGCCACCCTTGTCCTCGAGCGCCTGTGGGAGATCCCAGTGAAAGAGCGTCCCGACCGGGTCGATTCCGGCGGCGCAGACCTCGTCGATGAGCCCGTCGTAGAAGGCGAGGCCGTCCGCGTTGGGCTTTCCGTCGCCGTCGGGCTGGATTCTCGGCCAGGCGAAGGACATCCGGTACGCGCCGACGCCGAGCCCGGCCATCATCGCGATGTCTTCGGAGTAGCGGTGGAAGTGATCGGCGGCTACCTTGGCGTCCTCCCCCCGCGCGATCTTCCCCTCCGTTTCAGTGAACGTGTCCCAAATGGACTGTCCTCGGCCGCCCTCGCCGGTCGCCCCCTCGATCTGGAAGGCGGAGGTCGAGACACCCCACAGGAATTCGGACGGGAAGGTCGGATTTTCCACCGGCTACGCACCTTTCTTCGGAGACACGGCCGAACATGAAAAGTTCTCAGATACTATGCCTTCACTCGACCGTGGGGAACCCTGTCGGCACGATAAAGTCGCAGATCAGCGAAGGAGGAGCCCGAGTGTCCGACATCCAGGCCGCGAAACCGCCGACGGAGACGACTCCGCTCCGGCGGCAGCCCGTCCAGCAACGCAGCGCCAAGCGGGTGGAGCAGATGCTCGACGCCAGCGCCCAGCTGATCGATGAGCTCGGTTACGACGCACTGACGACCACGTTGATCGCGAAGCGCGCGGGGGTGGCCGTCGGGTCGCTGTACCAGTTCTTCCCCGACAAGCGGGCCGTGGTGCAAGCGCTGACGCAACGCAACCTCGAACGGTTCGTCGCCTCGGTGTCCGAAACCTTGAACGAGCTCGCGCCCGAACACTGGTGGGATGTCGTGGACTCGATCCTCGACATCTACCTCGACATGCACCGCGAGGTCCCCGGTTTCTCGAAGGTCCACTTCGGTGACGTCGTGGACCGGCAGCTCCTCGACGAGACTCGCGACAACAACGCCGTCATCGTCGACGCGCTCACCGACATCCTTTCGGCGCGGATCTCGTCGCCGCTGGACGACATCCGGTTCGCGCTGACGATCGCGAACGAAACCGCCGACGCGCTGCTGAAGCTGGCGTTCCGCCGTGACCCGCGCGGGGACGAGCGGATCGTGGCGGAGGCGAAGTCGGTGGTGAAGGGGTACCTGGCGAGCAAGTTCGGCGAAGCCTGAGGGTCCGGAGCTGAAGGACGCTCTGCCCGCGTCCGATGCGGCGAAGGGCGCTTTCCCCACGTCGCATGCGGCGAAGGTGTCCTTCACCTCGCTTCCGTCCACTATGGACTCGTGAGCTGGACTCGTGACCTGGTGCCCGGACGTCGCGAAGGCCACCTTCAGGACGTTGAACGTCCCGAAGGTGGCCTTGCCGTCACCGGTGGATCCCCCTTGCTCCATTCGTGTCCACCGATGCCCGATTCCCAAGCCCCACCAGTCACACAGCCCCCATCAGCCACGCCTAGACATGCCCTGAGCTGGCCTTATCCAGTTGTCCACATAAGTTGTCCACACCCACCCACAGTTGTGGACAACCTCGCCCCTCACTCCTCAGGACACCGCTTCCCGACACCCCCTCCCGATACGCTGGTGCGGGGCGCGCCCCCCTGGGACGGGTGGGGGGTGGGGTCGCGCGGATCAGCCGAAGTTTTGGGACTCGCCTCGGTAGGTGGGGACGGTCCGGTCGACGCGGTCGCCGATGATCACGTGGTAGTGCGTGAAGCGTTCGGCGAGTTCGCCGGCTTTCGCGTGGCGCAGCCAGACGCGGTCGCCGAGCCGCAGGTGGCGGGCGGCTTCGCCGGACACGGGGGTCTGGACTTCGCCCGCGCCTTCGAATCCGAGCAGCGAAAGGCCTTCGGGCAGGTAGGGCGTCGGCTGCCGCGAAGACTCCGTCGGGCCGGAAGCGATGTAGCCGCCGGAGAAGAGCGTCGCGACCTTGGGCGCCGGACGCCGGACGACGGGGAGCGCGAACATCGCGGCCGGACGCGGCGAGAAGTGCGCGTAGCCGTCGAAAAGCGTGGGGCCGATCAGGCCGGAGCCCGCGGCGATTTCGGTGACGGCCGCTTCGGCGCCGGTCGACTCGACGCTGCCGCTGCCGCCGCCGTTGACGAACTCCAGATCCGCCAAGGCCCGGACAGCGCGAACGGCGGCCGCGCGGCGCTTCGCGATTTCCACAATGGACTTCCGCTGCATCCAGCCGATGAGCGAGTTCTTGACGCCGCTGCCCGCCGCGTCGCCGAGCCCGGCGATCTGGCCTTCGTACGCCATCATCCCGACGAGCCGGAAACCCTTGCGGGACAGGATGGTTCGCGCCAGATCGGCGGCCTGCCGCGGGCTGAACACCGGTGAGCGCCTGGTGCCGACGTGCACCCCTGGCAGCGGCCGCCACGAAGCGTCGAGTTCGAGACAGACGCGGATCTCGGGATGGTCCTGTCCCAGCGCGGCATCGACCAGGTCGAGGTGTTCCGGCGAATCGACCATGATCGAGATCGCCGCCCGCGCCCGGTCGTTCGCCGCCAGCCGTCGCAGCGCGCCGTGGTCGGCGGTCGGGTACGCGACCACGATGTCGTCGGCTGTCCCCTGCTCGACATGCCAGACGGCTTCGGCGAGCGAGTAGCACATGAGGCCTTCGAAGCCGGGCCGCGCTAGCACCCGTTCGAGCAGGTACCGGCAACGAACGGACTTGCTGACCACGCGGATCGGCTTGCCCGCCGCCCGCCGCAGCAGGTCGGCGCCGTTCGCGTCGAACGCATCCAAGTCGACAACCGCGAACGGAGGATCCAGGTCCTTCGTCGCCAAGTCGTACACCGTCGCACTGGTCACCCGAACTAAGGTACGACAGAAGGGCTTGAAACGCGAATACTATTCACTTACTGTTTCGGCACTCGAACATCTCAAGGGCAGCAGACTCTCGGATTGGGTGTGTGCATGACTCGGTGGAGCAACTGGGCCGGTACCGCGACGGCGTCGCCGCTGCGCGTGCACCGACCGCGCGGCACGGAGGAGATCGCCGAGGCGATCGGCCGGTCCGCCGCGGACGGACGGCGCCTGCGCCCGCTGGGCAGCGGTCACTCGTTCACGGCGATCGCCGTGGCGGATTCGGACGCCATGGACCTCACCGGCTGGGCGGGCATCGCGTCGGCCGACGTCGCGAAAGGCCTGGTCACGGTCCGCTCGGGCACCACGCTCAAGCAGCTCAACGCCGAACTCGACGCGCTCGGGCTGGCGATGACCAACCTCGGCGACATCGACGCGCAGACCGTCGCGGGCGCGATCTCCACCGGCACCCACGGCACCGGCGCCCGGCTCGGCGGTATCGCCACCCAGATCGCCGCGCTCGAACTCGTGCTCGCCGACGGCACCGTGGTCGCCTGTTCGGCGGACGAGCGCCCCGACCTCTTCGCCGCCGCGAGAGTGGGTCTCGGCGCGCTCGGCGTCATCAGCACGGTCACTCTGCAGTGTGAGCCGTCGTTCCTGCTCTCCGCCCAGGAGCGGCCGGAACCACTCGAACAGGTCCTCGAAGGCTTCGACCAGTTCGCCGACGAGAACGACCACTTCGAGTTCTACTGGTTCCCGTACGGCAAGAACGCCCTGGTCAAGCGCAACAACCGGCTCCCGGCGGGCAGCGAACGCAAGCCACTGGGCAGGGTGAAGGAATTCGTCGACTACGAGATCACGGAGAACGTCGCGTTCGGCGGGCTGTGCCGTCTCGGCCGCGCGGTGCCGAAACTCGTGCAGCCGCTCGGAAAGTTCGCCTCGAACATCCTCTCGGCCCGCGAGTACAGCGACACGTCGCATCGCGTCTTCGTGACCCATCGGGGCGTGCGGTTCGTCGAGTCGGAGTTCGCGATCCCCCGCGAATCGCTGCTCGACGTCTTTTCCGAACTCCGCGCGTTCGTCCCGAAGCTGGAGAATCCGGTCGCGTTCCCGGTCGAGGTGCGCGTCGCCGCCGCGGACGACATCTGGCTCTCGACCGCGAACGGCCGCGACTCCGCCTACATCGCGATCCACCAGTTCATCGGCATGCCCTATCGCGAGTACTTCGCCGGATTCGCGTCGATCGTCGGCGAGGTCGGCGGCCGCCCGCACTGGGGCAAGATGCACGACCTCGACGCCGCGACCCTCCGCTCGCGCTACCCGCGATTCGACGACTTCACGCGGATCCGCAAGGAGGTGGACCCGGCCGGGGTCTTCACGAACACGTACCTCGACCGGGTCCTGGGAACCGTTTAGTTCGTTTCGAAGAGCGCGCTGACGGATTCGCCGTTGTGGATCCGCCGCATCGCCTCCGCCAGCGCGGGCGCGATCGACAGGACCCGGAGTTTCGGGCTCTGTTCCTCCGGCGGGATCGGCACGGTGTTGGTGCAGACGACCTCCAGCACGTCCGGCTGGCTGCCGATCCGCTCGAGCGCGCCGCTGGAGAACAAGCCGTGCGTGCACGCGACGCGGATCGAGCGCGGCTTCAGTTCCCTCAGCTTGTTGAGCAGTTCGATCACCGTGCTGCCCTTGGCGATCTCGTCGTCGAGGACGATCACGTCGCGGCCGGTGATCTCACCGATCACCGAGCTGATCTCGACCCTGTCGTCGGCGAAACGCTGCTTCGCGCCCGCGGCGACCTGAACCCCGAGCAGCCGGGCGAAATGCGCGGCCTCCTTGGCGTTGCCGAGATCCGGCGAAACCACGGTGGTCGCGGAGAGGTCGTACTGCCGGAAGTGCTTGGCCAGTTCCTGCAAGGCGTGCAGATGGTCGACCGGAACACTGAAGAAGCCGTGCACCTGCGGTGAGTGCAGCGTCATCGCGAGGACGCGATCGGCGCCGGCGGTCGCCATGAGGTCCGCAACGAGACGGCCGCCGATCGAAATCCGCGGCGCGTCCTTTTTGTCCGACCGGGCGTACGAATAGTGCGGCATGACGACGGTGATCCGCTTCGCCGACGCGCCCCGCGCGGCGTCCAGCATCAGCAGCAGTTCGACGAGGTGTTCCTGCACCGGCCGCACCAACGGCTGGATCAGGAAAACGTCGCGCTCGCGGCAGTTCGCCTGGAGCTGGACTTCGAGACAGTCGTTGGCGAACCGCTGCACCTGCACGGGATGCAGCGGAACACCGAGATGCGTGCAGATCTCTTCGGCGAGCTCGGGATGTGCGCTACCGCTGAAAACCGCGATGTCCTCGCGCAAGGACTTACTCCGTTCACTTAACTGACGGATTACGTCCACACACTAGAGCTTCACAGAGCGGAAACGGCCTGAGAGATAGGAGTATCACCCGAGATCGTGGTGAGGACACGTCCCGCCGTCGACGGATCGTCGAGCAGCGCGACGAGGATCGCGGCGACGTCCTGCCGGGGAATGGGGCCGCGTTCGGTGGATTCGGCGATCAAGATCTTGCCGGTGCCCTCGTCGTTCGTGAGCTGTCCCGGTCGCAGGATCGTCCATTCGAGATCGCGGGCGCGCAGATCGTCCTCGGCCGCTTTCTTGGCTTTGAGGTACAGCCGGAAATCGTCCGGAACGTCCGCGGTCTCCCATACGTCGGCATTGATGGAACCGACCTGGATGTGCCGCCGTACGCCCGCCTGTTCGGAGGCCGCCGCGAAGAGTGCCGCGGCGGCCCTGTCCACAGTGTCCTTGCGAGCCGTACCGCTGCCCGGCCCGGCGCCCGCGGCGAAGATCGCCGCGTCGGCACCGTCGAGCACCTTGGCCACGGCGTCCACATCGGACTTTTCCAGGTCGAGGACGACGGCTTCGGCACCGATCGCCTCGAGGTCGGCGACGTGATCGGGATTGCGCACGATGCCGACCGCCTGATCACCACGCTCGGCGAGGAGTTTCTCCAGCTTAAGCGCGATCTGCCCGTGTCCACCTGCAATGACTACTCGCATGTTCGCGAGAGTAGTGGGTCTACTCGACTTCGGCAGGAGCCTCGGTGCCGCGCAGCAGCTGGTCGTAGACGATCTCGTTGACCAGGCGCGAGACCGGGTCCTCGTCCAGGATCATGCGCTCGTTGTGGCCCTCGAGGTCGAGGTCGGTCACCGCGTTGGGGTCGGCGGCGACGATGGCCAGCCCGTAGGCGCGGGCACGCGGCAGGCAGTTGCCGACATAGTCTTCCGTCAGTACGGCGGGCGATGGGAGCACCATCGCGGCCTCGCCGTACCTTGCGAACGGGACCGCGGAGGCCATCGCGGTGCGCCAGTGCCGGGCGACCGCGAGGACGCCGATGATCTCGGCGGCCGGCGCGGGTGCGGTCGCGGCCAGCTCTGGCCAAGTCCAGGTGTCGACGGTGGCGCGATCGACGACGGGACCCATGCCCATCGCGATGCGCTCCGCGTGCACGTCGGTACGGAGCCGGGCGACCACGCAGATCTTGCGGCCGAGCACGGTGGTCTCCGGCAACACGATGCCGTTCCAGCCGAGCAGGGCGGCGGCCTTGCGTGAAAGCTCCTCGACGCTCGCGGGCAGTTCGATCGGCGGCACCACCCGGCTCGGCAGTGACCGGCTGCGCTTCGCGCCACCGGCGACCGTCGAGCTCTCCATGTTCGGTGTAGCCGCCACGTTCCGCCTCCTTCGAACCTGGTTTCCCTAAGGCTCTTCATCCCCGTGCCACCTCGGTGGAAGCGGCACATGAACTGTCTAACAGGGCGGGGACGCGGGGGCGCCGGACAAGGCGAGTGGCTGCGATCGACGGCGCCTTGTCATCGGTGACCGGTCGGTAGGCGGTCGACGGACTTCAGTCCGACCGTGCCGCCAACCGAGTGAGAACGAGGTAAGTGGTGTTACTCGGCGTCTCCGAACGGTCACAGGTATGAGGTGACCGCCACCGAACACTGGCGAGGCAACGGAAGCAAAGCGCTGGTCCATTCAGCCCAGTGAATGGTCATTCCACTGTGGACCCTCGCAGGTCAAGGTCATGAGACCGTCGCGGTGCGGAGCAGTTCCTCGACGCCCGGTGTCCGCCACTCGTCCATCACCGCGATTTGCCTGTCCGCAACGAACCAGATCCGCTGGGTCACTTGAGCGTCGCCGCTTCCCCCCGTCTGTCCACGAGGAACACACTGGATCGTCCACTCCTCGTAGGTCGCCGTCGCCCCGCCCACCGGTGCGGTGGCGGAAGTCGTCTTCGTCGCGTCACCCTCTTGGCGGAGGTCCTTGCGCCCGGCGGCGTTGCAGGCCCGGCCGCCCGCGCTGCGCCGGTAGAACTCGCCCGGCCGGTAGGCCGGCTGCTCCGCCGATTCCTGCGCGTTGTCCGTGACCAGGACGTACTTGCAGTTGAAGTACTTCTTCGGGTCCGGGCAGCCCGGGGCGACGATCACCTTCTCCAGCCCTTGCGGCTGGACGGACCAGCCCGGCGGCAGGTGCAGGGTCAGCGCGCCGACCGGGACGTCGGTGAGTCCTTGCGCGGGCGGCGGCGGCGAAGTCCCCTTCGCGGCCTTGCCGCCGGTCAGCCCCGCGACGAGTTCGGGGTTCAGCAGGTCGGACAGCCGGTCGTACGGCAGCGTCATCGTCTGGACGCCGCAGGCGGTCTCGAAACCGAGCCGGTTGAAGTTGATCGTGAGCTCGACCTCGGCGGGTGTGAAGGTGGGGAACACCTTGCGTTCCCCCGGCCCGGCCAGGTCAGCGGGCTTGATCGGGGTCCAGGTCTTCAGTCCGCACCCTTGATCGTGATCGGGCCAGAGCAGGTCGCTGAGTGCCAGCATCCCCTGATCCGAGAACATCCCGGGGCGGAACAGATCCGCGGGCGCGACGGGGTTACCGCCGGTGAGGTCGATCAAGACGGCGGAGCGGCCCATGTTCCAAGTCGGATGCGGAGCGTTTTCGAGGCCGTGTTCGTAGCGCACCGAGAGGTACTTCTCGGTCTGCATCCGCACCTCGACCTTGGTGGTGAGCTCGTAGGGGCCGCCGCCGTGCTCGGCCGCCAGCTCCGCCGCGCCTGGTCCCGTCTCCCGGTTCCACTCGTCGATCGGCGCGGTCAAGGCGTCGTTGACCCGTTTCGACCAGGCCTGGTCGGGTCCGCCGGTCACCTCCGGATACTGCCCTCGGAACTGGAGGGTGGTGCCGGGCACCGTGCCGGTGCGGTTCTTCATCGCGACCTTGAGCGCGACGGCCTGCTGGGTCGTCGGCGGCGACTGCGGCGGCGGACTGCTCGGGTCGGAGAAGACGACCACCGAGCCAACCACCGCAGCTGTCGCCGCCACGACGCCGACAGCGATCTTCAACCCGGCCGCGATCCCGCCGGTCGACGCGGCCACCGCGCCCGTTCCGGCGGCGGCGACCCCGGGTGCGGCCGCCGTCCCGGCGCCGAGCAGGGCCAGCGGCGTCACCGCGACGAGGACGCCGGTCGCCTTCGCCAGCCGTGACCAGCCCTTGCGCTCCCAGTCTTCGCCGTAACCCGCCCGGGCGACGCGTTCCAGCTCCGCGACGAACATGAGCGCGTCGACCGGCCGTTTCGACGGCTCCTTCGCCATCCCCAACGCGACGATCTCGTGCACCGGCTGAGGTACTTCACCGAACGGGATCGGTGCGTGTTCGTGCAGCGTGCGCAGCACTTCGGTGTCGTCGGCCTGATACGGCCGATGCCCGGCGACGCACTGGAAGAACACGCAGGTCGCGGCGTAGACGTCGGTGGCCGGGGTGGCCTGCCCGCCTGACCATTGCTCGGGCGCCATGTAGGCCGGGGTGCCGACGGCCGGGCCCCGTTCACCGGCGAGTACGGCCGTGCCGAAGTCGACGAGTTTGCTCTCGCCGGTGCCGGCGACGAGGACGTTGCCCGGTTTGTAGTCCCGGTGGACGACGTTGGCGGAGTGCGCCGCGGCCAGCCCGAGCAACGAACCCTTGAGCACCGCGAGCGCGGCTTCGGGTTCGAGGGCGCCTTCGGCCTGCAGCACCGACCGCAGCGAGACACCGTTGATCGCCTCCATCGCGATCGCCGCGCCCTGCGGCGTCTCGAAGAACTCGTACAACTTCACGACATGCGGGCTCGACACCCGGTGCAGCGCAAGCGCCTCCTGGCGGAACGCGTCGAGATAGGCGGGGTCGGCGGCGAAGCGGGAGAAGAGGTACTTGATCGCGACGACGTGGCCGGTGTTGTCCTGACGCGCGAGCACCACGCGGCCGAAGGTGCCCGTGCCGAGCTGCTCCAGCTCCGTGAAGCCGGGCAGGCTCCACTCGTCGTTCACGTCGTTGATGTTCACGGCCACTTCGCCTCTTCCAGAATCTTGTCGAGGCCAGGAGTGTTCCATTCGTCGACGACCACGAGCTGCGTTTTCGGCAGGAACCACACCCGCTGTGTCATGGTCCCGCCTCCGGAGCAGGTGAGCCGCCATTCCTCGTAGGCGGCCTTCTTCGTCCCGATCGGCCGGAGCTCCTTCTTCTCCAGGACGGGCGAGCCCTGCGTTTCGCCGGGTGCCCCGATGGAAGGACACGGACGCGGACCGGTCGAGCGGTTGTACGGCTTGCCCGGTTCATACGCCGGAGTGGCCGGGTCGACCCGCGAGTTGTCGCTGAAAAGGACGCTCGCGCACTGCGCCCCCGTGCACTGATCGGCGGTCACGAGCTGGCGCTCGGGCGTCGCACTGGACAGCAGCTTCCATTTTTCCGGCGTGGTGATGGTGAAGGCGCCGACGTTGTCCTCTTTGGTCCGTTGCGCCGGTGTGTCGCCGAGCAGCTTCTTGACCGTGGGACTCAGCAGATCGAGCAACCGGTCGTAGGGGACGGTGACCGTCGTCGGACTGCAGGCCATCGCGTACCCGAGCACGTAAGCACTGACGTAGAAGACCATCCCGCTCGTCGCGGGTGCCGCTTGCACGATCGACCTGTCTTCGGCGTTCGGGCCCGACATCGACCGGACGGGAAGATGCTCCGGCCGCGACGGCGGCTCGGAGAGGCACTCACCCGGTTTGGCCGAGGCGTAGAACGTGTTCTCCAGTTTCAGCATCCGCTCGGCGTTGCCCTCGACGTCGTCGAACAGGTTCGCGGTCGAGATCACGTCACCGCCGGACAGATCGATCACGAGGGTGCGGACGTCGTAGGAGCCGTGATTCCCGAGCTGCACCGTTTCGACCGAGCGTTCGTAGACGACCGAAAGCAGCTTGTCGTCCTGACGCAGGACCTCGGCCGTCGTGGACATGTGCGGGATGTCGCCGTCGGGCTCCTTCTCCGGCGGGTTGCCCGGCGACCAGAGGGTGGTGAGCCACTCGTCGATCGGCGCCATCAGCGCCTTGTTGACCCGTTCCTCCACGGCCTTGTCCTTCAGCCCGCTGATCCGGACGTACTTGCCGTTGTAGTCGAAGCCGTTGAGCTTCTCGGTACGGGTGAGCAGGTCGACCTTCATCGCGGCGAGCGTCGTCGTGATCGGCGGCGCCGGGTCGTCGCCGCCGGAGTTGACCACCACGACCGTGCCGACGGCGGCCGCGGTGACGGCGGCGATCGCGGCGGTCACCTTGAGACCGAGCGCGATCCCGCCGCCGGTGGTCGCCGCGACACCGCCCGCCGCGCCGCCCGCGATGACCGGCGCGGCGGCGGTCCCGGCTCCGAGCAGGGCCAGCGGGGACAGGGTGACCAGGACACCGGCGCCCTTGGCGAGCCAGTGCCAGCCGTTGCGCTCCCAGTCGTCGCCGTACGCCTTCCTCGCGGAAGACTCCAGTTCGGTGACGAACTCGGCCGCGCCCGACGGCCGCTGGGCGACGTCCTTCGCCATGCCGCGCGCGATGAGGTCGCGGACCGGTTCGGGAACCTCGCCGAACGGGATCGGCGCGTATTCGTGCAGCGTGCGCAGCACTTCGGTCTGTTCGGCCTCATACGGCTTGTGCCCGGCGACGCACTGGAAGAACACGCAGGTCGCGGCGTAGACGTCGGTCGCGGGGGTGGCGATCCCGCCCGCCCACTGCTCGGGCGCCATGTACGCGGGCGTGCCCGCGGCGACCCCGGTCTGCCCGGCGAGCACGGCGATACCGAAGTCGACGAGCTTGCTTTGACCCTCTCGGGTGACCAGGACGTTGGCCGGTTTGTAGTCGCGGTGGACGGTCCCCGCGGCGTGGGCGCCGGCGAGGCCGAGCAGTGAACCCTTGAGGATGGCCAGCGCGGCTTCGGGCTCGAGCTTGTCCTGGCGGCCGAGGATCTCTTTCAGGGAGATTCCGTGAACCGCTTCCATGATGATGGCGGCACCTTGTGGGGTCTCCACGAACTGGTGCAGACGGGCGATGTGAGGCCCCGAAACGCGGCTCAGGACCTGCGCCTCATGGCGGAATTCGGCCAGGCGCCGCGGGTCGGCCGCGAACCGTGTGTACAGGTATTTGATGGCCACGACCTGGGCGGATTCATCATGGCGTGCCAGTACGACACGCCCGAATCCGCCTTCGCCCAGCGACCCCATCTCGGTAAAACCCGGCAAGGCCCAGTCGTCCACAGATTCCTCCGCGATTCCCGATCGTGTCCCCTTGGAGGTGAGCTGCGCCGCAGCGGTTCCCCGCCTTCCGGGTTTAGGGTTACTCGTCGGTCACTTAGCCCGTTGCGATGGAGGAACGATGCGTTCGCCGAAGGATTTCTTCGCCCCGCTCGCGGTGGGGGCGCCGGAACCGCTCCGCCAGATCCCCGTGCCTCCTTCGCGGATGATCCACTTCTTCGACCCCAGCAACGAAAAGATGGCGGCCAAGGTCCCGGACCTCGCCAAGAAGGTCGACGTCCTGCTCGGCAATCTCGAGGACGCCGTGCGCGCCGACCGCAAGGAGGCCGCGCGGAACGGGCTCGTCGCCATCGCGAAGGCGACCGACTTCGGCAAGACGCAGCTGTGGACCCGCGTCAACAGCCTCGACTCGCCGTGGGTGCTCGACGACCTGATCACGCTGGTCACCGAGATCGGCGACAAGCTCGACGTGATCATGGTGCCGAAGGTCGAAGGCGCGCAGGACATCCACTACGTCGACAGGCTGCTCGCGCAGCTCGAAGCGCGGGCGGGCCTGACGAAACCGCTGCTGGTGCACGCGATCCTGGAGACCGCCAGCGGTGTCGCGAACGTCGAGGAGATCGCCGGCGCGAGCCCGCGGATGCAGGGCATCTCGCTCGGCCCGGCCGACCTCGCCGCGAGCCGCCGGATGAAGACCACCCGGGTGGGTGGCGGGCACCCCGGCTACCTGGTGCGCACCGACCCGACCGGCGAGGACCTGAACGAGGGACGCACGACGTATCAGCAGGACCTCTGGCATTACACGGTCGCGCGGATGGTCGACGCCTGCGCGGCGAACGGGATCCTGCCGTTCTACGGGCCGTTCGGCGACATCCGCGACGTCGTGGCCTGCGAAGACCAGTTCCGCAACGCGTTCCTGCTCGGCTGCGTGGGTGCCTGGAGCCTGCACCCGGTACAGATCGACATCGCCAAGAAGGTGTTCTCGCCTTCCCCTGAAGACGTGGCTTGGGCGCGGCGTGTGATCGCCGCGATGGGTGACGGCACCGGCGCCGTGATGATCGACGGGAAGATGCAGGACGACGCCTCGGTGAAGCAGTGCCGGGTGGTCGCCGAACTCGCCGACGCCCTGGCCGCCGACGACCCCGAACTCGCCGCCGCCTACGACGCGGCCACTCAGGAGGCTCAAGCATGAATCCCCGACGTTCCGTCCTCTACATGCCGGGCGCCAACGAAAGAGCGCTGGAAAAGGCGAAGACGCTCGACGCCGACGCGCTCATCCTCGACCTCGAAGACGCCGTCGCGCCCGACGCGAAGGAAGCCGCTCGCGAGCGGGTCTGTGCTGCCGCGTCGTCGAAGGAGTACGGCGAGCGGGAAGTGACCATCCGCGTCAACGGCCTCGACACCGAATGGCACGACGCCGACCTCCGCGCCGCGGCGCAGGCGGGCCCGGCCGCGATCGTGGTGCCGAAGGTGAACTCCGCGGCCGAAGTGCACAACATCGAGCGCGCGCTGGAACTCGGCGGCGCGCCGGAGCACACGAAGATCTGGGCGATGGTCGAAACCCCGGTCGCGATGCTGCACGCCGAGGAGATCGCTTCGGCGTCCGAGCGGCTGACCGTGCTGGTGATGGGCACGAACGACCTGGCGAAGGAGCTGCACGCCGAGTTCGTCCCGGGCCGGGCGCCGCTGCTAGGCGGGCTTTCGCTGGCGCTGCTGGCCGCGCGGGCGACCGGCAAGGCGATCCTCGACGGCGTCTACAACGACGTGAAGGACCTCGAAGGCTTCGAGGCGGAGTGCCTGCAAGGGCGCCAGTTCGGCTTCGACGGCAAGACGTTGATCCACCCGGCGCAGCTGGAGCCGTGCAACCGGATCTTCGCGCCGTCCAAGGAGGAGATCGAGCGGTCACGCAAGATCATCTCGGCGTTCGAGGAGGCCAAGGCGGCCGGGCAGGGCGTCGTGACCGTGGACGGGCGGATGATCGAGAACCTGCACGTGGACAACGCGCGGCGGATCCTGGCGCTCGCCGAAGCGATCGGCACCTGACGCGTTTCGTCCTCTAGTTGCGGTAGATGCGTGTGCAAGTACCGCAACTAGGGCGTGTTTTAGAAGTGTGTCTTGGTTTGAGATGATCTTCGTGTGGGGCGTGGTGACCTGACGAATGAGCAGTGGGCGATACTGGAACCGT